>CAZISE010000040.1:0-28352 GCA_964541945.1 uncultured Verrucomicrobiota bacterium
TGGTGAGGCCGGGTCGAATGAGACAACATCGAACGGGGCGTGTCGGGGCGGTAGTGGCGGAGCCATACGCTGAGAAATCCTATTGATGGTTCCACCATCAATTTGGCGACCACTTCCGAGTTCCGCCAGCACATCGGGTTGCTCGTTAAACTGGAACTGACGCCACACTTTGCTGTTGGACGCGGTGAGGTGGTGGTTCACGGATGGAAGATCGGGGGAGCGCCTTACGCGGAATGGTCAAAACGCTACAAGCGCCAACTGTGAAAGACATGATTCCCGACCTTGAGCAAAAAGGCGTGGATTTACGCATCGGTCTGGATATTGCCCGTCTGGCCTTGCGTGAGATGGGGGGATATTGTCGTCGTGGTAACGGGTGACAGTGATTTGGTTTCTGCCTTCAAATTTGCCCGACGCGAAGGAGACGTATTTTCCTTGATCACATGGGACATGGTGTCCGCCGCGACTATTACGAGCAGAAATGCGCCACGCTTGACCGCCCGATTGATCGCCTGGTGTATGACCTTTACGACCTGACCGAAGGCGAGATTCGGATTGTCGAAGGCACCGCGCCGTAATGGACACGCGGGAAAACTACGGGGTGTCGGTGAGTTCCTTGGAGAGCGATTCGACGTGACCGTCGTAGAAGAGTCGGTTGCGGGTGTTGGGATGGACGGGGGCGGAAGGTAGTTCGTTGAACCAGCCGGCACCCAACACATTGGCTTGTTGATCGATGTCTTCGAGAATCCAGAAACTGGAACCTTTGTCGGAGATGATGCTGAGGTTTTGGGGGGCGGTGGCGTCGTATCCGTCGTGAGCGGGATACCCAAAGGGGTCTTTGCCGCCGATGTAGGTGGGATTGCGTTTCCAGACGGGGCCGGGACTGTCGGGATTGGCAGGAGGAGGTGCCAGACGCGCCCAGCCGGGGCACATGAAAATTTCGGCACGCCGCCAGGTGGAGGTGGCCGGCAAGCCGAGGTAGGGGGCCAGGAAGGAGGCGAGCATGTCGCCGTAGGGTTTCTTGTAACAGGCACGCTGGCCGACCAAGAGCGGGCCGGGAAGAGCGTCGTATTCGTCGGTGTATTGGCGGAAGGCGAGGCCGATTTGGCGGAGGTTGTTGATGCACTTGGTTTTCTCGGCAGAACGTCGGACGCTGCCAAAGGAGGGGAAAAGCATGGCGGCGAGCAGGGCGATAATGGCGATAACCACCAGTAGTTCAATCAGGGTGAATCCTTTCCGAGGGCGTTGCGGTGAAGAGGCACCGGGTGGCTGAAAGGGATTCATTCTGGTGTCTGTTGTTGTGTAGTTAGGTTAATCATCAGGGATTGTTCAGGGCTTCTTTTCGGAGCGAGACGGCTTCGACATGCCCATCGTAGTAGAGGAAGTTTCGGATGTCGCCATGTGCGGGGTAGGGAGGCACCGAGTCGGGAGTCCAGTTCATGCGTTGGTAAATGTTTCCGCCGCCGACCAATTCATCCACATCCTGCATGAACACGGCACTGGCGCTGATGTTGGCGACGACCGCATGGAGTTTGGGGGTGGGATTGGCGTCGTCGGGATGACTGCAGGGGTCAATGATGCGTCCGTCGGGGAGTCGGACTCGGTTGTTGCGCAGGTACACGGGGCCGGGATTTTTGTTGGAGGGGGACGGTTGTTTGATGCGAACCCAGCCCGGACAAAGGAAAAGAGGGCTGAGCCGCGTGGTGGAATCGGGCGCCGGCATGTTGAGGTGGGGGGCGAGATAGCCAGCGAGAGACTTGTCGCCCAACTTGTAGCCGGCTTGTGTGCCGCACCAGACGGGACCGGGGAAGGTGTCGGCGTTTTCTTGGACGTAACCCAGCAGCGCCATGCCGATCTGGCGCATGTTGGAGGCGCATTTGGCTTTCTCGGCAGAACGACGAACATTGGCAAAAACCGGAAACAACATGGCTGCCAGCACCGCAATGATAGTAATGACCACCAATAACTCGATCAGCGTGAACCCAACAGCGGTTCGGCGGTTTTTCATGGGTCACTTATACACACGCAATCACCGCGGCGCAAGTGTGCCTTACCCCGGCCAGCTTATTCAGAGTGTAACGGCGCGACAATTCAGCCAGGAGGAGGAAAAAGCCGTTCACCAGCCGCCGCCGAGGACGGTGTAGAGACGGACGCGACTGGCCAGTTGGGCCAGACGCAGCAGATTCAAGCCTTGTTGCGCAGCGAACAGACTGCGCTGGGCATCGAGGACGCTGAGGTAACTGTCGAGTCCTTTCTCGTAACGGGACTGCGCCAGCCGACAAGTCTCCGCGAGCGATTGCACAAGACTTTCCTGCGCGGCCAACCGTTGGCGGAGCGGCCCGCGTTCGGCCAGCGCGTCGGCGACTTCACGAAAAGCCGTTTGAATGGCTTTCTCGTACTGGGTCACGGCAATTTCGCGCTGAACCTTGGCAGCCCGGTGCGCCGACCATGTGCGCGCATCGAAAATCGGCATGGCAATCTGTGGCGCGTAACTCCACGTCTCGGTGCCGTTGCGGAACAGGGCGACCAAATCGCTGCTGGCGGTGCCGATGGCGGCGGTCAACGTGATGCGCGGGAAAAACGCCGCGCGCGCCGCGCCGATGTCGGCGTTGGCCGCTTTCAGTTGGTGCTCGGCCGCCAATACGTCGGGTCGGCGAAGTAGGACGTCGGAAGGCAGGCCGGCGGCGACTTCGCGCGGCGGAGCAACCTGTTCGAGACCGTTGGGCAACAAATGGGAGGGCAGAGGAGCGCCGACGAGAAGTTGCAGGGCATTTTCGTCTTGGGCGACCTGCTGGGTGTAGCGAGCGCACTCGCCGCGCGCGGTGTCCACAAGCGTTTTGGCGCGGTGAACGTCCAGTTCGGTGGTCAGCCCCAGATCAAACCGTCGTTTGACCAGATCGAGAGCATCCTGTTGGGTTTTCAGCGTCTCCTCGGCCAGACGAAGATTTTGCTTGTCGGCAGCCAATGCAAGGTAGGCCTGTGCGACAGCGGACACCAGCGACAGGTGAGCGGCGCGTCGGGCTTGTTCGGTGGCGAAGTAGGTTTCGAGCGCTTCGTCCTTGAGGCTGCGGATGCGACCGAAGAAGTCCAGTTCCCATTCGGCGACGCCGAGGTTGACGCTGTAGCGTTCGGTGTCGCGCGGCTGACCGGGCTGGGTCAGGTCGCGGGAGGCGCGCTGGTTGTTGACGCTGGCGGTGGCGTAGAGGGAGGGATAAAGCGCGTCGCGTTGGATGCCGTAGATGGCGTGGGCGCGTTCGACATTGAGGGCGGCGATTCGGAGGTCGCGATTGTTGGTCAGGGCGAGGCTGACGACCTGTTGGAGTTTCGGATCGGTGATGAACTCCTGCCATTTGAGGTCGGTGGCGGCCGGGGCGGTGCTCGATTCGTAGGCCGGACCGGTGGGCCATGCGGACGGCACGGGCGCAGTGGGGCGAGTGTATTTCGGCGCCAGCGAGCAACTGGTCAACAGCAGCAGAGCCGGAATGAATCGGAAGTATTTCATGACGCCTTCCTTTCTTTGCGCCCGAACAGTTGCACGATGAGCACGTAGAACATCGGGATAAAGATGAGGTCAATGAACGTGGCGGAGATCATGCCGCCGGTAACAGCGGTGCCGATGGCGTTCATCGCGCCGGCACCGGCACCGGTGGCGATGGCCAGCGGTAATGTGCCGAAGAAAAACGCCAGCGAGGTCATGATAACAGGCCGGAACCGGATGCGAACGGCGGCGAGTGTGGCTTCGATGAGACCGAGGCCCTGTTCGCGCTGGTGTTTGATGAACTGAATGATGAGGATGGCGTTTTTGGTGGAAAGCCCCATCGTGGTCAGGAAACCGATTTGGAAATAAACATCGTTGTGAAGGTGCCGCAACGAGGTGGCCGCCAGCGCGCCGAAGACGCCGAGCGGCAACATCAGCAGGTTTACAAACGGGATCGTCCAGCTTTCGTAGAGCGCGGCGACACACAGGAAAATGACCAGAATCGAGAAGGCATACAGCAGCGGCGCCTGGCCGGTGGCCATGCGTTCCTGGTAGGAGACGCCGGTGAACTCGTAGCCGAGACCGTGCGGGAGTTTGGCCACAATTTCCTCGAAGGCGCGCATCGCTTCGCCGGTGCTGCGGCCCGGCGCGGGTTCGCCCCAGATATTTAGCGACGGGAACCCATTGTAGCGTTCGAGCTTGGGCGAAGCGGTCTTCCAGCGGGATTTGACCAGCGAACTGAACGGGACCATTTTGCCGGCGGTGTTGCGGACGTAGAGTTTGTCGAGGTCTTTCGGCAACATCCGATACGGCGCATCGGCCTGCACATAGACGCGCTTGACCAGTCCGCCCTGGATGAAGTTGTTGACGTAGGCGCTGCCAAAAGCGGCGGCAACGGTGTTGTGAACGGTGGTGATCGGGACGCCGAGGGCGCCGGCTTTTTCCCAGTCCACATCCAGACGCGCTTCCGCTACGTCGCTGAGACCGTTGGGGCGGACATTGGCCAAACGCGGGTCTTGGGAGGCCATGTACAAAAGTTGATTGCGAGCGTCCATCAACTTCGTGTGTCCAAGCCCACCGCGGTCGAGCAACTGGAAATCCACGCCGCGCGCGAACCCCAGCTCCATGACCGGCGGCGGCGGGAAGCAAAACACCTGTGCGTTTCGCCACTGTGAGAAGACCCGCATGGCACGTGCCGCCACGGCTTTGGCGCGTAGGTCGGGCCGGTTACGCTGGTTCCATTCGCGCAGTTCCACGAAGACCATGCCGAGGTTTTGCGCCTGGCCGGAGAAACTTCGACCCGCAATCGTCAGACATCCTTGAACGGCTTCTTTTTCGTTGTCCATGAAATATTGTTGTACTTGATCGGCAACCTCTTGCGTTTGTTCCAATGTGGCGCCGGGCGGCAGGAAGATTTGCGCCATGAGCCGTCCTTGATCTTCGTCGGGCAGATAGGCCGTGGGCAACCGCATGAAAAGCCAGCCAATGACGCCGACGATGATCACATAGACCACCACGTAACGGATTTTCCTGGCCAGCGAATGGCCAACCACCTGCACGTAACGATCGCGCACCCAGAAAAATGCGCGGTCAAACCGGGTGAGGAATGGGCGTAAAAACCAGATCGCGCTCTCGGCCGGTTCATGGCCTTTGGGTACTGGTTTGAGCAGCCCGGCGCACAGCACCGGCGTCAGAATCAACGCCACCACCACCGAGAGCAGCATGGCGGAGATGATGGTGATCGAGAATTGACGGTAAATGATGCCGGTAGAGCCGGGGAAGAACGCCATCGGACCAAACACCGCCGACAACACCAATCCGATACCGATCAGCGCCGGGGTAATTTGGTGCATGGACTTGATCGTGGCCTCGCGCGCCGGCAATCCCTCCTCGGTCATGATGCGCTCGACGTTTTCCACCACGACAATGGCGTCGTCCACCAACAACCCGATGGCCAGCACCATGGCGAACATCGTGAGCATGTTGATGGAAAAGCCGGCGGCACCGAGCACGGCAAACGTCCCCAGCAACACCACCGGCACGGCAATCGTCGGAATCAACGTGGCGCGGAAATTGCCCATGAACAACCACATCACCAGAAACACCAGTACCACCGCTTCAAACAGGGTCTTTACAACCTCGTGGATGGCCACCTTGACAAACGGCGTGGTGTCGTAGGGATACGTTACTTTCATCCCCTTGGGGAAATAGGGACTCATCTCGGCCAATTTGGCCTTGATGCGGTCGGCGGTCTCCACCGCGTTGGCGCCGGGTTCCTGACGAATCGCCATGGCGGCGGATGGTTTGCCGTTATAGGCGCGTAGCATGTCGTACATCTCCGTGCCCAGTTCCGTGCGCCCGACATCACGGATGCGCACAACCGAGCCGTCGGGATTGGTGCGAATCGGAACGGCGGCAAATTCATCCGGTGTTTTCAGAAGGTTTTGAACCACGATGGAAGCGTTCAGACGTTGCCCTTTCAGAGCCGGCGCGCCGCCCAACTGGCCGGCGGAAACTTCGACGTTGTAGGCGCGCAATGCCTGGATCACATCTTCCACGGTCAGACTGTATTGCGTCAGCTTGTCGGGATTCAGCCAGATTCGCATCGCGTATTGAGTGCCAAACTGCATCACTTCACCGACACCGGGGATGCGCGCCAGGACTTTTTCCAGGTTCGATTGCGCGTAGTCCTGCAGATCGTTGCTGTCCATGCTGCCATCTTCGGAGACCAGCCCGATAACCAACAGGAAGTTGCGCGTGGATTTGTTGACGGAGATGCCGACGCGCTGCACGGCGTCGGGCAGAGCCGACATGGCCAGTTGCAGTTTGTTTTGGACTTTAGCCCACGCAATGTCCGGGTCGGTGTCGGGTTTGAATGTCAATTCGATGCGCGACGAACCCGACGAATCGCTGGTGGCCGACAAATAAATCATGTCGTCCAATCCGGTCATCTTCTGCTCGATAATCTGGGTGACACTGTTCTCGACGGTTTCCGCCGAGGCGCCCGGATAAGACGCCGTAATCGCAATTGAGGGTGGCGCGATGGGCGGATATTGGGCAATGGGCAGCAAATGGATCGCCAATCCGCCCAATACCATGATCATGATGGCGATCACCCACGCGAAGACCGGACGATCCAGGAAGAATTTCGACAACATGGGGTACCTTCCTTACCGTGGGGTTGGCGTTGAGGGCGTGGCCAATGGGACTTCTTTGACCGGAATACCAGGGCGTACTTTCAACAATCCTTCCACAATGACCCGATCTCCGGGGGTCAGCCCGGCGGTCACGAGCCAGTTGTTGCCAACCTCTCGCTCCAACACCAGCGGGCGCGGCTCGGTTTTCTTTTCGGCGTTGACGAGCCATACCATCGGGTTCCCCTTCGAATCGCGCACCACCGCCGGCTGCGGCACCAAAATCGCATTTTCCTGGACGCCTTCCTTGAGTACGGCCCGCACAAACATGTGCGGCAACAAAACGGCGTTCGGGTTCGGGAACACCATCCGCAACGTCACTGTTCCCGTTGTCGGGTCCACCGTGATATCTCGAAATTGCAATGTTCCTTCCAACGGGTACTTCGTGCCGTCTTCCAAAACCAGTTGCACCGCTCGCTGCGTATCGCCATCTGCTTTCAGTTGGCCACTGGCCAGGCGTTTCTGCAGCCGCAGTAACTCGGCAGTGGACTGCGGCACATCCACGTAAATCGGGTCCAACTGCTGGATAGTCGCCAACGGCACCGTCTGATAGGCGGTCACAATCGCGCCATCGGTCACGCTGGACTTGCCGATACGCCCGGAAATCGGGGCGGTAATTTTCGTGTAACCGAGGTTGATCCGCGCCGTTTCGACCGATGCGCGCCAGTATTGAATGTCGGCCTCGACCTGACGCAACGCCGCCGCCGCGTCGTCGTAATCCTGTTGGCTAACGGCTTTGTCGGCCAACGCCTTGCGGAGCCGTTCTTCGCGGGCGCGAACCGCCGGCAAGTTCGCCTCCGAGCGGGCCAGCGCCGCCTGCGCGTTGTTCAGAGCCGCTTCGAACGGCGCCGGGTCAATCTGGTAAAGCAGATCACCCGCTTTCACATCGCTGCCTTCCGTGAAGAGCCGTTTCAACAACAGCCCGCTGACCTGTGGGCGAATCTCGGCGATCAGATAGGGAGCCGTCCGCCCCGGCAACTCAGTGGTCAACATGACCTGTTGCGGCGCGACGGTGACCGTGGCCACTTCGGGCGGTCCCATCATCGGCGGCGGCGTCTGCGGCGCGCGCGAGCAGGAGGCAGCTACCAGCGTGAGCAGCAACCATACAGGGCTTTTTCGGAGAACATTCATTGTTGCATTCCTTTCAACCAAAGATCGGTAAACGTGTCGGCGGCTTTCTTGGGTTCGAATTTGACGCCAAAAAGCTGACACCCCAGCGAATACTGGAAAACCATCCCAAAGAAGGCGCGCGCGGCGAACAACGGGTCCACCTTGCGAAAGGCGCCGTCGCGGATGCGTTGCTGGATGTAGTCGCAGATGGTCTTGTAGAAGTCGGCCACGTACGTGCGGGCGAAACGATGGGAGAGTTCGTGCGCTTCCAACGCGCTGAAAAACAGCAGACGGACCAGAGTGGGATCCTGGGCATCACGCTCCATCATGCTGAGAGCCAGCGAGCGAAACAAGGTTCGATCATCCAGGCCCGACTTCAACAGTTCGGTAATGTTTTGGGTGGCCTGTTTTTTTTGCATCGTGGCTTCAATGACTGCCCAGTAGAGGTCCTGCTTGGTGGGGAAGAGACGGAAGAGGATGATTTCTTTGATCCCAACCTTCTCGGCAATCTGTCGGGTGGTGGTTCCGTGAAAACCTTGCCGGGCAAACAACTCGGTGGCCGCCTCCAGAATCTGCTGGCGGCGTTGCGCGGCGGGTACTCGTGTCGTGGCGGTTTTCATGTTAGTAAGCACTTACTTCTAAAACGGGTGTGGAAACATGTCAAGTGTTTGTTCGAAATTTCCTCAACGGTCAGCCCTCCGGTCATTTTCCCTGTCATCACACGGTATTAATGGCGGTGACGCGCTGTGGCACGCAATCTGGTTTCGGGACAGGAGTGAAAATTGAGGCGCTTTTGGGTTGACCGCCGGGTGGGGGATGGCGACATTAGGGGCCATGAATGAGACCCTTTTTCAGTCACCATGGGGTTTTTTGAACCTTCCCAAGGAACGGACGACGCCCGAAGCGGCGCGGGCGTGGGTGTTGCCGGTTCCGTACGATGCCACCGTTTGTTACGGCTCGGGAACGCGCTACGGCCCATCGGCCATCCTGACGGCGTCGCGCGCCATTGAGATTTACGACTACGAATTTGAATGTGAACCGGGTGTCCGGTTTGGCGTGCATACGCTGCCGCCGTTGGCCCCGCAACGGCAATCGCCGGAAGCGATGATCGCCGCGGTCGAGGAGGCCGTGGCCGGCACGCTGCCCCGGTGCGAACTGCTGGCGGTGTTGGGCGGGGAACACACCATTTCCGCCGGAGTTGTTCGCGGGTTGTCGCGGGCGCAGGGCGCGAACGGCCTGGTGTGCGTGCAGGTTGACGCGCATGCGGACCTCTGGGACAGCTACGAAGGCTCGAAATACAGTCATGCCTGCGCGGCGCGTCGGATTGTCGAGACGTGCCCGATTTTTCAGATCGGTGTTCGCAACCTCGCGGCGGCGGAGGACCAATTCCGCAAAAGCACCGACCGGGTGCAAATCGTCTTTGCCGATGAAACCGGTTGGCTGCCGCGGCTGGCCGAGTTTGTTCGCGGCAAGACCGTGTTCCTGACCGTGGACCTCGACGGATTGGATCCGTCCATCATGCCGGCGGTCGGTACACCCGAGCCGGGCGGCCTGACCTGGCAGCAGACGCTGGACATTGTGCGGACGGTTTGTCGTGAAGCGGCGCGGATGCCGGTGTTTGATGTGGTGGAGCTTTCGCCTATTCCGGGCATGATTGGCCCGGATTTTCTCGCCGCAAAACTGGCGTACAAAATAATGACGCTTTGGTTGCTCAAATAGGCTTGTCACCGGCGACAGTTTCCGCCAAATACAAAACAACCAGCGAGGAGACATCAATCATGATTGACTTCAACAAACGAATCCTGTTTGTCGGCTACGGGGCGGTTGCCCAATGCGCGTTACCGATTCTGGCCAAGCATATCAGGGTGCCGATGAAGAACATCACGGTGATGGACTTTGAGAACCGCAAGGAAATTCTGCGCCCGTGGCTGGCGCGCGGCGTCAAATTTGTCCAGAAACGCATCACCCGCGACAACATGACGACGTTGCTGGGCAAACACCTCTCGGCCGGTGACGTTTTGATTGATCTCGCATGGAACATTGATTGTTGCGAAATCCTCCAGTGGTGCCATGACAATGGCGTGCTCTACGTCAACACCTCCGTGGAGTTGTGGGATCCCTATGAGAATGCCAAGGACGCTCCCCCACAACGGATGACGCTGTACTGGCGGCACATGAACATCCGCAAAATGGTTGCGACCTGGACCGAGCCGGGACCGACGGCGGTGGTGGAGCACGGCGCCAACCCCGGTTTGATCTCCCATTTCACCAAGCAAGGTTTGCTCGACATCGGCAAACGCCTGTTGGCCGACAAGAAGGTCAGCGGCAGAGAGGCCGAAGAGATTCAGCAGTTGATGAAGGATCAGAAGTTCAACTACCTTGCCATGAAACTTGGCGTCAAGGTGATTCATTGCAGCGAACGCGACACCCAGATCACGGACAAACCAAAGGAAGTGGGCGAGTTCGTCAACACCTGGAGCGTGGAAGGGTTCCGCGAAGAAGGTACCACCACCGCCGAGATGGGGTGGGGTACGCACGAGAAGACCTTGCCGCCGCTGGCCTACGAACACACCGAAGGCCCACGCAACCAGATTTGCCTCGCCCGCATGGGCATCAACACCTGGGTGGTCTCCTGGGTGCCCAACTACTGTATCCGCGGCATGGTCGTTCGCCACGGCGAAGCGTTCACCATTTCCGATAAACTCACCGTCTGGGAAGACGGCAAAGCCATCTACCGCCCCACCGTCCATTACGCCTATTGCCCGTCGGACGCGGCCATCGCCTCGCTCAACGAACTGCGCGGCTACGACTACAAACTGCAGGAACGCCAGCGAATCCTCAACGACGACATCGTCAGCGGTTCGGACATCCTCGGCGCCCTGATCATGGGGCACGCTTACAATTCCTGGTGGACCGGCAGCGACCTCAGCATCGAGGAATCCCGTCGCTTGGTTCCGCATCAGAACGCCACCACGATGCAGGTGGCCATCAGCGTCGTTGCGGCTACCATGTGGATGATCCAAAATCCTTCTCGCGGCGTTTGCGTGCCGGATGACCTCCCGCACGAGTACATCCTGAAAATCTCAAAACCGTACCTGGGCAAATTCATCTCCAAACCGTACGACTGGACGCCGCTCAAGCATTATGTCAACGCCTTCAACGGCTACAACAACCCCGACATTGACCGCACCGATGTCTGGCAGTTCAAGAACTTCCTGATCACCGACGGAGACTGAGATGATTTCACGGCGCGAATTGAAAAAACTGGCGGCCGAACACGGCACACCGTTGTTTGTGGTTGACCACGACCAGTTGCGGAAAAACTACGCCACGTTCAAAAAATACCTTCCCCGTGTGCAGGCCTATTACGCGGTCAAGGCCAACTCCGATCCGGCCATTGTCAAGACACTCTACGAAGCTGGTTGCAGTTTTGATGTGGCCTCGATGCCGGAGTTCCGGATCGTCTATGAAAACATCAAAGACCTGCCCGACAAAGAGCGACAGGACTGGATTTGGGACAAAATCATCTACGCCAATCCGATCAAGGCCAACGAAACCCTCCAGGAACTGAACCCGTACAAGCCGCTGGTTACTTACGACAACTACGAGGAAATCCGCAAAATCAAGAAATACGCTCCCCAAGCCGGCCTAGCCCTGCGCCTCAAAGTGCCCAACACCGGCGCCATGGTCGAGCTGTCCTCGAAATTCGGCGCCGCGCCGGGCGAGGCTGTGGACCTCATCTTTGCCGCGGACAAAGCGGGATTGACGGTCGAGGGATTGAGTTTCCACGTTGGCAGCCAGACGACCAACTTCGACAACTACGTGGCCGCCATCAATCTCGCCGCCAACGTCTTCAAGGAAGCCCAGGATCGCGGCTACAACAAGATGTTCCTGCTCGACATCGGCGGCGGATTTCCGGCCCCGTACGACGAAAGTGTCCGCCCGTTCCGCGAACTGGCCAAGGTCATCAACCGCGAACTGGACCGGCTTTTCCCGAAGAAAATCCAGATTCTGGCCGAGCCGGGGCGTTTTCTTGTTGCCACCGCCGCCGTCGCCATCTCCAAAATCATCGGCAAGGCCGTGCGCGACGGAAAACTCTGTTACTACATTGACGACGGCGTGTATCACACCTTTAGCGGCGTCATTTTTGACCACTGCCATTATCACCTGAAGTCGTTCAAACGCGGCCCAACCCAGATTTGCTCCGTCTTCGGTCCGACCTGCGACGCGCTGGATGTGATTTCGATGGCGGAACAACTCCCCGCCGACCTGCAACTGGGCGACCTGCTCTACAGCGAAAACATCGGCGCCTACAGCCACGCTTCCTCGACCCATTTCAACGGGTTCCCGCCCGCCAAAGTCGTTCACGTCAACCAGTGAGCCGTTGTCAAAGGAGTGTGTTCCGTCGCCCTGGTGACGGGCATATCTTGACACTGCCACCCGTGATTTGTAGGGCGTGATGCCCCGTGCCGTTTCGGGGTATCGCGCCGAAGCCCGGATTTTCCAACGGCACGGTGCGATGATTGTATAACAGGCATCGCACCGCGCAACACATTGTCCTGCTGTCAGGGTGGTGGCGGTGTTCAGATGCGATTTCTGGCGACGGGCGTTGTCTCATTGTCTCTGTGCGCTTGATTCGGCGGGGCGGGCATGGTAGCAAAAGGCGCCAGGAGGGCGTTTCCCTTGCCATGCGATGTCCCAAGTGCGCCGCACAAGACGACAAAGTGATTGACTCGCGCGAGAGCCGTGATGGCACCTCGACGCGGCGGCGTCGGGAATGTCTGCGTTGCGGAACGCGGTTTACGACGTACGAGGAGGTCTATCGCGAGCGGCTTCGGGTGAAGAAACGCAACGGGCAGTACGAGGATTTTGACCGGCACAAATTGTTGATGGGGATCGAGAAATCGTGCGAGAAACGCCCGGTTACCACCAGCCAGATCGAAGGACTGGTGGATCGGATTACGACGGAATTGCAAAATGAGTTTGTCCGGGAAGTGCCTTCCTCAGTGATTGGAGAACGGGTGATGCAGTATCTGCGAGAACTGGATGAGGTGTCCTACGTCCGGTTTGCCTCGGTGTACCGGCAGTTCTGTGATGCCGACCAGTTCATCCAGGAGATCAAACAACTGAGCCGTAAACAACTCCGGCCCGCGACTCCCCGGAAAAAACACCGCAA
This sequence comes from uncultured Verrucomicrobiota bacterium, assembly GCA_964541945.1. GTDB lineage: Bacteria > Verrucomicrobiota > Verrucomicrobiia > Palsa-1439 > Palsa-1439 > CAIKAP01. Next base: position 12,956 of record CAZISE010000040.1, read on the forward strand.
GCGGATGAAGAAACGATGATTCTACCGTGCCAGGATACGGGCTGGGTACGCGGCGCCGACGGACGGGCCAGACCGTTCGAGGAACCGCGGCTGGCTGCCTCGATTCACCGCGCCGCCACGGCGGTGGGATGCCAGGATTGGACCCTGGCGGAGGCGGTGGCCATTGCGGTGCGCGAGTTCATTTGTCGCGAGTGCGAGAGCCAGATGATTGACGAAGTCGAACTGGCCAATGTGGTGACGGGAGTCCTGGGAGTGCTGGGTTACACGGAGATCGCCGCAGCCTATCAGCGACGGCATCGGCAGGCAGAAATCCGACTCGATCAAATGACGACAGAAGCGGGAACGGTTTCGGAACTGAATTTCTTCGCGCATCTGGACGGCGCGTTGCGAGCCGCCCGCGATGAGCAACTGGAGGTCATGACTCTCTGGGGATTGCGAACGTGCGTGATGCGATTGCGCGGGGCAAAACGCTGGAATGACGCCTGCCGTCGCTTGGCAGAAGAAATTGTCCGCCACGTGCGCGGGCGGGTCAGCCAGGTGCGCCCCGGCGGAGCGGGGGCGCTGCGGCTGGCGGTGGTGGAGTAGGAAGGGAAAAAGGCTTGTGGAGAGGCAGCCTTGATTCTCTTCGAAGACGAACATCTGCTGGCAGTTCACAAGCCCTCCGGGATCAACACCCACAAACCCGACTCATACGCCCCGGAGGGAATGTTTGAATGGCTGCGACGATGTCACGGACCGCTTTCGGTACTCCACCGACTCGACAAAGAGACCTCCGGTGTACTGCTTTTCGGAAAGAACCGACAGGCCAACCAGTCGTTGAGCCGACAGTTCGAATCGCGGCAGGTGAGCAAGGAGTATCTCCTATTGTCGGCGCAACGACCGCGGCGACAGAGGTTCGTTGCGCGCTCTGCCGACGCGGAAACCGAGTTCGAGTTTCTTCAGCCGCACGGCAGCGCCTTCCTGGTGCGGGCGCGCCCGCTCACCGGTAAAACACACCAAATCCGCCGACACGCCGCCGATAATGGATTCCCGATTCTTGGCGACACGCGCTACGGCGGCCCGCCCGCGCCACGACTGATGTTGCACGCCCACCGTCTCCGCATCGAACACCCGCAGACGAAGGCGCCGCTGACATTGGAGGCGTCGGTGCCGTCATCGTTTGTGACCGGCGACGCGCTGACGGCGGCCCGCGAGTTTCGGGAATTGATTTTTGATGAAGACACCAATGCTTTTCGACTGTTGAGCGACGCCGCCGACGGATTTGCCGGGCTGATTGTGGACTCGTATGCGGGCCGGTTGCTGGCGCAGTGGCAGACCGAATCGGTGGACGCTGCCCTGTACGAGCGTCTCGACGGGCCAATTTACGAGCAGATTTGCACCCGACAGAAACGCACCGTCCCGCGCTGTGTTCGCGGCGAAGCAGAATCCCGATTTGCGGTGCGCGAGAACGGGTTGACGTTTCTCGTCGGTTTCGGCGAAGGATTGTCCACGGGTCTGTTCATGGATCAACGCGAGAACCGGTGGCGGCTCCTGCAAATGGACCTGCGCGGCAAAACGTTGCTCAACACCTTTGCCTATACTTGCGCTTTCTCGGTGGCGGCGGCGAAATCGGGCGCCCTCACCACGAGCGTGGACCTCTCCCGCCACTACCTGGACTGGGGCCGGGAAAATTTCCGCGCCAACGGCCTGGCGGCGGATGAACACGAATTTCTTGTTGGCGACGTGTTGGACTGGTTCCGACGATTCGCCGGACGCGGTCGGCGATGGGACGCGGTGATTTTGGATCCGCCAACGTTTTCCACGACCAAACAGGGACGCTCCTTTCAAGCCGATCGCGATTATGGAAAACTGGCGGCCGCCGCGGCGTCGTTGGTGGCGGCGGGTGGGTGGTTGTTTTGTTCCACCAATCACCGGGCGCTTCGGGCGGACCGATTTGAGAAGGTCGTGCGCGATGCCGTGGCGCAATCCGGACGCGAGGTCAGGGAGATGGAGTTTGCGACGACTCCGTGGGATTTTCGAGTGACAGAGGGGGAGGCTCCCTACTTGAAGACGTTGTGGCTGCGATTGGATTAGTTTGGCAATAAGGGCGGGCGGCCAGGTAAACAGCCAACGCGCCCAGACAGAGGGTGAGAGGTTGACCGAGGGAAGAGATGGTGACGGTGGTTTTGCCATGGGTTTCGGCCAGGGTGGTGGAAGCCACGGTGGAGAGGTGCCGAGTCAGTACCTCGGCGCGAGGAAGTTTGTCGGGACGAACCCAGGGAGTCGGAGCGATTCGAAGGGAGGTTTGATCCAGCGCCCAGAGGGCGGGCACGATCGAGCGCAGATCGCAGTAGAGCGTGGTCGAGAAACGGGAGGGAAGCCGTTTCATGGCGTGTTGGTAGTTGGGGTTCATTGCCAGCGTGGGGACAAGCTGTTTCAATTGATGGATGAGTTCACGCGCATGGTCGGGTGAGGAAGCGATGACCAGATACCTGTCCGTTGTAAAGTAGGTCGGGGCGATCGAGGTGGTGGAAAGTCGCAGCGTGTATAACGTCTCGCCGTGGAATGATGTGACATCCCACGGAAGTGAGGGTTCGGATGGAAAAGCCGCATTTTTGAGCGCGGTCATGGCGACATCCAGGCGGAGTCGGAGCGGGTCCGCCGGTTGCAAGGCGACGACGAGCGCGAGATCGGGCAGGCGAGCGCCCTGCCGCCAGGTGGCGAGGAGAGCGGTTTCGGGGCCGAGGAACCGAAACAGGTCATCAAGGAGGCGAATGTCATTGCGGCGGAGTGCCTGTTCAAAGCGGCTGGGAAACTCCGCCAGATGCGGATTCTCCGACTGGCGCAACCACTCGGCCCATTCACGATAGCCTGTTTCCCAATCGGCACTGGCGGCGTGGTAAAAGACCGTTTGGGGGGTGGTCAACACGATGGTCTGCAAACGCGCCAGCGGCGGGGGCGGTGTTTGCGGCGTGAAATAAGCGCAATAGAGGAGATCGCGGACCTGGCCATCGAGAAATGTTGTGCCGAGCGCAATCGCGTCCGCGCGGGACAACCAGCGCGACAAACCCCATGTTTTGGGGAACAACGTGGGGTTCACATAGACGGCCAGTACCGGGGCGGGACGCAGATGGCGCACGGCGTCCTGATATTCGGCGGCTCCGCGCAGAGGGATGAAGTTTTTTGGCACATTTCCCGTGAAACGATCCAACAGCGCGCAAAGCGTCTCTTCATCGAGGCTGTACACCAGCAGAGAATTCAGAAAAGCGTGATAAACACGAAACCGGGGCGTCAGTTCCCAGACCCGGTATCGGATGCCGTGGCGTTGTTGGGTGTAAAAACGAGCCTTTGGATTCCAGGCACGCATCCGAAACTCCCGGTAGAACAATCCCAAACGAGTGACCAGAAGGTTTTGTTGGACATCAACGCCCAAAACCGCTTTTTGCCCGAATCGCGAGGGGACGGACAGGTCGGTGACAGCGAAAAACACCTCGCCCCTGGCGGTTTCCAGGAATGAGGGCAGGCCGATTCGCTGCTGTTGTTTCGGCGCACCCAGCGAATCGAGAAAAGCGCGCTGCAGGCTTTGGACAAATGTTTGGACCTGGGGTTCCCGCCAGAGGGCGTATGCGGCGGTTTTGGGGAGTTCGACGCGGAGCCGATCAAAATCGGGGCATTGTAGAAAAAAGACGGTGGAAGACGGCAACAGTTCGTCCGCTTTGGGGGCAGGAGGAACTTGATTGAGCCGCCAGACAAGCGCCGCCAGCGCCGTGGCCAGGAAAACGGCGATCAACCCGTAACGTTTGATTGTCACCACCATAGCCGCCGAGGAATTAGGTTGATTTTCACCCGCTCTCACTATACTGATTTTCGCGCTTCGCGATGTCACGCGAAAAGAGAGGAAACTTATACGCCTATGGCACGAGATCACGTCAAACTACATATTCCCGGCCCCATCGAAGTCAGTCCCGATACCTTTGCGGCAATGTGTCAGCCGATGATCGGTCACCGCGGCAGCGGATTCCAGGAGCTTTACGCCTCGCTCCAACCCAAACTGCAGCAGATCCTTTACACCAAGAACCCCGTTTTCCTGTCCACCTCCTCCGCCTGGGGGGTCATGGAAGCCGCCGTCAACAACCTGGTCAGCAAAAAGGTCCTCAACTGTTGTTGCGGCGCGTTCTCGGACAAGTGGTTTGATGTCTCCAAACGCCTGGGCAAGGAAGCCGAAGCCCTCAAGGTCGAATGGGGACAACCGATCCTGCCCGAAATGGTGGACGCCAAACTCAAGACCGGCCAGTTCGATGCGATCACTCTCATCCACAACGAGACCTCGACCGGTCTCATGAACCCCATCGCCGACATTGCTGCCGTCGTGAAAAAATATCCCGAGGTTGTCTTCATCGTGGATACCGTCAGTTCCATGACCGGCGTCAAGATCGAGATGGACGCGCTCGGCCTGGATGTCATGCTGGCCAGTGTGCAGAAGGCATGGGCGTTGCCGCCGGGATTTGCGGTGTTCGGTGTCAGCGAAAAAGCCCTCAAAAAGGCCGCCACCGTGCCCAATCGCGGCTACTACTTTGACTTCCTGGAGTTCAAGGCCAATCACGACAAAAACATGACACCATCCACGCCCAGCATTCCGCACGTGTATGGCCTCAAACATCAGGCGGACAAAATCCTCGCCGAAGGCTTGGAAAACCGCTATGCCCGCCACCTTGCCATGGCCCGAATGACCCGCGAATGGGCCAGAGCCAACGGTTTCGAGTTGTTCCCGAAGGCCGGTTACGAATCCGTGACCCTCACCTGCGTCAAGAACAACAAAAACATTGATGTCGCCCGTCTCCAAAAAATCGTCAAAGACAAACACAAGATTCTCATTGATGGCGGTTACGGCCCGTTGAAAGGCAAGACGTTCCGGATCGGGCACATGGGCGATGAAACCCCCGAAACGATTCGGGAAGTGCTGGCGGCTCTCGACGACGGCCTCAAATCGCTCTGACGCGGCGCAGCCGCACCTAACGGGAGGCAAGTTTCCAGCTTGCCCATCGGCGGAGTGGACAACCAAAAGTGGGTTGTCTCACTTGAAAGCCTGTTCGCTGTAACTGTGCGAACGTGGCCGGCTCGCTGTCATTGGAGCGGCGACGGATATGACCGAAAACGACTTGGGATCGGCAGCGACACTGCGCGCACGAAGAAACTTGAACAAATCCGCGGGAAAATCCATCATTATCCCCCGATGAACCACTGCGAGTAACCGCTTGCTTGGAATCCAATGGACGATACGGCGGTTCGTGGTGAGGACAGCGCAACCGTCAGTAGAAGGCTTGCCCGATTTCCGTGCGACGACGGCGGTTGCCGATGCGACGGGCATGAAGGTGCCGGCCTCGGAAGAGAAACGCGAACGAGGAGGAACATGAGCATGAAGAAGCTGTTGATGGCAATGATGTTGTTGGCGGCGGCAACAGCCATGGGCGCCCCGCGGCTGCCGCGATTCACCAACGCGCAGTTCTACGACGCCAAGGGGAACTTCCTGGTGGAGAAGGCGAAAGACGCTTATCTGACGCTGATGAAGTATCACGGCTATCCGGTGTTTCCCGGTCTGCGCGAGAAACTTGTCGTGACCGATTTCGGCGCGGGACGATTTGCCGAGTGCGGGTTGGGCTGCATCATGTATGAGAACAACGAGAAAGACCGTTACATGCTCATGGACCTGTTTTTATTGCCCAAACAGATGTTGCCCGAACACTGGCACGTGGCTACCGACAAAAATCCAGCCAAACTGGAAGGCTGGCTTGTCCGCCACGGCATGTCTCACATTGTCGGCGAAGGTGAACCGAATCTGTCGCCAGAGGTCGTAATCCCGAAATGCCACGCCAACGGCACCGTGACCGTCCAACATGAAGTGCTCGCCAGCCCCGGCGAGTTCGTTTCGCTCAACCGCGCCGGCGCGCATCACTGGCAGTACGGCGGCCCCGAAGGCGCCATCATCACCGAGGCCGCCAACGTTCATGACGATGCCGGTGTTCGTCTTCTCGATCCGAAGATGAACGACGCCTACCACGGCAGGAAATGAGCTGGTTGCGGCTCACGTGGATCGGCGTGGCTCCGATCGCTGTCCCGGTTGGCGTGGTGTGTTTGAAATTTTCGCATTGGGTATCGTCCCTGCCAGGAGGCCGCAAGATCGGGTTCCGCGTCGTTGTTCGGGAAGAACCGGTGCCAACCGCCACGAGCTGCTGAAACGGACGGCGCTGTTGCCGGAGCGAAGCTCGACTTGTGCCGTGGTTCGGTGTACACCGAGACTTGTGATGAAACCGATTTCCCGAAAACAACTGGCGACCTTTGCGTCGGCCTGTCATCGGGCGGCGAAGGAACATCGTCTGATGCAGTGCAGCAGCGGCAACATGTCTTGGCGGGCGGATGACGAACGGATGCTGGTCAGCGGCACGCGGACGTGGTTGGGAGAGATTCGGACAGATCAGATTGCCGTGGTTCGCATTGCGGATGGTGGGCGGTTGAACAGCGTCAAGCCGTCCGTGGAGGCCGGATTCCATGCGGGTGTGTTGCGCGCCCGGCCGGACGTGAGCGTGGTATTGCATTTTCAGACGCCGTTTGCGACGGCGCTGGCCTGTCGCCGCGATCTGGAGAGGGTGAACTTTTTTGTGATTCCGGAAATCCCGTATTACATCGGCCGGATTGCCCTTGTGCCGTTCCTGCCGCCGGGGAGTGAAGCGCTGGCGCGAGCGGTTGTGGCCGCCATGGCGTCGCACGACATGGCGATTCTGCGCAACCACGGCCTGGTGACGGTGGGTGGGACGTTTGACGATGCCTTTCAAAAGGCGGTCTTTTTCGAGTTGGCCAGTTCGGTCATCGTGCGCGCGGGGGATCATGTTGAATGTCTGCCGCGCAAGGACGTCGAAATGCTGTTGCACAAACCCGGAAAAGTTTAGACATGAACAGAATCGCTGTCATCTGGCTACTGTGTGTGACCAGCGGGGTCGCGTTTGAGCCGTATGACAGCGGTCCGGTACGCGGCGACGGCCCGGCGCGAAAGGTGTCCGTCAATGTCGCCGGTGTGCGCGTGTTGCGCCTGTTGACTTCCTGCGAACAGGGCACCGCCAACTGCAATATCTGGGGCGAACCGCGTCTCGTTGCGCAAGACGGAACGGTCACTCCTCTGACCGCTCTCACGCCGATTTCGGTCCGTGTGGGGTGGGGACGGCTGCTGCTGAACACCAACTGGCTGGGGCATCCGTTGTGTGTCGGCGAGCAGACGTTTCGCGATGGGTTTTGGGTTCATGCTGACAGCGAGCTGCGGTTCAAGCTCGACGGCAGGTACGAGCGGTTCGAGGCATTCGTCGGCGAGGATCGGGACCGCGCCAACGGAGTGGTCCGTTTCCAGGTTCTTTCCGGCGATGCCCCGCGCCCATTGACCGCTGCCGAGGCGCGAGCCGAGGAACTCGACAGTCAGTTTGCCGCGCTCCAACGCGACCTCCAGCAACGGGCGGCGTTGGACCGGTTCGCCGCCGAGACCTATCATCCCGCTGCCCGCATCTGGCCCACCGACCGCGATCCCGCCGACATCGTGGTGCGCCGTGTTGCGGCGTTGCTGGACGACCTGAAGACGCCGGGATTTGACGCGGCGCTGGCGAAACTTCAACACGCCTGCACCAACATCCCCGTTGCCGACCTGGCGGCGCGCCGTGGCCTGTTTGAGCAGGCCTGCGCGTTGCGTCGTCAGATTGCGTTTTCAAACCCGCTCCTGAATTTCGACGAGATTCTGTTCATCAAACGCCACCGCGCCATCTACAACCACATGTGCGACCAATTCTACGGTATTGCCGCCCGTCCCGGCGGCGGCCTGTATGTGTTGAAGAATCCGTTTGGCGAAAACCCCGAAGTGCGCGACCTGCTGGCTCATTCCGTTGTCGAGAAAGGCCGCCTCAAAGGGCAACGCCTCATCGGCGGCAACGGCACCAACGCCCAGTTGCACTGGAATGGCGAAACACGGCTCAGCGGCGACCTGACCGAAGGCGGCGCGTTTCTCTCGCCCGCGCTCTCCTACGACGCGAAACAAATCCTGTTTGCCTACTGCGAATGCAAGGGCGACCGCGACCAGAAGTTTCACACCGACCCCACTCGCGGCCACTGGGACGCCGGTCGCTGCTATCATCTCTTCAAGGTCAACGTGGACGGCACCGGGCTGGAACAACTCACCGACGGCACCTGGAACGAGTTTGATCCCTGCTGGTTGCCCAACGGTCGGATCGCTTTCATCAGCGAGCGCCGCGGCGGTTATCTTCGTTGCGGACGCGCCTGTCCACTCTACAACCTTTTCGACATGAACTCCGACGGCACCGACATCAACCTCCTCAGCATCCACGACAGCAACGAATGGCATCCGAGCGTCACCCACGACGGGCGGATTGTCTGGACGCGCTGGGATTATGTGGACCGCCACGGTTGCGTGGCGCACGTGCCGTGGATCACCCGCCTTGACGGCACCGATCCGCGCGCTTTGCACGGCAATTTTGCCGTCCGCCAACAACGCGCCGACATGGAACTCAACGTTCGTCCCATCCCCAACTCGCCCAAATATGTCGCCACCGCCGCCCCGCACCATGGCCAGGCCTTCGGCTCTCTGATTATCATTGACCCGCGCGTCAAGGACGACGACGCGATGGGGCCGGTCAGACGACTCACCCCCGAGGTCGGGTTCCCGGAAAGCCAGGGTGGCCGCGAAGTCTATGGCACCGCCTGGCCGCTGAGCGAAAACTATTTCCTTTGCGTCTATGACGTCGCCATGAACGGCGTGAAGACAAAACACACCCCCGGCAACTATGGCATCTACCTGGTGGATGCCTTCGGCAACAAAGAACTCCTCTACCGCGACCCGGAAATCGCCTGTCACAACCCAATCCCGCTGCGTCCCACCGCGAAACCACCAATCACCGTCAACCCACAGTTGACCGCCAATGCCCAACCCGTCAAACCCGGCGACCCCGGCGAAGGTACCATGGCCGTCGTCAACATCTACGACACCCTGCGTCCCTGGCCGGAAAACCTGAAGGCCAGGGAAATCCGTATCTACCAACTTCTTCCATGCTCCGTCCCCTCCGGCGGATTACGCCCGCACGAAACCGGCCACCGCATCGCCGAAGCCGGCGACTCGCTCGTACCGGCCCGCTGGGTTCTCGGCACCGTGCCCATCGAGGCCGACGGCAGCGCCCATTTCAAAGTCCCCGCCTACCGCGAGTTGTTCTTCCAACTCGTGGACGAGCGCGGCATGGCCATCCAATCCATGCGCTCCGGTACCGCCGTCCGCCACGGCGAAAAACTCGTCTGCCAGGGCTGCCACGAGCCAAAACACAAAACCGCCGCCACCACCGAGCGAATCCCGCTCGCCCTTCAACGCCCACCGTCGGAACCGAAACCCGACGTGGACGGCTCCAACCCGTTCAGCTATCCGCGTCTTGTCCAGCCCGTGCTCGACCGCAACTGTGTTTCCTGCCACGACCAACACCCCGGCAAAGCGCCCAACCTCAAACGCGAACCGATCCAGAACAAGTTCTACGCCTCCTACAACAACCTTGTGAAATATGGTTTCACGCGCTACGGCGACCACTATCGCACCGTCCCCGGCCAGTTCGGCGCGCGCGCCTCCCGTCTCGTCGCCATGCTGGAAAAAGGGCACCACGACGTGAAACTCTCCTCGGAAGATTTCCACCGGATCACGCTCTGGCTGGATACCGTCTCGATGTTCTATGGCGTCTTTGAGAAGGAACCCGGCGAAGCCCAACTGCGCGGCGAGATCGCCCGTGCCACCCTGGAATAATCCAACAAGCCATGGTTACGAGCGGCGGAATCTGCCGTCGCGCGCAAAGCCGGGTTCCCGCGACGTCCCGCGACATTCTCGGAGACCGGAAACGAAGTGCGTGACATGAAAACCGTCATCGGAAAACTCGCCAACTGTCACCGGGCTTTTGTCGTGGTCGTCTTGGCCTTCGTCGGTGGCCCCGCTCCGGCAGCCGATTCATTGCCGCCGCTCCAAAACGGGCGGGTACCGACGACATTGGACGAACTCTGGGGCGATTACGATCCCCGTGCCGAACCGCTCGAAGTCGAGCTTGTCAAGGAATGGTCCGCGAACAACGCCGTCTTCCGCCTTGTCCGCTACACCATCGGCACGTTCAAGGGACAAAAGTCGCGGATGCTCGCCTACTACGCCTTTCCGCAAGGACAGAAAATGCTTCCCGCCTTCCTGCACATCCATGGCGGCGGACAGAGCGCGAGCCTGGACGTGGTAAAACATGCCGCCGAGAATGGCTATGCCGCCTTATCCATCAACTGGGGCGGCAACACCCGTCTCGAAAACTGGATGCCCGGTGACCCGAATACCGACTGGGGTGCGCTGGATTGCACGCATCCGCCGCAACGCAACAAGAACAATCATTTTGCGGGGCCGCTCACCCCGGACGAATTTACGCTCGACGCCGTCGAATCGCCGCGCAACAGCAACTGGTTCCTCGTCCTCCTTGCCGCCCGGCGGGCCATCACGTTTCTCGAACAACAATCCGAAGTTGATCCAGCTCGCATCGGCGTTTGCGGCCATTCCATGGGCGGTAAACTCACCACCAACCTCGCCGGCATTGACAAACGCGTGAAAGCCGCCGTCCCCTCTTGCGGCGGTTCCGGCCACATCCTCGAAAGTCAGACCGATCTGCCCGGCTGTGAGAAAAAGAAGGTCGCCGCGCTGGAATTGGCCTGTATCTCTGACAACGCCTACCTCCCGCGCGTCACCTGCCCGATCCTCTGGCTCTCGCCCGCCAACGACTTTCACGCTCACATTGACAACATGGCCTGGAATTGGCGGAACCTGCCGGACGCACAGGTGCGCTTCAGCATCGCGCCACACCTCGACCACCGGCACACCGATGAACACGCCATCACCCAACTTCTCTGGTTTGAGCAACACCTGAAAGGCGTTTTCAAGATGCCACAAACACCGCGACTGTTCGTCAAACTCAATACGCCCGACGGCATCCCGTCTGTCACTGTCACGCCCGACGAATCAGTGCCGGTTCGGCGCGTGGACATTTATTATTCAATAGACCCGCACGAACTGACTCGCTTTTGGCGCGACGCTCGCGCCGTGAAAACCGGCAACGAATGGCAGGCACGATGCCCGGTGATGAGCGTCGAGCAGCCGATCTTCGTTTACGCCAATGTCATTTACGACCTTCCCGAAAAATACCGGGTCACCCAACCGGGCCGACACGCCTGCGAAACCTTCGCCCTCAGTTCGCGCGTCTGGTCTGCCGGCCCCGCGACATTGCAGGCCGCCGGGGTGAAAGCCACGGACAAACCGGAGCGTTTGATAGACGACGGCTCACGCGGCTGGCGCGACTGGTATCGCTTGAACTGGGATCATCCGTCGCTGTGGATCGCCGCGACCCGCAAACTGAAAGACCCGAAATGGCAGGGTCCCGACGGCGCGAAATTGGTGTTCGAAATCAAGTCGGCGACCGACAACTCGCTCGTGCTAAAGTTCCGCTGCAATGCCTGGGGCGCGTTCGTTCCCGGCTCGCCCGCCCTTGAGTATGCCGTGGTCAAGCATCTCCAAGCGTCGCCCGACTGGCAGACGGTGGCGGTGGGCCTGGACGAACTTGTCGCCACCGATCCCACAATCACCGCGCCGCTTGCCCACTGGCGGACTGTCACCGAGTTCAGCATCAGCCCCGGCGGCGAGATCGTTCAGGCCGGTCAGAAACAGAACGTCGCGAGCCGCCCCTGGCGCGGCCCGCGCGAAATTCGCAACCTGCGGTGGGAGGGAGGCACGTATGCACGTCAACAAACCGCCGATTCCATCCTGCCGCCGACCGAACGGCGAAAGGTTTTCAACGACGCGGCCGGGAAGTCCGAAAAAAGGGTTTGTTTGTCTGGCGCGCTTGTCGAAGGCTGCGACAACGATTTTTGGCAGGCCGATGGCAATGAGCGGAGACAAACCCGTCAACTGACATGGAACCGTCCTCTGGACGGGCGAAACGGAGTCGGTGTGAAATCCATTGAACCAGACAAAACGCGGTGATAATTCCCAGTAATGGAAACGGCCCGCAAATGAAAGCGTCCTCATGAAATATATCCGCCTATTCTTCACCATCCTGCTGTTGGCGTCGTGTGCCAGAGCGGAGGTTGTCCTTGTCGAAGCAGAACGTTTCACCCAACGCGGCGGCTGGGTCGTGGACCCGCAATTCATGGATCAGATGGGATCGCCGTATCTGCTGGCACATGGCCTTGGTCGCCCCGTTGCCGACGCTACGACCGAGGTCGAGTTCCCAATGCCGGGGAAATACCGTGTTTGGGTTCGCACCAAAGACTGGGTTGCGCCATGGAAAGCAACGGGCGCTCCGGGCCGATTCCAATTACTCATCAACCGCCAGCCGCTGCAAACCGTCTTTGGCACCGAAGGCGTCGAATGGCATTGGCAGGACGGCGGCACCGTGACCATCACCGAGCGCCGCGCGACACTGGCTCTCCACGACTTGACCGGTTTCGAGGGGCGGTGCGACGCGATTCTGTTCGCAAGCGACCCGGAGTTTGTGCCGCCCAACCGTGACCCGGAGTTGACAGCCTTTCGCCGCAAGTGTCTCGGTCTGCCCGAAGCTCCAGAGACGGCGGGGGAATTTGACCTTGTCGTCATCGGCGGCGGGATTGCTGGCACCTGCGCGGCGCTTTCGGCAGCCCGTCTCGGCCTCAGTGTTGCGCTTATCCAGGATCGCCCTGTGCTTGGCGGCAACAACAGCTCCGAAGTCCGCGTTTGGCTCCAGGGCGCTCGCAACAAGGAACCGTGGCCCCGCATTGGCGATATCGTGGCGGAACTCGAACAGAAGAAAAGCGCCCACTACGGTCCGTCAAACACCGCCGACCTGTACGAGGATGGCAAGAAACTCGCGCTTGTCCGCGCCGAACCGAACATCCGCCTCTTCCTCGAACACCGCGCCAATGGTGTCGAGACCGAAAACGGTAAAATCCGCGCCGTCATAGCGCAGGAGATCAACACGGCGCGTCGCGTGCGCATCGTCGGACGCTGGTTTGCCGACTGTACCGGCGACGCGGCAATCGGCGCGCTGGCCGGGGCCGATTTTGAAGTCCAGCCGAAAGGTCACATGGGGCCGTGCAACCTCTGGAATGTGTGCGAGTGCGCCGATACCAACGCGCTCAACACCGCCGTCGTCGCCTCGCAGGAACCGCAGCCGTTCCCGCGTTGCCCGTGGGCGCTCGACCTTTCCGATAAACCCTTTCCGGGCCGCAGCAAAACCAACCCCGATCCCCACAAACTCGGCGGCTGGTACTGGGAAAGCGGCTTTGACCGCGATCCAATTGCCGACATGGAATACGTGCGCGACTGGAACTTCCGCGCCATGTACGGCGCGTGGGACGCGCTCAAAAACGTGGACAAAGTCCTGCCAAATTACCGTCTCAACTGGTGCGCCTATATTCTTGGCAAACGAGAATCGCGCCGCCTGATGGGAGATGTCGTGCTCACGCTCGATGACCTGAAGCGCGGAAGAAAGTTCTCCGACGGCTGCGTGCCAACCGGTTGGAAAGTGGACCTGCATCTGCCCGACAAGAAATACGAAAAAGGCTTCGAAGGCGATGCTTTCATCTCAACCGCGCACTTCACCGCCTACCCGATGCCCTTTTGGATTCCGTACCGTTGCCTCTATTCGCGCAACATCGCCAATCTGTTCATGGCCGGGCGCGATATCAGCGTCACCCACGAAGCGCTCGGCGCCGTTCGCGTCATGCGCACCGGCGGTTGCATGGGCGAAGTGGTCGGCATGGCCGCGAGCCTCTGCAAGAAACACAACACCACACCACGCGCCGTTTACGAGAAGCATCTGGACGAACTGAAAGACCTCATGCGACGCGGCGTCGGCAAACAACCCGCCACGCCCCCTGCAAAGTGAAGCTTTACGCTCCGCCTCGGAAATGATAACAAACCTATTCCCATGAAGACCGCCATCGTTACCGGCGCCGCCGGCGCCATCGGCAAGGGGGTCGCGCTCGAACTCTGCCGCCACGGCACCGCTGTTTTCATCAGCGACCTTCGTCCCGACGCCGTTACCGCTACGGTCAAGGAACTCTCCGCGCACGGACGGTGCGCAGGCAAGGCCGCCGACGTGACCGACGAAACGCAGGTCAGGGAATGTGTCGAATCGGCATTGCTGGCGTTGGGTGGGCGCGTGGATATTCTCGTCAACGTGGCCGGCATTGTGGGACAGGGGCTGGTCGAAGAGATCACCGTGGAAGATTGGGACAGAATGTTCGCCGTGAACTGCCGCGGGACGTTTCTGTTTTGCAAACATGTCGTCCCGGTAATGAAGGCGCAAAAGTCCGGTAAGATCGTCAACTTCTCCTCCAAATCCGGCAAGACCGGTTCGGCCCTGATGAGTCACTACAGCGCCGCCAAAGCCGCCATCATCGGCTTCACGCAGGCGCTGGCTTACGAACTGGCCGACTACCACATCAACGTCAACTGCGTCTGTCCCGGTATTACCGAAAACACCGGTGTCTGGAGTGCCGTCTCGGCCGGCTACATCCAGAACCTCGGCAAATCCCGCGAGGAAGTAGTCAAACAATTCACCGCCAAGATACCACTCAAACGCCTTGCCACGGTCGCCGACATTGCGGCTGTTACCGCGTTTCTCTGTTCCGAGGGCGCCGACTACATGACCGGTCAAGCCATCAACATCACCGGTGGCCGGGAGATGCACTGAGGCCGGGGCAAAAAGGCCACGGTTTTCAGGATAGAGCCGCCTGATTCTGCGCTTCTGACTTTTATGACATCAGGAGCGAAAAAACCGTTTTTCCCGGTTATTCATTGCCGAAACGGCGCATTGATGGCGCGATGGGTGGAAACAGTGATTTGTCGGCTGTCGCTTTCCGCGCGTACGGTGCCTTGCCAGGTTGTTACGTGGTCGCTCCTGAAAAAGTGGTTTTGAAGATGATGGTGATTGGGTAGTGCTGGGACAAAGCAGCGTAGAACAGCGAAAACAAACACCAGCAAAAGAAAACTCGCAGAAACTTTCGGGAGTGAACCCGTACGTACTCCGCTGTGCGTTGAGTTGTGGTCGCCTAACCGTCGTGGGAGGCGATTCTGTTGCATCCGATGCTCGGATTTCAAATGGTCAATCACCGACTCAATCGTCGCCTCTGTTATCCATATGGAACAACGGGGTGAACGGCTCCTCGGATTTTGACCATTGGTTTTGGTAGCCCGGTGGGACAACTCGATGACGGCGATTCACGAACGGTTGGAGTTTGATGCAAAAGCGATCTCGTTACGGCTCGTGTAAGCGGAAGCATTGGGATAGATGCAACGGCAAGAGGTTGACTGCTTCTACCGCAAATCTGGCAAACC
>CAZISE010000041.1:0-27506 GCA_964541945.1 uncultured Verrucomicrobiota bacterium
TTTGTGCAATGCAATGCGTAGCCATGACCGCCGGTGAGGTAGAGCTTGAACTCATTCGGGACTTTCGCGGCATTCAACGCCAGATGGTAGCGTTTGCTGCCGGTAACAAAGCTTTTGTCGTCTTCGCTGTGGATGATCAACGTTGGTGGGATGTTTGCCGTCAGGTTGTCGCGCACGCCGTCAAGGTAAGCCGGGTAAACCAGCACAGCAAAGTCCGGCCGACAGCTCTGTTGGTCCGCGACATCAATGGCCGAATACGTCCGCGAATCGAACTGAATGCTCGCGTTTGCCGCAAGATGTCCGCCAGCGGAAAAGCCGATCACGCCAAGCCGTTTTGGATCAATCCCCCACTCCGCCGCGCGGGTACGCGTCAGACTTACTGCACGTTGAAGGTCTTGCAAGGCGCCGTCGCGATTGTGGGGAACGCGATACTTCAACACCAACGCGCTGATGCCATTTGCGTTCAACCACGCGGCGATCTCGGTCCCCTCTTTGTCAATGACCACATAGTTGTAACCGCCACCAGGACAGATGATCATGGCGGGGGCGGGCGCGTTCTTCTTCGGCGCGGGAAACAGCGTCAATGTTGGGTGGCTGACATTGGTGATTCGGTGGAATCCGTCACCCCGACCGGGGATTTCCGTTTCCGTATCGCGCGCGCCACGTCCCGGCATTTTTCCCTCCGGCCACACGGGGATGGATATCTGCCCACAGACCGCTCCGACAATGAAAAGAAAGGCAAAACAGAGGCGAGACATCACTCCACTTTCCATTCCAAAATGCCGCCAGAGTATTGGGGTTGGAGTTGAACTTCGAGGCGAAGAGCATCTGTCTCAACGGGCGTGAAGGTCACTTTGTTGAACTGATCTTTGGCAAGACCGTAATTGCCGGCACCTTCGACGGGTTTCCAGTCTTTGCCCGATTTGTAGAGGAGTTTCCAAGAGACAGGGATGCGACAGGCGCCTCGACCGGTGTCGTCGAACCAATAGACCTCAACATGCGACACCGTAGCAGGCTTGGCAAAGTCGTACTGAACCCATTCGGTGCCCCCCTTGTGGTCCCACCAGGTAAATCGTGGAATGTCGTGGTCACCGGAGTTTTTCGGTTCGATCTGATCATTGAGGGCGTCGAGGTGGTCGGCATGCCAAACATGCGAGGCGCTGACCTTGCTCTCGCTGGCGATGGTGGGACGCGGTAGCGGCGCGGCTTTATCCGTCGTGCGGGCCATCCAGACATTCATTTTACCAGCCCCGCGATGACACCAGGCATAGTACGGAATCATCGTCAGCATTGGGGCGCGCAGGACAGTGACGCCGCCAAGCAGATCGGAACGGTGTTCGGGAGTGAGTTTGACCTCGTCGCCAAGGACGAGGCTGAAAAGATTTTTGCCGTTGTCGGCTTCCTCGGCACAATAGACAATCGGGCCACGTTCGATAGCGACAAGCCCGATGTCGTCCTTGACGGAATCGTTGGCCACGACGCGACGAACCGGCATTGGCAATGTCAGCTCAATAAGATCTCCTTTCTTCCAGTCGCGGTCGAGAACGGCGAACCCGTCGGCCATCGCCAGACCGACAGGCTGACCGTTGACCCGGAGTTGGATGGGATCGCGTGGTGTGGGCGCGTCCAGGTAGCGGTACAGGTCGCTCGGCACGGGTTTGTCGAGTGCCCAGCCGGGGATGCGAAGTTTCAAGATAAATCGGGCGGGCTTTTCCGGTTCGACGGTGATTTTGATGTTGCCATCCCACGGATAGCGCGTCTCTTGCCTGAGGGTCACGGTGGTGGCGGGAAGTTTAAGGGTACCAACACCGCCAATGAAAAGGTTTACATACGCGGTGTTGTCGCGCACGGCATAGATGTAACCGGGGATGGAAGGAATGAAACGGACGACATTGACAGGACAACAGGCGCAACCAAACCACGGGCTGCGTTTGTATTTGCCGTGGGATGCAAGCGGGTTTGGATAGAAAAATTGATCACCGCTCAGGGCTACGCCGCTAAGGAAACCGTTGTAGAGGATGCGTTCCAAGACATCGAGGTATTTCGCGTCGCCGTGAAGGAGGAACATCCGGTGGTTCCAGAGCGCATTGGCGATGGCGGCACAGGTCTCGTTGTAGGCGGTCGCGTTAGGCAGTTCGTAGTTTTCGCCAAACGCTTCGCCGCCGTGGCGCGCTCCGATGCCGCCGGTGAGATAGAGTTTTTTGCGGACAACATTGTCCCAAAGCCGATCAATGGCAGCGATGAGCCGTTCGTCGCCGGTCAACGCCGCCACGTCGGCGACGCCGCTGTAGTAGTAAGCGGCGCGAACGGCATGGCCGACGGCCTCTTCCTGTTCGTAAATCGGTTTGTGGTCCTGTTGGTAGGGGCCGCGGAGTTTGTGAGTCTCGGCGCGTCCGCGAAGTTCAACAAAGTAGCGGGCGAGATCGAGGTACTTCTGTTGACCGGTGACGCGATAAAGTTTGCAGAGGCCGATTTCGATTTCCTGGTGGCCGGGCGGTTCTTGGATTTTGCCGGGGCCGAAAGTCTCGCAGAGCAGGTCGGCGTTTTTGGTGGCAACGTGGAGCAGCGTTTTCTTGCCGGTGGCCTCAAAATGAGCCACAGCGGCTTCGTAGAGGTGGCCGACGTTGTAGAGTTCATGGCTGACGGCGAGGTTGGACCAACGGGTCGGGCCGTGGAATTTCTCGCGGGCTTTGGGGTCAATCGTGCGGGCGGTGTAGAGGTAGCCGTCCGGTTCCTGTGCGGCGGCGATTTTGGCGATAAGATCGTCAAGGTACCGGTCCAGTTTTGGGTCAGGGCAAAGCGCCAACGTGTACGCGGCGCCTTCAATGACCTTGAAAACGTCGGAATCGTCAAACGGCGTCCCCTTGAACTCACCCGTCATGAGCTTGCCGGCCTTGGCGAAGTTGTCAATGCGACCGGTTTCTTCGCACCGTTTGAAATCGTACCAGACGGTTGTCTGACGATTTGTCTCCAGGCGCGGCGTCCAAAATTCGGATTGGACATGAACCGCCGTGAAAGGCACCGGCTGGATCGGGTAATCTTTCTGCGACGCCAACAACGCCACGGCGATGAGGAGTGTTTTCATGATTTTTCCTTCGGGGAAATGCTGACGCGACAACATCCGTTGGCATCGGGCATGACGATAAGCGGATCCGCCTCGAAACCGGGCACGGGATTGAAGACGCGGCGTTCCTCAAACGATTGCGTGGCGGACTCGACACGCACTTTGTCGGTGGCGGTGGCGATGATCGGCACGATCATCCAGCCACCGGGGCATTTCGATTCGAGTTGCACATTCTCCGGTGTGAACCGGTAGGTTAATTCACCGGGGAACAATTTCAGTTTCACGCGGAAGACCAACGCGCCGTTCTCCTCGGATGGGGCGACCTCGGCGGCGCCATCAAGCAGGCTGGACAGGCGTTTACCGTCCACGGTGCGTTCGAGATGCACGGTGAGCGGAAAATCCGGTTCTTTCATCGGTTGCATGTTGGACGGTTCCCAAGGAAGATACTCGGCGAGGCTGGCACAGAGCACCGGGCCGATCTTCTCGTGCCAGAGCATTCCCAGCGCCCCACCGCTGGCTTGATGAATGGTCATCTTCGAATTGGCGTTGAACCAGTCGTAGCCGGACACCGTCGCTCTCCATGGCCCGGTGGCAGCCAGCCAGACATTGATTTCAGGGAATGCGCGGATTCCCTTGGCAACAGCGCGCGGTAACGGTGTGGAGGCAGCCAGGTTCGGATTGAACCGAGGGTGGTCGAGCAGGGATGCGAGAGACTTGGCGTGACAGAAGGTGTGATGCACACAGGGCGGCACCTGATGGGCAACATAATGCGGTCCGCCGTGAAGCAGACCGTCTTTTGTGCATCGTCGGAGCAGCGCCAGATGTTGTACCGCCGCCGTGGCAAATGACGGCTCGCGCGACGCCAGGAGCGCATAAGCGGGCAAACAACCATCCGAAGTGCGGCTACCCCAGTAAGTCCATTTGTAGCTGCGCGTACCCCAACTGTTGTCCCAACCGCCGTCGGGAAGCATAAACTCCAGATGCGCCTTCAACGACTCGATCACCGGGCCGAGCACTTCCTCGTCGCTGGTCAACAGTCCATATTGGACCAGCGACGGCAGTGATTCTTCCACATTGTAACCGAGGTCCACCGGGTAACAGCCTTTCGGGCTGCGTCGTTCCCATGGTTTGCCTTCGCCATACAAAAGACGGCTCGGTCGGGTGAGAAACTCCAGCGATTGGCGGGCAAACTCGCGTCCTCGCGCGATGTAACGCGGCTCGTCAAGAAGCCGCCCGCAAAGCGCGAACGCGTAACTGGCGGTAACGGGATAATTGATGTTCGCGTAATTTTTCCAGTGGAACTCGCGGAACACAAACTCAATAGCCTTGCGCAGGCGATCGGTCCAGGCGGCGCGAGCGCTCGGACCGAGAAGCGCGCCGTGGTGGTAAATCGCCTCGGCCAGCGCGATCGCGCCAAACACCGTGATTCCCTTCCATGGGTGCGTTGCGCCGGGATCATTTTGCCAAGCACCGTCATCGCAATCCACGTGGCGCGACCAACGTTGCACGCGCATGGCCGCATCAAGATATTTACTGTCGTAGGTTTCCGACGCCATGCGCAACAACGGATAACAAGCGTCGGCACAACGACCATGAATAAAGTCACAAGACGGACAACGAAACGCACCTTCGGGCAACTGCAACTTCAACAGCCCATCGCACCAGTCGGCGAGTAACGCCGATACCTCGGCACCAAACCGGGTAGTGGACGGTTCCGCGCCGAGACCGAGCCGAAATGCCCACCACCCAGCGGTGGACGCGACAAGAAACTGGCGGCGGGAAAGTGAATTCATGGTTTTGACTCCAGAAGTTGTCGAAACACGCGTTGGATGTTGGCGCTGGTGCCTATGGTCAGATACACATCGTATTCGTACACAAACCCCGGTCCAATGGCAAAACGAACCAGCGGCGCAAAGTAGGAGCAATCACCCGCATTATTGTGAACAACACGATAACAGGTCAGTTCGCGTGCGCCGGGCACGCAGACGCCGAGGCCAAAGTCGTTTTTGTCAACATAGGCCGCCCATGGCTCGCTGAGTTTGCGGCACTCGTTCGGCCAACCCGGTTGGGAGCGATTCACGCCCCCTGCCCCATCGCTGATAACCAACGTCTCAAGATCCGCCGGGACAAACACGGCAGGAACTTCCTGCGGTTTTGTTTTGTGAGACGTTGCCCCATGATATGCGAATTTGTAACGAACATGCGCGACATGGCCGGTCAGGTTGATCCATTCCTCCATCGTCGCGTCGGCAATCGCCGCGCCGCTGGCCCAGTGCCGCGGCTCGGTGCAGGCGTAGAGTTGTGTTTTGTCGGCGCGAAAATCAAGCAACCGCGCCCCCGTGCCGCGCCAGTCGCCGCCCTGTACCGGGTTCCAGCACCACGGTTTTTTGTTCCAAAGCGAGCCATCCGCATCACCGTAATACGATTGCTGGATGAGACGCCCTCGGTCGAAATGATTGACGAGGTTGCGTGAGGACCCGCTTTGGGAAAGCCAAGCAATGGCTGCGCCGGAGGTTTTCTTCACGCCGAGACGAAGTTGGCCGTTGTCGAGGAAAACCCAGTCGGCGGACTCATTAGCGGAAGCGGCCGCCAGAAGCGTCAAAGCGGCAAGAAATGTAATCATGGTTTCTCGTTTCGGGCAAACCAAGAACGCAACAACGTTTCGCGCGTGGTGGGTGTCGCGCTGCGGTTGCGATCTTTCCGATCAGGGCCGTGTTCCACGCTCCAGCCATCCCACTCGCGAAATGCGTGATAGCTCCAGTCCCAACCGTGGCTCTCGAAGATATCAATACAGTCCGCGAGATACTGTCGGGCGCTGTCGCCGGGTGCCCAACGGATGGCGCTGAACTCGCCGATGTAGATGTGGACGTTATAGCGTTTCTGGAAATCAAGAACAGGTTGGAGCGTCTTCTCCAAAGCGGACCTGTCCCATTTCTTGCCACGGATCGTTCCTGGATAATACACCGGCTCGGCGGCGGGTTTATGAACGCCCTGATGCGTGAACTCACCGGGAACATACATGTGAACGCTGTAGATGACATTGGAGACGTTGATCGGCGCAAACTCCGCCAGACTCTCCGGCGCGCCCCACGGCGGCGCTTCGCAGATAATGGCGCGCGACGGATCAATCTCGCGGATGGCTTTGGCTGCGCGTTCCGCCAGGCCGCGCCAGTCGTCACACCCCTCCTCGACAAAGTCCTCCACCGGTTCGTTGGCGAGGTCGTAACCCCAGATGGCCCTGGCGTTTTTGTAGCGCGCGGCAATCCGTCGCCAGACTTCCACAAATTTGTCCTGCATGGCGCGGTCGGTGAACAGGCGATCGTCGCTGCCAACGTAGCCGCTAACGGTGCGTTTCCCGCCAGGGGGTGAATGCAAATCCACGGCAACCAGGAGGCCGTACTTTTCGCAGAGCGGTAGCACGGCATCCAGCCGTTGCAACTCGCCGTCCAGCCATTGATCGTAGTCCTCCATGTCGCCGCGCCCGTGGCGAATCAATTGCCAGCGGATGAGATTGGCGTTCCAGTCGCGTCCCAGTACGCGTAGCCCCTCCTCGTCAATGCGCGGTCCAACCATCGCGCCACGCAGTCGGGATAATGAATGTCCTTTGAACATCGGTCCTGCCACCGGCGCGACCATTTCGGTCACGGGCGGTTTTTCCGCCACAATCCTTACGGCATCAAAGCAGACTTTGCCACTGACCTGTTCCAGACCGAGGCACAAGGTCACAGCGGTGGCGTTGGTGGGAATGCGGGCGGTAAAACCAGCTCGTTTCCAGTCGAATGTTCCGACATCCAGCGGCGCCTGCGGCCATGATTTGCGCTCCGGCGTCTCGATGATCAGCATGAATTTGATGCCATTCCACGGATTCGGCTTGGCGCTGACGTTTTCAGCCCTGACCAGCGCCGTGCCGCGGACCGTGTAGCCGCGCATCGGCGCCACGGGAAGCGAAAATGATTGAACCGCAGTTCGCTCAACAACCACGTTGTTGGTTTGAAAAAAAACGTGGCCCTTTGCCAGAGAGTCGCCCCAAGCCAGCGGAGCGCACAAAAATAAGACTGAGAACCCCCGCCACATGGCGTGTTTTATTTTGGAGATTGAGCGACGGTTTCTTCAAGCTGGCTTTTGACCGGCTGGACAGTGGCGCGGTGTCGTTCGACTTCTCGCGTGATCTCGGCGATCACCTCCGGATACTGCGCGGCAACATTGAACTGTTCTGAGGGATCGCTAAGGAGGTCATACAGCAACGGCGGATCGTGTCGCTGGGTGTCATCCTTGCCATAGGCGGCGCGCGTCAGAAAATGAGCCTTGAAACGCCCTTTGCGTGCCGCGAAAAGCTGCGTGCCGCGGTAGTAGAAAAACACATCTCGGTTGCTCGTCCCCGTTCCGGTGAGCACCGGCGTCATATCCACGCCGTCAATCACGCGGTCACGGGGGAGTTCGGCGCCCGCCAGGGTCAGGGCGGTGACAAACAGATCCATCGTGCAGGCGAGTTCGCGGTTAACAACTCCCGACGGAACGCGTCCCGGCCACCAGGCAATACCTGGCACGCGCATCCCGCCCTCGAATGTGCTTCCCTTGCCGTCGCGCAACAACCCGGCGGAACCACCCGCCAATCCCATCGTGAGCCACGGACCATTGTCGCTGGTGAAAAAGACCAAGGTGTTTTTGTCGAGACCTTCTCGTTGCAACGCGTCGAGCAGTTGGCCGACGCTCCAGTCAATTTCCTCCACCACATCACCGTACAGTCCGCGAGGACTACCCTTTTGCGACGCGAACAGCGGCACGTGCGGAAAGGTGTGTGCATAGTAAAGGAAGAACGGACGCTCCTTGTTATCGCGGATAAACTTCAACGCCTGCTCGGTGTAACGTCGCGTGAGCGTTGACTGGTCGGCAGGGCACTCCACCTTTTTCTCGCCAAGATACAATGGCGCAGCCCACCATTCGGGGTCTTGGTCCAGACGACGGGTGGCGTCTTTTGGCGCGGCAGGCGTCGGGTTCATGTCGTTGGAGTGTGGCAGACCAAAGTAGAAATCGAACCCGTGCCGCATCGGGTGATGGGCGGCGACGTTCTCGTAATTGCCGAGGTGCCATTTGCCGACCATGCCGGTGGCATAGCCCTGTTTTTTCAACGCCTCGGCCAGGGTGATCTCTTCCGCGGGCAACCCGCCGATTGCGTCGCGCCGCAGAACGCGAAACCTGTCGTGGCACATCCCACTGCGAATCGGGTAGCGTCCCGTCAACAGTGCCGCCCGACTCGGCGTGCACACCTCGGCGGTGGCGTAGAAGTCCGTGAACCGCATTCCTTCCGCCGCCATGCGGTCCAGGCGCGGCGTGCGGATGCTCGGATGCCCGTAGCAACCGAGATCACCGTAGCCCAGATCGTCGGCCAGGATGATGATGATATTGGGCTTGGCGTCGGCCCGCAAACCCAGCATCAGCGACAACGCGAGAAGGAGAACCGTTTTCATTGTTATTTCTTTTTCAGCGATTCATCGGCCTTGTGAGTCAGGTCGGGCGAAATATCGGCCTTCTTGACCGCCTCGGCCAGTTTCCGGGCACTGTTACGATCAGACTTCTGCAGAGCGTCAGCCAACGAAAGCGCCGCATGCGCCGCGTCAGTTTTCAACGCGGGGTCCTGTAGCAACTTGAGAATCGCGTCAGCGGCTTTGCGGTCCTTGATCGAAGCCAGCGCGGAAAGGACCTGTCGTTTTTCCTGATCGCGACCGGCCGCTTTCAACGCTGCCAGCGCCGCCTCCACCCGTGCCTGCGCTGGTTCGTTTTCCACAGAGCGGATCAGCCGACAGACCGCCTGGATGGCCAGCACCTGGTGCGTCAATTTCACATTCGGCGCGGCAGCCACTTCAAGCAACGGGCGAACTGCGACAAACTCGCGCCACTGACAGAGCGCGCGAATGGCGCCGTCCCGTACCTCGTCACTGCTGCTGGAGGCAAACTTCACAACCGTGTCCAGCGCTTCCGCCCCACCGACCAACGCCATGACTTCGAGGATACCGTTCAACTGTGGTCCGCTGGTGGCCTGTGCCTGTGCGGCGAGTTTGCGGCCGACTGCGGACTTGTCGGCGCTGCGGTTGGCAACGGCTTGAAGAGCATCCTTGGCGCCCGCGCGGCCGGCGAGGACGAGTTTGACAAGGTTGTCGAGCGACTCGTCGCTGCCGAGTTTGGCGATGGCTTGCAAGGCAGCCTTGCTAACGGCCGCATCGGAATCTGCGGCATACTGCAGCAGCGCGGGCACCGATGCTTTGGCGACACGCGCGGCCAACGCATTGATGGCAGCAACGCGGGCGGCGCTTCCGCCTTCTGCGGCCTGACGCAGGATGGCTTCCGCGGCGCCGCGGCCGTTGATGCGCGCCAATGAGGCGATGGCGGCGGCTTTTTCGGCTTCACTACCAGAGGCGGCGGCCTTGATCAACAGCGGCACGCTGTAAGCCGTGCCAACGCGCAACATGGCTTCCAGAGCAGCCACGCGAACTGATTCATCTGCGTCCGCCGCACAATCCAGCGCGGGTTTCTCCGTGTCAATGGCGCGAAGGGCGAAAACTTTGGCACTGGACGGCATCTTGGGCAACAGGGCAACCAACGTGGCGGGAGACGCCAGTTCTGCCGCCACTTTCTGGAGGCGAAGGTCATTGCCCAGAAGCGCTTCTTCAAGGGCTTTTGGCTCGGTTTTGGCGAGGACCGAGAGTGCCGCGGCGCGAATCGGCGAGAGGTTGCTTTGTCGGTAGAGGCGAGCGGCGATTTCGGACGAATTGAGACGGGAAGCGGCGCACGCCAGCGATTCCGCGGCGAGCGGCTGGGTGTTAATGACGGACCAGAGCGCCTGAATAGCTTCGGGGCTGGCAATCTGGCCCAACGACTTGGCGGCGGCACCGCCAACCTGCGGGTCGTTCAGCGAAGCGGCAATCAGTCGTGTGGAGGCAGCATCCCGTTTCTCGCCCAGAGAACGGATCAGGCCGATCTTCCATGCAGCATCTCCGCCTTTTTGAAGCGCTTCACGAAGACTGTCGGCGGCTTTTGGATCGGGATTTTTTTCCAAGGCACGGCGGGCGCACTCACGCAGTTCGGCGTCAGGACTGCTGAGCAACGACGCCAGTGACGCAACAGCTTCGCCGCGTCCGATGTATTCAAGCTGGCGAACGATCCAAACGCGCGCGGGTTGCGGCACGCTGGCATCAACGGCTTTGGCCGCCAACACGGCACCGAGCGCAGCGCGTTCGGTCTCGTGGCCGGGTTTCGAGGCGTTGGCGGCAATGGCCTGCAATTGCATCTGTGGCTCGTAACGGCTGCCGACATCTTCGGCAGCGAGTTTCGGGATCAGTTCGTTGACCTGCGCGGTGAAGTCAACGGCATTCGCCGTGAGGGCGAGAAGGATAATGCTTAGAATGGCAACGATGCGTTTCATATCGGTGGCTCCCATCAAATGTAGGTGTACGGGGCACGGCGCGGACGATCCATCCATCGGCTGGCTTCGGCATCGCCGATGATTTCCTCTTTGGCCGGGTCCCATTTCAGCGGGCGACCGAGCCGTTCGGCAATGCCGCTGAGGTGACAGATCGTGGCGGTGCGGTGCCCGATTTCGGCGGGGCAAATGGGTGTTTTGCGGGTCTTGACGCAGTCAATCCAGTTACTTTCGTGGTGCGTGGAGACGTAGAGTTGGATGTCTCCGGCGCCGAGGGGGCGGTCCTTCAACTCGACGGGGATGGTGTCAAGTTTACCGCCACGGCTGACACAGACTTCACCCTTCTCGCCCAGGAAACGGATCATGTGTCCTTTGCGGTCGGGATGATCGCGCAGGACCTTTGTGCCATCGGCGTAGATGTGGGTTTGATACTCGGTGCCGTTGTAGCCTTTCGGGATGAACTCGACGGGACCGCTGTCATCCATGCCGAGCGCCCATTGGATGATGTCGAAGTGGTGAGCGCCCCAGTCGCCATTTTTGCGGGAACCGTAGTCCCAAAAGCAACGCCAGCCGCCGCCGTAATTGCCTTTGACGCGGTTCTCGTTGTATGGGTACCAGGGAGTCGGGCCGAGCCAGCGGTCGTAGTCAAAGCCGTCGGGAATTGGTTGTTCGGGCAACGTCTGGGGCGGTGGAAACTCTCCCAGCCCGGCGTAAATGGTGTGGACCTTGCCAATCCAGCCGTTGCGGACAATTTCGCACGCTTTGCGGAATGCCCATTCGCTGCGTTGCTGTGAACCGACCTGAAGGATGGCGCCGTACTGGCGGGCCACGTTGCTCATGATGCGGCCTTCGCGAATGGTGAGCGTCATCGGTTTTTGCACGTACACGTCCTTCCCATGACGCATCGCCATCGTGGAGATGGGCGCGTGCCAATGGTCGGGCGTGACAACCACCACTGCATCAATATCCGGACGTTCTATAATCCGCTCGAACTCATTGTAGGCATCGCATCCCTTGTAGGTTCCCATCCCTTTTTTACGGGCATAAGCCGCTTCGATGGCAGCCTTCTTCTCCTCGCGTTTCTTTCGGTCCACATCGCAAACGGCCAGCACCTGGCAATCATCGCGCCCCAAAAAGTGTCCCTGATGACTTCCCATCATCAATCCCATGCCGATAAGGCCGAGACCGATGCGATTGCTCGGCGCGTTCTGGCCGAACACCGACGACGGCACGATGGTCGGAAAAGCAAGCGCCGTCCCGGCGAGGACGGCGCTTTGTTTGAGAAAGTTGCGACGGCTGATCTGGCAGTTTCGTTTCATAGGGCGTTCTCCAAAATCGGGCGCAGACTACAGTTTCATCCCCCACATCGTCAAGTTGTCTTCTGGATTCGGAAAACCAGCAGTTTGTAAAAGCGACACGGACAAAATCAGAATGCGTTTGCGCCTTTTGTTTGTTTCCTTTTTTCCGCTCCATCAGTCGGACGATAAGGGGAGGCCCAATTCTTGCGGGCTATCGCGCGCAGTTCCGCCAGGATCACCGCGTATTGTGGATCAGCGGCAAGGTTATGTTGCTCGGTTGGATCGGCGTTGTAGTCGTAAAGTTCCGTTCCCTGGCGTCCCTCATCCCACTCGGTATAACGCCAGCGTTCGGTCCGAACGCTGTAGCCGGCAAAGTGCCCGCGCCAAACCTGCGAGAACGACGGTTTGTCCCATGCTGCCTGCGGATCGTCCAGCAACGGCTTGAGACTGCGTCCATCCAGGGGTTGCAGTGGTTTCAGCCCGCACAACTCGGCCAGGGTCGGATACAGGTCCAGCAACTCCACCGTCCGATGACAGACACTCCCTTTTGCCTTTTGTTCCGGTGCGGCCAGGATCAGAGGCACGCGTGTCGCGTTTTCAAACAGGCTCTGCTTTTTCCAGAGACCGTTCTCGCCGACGTGATAGCCGTTGTCGCTCCAGAACACGACAATGGTGTTGTCGGCAAGTTTGAGTCGTTCGAGCGCATCCAACAGACGCCCGACCTGGGTGTCCACAAACTCAATGGCCGCCCAGTAGGCATGTTTGGACTCGCGAGCCTGTTGTTCCGTTACACCAAACCACGGCCATGGTTGGGTCGAGGCCGTCGCGGCAACCGGCACCTGCGCCTTCCATGTCTCCGACAGGGTCGGCATTCGTACCAAATCAAACGGCACACGCTCAAAATACTTCTTCGGCGCTACGTAGGGGCAATGCGGGCGATAGTAACCCATCGCAAGGAAGAATGGATGATCCTTGTTCTCTTCCAAAATCTTGATCGCCGCGCTAGTGCCAATGCCGTCGGTCTGTTCCTCATCCGTTCCCTCAGCAGCGAGAAAACTCAACGAACTGCCAAGTCCGCGGCGCGGCGTGTGGTTGATGAGCTTCCCCTCCTCGTCCTTGTCCCTCCCGCGTGGATTGATAAAATGGTTCCACGACAGTGGATCGTCCAGACCGCTGGTACCAATGTCCCCCGGAACACCGTAGTGATAAATCTTCCCGACACGCGCCGCATAATAACCGTTGGTCATGAAAAGCTGCGGTAACGTCACCACATCGGGCAACACCGCCCGAAAATGTGTTTTCAAGTCAAACACGCGGGTCACATCAGGTCGTCGCCCGGTCATCAGGGATGTCCGACTCGGGCTGCACAACGGAAACTGGCAATACGCCCGCTCAAAGCGCGTCCCGCGCGCCGCCAGTCGGTCGAGGTGTGGCGTTTTCACGACCGGATTGCCGTAACAGCCCAGGTCGCAATTCATATCATCCGTGGCGATGAACAACACATTGGGACGTTTGATTGGCCGGTGCCGAACACTCATCGTCACCGTGCCACGCCACGGTTTGCCCGGCTCCAACAAGGCAAAACCGGTGTCGGGGACACCGCGCGCGTGCAGGTTGAACGCATCGGTCACGCAGGTGTACGGCTCAAAACAAACAACACGGCGTTGCGGCGCGTACACCACCCAATGACGAAACGCCTCGTCCGCCCGCAATGTCACCTCCCAACCCGAATCCGGATCGCGTAACACACAGGCGTCGCCTGTCGCGCTCGTGAACACGTCATCCAACGTTGTATCGCCCAACGCGCACCCTGCCTGCCACTCGCCCGCCGTGAGCCGTTTTCCCGTCGGAATACAATCGGCCGTTAGTTCCAGCCGTTCCCGACATGGCACCTGAATCCAGCACCGCGCCCGCGTCCCCAGCGGTGTCAGCGGCAGTGGATGATACGGATGAACGCCAAACCCAAACGGCATCGGCTCCGTGCCGAGATTTTCCGCCATGGCGGTCATCGTCAGCGATTGTCCGTCGAGCCGGTAGGTGACCGTGAGGCGACAGGGCCACGGCCAAAATTTTTTCAGCAACGAATTGGAGTCGGTGTCGGTTACGCCCGTCACCCATGCGCCGTCGTTGGTGCCCGACGCAGTGACGCGCCACGGTTGGTTATGCACAAAACCGTGAATGGCATGCCCTTTTCCATCCTTGACCCGATAGGTTTTGCCGCCGAAAACGAACTCGCCATTGGCAATCCGATTCGGGAACGGAAACAAGATCGGCCAGCCAAACCCGGCCCCACCCTTTCCCAGAGCCGACGGATCGGTCGGCGGCGCGAGAAACTCCACTGCCCCCACCGTAAACCGCGCACAGTTGAACCCTGCCTGCGGGAGCACCACCGCAGTCGCACCCGTCGTCGAATCACACAAGACAATTTCCGTCCCGTGCGCGGTCGTTCGTGATTCAACTCGATGAGAACCGGCCCGCAGCGTTGTTGTCCCTCCGAGCACGCCAACCATCGCTGCCATCACACAGGTGTTCCACATAACCATCGCGCGCCTCCATCTACTTCAGCATCAAAACCGCCGCTTGATCCAGCCGCCAGTTCTCGGCCTGTGTTCCCTCGATACACCGCCACACCCCATCCTCGGCACGAAACAAACCGATATTGAAGGGCAGCTTCAACCCCGTCGCGGGCGTCACTCCCAACGCCTCCCACGGAATCGCCCATTCACAACGCCAACCACCCCGTGTCCGTCCATAGGACTTCGCGGCGAAACGAACCGCTTTGCCAATCCGTGCCGCTGCGTCGTCCGACACTCCGGCCACCGAGACGCTTTCCGCCGTCCCATCCAGAAAACCGTGGAGAACGAATGTACCTTCTTTGCCAGCGATGCAAACTTCTGCGCCGTCGTCTTTCCCCCATCGCGTTCCCTTGCTGAGTTTGGTTACATCGAACAAAACCACGTTCACAGCCACATAAAGGCACTGGTCGTCGTATGCCAGCTTGGCGAACGCCGGCGCGCCGCTGGCAGGCCAGCGGGAGGGTGTGCGGTCGAGGCTCGCCGAGGCGGTCGGCCACTCGTTCCAACCGATCTCGCCATCCAGCACCGGCGGTTGGGCAATGCGTAACACGCCAATCGGCGACGTCCGCCGCGCCGGCGGCGGCGCGGACGGTAACGCGTCGGCAATCGTGAACGGTTTGTTTGTGCCACCATAGAAGACGACGTTATTGGTCCAGAGTTTGACCGCGTTGGGCGGGCTAAGGGTGATGGTGCCAGATGCGAAAAGCGTGTTGCCCTGGAAGATACAGCCGCTGGAACGCGGGAACGACAACACCATGTTTGTCTCGGCGATGAAAACGTTGTCGCGGATAATGAGGTCGGTGGCGATATGGTTGTGGGTCGGACGTTCGACGCCGATGGAGACGTTTCGCTCGACGATGCAATCACGAGCGCCTTCGTCAAGGTAATAGGCCGAGACACCGTACCCTTCGCCGAACTTCACGACATCGCGAACGACGTTGCCGCGCAGGATACTGTTGCGAATTCCGCCATAGATCGCGCCGCCGTCCTGCATTTCGCGCATGACCCGGTAAATCAGGTTTTCCTCGATCAAGTGACCGCCGCCACCGCCGATGATGCCGCTGTATGGGGCGTCGTGAATTTCGTTGCGATACAGATGGAATCCCTTCTCGTGGCCGGGCTTGATCGAGTGGCTGGCCGACAGCGCGACCGCGCTTGGATGATGACGTCCGACATGGTGAATGTGGTTGCGAGCAATCTGCGTGGCCGCGCCGTCCGCCTTGATGCCACAGGCGCCGGTGTCGTGAATCTGGCAATCGCTGATGCGGCTCTCCGCCAATTGCCACGCGGCAATTCCCTGGCCGGCAACGTTGCAGATGGTAAGTCGCTCCAATACACAGTGACGGGACTGCTCGATGCGGAGCGCGCCGTCAAACGCATACGCGCCGAAACCGCCCGGCTTCAGAGGGGTCGTGGTGGCTTGAAGCGAGAGGCCGCGCAGCGTGATGTTTGTGGCGCCACTGATTTTGATGATACACTCCAACATCGGCGCAACAACTTTGGCCGTCGTCATCTCCTCGCCCGGCAACGGCCAATACACCACCTTGCCCGCCGCGCGGTCCAGATACCACTGACCCGGCTTCGTCATCCCTTCGCGTGTGTTGAAGACGACATATTTCTTCACGCCAAACGCTCCCGGCGGTGATTTCGCCGGCGGCGACAAGATCAGCGCATAACGATTCGTGTCGTTGCGGGCAACACCGACCAGCGATTCATCCCACATGTGATAGACGCGCACCTCGGCGTTCTTGCATTCGATGGTCGGCGGAATGTCTTTCGAATCGTAGAGCAACGTGGTGAGTTCTTCCTCCGTTGGTTTTCGTTCCCAGCCGCCGCCGACCGAGGAGAGCCAGCGCACGTCGAATTTGCTGTGGTGGAGAAAAGTCCCGCTTTCCGGCATTCGGGCGCGGTCGGGCATTCTGCCGTTGACAATCAGCGCGCGAAAATCCCAATTCGCTGGTACATCGGCACACCAAAACTTGTCGCCATCGCGACGCCAGCCGCTAACCAATCTGCCACCGTAAATTGTCGTCTTCCCCGGTTCTGCTACCTCGATGGTCAGGTCGTTGTCGCGTGCATCGAGTTCCAGTGTCTTTTCCAGAAAATAATCACCCGCCGCCACAATGATACGATGGGGTTCCTCGCCCGCTTTCCGGGCCGCATCACGGGCGGCTTCCAGGGAGTCGGTTGGCGTAACATGGAAGTCAGCGGCTACGGCGCTGATGGCGGTGACCAGGACGGCACAAGAAACCGTTTTCATGGTTGTTTTGGTTGGAGGCGTTGCATCGCTGCGGCGTAGCGCTTGCCGAACTCGCGCAGCGCAGGGGTGTCAAAATGCACCCCATCGCCTTTATGATTTAAACCCTGCGACTCGGCCACGGCGGCATACGGAACACGTTTGGGGAGCGAGGCGATTTGCTCATTGACCAGCGGCCAGTAACTTGGCGTGCCGGATTTTGTCTCGCGTTTCAGAAACTCGCCGAGTTTGCCGGCCACAAACGGCACATCACCAACACCAAGGTCGGCGCGAAGATCGCTCACCATTTTGGCCAGGCGTTCGCCGTAGGTGCGCGCTTTCGTTTCGCTACCGGAATCGGCTTCTCCCTGATGCCAGAGAATGCCCTTGAGGATGCCGTCTTTCATGGCCAAACGAGCGCGTTCCAACGCTTGCGCGTAGAGGTCGCCGCCTTTGGACCAGCGTTCCAGCGGTGTGCCGCCGACGGCGCATGGAATCAGGCCGATGGTCACGCCCGGTGCAGCGTCGGCCATGGCGCGGGCAAAGCTCATGCCGAGTCCTGCACCGGCGACTTTGGGTTTGTCAAAGTGCAGCGGTTCGACGGCGGGTGCCCAGTTGTTTTCCTGGGTGAACATCAAGATTCGGTCATTGGGAACGGCGTAATCGGGGCTGAGTTTGCCGCGTCCGGCCATGTTGGACTGCCCGATGAGCAGGTAAAGATGGAATTGTTCCTTGGGTGGCAGATTGGCGCCATGCGTGTGAGCGCTCACCAAGAGAAGCGCAATGAACAATTTGTTCATGACTTTTGAAGTTCCTTCAGCATTTCCAGCAGGTTTTCGGTGATGAGGACGGAGGCGTCTTCCTGCACGTGGCAGGTGCCGAGCCAGGTTTCGTAGCCACCGAGTTTGTGTTGATTGGGCGTCGGCAGATAACCATGACGCGCATAGGCAAGGCCGATAACCATTGTGCGCGCAAACGGACTGCGTTTCTTCAGGTCCAGACCGATCTCGCAGAAGACTTCAAACGGAATCCCGCAGATGGCGAAATCACCGATCCGTATTGCCTGTAACTGGACGGGCAACGTTTCTTCCGTGCGCTCGGCGGCGGCAAGGACAGCGCGCGCATAGTGGTCGGCCAGGCGCGGGAGTTTCTCGCGTTCGGTTTCGTTTTTGACAGCCGCAAGTACAGTTTTGGCGTCGGCGATTTGTTCCGGCGTGGGCCGGCGCAGTCGCAAGGAGATCTCGCGCGCGACCACGCCGAGGGGCGCATCAGGATTGTGTTTCTCGATCTTTTGAAGGGCGAACCAGGCCGCGTCAGCCGCTTTACTGGCGACAATGCGGATTTGCTCAAACGGCTCTCGCGGCGGACGGGTCACGAGAAACGGGATGTTATTGATGTCGCCAGAGGCGCCGTTGGACATCATGGCAACAAAATTGGTATCGGCATGGACACGAGACGGCATCAGTCGGGCGAACTCGCCAAAGTAGTCGGCGGAGACCTGTCCTTTGGGGACGCCACCAACGTAGTGCAGAGCGTAGTTGGCCAGCAATGCAATCGGTTTGCGTCCCCTGACATCTCGCACGGAAAGCACGGTGATATCCGGATCGGTCGGCCCTGCAGGACGGTCGAGAATATCGGGACCGGTGCCGGGATTCATTTTCACCTGGTCCAGTTTGCCGAACGGGTTGAGTGGCATTTTGCCGGGCTTCAGAAACCAGCGACGATTGAACACTTCGTCCGGCAACGGATGCACGCCCACGCCGACCGAGGCGGGCTGTAACGCCGCATGGGCGCGAACGATGGACTCCGCAATCCCTTCCACGAGCAGTTTCCGGTATGCGGCTGCCTGTGGCGTGTTTGTGGAGTTCGATGACGGCGCACTATGCGTGTGTGTGCCGCAGATGAGAACGTTTTGCGGTTTGATCCCGCAACGCTGCGCCGCAATCGCTTTGGCCTCGTCGCAGGTTTCGCGTGCCACACCGAGATTGTCCACAACAACCAGCGCAAGCCCGGTGCTGCCGTCGTCGAACACCAGCGCGCGAGCGTGGAGCGGGTCATGCGCGGCATCGGCCATGTTGGCGCTGAAACCACCCGGCATATTGAGCGGGAACTCGCGCGGCGTGATGTCAACCGCCGCCGCCCCGGCACGAACCGGCGGCATGGCGCGGGCCGCCACCACGGCCAGCCAAACTCCAAAGAGAACAAGCGTTTTCAATAGCATATCTCGACCCGGTCCAATTCGGACGCGCCAGTCCAGAGAATCTTCAGTTCGCTGTGGCCGGGCGGCACGGGACATTCGTATTCGATGAGGGTCCGTTTCTGTCCGCCGGCGGCACCACCAGGAGGACTGGCGAGGGGGCGCGCGAGGCGTTGGGGCGCGAGCACGGTGTTACCGAGCAGGAACTTGAGGTCGGCGATGTTGTCACTGGGACAGAAGGCAACGGCTTTGACGGACGCGATGGCGCGGGGGACCCGGTATAGCAACCAGTCGTTGGTGTTGCCTTTTGCGCGAAAGAGGTATTCGGCATAGAGGGCGTTATAGGTGTTGTCGAGCACGAGTCCGTCGGACTTCGCAGCGATGCGGGAGAAATCCTGCAATTCGTCCACCAGACAGACGTGTTTTACGGTGATGGGACCAACGATGTTGGATGGTTTCGAGTGCCCCGAAGCATTGCGAGCGCTCACCCGGTAGAAGCAGATTGTGCCGGGCAGGGCGGACGTGTCGCTAAAGAGGGGACGGTAGGCGGTGTCGGCATCGCTGATGTTGGTAGCGATAAGCGTCCACGGACCGTCGGGCTTGGCGGCTCGTTCAATATCATAACCGGTTGCCCCGGTGGAGCCGCGCCAGATGAGCAAGGGGACTTCACCGACGGGAAGCAGTTCGGGTGGGTCGGGCGCGGGTACAGGCGGAACGGGTTGGTTGTGAATCTTGAAAGCCATTTCGCGCATTGTCTGGAGGATCTCGGTTTCGCGCTGAGCATCCGCGCTGGGGAAACCGGGCCAGTGATACGACCAGACGGCAGGATAGGTCATAATTTGATGCCAGTAGAAGCCGCCGTTTTGGTGATGGAAATACATGCTCCAGAGGAGCGCACCGGGAATGGCTGGCTCCGACTGCACGTAATCGAGAAATTCGCGCAATCGGGTCACGACGTTGTCGTACGTGAACATTTTACCGTCAATGTAGGGGCCGAACTCGCCGATGAAGAGTGGGCGTTGCCCGTTGAGTTTGGCAATTTCCTTGCGGATGGCATCGGGCCAGCCGTTTCCGACCCCGCTGTAGTTGGCATAAAGATGGCGCGTGACCAGGTCAATGTTGGGGTCCACCAACATCGGTTGACCGGGGCGGTGCCGGGTCTCGGCGACCAGGTGGTGCGGGTCGAGATGTTTGATGTAGGCGGCCATTTCGGAGAGCCAGGAGTCGGGGGCGCTGTGCATTTCGTTGCCGAATTGCCAGGCGAGGATGGCCTTGTCGTCCTTGTAAGCCACGCCGGTGATGGTGTTGGTGCGGGTGAGGACATAGCGGACAGTCGTCTTATAGTCTTCCTTGATCTGCGGATCGGTGTAGAAGTCCTTGCGCGGTTTGCCCCGATGGGCGGCATAGGCCCCAATGCCGCCGAGGTAATCGCCCGCTTCGGCGGTGAAATCGAAGATGACACGCACGCTGTATTTGTTGGCAAGCGCCAAAAGGTGGTCCACGCATTTGAAAGCTTCTTCGTTGAACTGGCCGGGGCCGAGGACGTAATGCCACGGTTGTGGTTCTTTTTTCGGATCGCGGATCGGCAGGTTCCAGGTACGGACCACGCGCAGGTTCATCTGGTCGAGTGTCTTGAAGCCGTCTTCCTGTTCCCATGGCGTCGGTAGGCGAAGTCGTTCAGGCAGGAACAGAGTCCAATCGTATGGCAAGACCAGTCCCGGCATGTTGGCGCCCATAAACCGGAACTCCTTGTCACCGTCGTAGAGCCTGTTGCCCTTGCGAGTGATAAAGTGCTCAAACGCGTTCGCCGCGTGCGTGACCAACAAACAAACAACGGTAAGACAAACCGTCTTTTTCATGGCTTTTTTGATCGAGCCGATTCAAGCTCCTTCTTCTTCGCCGCCCAACCGACGGCAGGGTGCGCCTCCCAGAGGCGAAGGTTTCGGAGGAACACGGCCTCGCCTCCGACGGGGAAACGAATGCTGGTTTTGTCCACATCTATTCCCTCGTGTGTGCCGAACCCTGTCTGCTGTCCATCCATGCAAACCACCATCTCTTTCCCGCAGACTTCCACCAACATCGTGTGCCATTCTCCCGACGTGATCACGACGTTTACCGTGTCGAGTCGGGCCGATTTGTCCTCGCTGTTTTTGCCGGTCTTATCCTTCTGCACGATAAACCCTGTTGGGGTGATGGTAACCCGGCAGACATGTCCCTTGGCGGAGTTCAGACTGAAGGCCATGCTCTTGGCGCCCGCCAGCTTGAAATCAAACTGCGCAATAAGATCGTGGCATTTCACCTCACGCGCCAACACGCCGGCGTGTTGATCGGCGGTCCGTTCGCTTCCCTTGATCGCGCCCCCGACCATTTCCCAGATCCCCTTCAACGTCTTCCATTCGGCGCCGAGCGAGCCGCTGGTGAAATCCTCCTTTAGCAACAGCGCTCCGCGTTCAGCCATCAACGGTTTTATGTCTTCCGACGGCGACGCTGTCGCCGCGGCCATTAACCAAACCAACATCACACAACGCATCGTGTCTTCCTCCGGTTGGAGTGTTTACGGAATCCGCCGCCCCTGGGCTGCTTCCCAGAGCGCATACCAGTCCTGACGTTCCAGCGTGATCTCGCACGCCCGCGCGGCGCGGCGGATGCGCTCGATGTTGTTTGTACCCACAATTGGCAACGGGCGGCTCGGATGAGCCAGCAGCCATGCATAGGCAAACTGTTCGAGCGTGGCATTACCGTAACGCGGCGACAGAACCTCGGCGCACTTGTGCAGCCGAACGGCGGCTTCGTTTTGTGGATCGAACAACCGTCCGCCGGCAAGCGGACTCCACGCCATTGGCGACACCCGCTGCTGCTGGCATTGATCCAGCGTGCCATCGTACATCGGGTCCATGTGCAGCAGATGAAACTCAATCTGGTTGGTCGCCAATGGCTGCATCAGACGGGAATTTAACAGGGCAAACTGCGACACCGTGTAGTTGGAGACGCCGGCACTGCGAATTTTTCCCGCGCGCAACAAACGGTTCAACCCGTCGGCGGTCTCATCAGCGCTCGTGAGCCAGTCCGGGCGATGAATCAACAACAATTCCACGCGGTCGGTGCCAAGCAAGCGCAATGAGTTTTCGACACTTTTGAGAATACGGTCGGCCGTGGCGTTGTAATGCGCGGTACGCCATTCGGGATGACGCGCACAGGGATGATAAATGCCGCACTTGGTGACAATCTCCAGTTTGTCGCGCAAGCCCGGCGACAGTTTCAGTGCCCGGCCAAGCGCTTCCTCAACCTCGTATCCGCCGTAAATCTCCGCGGTGTCTATTGTGGTCAGCCCCAGTTCGAGACAGACCTGGAGGCGGCGGTTCAACTCCTGTGCCGTTGGCCGCGGCTCCACCAGTATCCGCCAGGTGCCATACACTAGGCGGGAACATTCCGGACCGTTTGCCGAAATTTGAATCCGCGGGATCATGGTTGTTGGGCCCCGAATGGCGGTTTTTCGCCGAAGAGGACCTGGTAGATGTCGTAGTTGGTTTTCATCATTTCCTCAAGCATCGCCCGGTACGGGCGGTCGGCGACCGAGAGCAGGCCGGTGTTGGCGCTTTCGCCGTTGTAGCGCTCGAAAAACCGCCCGGTCGCGGCCTGATCCACCAACGTGAACCATTCGATGCCGATGACGTAACCGGTGGCGGCCGCCTGTTCGACGTAGCGACGATAGGCAAGACCGCGTTCTCGTTGTGTCGGCGTTTCATGTCCGCCGCCGGGCAGGCCGCTTTCTTTGGGGGAGGCGTAGTAGAACTCGCTCAGCATGATGGGACGGCCGCCGCTCCAGCGGTAAATGCGGTCGAGCAAGTCCCGGTCTATGGCGTCGGTGTAGTAGTTGAACGAGAGGATGTCCATGTATTTGCCGCTGATGCGGCAGAGCGATTCATTTTTGATCGTGCCGGGCTGGAGACGATTGCCGAGGAGCAGGTGACGAGCGTCGTATTTGCGGAAGGTGTCGGTGACGAGTTGGAAATAGGTTTCCAAGAACAACTCGGTGAACGCCTGCATATCCTCCCTGGCGGCGGCGCTCTTCAGGGGCAGACCGCGCGCCGCGACGTCGGTAAACGATCCTAGCGATGTTTCCCAGGCACGGTTGAATGCTTCGATGGTTTTGTATTTTTCTTCCAACATCCGGGCGAGGCGTCGTTTGCACGCATGCGAAGCGTCGAGCGCGGCCACGGCAGCGGGAATCTCCTCGTAGAGCGGCTCGTTTACGAGGAAATAACCCACCAGCAACGGGTCGTCGGCTTGTGGCGCGATTTTCTCGGCAAAGCTCTTCGCGCATAGGGCGCGAAGCTTGTCGTCAAACGGGTCCCAGATGCCGCCGTGTGTGCCGGGGATTTCGGGGAATCCTTCCCACTGGCTCAACGGGAGGCTGGCCACGCGGGGGAATCGCAGCCGTTTCTGCGTGGCGGCATCCGTGGAACTGAAGGCGCCGATGGCATTGAATCCCCATTTGCGGGCGCGCTCGATCATGCGGGCGGCGTAATCCGACGGTGTGTACGGCTGGCCGGTTTTGCGGATCAGGTTGACCAGATGAAATGAGAGGACGTCGGGATTCCAGTACGCGTTCGGATGCCAGGCGCTGGCGAAGACGTCCTCGCGTGGAGGAAGCCATTCATAGATGTCCTCGCGGCCCTTGATGTAGGTGTAATCGTCGCTCGGATTGAAGCCGCAAATGCCGAGGTGAAAACAGGCATTGCCGTCGGGATCAACCAGAAACCAGCGTTCCTGCTTCTTCTCCACGTGAAAGAAACCGGTCTTTTGCAGACCGAGCTTTGCGCCGCTGCCCGGCAAACCGCCATAAATATCGCGTTCGGGCGGCTGCAGGCTGGCCAACCAGGCCGCTTCGGTCTTGACATCCTGCTTGAGGTCTGTCTCGGTGGTTACCTTGCCGGGGAAATCCGCCGTTGCGTTCTGTCCGAAACGGTCCACGAGCTTGCGCGCCCCTGCGTCGGGTGCCTGCAGGGTAACCTTTACCTTGTAGGGGACCGCCTCCTCTGTCCGCGGCGCGGAGAACTGCCACGCGAAAATCTTCCAGCCCCACTCTCGGTTGTCGGTCAACTGCTGATAACTGTGCGGCGGCAGTTCCAACTTCAGGGTTGTGCCCGCGGCATGGCGCAGTGTGATGCGGTCGGCGTTGCCCTGATAAAGGAATGGTTTTTCCGGTTTCTCGGCAGGGAACGGTTTCTCCTCGTCATCGCCGATCTTCCATCTCCCGCCGTTGACGTAGCTGAAGTCAATCAGCATCTCCGAGCGAAACGACTTCACGTCGGCAGGAATGTGGTGCGGCGTAAACGTTAACAACCCGCTGCCGGGCTGGAAGACCACTTCGAGACGGGCATCACCCTCGTAATGGATGGTGGCGGTATGACCGCTGACTTTGCGCTCGATCGGTTTGCGGATCTGGTCCCAACGTTCGCCGACCAGCACCGGATGCGTCAACGTGAAATGCCCGGCGCTGCCCGCCTCGATGGCCAGCCCGTCCTGTGTCAATCGCATCCCCATCTTGGCGGGAGCGGGTTTGGTCGGTTCCGGCTCGGCGGGCGCCTTGTCGAGGCCGCCGCTCCAGAGTTTGAAGGTGAACCATGCCTCGCCGTTGCTGCCGGGCATGGCGGTGGTGAACATGTAATCGAAGTTCGGTGAGTTCCAGGCGCGTCCATCCTGAATCTGGTGCCAACCGTATGGCATGGCGATGGTGAACGTTGTCCCGTTCGGCGCCGTCAGTGCCAGCGGTTTCGGGCTGCCTCTCAAGAGGAACTGTTCATTATCATACTGGGTGGGGAAACGTTTCACCGGCTCGTCTTGCAATTGAAACCGCCCGCCGTCCTTAAACTCGCCCGGCAACGTCATCTCCATGCGAAACCCTTTTACCGCGTCGGTCAATCCACTGAAATGCAGTGTGATCGCCGCGCCATCGCGTTTCAGCTCCAGCCGTACACCGGACGGATAACTCATCGTGGCGGTGTGACCGGCGATGCGGATTTCCATGGGCTTCGTCACCTGTTCCGCTGAATCGGTCAACAACGGGAAACTGAGGTAGTATCGCCCATCCATCTCGATCCCCTGCTCCACCAGTTTGAATTCGACACCATAAACCGCCGTTGCCGCGACCACCGAGAACAAAACCACCGAGAGAAATCGTTTCATGCGTGCGACTTTACCCGAACCGTCCCGCCAACGGAAGCGGAAGAATTTGCCTTTGGTAACAACGCACGGAACGCCCCCAGTCCGCCGGTGCCGGTACCATCATTAGCCCGAATGGCGTGTCGGCTGGTAGGAGGCAGTGTGACGCCGCGATTTTTCTTTGCTCCGGTTGGTTTGCGATTATTTTTACGCCCATGAGCACTGATTCCCTTCGTTCACGACTGACGTACACTCCGGTCCCGTTGCCCTTCGGCACCAGCGGTCGGCGCGGCCTGGTGGTAAACCTGACACAATTGGAAATCTACCTCAACGCCACCGCCGAATTGCAGTACCTGCAATCGTTACCCGCTTCCGAAGGCGGCATCGTCCGTGGCGACATTTTCTACTACGCCTACGACCTGCGCCCCAGCTCAACACGATATGTCCCCGAAGAAAACGGACGAGGCGAAATCGCGCAAGCCATCGAACGCGCCATCCGCGACGCCGGAATGACCCCGGTCAACCTCGGCCCCATCCCCACTCCTGCCCTGACCAGCTACGCCATCGAACGCGGTAAAGGCAGCATCATGATCACGGGCAGCCACATCCCGTTCAACCGAAACGGCTACAAGTGCAATACTGCCAAGGGCGAGCTTCTCAAAAAGGACGAAACCCCCATCAACCAACGGGTCGAACGTCTCCGCCAGGAACTCTACAACCAGCCGTTTGACCAGTCGCTCTTCAACGAAGAAGGACTCTTCAAAACCGGCCACCAGGAACTAGCACCCGAGAACGACGCTGCCCGACGCGCCTACATTGCGCGCTACACCGAGTTTTTCGATGGCCAACCCCTTCGCGGAAAACGCCTCCTGGTCTATCAACATTCTGCCGTCGGACGCGACATCCTGGTCGAAATTCTCCAGTGCCTCGGAGCGGACGTCGTAACGGCCGGACGCAGCGAAACGTTCGTGCCGATTGACACGGAGAACATGGACAACGCACAACTGACTGCCATCCAAAAACTCGTGGATCAGGCGGGTCCCGTCGAGGCCGTCGTTTCCACCGACGGCGACAGCGATCGCCCTTTGCTCCTCGGCGTCGAGCGCGGCCAAGTGACATTTTTTGGCGGAGACCTCGTTGGAATGATCGTGGCCGAGTTTCTCGGCGCAGACGCCGTGGTGGTGCCGATCAGTTGCAACGATGCGATTGACCGAGGCAACCTCCGAAACGTGTTGGAGCCGAAAACAAAAATCGGTTCTCCTTACGTCATCGCAGGAATGGAACACGCCAGAGCAAAAGGGAAAAAATGCGTCTGCGGCTGGGAAGCCAACGGCGGTTTCCTGCTCGGATCCGACATCGTGCGTAACGGCCGAACATTGCGCGCCCTGCCGACTCGCGACGCGATGCTGCCGATCCTCTGTGTATTGCTTGCGGCCGCCAACAAACCGCTCTCCACACTCTTCGCGCGCCTGCCAAAACGCTACAGCAAGGCGGCACTCCTAAAAAACTTTCCACGCCCGATCGGTCAAAAAATTGTCGAACAGTTCGCCGATCCAGCCCGTCTGACGCCATTTTTTCCCGGTTTCAGCCCAATCAATAAGCTCGATCTCACCGATGGCATCCGTATTTACTTTGTCAACGGCGATGTCGCTCACATTCGCCCATCAGGCAACGCCGATGAGCTTCGTATCTACGCGGTGGCCGACACCCAGACGCGCGCCGATGAAATTGCCCGCCTCGGCGTGGCCGAACCGGACGGGATTTTGCGGAGGTTGGAACGCGCAGTCAGCGCCTGAAACGGCAATCCCCAACCGAGTCCACTTCAGAGTTTGCGCGTCGGTTCGGAATAAAGAGGAAAGTGGTGGCTAGGGACGGGATCGAACCGCCGACACCGGCATTTTCAGTGCCGTGCTCTACCAACTGAGCTACCTAGCCACTTGCTGCCATCGTCACAGCCATGGCGCGGGTTGTGACATACAACATCATTCATCCTCTTCGCAAGTCTTTTCAGTGAATTCAGTCCATCCAACACTCACACGGCGGACCCAACATCTCCACCACCTTTTGGTGGGACGCGCTTCGTCGCGTCCGTCCGCTCCTATGGCAACCGGGCGCGGGCGCGGAAAAACGCCGCGCTGTTGGTCGCAGGGAAGGTGAACACCGTCACACCGTTACTGCCGGGCGCACTCGCCCATTCGCTCCACCCTCCACGCAGATCCGTCGTCCCTTCCACCGTGTACACTCGGCCCGTCACCGTCCCAGCCAACACCACACGCACCGCGTTGCTCCCTCCCCCCCCCCCACTCCACCGTCATCCGCGGCCACTCCTTCCCACTCACCGGGTTGCTCCCCCACAAATACTCCAACCGCCCCGTCCATCCATCCCCATCCGTATCC
Organism: uncultured Verrucomicrobiota bacterium; assembly: GCA_964541945.1. GTDB lineage: Bacteria > Verrucomicrobiota > Verrucomicrobiia > Palsa-1439 > Palsa-1439 > CAIKAP01. The sequence goes on from CAZISE010000041.1 coordinate 27,351, forward strand.
CCGGCATCCTGCGCCTCAAAGCCTTCCGTCACGCCCCAGCCCACATACCACAAGTACGGTGTCCCGTTCGTCGTCAACGTCGGTGCAAAGTTCGCCACCAAATTCGTGTACGGTTCGTTCACCACCACCGTCAACGGATTCAACCCCGTGTTGGTC
>CAZISE010000042.1:0-27393 GCA_964541945.1 uncultured Verrucomicrobiota bacterium
GAGCGGTTGCGGCATTCTGCGCTGCCATTGTGAAAGCGGTTATTCTCGCGGCAGGGCTTGGCACACGATTGCGGTCGCTGGGGCTGGACGTTCCCAAGGTCATGGTCCCCATCGGCGGCAAACCACTGCTTCAACATCATTTCGAGTTGCTCGGACGGCAAGGGGTGTGCGAGTTCATCGTCAACCTGCATTATTTGCCCAAAAAAATCACTGACTACTTCGGCGACGGCAGCCGCTTTGGCGTGAAAATTACCTACTCGTATGAGACGGAATTGCTCGGTACGGCGGGCGCCGTCAAGAAGATGGAGGCTGAATTACGCGATGGAACATTTCTGGTGCTTTACGGCGATAACCTGTTCCGATTCGAACTGGCGCCGTTGCTGGCGTTTCACCGCGAACACAGCGCGCTGGCAACGATGGCGCTGTGGGAATCGCCGGAGCCGTGGACAGGCGGCGTGGTGGAAACCGACGCCGACGGTCGGGTGCGGCGATTTGTGGAGAAGCCCGACCCGAAAGAGGTTTCGACAAATCGAATCAACGCTGGTATTTATCTGCTGGAGCCAGCGGTGCTGGACGCGATTCCTGCCGGACAGTTCTGCGATTTTGGGCGGGACGTGTTTCCAAAACTGTTGGCCGAAGGAAAACCTTTGTACGCGATGAAACCCGACGCCTATGTTCAAGACATCGGCACGCCCGAACGGCTGGCCAAAGCGCAACGCGACTACGAAAGTTGGTCCCGATGATTATCACGCAGACACCTTTGCGGATTTCATTTGCCGGTGGCGGCACGGATTTTCCCGATTTCTTTGTCGAGCACGGTGGCGCGGTGGTCAGTTCGGCGATTGACAAGTTTGTGTATTGCATCGTCAAGGAACGGTTTGACGACAAGATTTACGTCAACTGGACCAAAAAGGAGATTGTGGATTCGGTTGACCAGATCGAGCACGAACTGGTCCGCGAAGCGATGCGCAAGGTGGGCGTGAGCAAGGGAATCGAAATCTCGTTTCTGTCGGACATTCCTGCGGAGGGATCCGGATTGGGTTCTTCCAGCAGCGTCACCGTCGGCGTCCTCAATGCCCTCTACCAATATGTCGGCGAAACCCCCAACGCGGAGCGGTTGGCCCGCGAGGCCTGCGAAATCGAAATTGATATCTTGAAAAAACCGATCGGAGTCCAGGACCAGTACATCGCCGCCTACGGCGGCTTGCGCTACTTCGAGTTCGGGCCGGGCCGCCAGGTCAGAACCAGCCTGCTGCGGACCTCGCGCACGGCGTTGGAAGACCTCGACAACATGTTGATGCTGTTTTTCACCGGCAAAACCCGACAAGCTGCCGCAATCCTGTCGCAACAAAAAACAAACATCCCCAGCAAAGTGGCCATCTTGAAGGACATGACCGCCCAGGCACGACAGGTTCGACAGGAGATTGAAGAGGCGGACATCGAAGGATTGGGGCCATTGCTGCACCGCGCGTGGGAAGCCAAACGCACCCTGGCCGCGGGAATCAGCGACAACGAAATGGACGAAATTTACCAGCGCGCCATCCGCGCCGGCGCCCTCGGCGGCAAAATCAGCGGCGCCGGCGGCGGCGGCTTCTTCTTGTTGTGTGTACCCAGCGATAAACGCCGCGCCGTCCGCCAGGCGCTCGCCGACCTGCGGGAAATGCCGTTCCGCTTGGAACGCGGCGGCAGCCGCATGATCTTGAACTTGCAGAGGTATTGAATGAAAACGCCCACCGAATTCGCCCAACACTACCTGACCACCCTGAAAACTGTCCTCGATCGCCTTCCACTGGACGCCTTCGAGAAGGCCGCCCGCTTGATCGAAACAGCCCACGCTGCCGGTAAACAAATTTTCATCATCGGCAACGGCGGCAGCGCCGCCACAGCCTCGCACATGATGAACGATCTCTCCAAAGGTACACTTGGACACAAGGGCGACGCGCCATGGAAACGGTTTCGTGTCATCGCGCTGACCGATAACGTGTCGCTGATGACCGCCTGGGCCAACGACGCCGACTACAACGCCATCTTCCGCGAACCACTCAAAAACCTTGCCCAACCCGGCGACCTCTTGATCGCCATTTCAGCGTCGGGCAACTCGCCGAACATCCTCGCCGCCGTCGAGACCGCGAAACAACTCGGAATGACCGTGCTGGGCCTGGCCGGGTTTGGCGGCGGACGGTTGGCGAAACTGGCTGACGTCGCTTTTGTCGCGCCGTCCGACGATTACGGTCCCGTGGAAGATGTCCACATGATCTTTGATCACATGTTGACCGCGTACCTGTACGAAAAATTGAAATGGAAGGGAGCATGAGCAAGGGACGGGTTCTCATCACGGGCGGCGCCGGCTTTATCGGCTCCCATACGGCAGAGGAACTGCTTCGCGCGGGATACGAAGTGCGATTGCTCGACAATCTGACACCACCGGTACACGACGGCAGCGGCCAATGGCCCGCGTGGTTGCCCGACGACGCGGAACGACTGCTCGGCGATGTTCGCAACGACAGTGACTGGCGACGGGCGTTGCGTGGGGTGGAACTGGTAATCCATCTGGCAGCCTATCAGGATTTGCTGCCGAATTTTTCCCGTTTCTTCCATGTCAACGCCGTTGGCACAGCGTTGCTCTACGAGATCATCGTGGCCGAGAAATTGCCGATCCAAAAGGTGGTGGTGGCCAGCAGCCAGTTCGTGTACGGGGAAGGACGCTACCAATGCCCGAAGGATGGCGAGGTCTTTCCCGAAGGCCGCGACCCGCAACGGCTGGCGCAAGGTCAATGGGAACCGGTCTGCCCGATCTGCGGCGGAACGATCCAACCGTTGCTGTTGCAGGAACGACATGCCAACCCGAAAAACCAGTATTCCATCTCAAAATATTCCCAGGAACTGATGGCCATCGCCCTGGGACGCAACTACGGCATCCCCAGCGTCGCGCTTCGCTACTCCATCGTCCAGGGACCGCGCCAGTCCTACCGCAACGCCTATTCAGGCGTGCTCCGCGTGTTCACGCTCTCCAACCTGGCGGGGCGTGCCGCGCCCGTTTTTGAAGACGGCGGACAGTTGCGCGATTACGTCCATGTCGGCGACGTGGCGCGTGCCAACCGTCTGGTCTTGGAGAACGACGCGGCCAACTACCAGGTCTTCAACGTCGGTGGCGGCAAAGGATACACCGTGGTCGAATTGGCCGGGATTGTCGCGGAAACCGTCGGCGTCAACCTCGCCCCGAATCTGACCGGCGAATATCGGGTCGGCGACACGCGGCACAGTGTCTCGGACATTTCCCGATTGGAGCGGCTCGGCTGGCGGCCCACAAAAACGCCGCGGGACAGCGTGCGCGAGTATGTGGAATGGATTCGGGGCGAACACCTGCAAAAGGATTACGCCGCCGAAGCGTTGGCGATTTTGCGTCAGAGTGGTGTTTTGCGGAAGGCCGGTTGAAAATGTCGCTGCCATACCTGTCCATCGTCATCCCCGCCTATAACGAGGAAAAACGCCTGCCGATGGCCATCCCACAGGTTGCCGCATATGCTGCCACCAAGGGCGAGTTCGAGATCATCGTGGTGGACGACGGCAGTACCGACGGCACGGCGCGCGTGGCGGCGGAACTGGCCAAACAATACCCGCAACTGCGCCTGATCTCTTACAAACCCAACCGCGGCAAAGGTGGCGCCGTCCGCGAAGGAATGCTGGCGGCACAGGGCCGGTATGTGTTGTTTGCGGACGCCGATCAGAGCACGCCGATCACCGAACTGGATAAATTGTTGCCCAAATTGGAGCGGGAGGGCTACGACATTGCCATAGCCTCCCGCCGCCTGCCCGACTCGGAGGTGTTGATGGGGCAGTCGCGCGGGCGGCGGCTGGCCAGCCGCCTGTTCTGGCTGGCGGTTCAGGCGCTGGCGTTGCGCGGTGTGGCTGATACACAGTGCGGTTTCAAGTGCATGCGGCGCGAGGTGGCCCAGAAGGTGTTTCCGCAGGTCAAAACCAACACGCCGATTTTTGACGTGGAGATGTTGATTGTGGCCACCCGCGAGGGCTGTCGCGTTGCCGAAGTGCCGGTGCGCTGGATTCATGATCATGACACCCGAATTCCCTACAACCTCCGCCGGGCCATGGCCACCGCGGCGGAACTGATGCGGGTGTTGTGGCGTCACCGCGTGTTCCATCCGCTTCGGATCCGCTCATGAAACTCGATACACGGAAGCTCGAATGGGCGGCGCTGGCGTTGGTGTTGGCGCTGGGCGCCTGGTTGCGATTTCAACGGACGGACCTGCTGGAGTTCAAGGGCGACGAAGCGTATGCCACGCACATTGTCCATCGTGTCCTGCAGGGCGGCGGCTGGCCGCAGGTCGGGTTGCTCTCCTCGGTCAAAGTGCTGAACCCGCCGCTGTTTCTCTACCTGCTGGTGCCACTGTTTGCCATTCATGCCAGCCCGATATTCGTCTGCGGCGCCATCGCTACCCTCAACCTTCTTGCCATCGTCATTGCCTGGCATGTCGGACGCAAATACTACGGTCCCCTGGCCGGGCTGGTGACGGCGTTGTTGTTTGCCGTCTCGCCGTGGGCGGTGATCTACTCGCGTAAAATCTGGGCGCAGGATTTCGTGCCGTTGATGACGGCGGGAACGATCTGGGCACTGCACGCGCTGGTGTTTGGCCAGCGACGGCGGGCGGTGTTCTGGGTCGCACTGTTGCCCTTGTTGGTGATCGAAGTCCATTTTGCCGGGCTGGCCCTGACGGCAACGGTGATCGGCTTGTTGCTGTGGCTGCGCCCGAAGATGGACTGGCGCTGGGCCGTGGCGGGGTTGGCGCTGGCGGGTGTGTTGCTGGTGCCGTACCTGAATTACCAGATCGCCCACAACTGGAACGATTTTCGCAAAGCGGTAAAAACCATCGGCGGCCAGGCATACAAAATCCCCACGGGGATGATTGTTCACCCGCAACTCGGTTACGCCATGCCACGTCGTGATCCGTGGTGGCAGGCACTCTGGATCCTCAACAGCGGCGGCATCGAGGATATCCTCGGGTTGAGTACCCGCCCCGAACTCGACGTAAATCGCATCTGGCCGCCACGCGAGTATTTCCGCCACGGTTGGCGATGGGGGGATACCATTTTGGTGGCGCAACAGATCGCGTTGCTGGCCGCTTTGGTTTGGCTGGCCATGCGGGGCGGCACACCGGGACGGATGCTGGTGGCCTGCGTCCTCGGCCCGCTGGCTGTGTTCATCCTGGCTCGACTCTACACGGTTCAATCGTATTTTGTCGTGCTCTACCCGGCGTTGTTTCTGGCGCTTGGCGCCGCGGCACAGTCCGGGGCATCGAGTTTCCCTCTTGCCCGTTGGCGCGGAGGGGCGTCCGCGATGGTGGTCCTGCTGGTGGTGTTGGTTTTTGCGGCGGCTAACGTCTGGTTTATGCTCGATTTGTACGGGTTTCTTTCGCGTCACGGCGGCGCTCACGGCGGCTACGGCACGGTGATCAGCCACAAACTGGCGGCTGCCCGTTTTCTGCGGGAACGGGTGGACTTGGAGGGTTTGCTGCGAAAACAACGTTACTGGCAAATGGATCAGTGGGGGAAAGTGGAACGGGCACGGCTGGAACTGCCCGTGCTGGCCTCGCAAATGACAGGGCAGGGAAAAACGGACGTGGACGCCGTTCTGGTGGTGGACATGAATCGTGCTGATTTTCCGCAACCGGCGCCGAAACAAATTTCGGAGCTGATGGACGGAAAGAGTGTGACAGCGACGAACTTTGGCCCGATGTGGTTATTCCTTATCGGGCGGTGAGTAGGTTGGTTCTTTTCGTCGTGTTGGCTCGGTGAGATTACCGGTTTGCCGCTGGCTCAACGCCCCGTGGCGGCGGTGTTTGTCCTGTTCGCCATGTTTCTGATTTATTGGCTGGCCAAGCGAGAGCAATTGAGTAAGCTGTAGCGCGATTGCGCTACCGTTATGACTCCGAAAGCACTGGTTATCATTCCGACATACAACGAGAAAGAAAACATCCGCAACATTCTGCCGGCGGTGCTGGAACAGGCGCCGAATGTGGAGGTGTTGGTGGTGGACGACGGCTCGCCCGACGGCACGGGGGCGATTGTGAAAGAAATGGCGGCAAGTAACCCGCGCATCCATCTGCTGGAACGGGCGGGGAAACAGGGATTGGGCACGGCGTACATCGCGGGATTCAAATGGGGATTGGCGCGCGGGTTTGATTACCTGATGGAAATGGACGCGGATTTCTCGCACGATCCGAAAGAGATTCCCAACTTTTTGAAAGCCATCGAACACAACGATCTGGTGCTCGGCTCCCGTTACAAGAACGGCGTGCGCGTGGTTAACTGGCCGTTGTCGCGGTTGTTCCTGAGCAAGGGAGCTTCCTATTACGTTCGCCTCATCACAGGGATGCCGGTGGCCGATCCGACGGGCGGTTTCAAGTGTTTTCGACGGCGGGTGTTGGAGTCGCTGGATCTGGAGGCGGTGCGCAGCAATGGGTATGCGTTCCAGATCGAGATGACCTATAAAGCCTGGATGAAAGGATTTCGCGTGGCGGAAATCCCCATCACTTTCGCGGACCGCTACGCGGGCCGGTCGAAAATGTCCGGCCACATTGTCCGCGAAGCATTGTGGATGGTGTGGGCGCTGGCGGCGGCCAACGGCTTTCGTCGGCGACCGCGAAAACAAACGGGCGAATGATGAGGATGGCCCCGCATGGAGGGGGCGAGTGGGAGGTTGCCTATGAACGCGAGCCGAAGGGGTTTTGGCACGCGCTGGACTGGTGGGGAGCCGCTGCGACGGCGCTGGTGGCGTTGGTGGTGTATCTGGTGACACTGGCGCCGGGGGTGACGACGGGGGATTCGGGCGAATTGGCGACGGCGGCGTGGTGGTTTGGTGTGCCGCATTCGACGGGGTATCCGGCATGGACGCTGATTGCCTGGGCATGGACGCACATGGTGCCGGTGGGGAATGTCGCGTGGCGGACGAATCTGTTGTCGGCATTTTGGGGGGCGCTGGCGGCGGGATTGCTGGCGTTGCTGGTGTCGCGCAGTGGCCGGGTGCTGGCGGCGAAATTGATTTCCCACGAGGAATCGTTTCAGCACCGGTTACCATTGCGGGTGGGAGCGCTGAGCGGACCGGCGGCTGGATTGTTACTGGCGTTTGGTCCGGCGTTTTGGTCGCAGGCGGTTGTGACGGGCGTTCACACGATGAATGTATGCGTGTGGATGGCGATTTTGGTGGGGTTGTACCGTTGGAGTTTCGAGACGGACCGACGGTGGCGATTGTATATGACGGCGTTTTTGTGGGGGATGGGATGGGGCGTGCATCCAACGATGATATTGGCGTGTTTGGCGCTCGCGTTTTTTGTCTGGCGGGTGGACCGGTCGGTGGGGCGGGATTTGTTGGTGGTAGCGCTTGGTATTGTTTTGTTGGTCGTTGTCGCGACAGTGGTGCTGGGTGGCCGTTTTCTGCGTCAGGGTTTGTTCAGTTCGGTGGCGTTGGGTGGTGTGGGAATGGGGGCGTTGGTTGTTTTGTATTTTTTGTGTCGGGCTGGGAATGGAGTGATGCAACAATGGCGCGTGGTCTTGATGGTTGCGGTGTCGGTCTGTCTGGGGGTGTCATGGTATTTGTATGAGCCGTTGGCCGCGGCGACGAATCCGCCGGTGAACGGGGGGATTGCGGGGCTGTTACAGTCTGTTGCGGGACTTCAATATGCGTTGGCGCAAGCCGAGCGATCTCTGTTGCATTTGTGGGCGCAAATCAACGTATTTTTCCACAATCTGCAGGGGCAGTTCAACGTGGTGTTTGCCGTCCTGGGGTTGGCGGTGTGGTTTTTCTTTCGTGAACTGACGCGATTTAGTCGGGATTGGCTCTGGTTTTTGCTGATGGCGTTTCTCAGTTTCGGGTTGGGTTTTGTGTTTTTGTCCAACCCGCCGTTTGAGAAGTTGCGGACCCTGACGGATCGGGTGTTTTTTCTGCCGGCGTATGCCGTGTACGCCATTTTCATCGGGTATTCGCTGATCCTGTTGCAGGTTTTCCTGTTGCGCCGACGAGTGGATGTGAATCCGAGGGCGGAGTTGTGGAGTTTGGCGACGCTTGTTTTCCCTGTGGTTTCGTTGCTGTTGTACTGGGCGGAAAGCAGCCAGCGTCATCATACGTTTGGCTACGGGTATGGCTATCGGATTTTCAAGCCGGAAGGCGCGTATCCGGAGATGGAGCGCAACGCGGTGTTGTTCGGGGGAACGACAACGGGACGGTGCGTACCCGCGTACATGGTGTTTGTCGAGAGTCGGATGCCGTCGTTTTTCAGGACACATTTACCGCGGTATCGTGAGAGTGTCATTTTTGATCGTCGGGATGTGTATGTGATCGCGCAGGGCGCATTGAATGACCCGTGGTATCTGCGACAATTACATGCTCGGTACGGTGCGAAACGGTCGGAAAATTCCGGATGGCAACGGTTTTGGAAGCGCGACGAGTTGTATCCGACGGAGCCGCTTTGGTTGCCTTCTCGCTTGGACTGGCAGGAGGCTCTGCGGCGAAGTCTTGCCGTGTTGGGGGGGGCGGGAAACGATCTGGCGGTCGGATGGGGACGGTTGGGAAGCCAAAACAGTGCTATTCGCAATGAACTAAACGGAGTGCTGAGCCGGATGCTATTTGAGCAGAACAAGGGTCAGCATCCATTTTACGTTGAAGAGGGTGATGTGATCCCATGGATGTACCCATACTTGGAGCCGTACGGCCTCATCCTGCGGTTGCAATCCCAACCCGTCATGGTGCTTGATCCCTCGATTGTCGGTCGCGACCGACGGTTTTGGGATGAACAGGTCGCCAGTCATCTGGCCGACCCGGGGTTTCGTCAGGATCATGCGGCACGATTGGCATATTCGAAGGCACGAACGGCCATTGCGGGGTTGTATGCTTATCACCGGATGACGGAGGACGCCGAATACGCTTTTCGACAGGCGCTTCAGTTGTATCCGGACAATCAGGAAGCGGCAGGGCGTTTTGTACAATTTTATCTCCAGATGGACCGTTTTAAGGAAGCGCAACAGGTTTTGACCGATGCCCTGGCCAGGGACAAGTACAACATTCATCTCCATGAAATGATCAATCAACTCAAAGAACAGCAACGAGTGGCCGATGAGGTGCGCCGATTGGAGGCGCTGCATCAGGCACAACCGTCAGACATTGCGGTGATGGCGCAGTTGTTGGCTGGATATGCCCGCCGCCAACAGGTGGAAGCGATGGACGGTCTGGTGGGGGATTTACTGGCGCAGCCGCATGTGAAAGAAGATGACCTGCTGCAGGCGGCCGATGTGTATGCCGGCATTCGTCGCCTGGATCGGGCCGCGCAACTGCTGAAGGTCGCCGTTCATCGTTTCCCCGGTCATGCAGGACTGTGGTATCATTTTGCTGCCGCCTGTTGCGCCCAGGGGAATTGTCACGACGGTCTCAACGCGCTTTCACGCGCCTTTGCGCTGGACCCCACGCGCGGGAAACTGCGTGAAAACGCCCGTACCGATCGCCGCTTTGACCGGTGTCGCCAGGAACCGCTGTTCCAACAGGCCGTCGCGCCACGCTAGTCGCCGATGGGTAGCACCAGTTTGATGCCCACAAATCCGTGGCCCATCAGGGAATCCATTTTGACCTCGGATTTTAGACGGGCTTGTTCGATGGCGTCGAACAGGGTATTGCCGCGGGTACGACGGGGAGGTTCGGCACCCGTCTCCGCGCGTCCGAGATTGCGTAACGGATAGTCGAAATTCAGCGAGTGCTCGACAAAATCCTGGATCGCGAACAGAGTGCTGTCCACCTGGTACTTCGCGCTCTCCAGAGTGCCTTTGAACCAGTGTGGGTTTTTCTTTTGCAGTCCGAATTCCGCCTCAAATCGTTCCCATCGTGCGGCAGGACTGTCGCTTTGCGGCGGCCGGGCGATAGCGGATGAGGTGATTTCCTGATCAAATCGCATCCGTGGCGCGACGGGAACGGCCGGGGCGTTGGTTTCCAACAGAGAAGGGGGGACATAATTGACCATCAACTCCCGCGAGGACCGTTCTTCGGCAGCAATCGCCACCATCTCCACGGCCGCCAGCGCGACCACACAGCCGAACCAGAGTTTTCGTCCTCGGAGTTCACTCATTCTTCTCTCCCCTCCATAAGATAAGCCTCTGTGGCGCCTCGTAAAGGCATCGCGCCATCACCGTCTCCAAAAGGTGACAGGGCGGGCTTGACCGTGCGCCCTGCGGCGGCTACACTGCCGCCACGTCTTTCCACCAGAAAGCTCAAAACACAATGCAATCGTTTGCGTTACGAGTAGTCACGGGAGCCAACGTCGGGAAGGAGTTTGTCCTTTCCGAAGGGCGGGAATTGGTGCTCGGACGGTTGAGCACGGCCGATGTGATGTTGAATGATGACAACATCTCTCGCCGTCATGCGGGCATCGTGGTCAACCATGAGCAGATCACGGTTCGCGATCTCGGCTCACGCAACGGCACCTTTGTCAATCGCCAGCGTGTTACCCAGGCAACGCTTCGTCCCGGCGATCTCATTTCGCTGGGAAACCATGTCCTGCGTCTGATCAAGGTGGCCCAGCCACAAGCGGTGACACCCACGTCTCCTCCGACTGCTGCCCATGCCTCACTGGAGCCGTCGCAACCGGTCAAACCGGCGGCCCAGACGGCGTCGTTGCCATCTCCAACGGTACCGGGCGCGTTTCGCGGGTCGCTAACGGAGATCGGGTTGGCGGATGTGTTGCAATTGCTTTCCACGACGCGCAAGAGCGGGCTTTTGGTGTTGCGCTCCGGGAAGGAGACCGGGCGGATTTTCCTGGAGGACGGTCGGATTTATTACGCCTGCATGGAAGAGTGGGTGGATGTCGAGCCGCGAAAGATTCTCTATCGGCTGCTTCGATGGACGACGGGAACGTTCGAGCTGGAGAAATCGGATGTCCGCGTTTTTGCCAATCCCATTACGGAATCCACCGACGCGCTGTTGTTGGAGGGATTGCGACAGCTTGATGAGTTGAAGAATCTCGGTCCCGAAATTCCCCCGATGGATGCCGTGGTAACGCTGGCCATTCCTTTGCCGGGACGGCTGGCCGAGTTGGAAGATCCCGACCTGGATTTTGTGCAGTTGGCGTTGGAATATGGAACCGTGCGGCGCATCCTGGATCATTTTCCGGGCACCGATTTTGAAGGATACACCTGTCTGTTGGGCTTGATAGGCCGCAAGTACCTGAAAATTGCGACGCCCCAAGCCCAGGTTACCGTTGCGACACGCACGCAACACGGATGATCATTGCCCGTCGTCAACATGAAGCGAGCGCTATTGGAGATTCTGTTGATCCTGCTGGTCGTGGCCCTGTTGGCGGCCATCGCGTATCTGTATGAGCAGCGATGGGGAGTTCACGGGCCGTTCCCGCCCGGACACCATCATTGAGGTGATGAAACCGACCCGCCCACTCAAAATCGCACCTTCCATTCTCTCCGCTGACTTTGGCCGGTTCGCCGCGGAAGCGCAGCGTGTGGAACAGAGCGGGGGGGATTGGGTCCATTGCGACGTGATGGATGCGCATTTTGTTCCGAACCTGACTTTTGGCCCGGATGTCATCCGTGCATTGCGCGCGGCGACCAAGCTGCCGCTGGATGTGCATCTGATGATGACACGCCCCGACCTCTACGTGGACCGCTTCATTGAGGCCGGTGCCGACAACATCATCATTCATGTCGAACCGACGGAATATGACATCGCCAAAACACTGACCTATATCCGCAGTCGCGGCAAACTTGCCGGCATCTCGTTGAACCCGCCCACACCCGTCGAGGCGCTCCTGCCGTATCTTCACCTTGTGGACCAGGTCCTCGTCATGACCGTCAACCCCGGTTTTGGCGGACAATCGTTTATCCCCAGCGGCATTGACAAAGTGCGCTTTCTTCGTGCCAAGTCCGCCACCCTCGACATTTCCGTGGACGGCGGGATCGCTCCCGACACCGGCCGCCGCGTCGTCGAGGCCGGCGCCAACATCCTTGTGGCGGGAAACTCCCTGTTTCGTCACAAGACGCTTGACCTTGCCGGTGCCATCCGCGAATTGCGCGACGCATGTCAGACCGCGTGATCAAGTTCGGCACCGACGGCTGGCGCGGTCTCATGGCCGACGACTTCACCTTCGACAACGTTCGCCGTCTCGCCCAGGCCACCGCCGACTACTGGAACAGCCTGCCGCTTCCCAAACGCGCCATGGTCGGTTTCGACAACCGTTTTCAATCGGAAACGTACGCCCGCCTCGTTGCCGAAGTCCTCTCCGGCAACGCCATCACCGTCCACCTGCCGGCGGTTGCGGTTCCGACTCCGTCACTGGCTTATGCCATCCGCCAGCAACGCCTTTGCGGCGGCGTCATGATCACCGCCAGCCACAACCCGCCGCTATTCAATGGCTACAAGGTCAAAGCCCACTATGCCGGTAGCGCCGACGCCGACATCTGTCGCGCCATTGAGCAACTTCTCGACCGCTCGCCGGTTCGCAGCGACGACAAACGGATTCGCCCTTGCGACCCGCGTCCGTCCTACCTCGACGCCATCGGGCGGTTTGTGGACTTGAAGGCGATTCGGAAGGCGCGTCTCCGTGTTGTCACCGACTCGATGCACGGCAGCGGCGGCACGCTGTTGGCCGATTGGCTCGGCGCCACGCCGATTCGCGCGAACCGGGATGTTCTGTTTGGCGGCGGCGCGCCCGAACCGATCCAGCGCAACCTCGGCGCCCTTTGCACTGCCGTTCGCCAACAACGCGCGGATATTGGCCTGGCCAGCGACGGCGACGCGGATCGTCTCGGTGTGGTGGACGAACGTGGGCGTTACGTTTCCGTGCAACTGGTTCATGCCTTGTTGCTGTTGCATTTGATTCGCAACCGACGGGCGCGCCCCGGTTATGTGGTTCGCGCCATCAACAGCACGATGCTGGTGGATCGGATTTGTCGGGCGCATGATTTACCGTTGATGGAGGTGCCGATTGGCTTTCGTTGGGCCTGCCGGGCGATGCGCGAGAAGGACGTCATCATGGCCGGTGAGGAGAGCGGTAGTTTCGGGTTTCGCGGTCACGTGCCCGAACGGGACGGTTTGCTGGCGGCGCTTTACCTGCTGGAGTTGCTGGCCGTTAGCGGCAAGAGCCTGACCGAACTGACGGCGGCGCTGCAACGAGAGTTTGGCCGCAGCGCGTATGGTCGGCTGGATCTGCCGGTCCCATTTGTTCGGGGCGAGCCGCCCACCGATCTGCTCGGCGTGCCCGTGGCGCGCGTGAACGAGTTGGACGGTGTCAAATACATTGCCGCCGACGAGTCCTGGCTGATGTTTCGCGCCAGCGGCACGGAGCCTGTCACGAGAATCTACGCGGAGGCGTCCACGGCGCGTCGTGTTCGCGCCTTGTTGGAGTGGGGTAGGGCGCGGTTGATGGCGCGCTGAAAAAAGTGGGAGAGGGGACTACACAAACGGAAGAAAGGGTGTTAGATTGCGCGCCCCAATGGAAGTGTCACACATACGGAATTTTTGCATCATTGCGCACATTGACCACGGCAAGACGACGTTGTCGGATCGTCTGCTGGAGGCGACGGGCGCGATGGAGAAACGCGAGATGCGCGATCAGGTGCTCGACTCGATGGACCTGGAGCGCGAGCGCGGCATTACGATCAAAGCGCATCCGGTCACGATGACCTATCATCATGACGACGGGCAGGTCTACGAGTTGAACCTGATTGACACGCCCGGTCATGTGGATTTCGCGTACGAAGTCTCGCGCAGTCTGGCGGCCTGCGAGGGGGCGCTGCTGGTCATTGACGCGGCTCAGGGGGTGGAGGCGCAGACGGTTGCCAATGTGCACCTGGCAATGAAGCAGAACCTGGCGATCGTGCCGGTGATCAACAAGATTGATCTGCCCAACGCCAACGTTGAGGAGACCAAGCGCCAGATCGAAGAGATTCTGGCCATCCCCGCCGACACGGCCATTCTGGCCAGCGCGAAATCGGGCATTGGCATCCAGGAGATTTTGCGCGCGGTGATCGAGCGGATTCCGCCACCGAAACCGACCGGGGAGACGGCGTTGCAGGCGTTGGTGTTTGACTCGGTGTTTGACACCTACCGCGGCGTGGTGACGTATGTGCGGCTTTTTGCGGGCGAGGTGCAGCGCGGGACGGTGATCGAGTTGATGAGCACGGGATTGAAGTTTGAGGTCAAGGAAGTCGGCGTGTTTCAGCCGAAACCGTCCGCACGGGAGAAACTCGGCGCGGGAAGCGTCGGCTACATTATCGCCAACATCAAAAGCACCTCCGACGTGCAGATTGGCGATACCATTACCGATGCTCGCCAGCCGGCTCACCGGGCGTTGCCCGGATTCCAAAAGGTGCATCCGATGGTCTTCAGCGGCATTTACCCGGTCAACTCCGCCGATTATGAGCGACTGAAGGCGGCCATGGCCAAGCTGAACCTCAACGACTCGGCGTTTCATTATCAGGCGGAAAGCTCGGCGGCGTTGGGGTTCGGTTTTCGGTGTGGGTTTCTGGGGTTGTTGCACCTGGAGATTGTACAGGAGCGGTTGCGACGGCAATTTGACATGGACATCATTGCGACGTATCCCAGCGTCGTTTATCGCGTGTTGAAGACCAATGGAGAGGTTGTGGAGGTGGACAACCCGGTGTATCTGCCGGACCTCTCGCAGGTGGATCACATCGAGGAACCGTATGTGAAAGCGTTTGTGATTTGTCCCAATGAAAACATCGGGGACATGCTCCAGTTGATCATGGACAAACGCGGCACCGTGATGAAGACCGATTCGCTGGACACGCACCGTGTGATGTTGACGGCGACGATGCCGTTGAATGAAATCCTGGTGGACTTCCATGACAAGATCAAGAGTATCACTCGCGGCTACGGTTCGCTGGATTACGAACACGCGGGTTACCAGGAGGGCGACCTGATCAAACTGGACATCCTGGTCAACGGCGAGCCGGTGGACGCTTTTTCGAGCATCGTGCATCGGAGCAAGGCCGAGGCGCGCGGTCGCGCGCTGGCGTTGAAACTGAAGGAGGTCATTCCGCAGCAGATGTTCCAGATCGCCATCCAGGCGGCCATCGGCGGCAAAATCATCGCCCGTGAAACCGTCAAGGCCCTGGCCAAAAACGTCACGGCCAAATGTTACGGCGGCGACATCACGCGCAAACGAAAACTTTGGGAAAAACAAAAGGAAGGCAAAAAACGCATGAAACAAATTGGCAAAGTGAACATTCCCCAGGAAGCGTTCATTTCCGTGTTGAAAGCAGGGTGACCCCATGCCGCGCGTGGATATCTACTGGTGGCGAAAGTATCAGGCACGAAAACGAGGCCGCGAACTTCTCTTGGGCGCCCAAAAATTGTTGCGGATGCATCGCGACATTCTGGAGCCGCGACAGGTCAACGGCCTCAAGGGACTTTGCGCCGACCTCTCGCTGGCGCTGGCGGAAAATCGTCCGCATCTGATCGTGGAACTGTCCGGGAAGCTGGAAAAAGAACTGGCGCGGGCATTTCCGGAACGCAGCGGATCGGGATGGCGCGAAAACATCGAAGTGCTTCTGGTGGCCGCCATTGTGGCGATGGCAATTCGCAGTTTTTTCATTCAGCCGTTCAAAATCCCTACCGGCTCCATGCAGCCCACCTTGTACGGACTGTATCCGGTGGAAAACTACAACCCTCGGACGCCGTTCCCCCAACGCGTGGCCGACACGCTGTTTCTCGGCAAATGGCCGACCGATCAGCACGCCCCTCTGCTCCGAGGCGCGTTGAACTACCTCGGCTGGCTGATCTTCGGTACCTGGCCGGGCGACGGGAAGTGCATCATGCGCGGCGACCACATCTTTGTGGACCGTTTTACATACCATTTTCGCCGCCCCCAACGCGGCGACGTGATTGTCTTTGAAACCAACGAAGTCAAGGACCTGCCGGAGTCGTACCGCAACAAGTTCTACATCAAACGACTCATCGGCATCGGCGGCGACAAAATCCAGATCAACCCGCCACACGTCCTCGTCAACGGCTCCATCCTCGACAGCCGACCCGCTTTCCGACGCATTTACTCCTGCCAAAACGGTTACAACGGCTATGTCATCCCCGATTTCCCTCCCGCCAAATACTTCCGCACCCCCACCGATGTCTATACCGTTCCGCCCGATGAATTCTTTGTGCTCGGCGACAACAGCCGAAGCAGTCTGGACGGGCGTTTCTGGGGATCATTCCCGCGTCGGTCCCTGATTGGACGGGCCATTGTGGTGTACTGGCCCTTTAGCGAACGGTTCGGCCTGATCAACTGATCGCGGCGCCGCCCAATCCCGCAACCCGATATCGCACCCCGCCCGATGGTTTGCGCGACGCCCGGTTCATCCGACGCGTTGCGTTCGCGCGCTTTCCGTGGTATCAACGCCCCTCATATGAAAGCAGCTCTCGTCTCGGCAGCAGTGTGCCTGGTCAGCACCCTCGGAACCACTCTTTCCGCAGCCCAGTGGAACGGCTACGAACAACTCAAGTTTGAGGTGGACGGTCGTTCTTGTCTGTTGGTGGTGCCGAAGACACCCGCGCCGGGCAAACCATGGATCTGGCGGACAGAGTTTTTCGGCCATGAGCCGCAAGCCGACATCGCGCTGTTGGGAAAGGGTTTTCACGTCGCCTATATGAACGTCCAAAATTTGTACGGCGCACCCGTCGCGCTCGATCACATGGACCGGTTTTACGCCCACCTGACAAAGGAGTTTGGGCTTGCCAAAAAAACAGTGCTGGAAGGATTCAGCCGGGGCGGTCTGTTCGCCTTCAACTGGGCGGCGCGCAATCCCGACAAGGTTGCTGCCATCTATGTGGATGCCCCGGTGCTCGATTTCAAAAGCTGGCCCGGCGGCAAAGGCAAGGGTAAAGGCTCGGCAAACGACTGGAAACGCTGTTTGGAAGTGTACGGGCTGACCGAAGAACAGGCAATGGCCTACCCGCTCAATCCGGTGGACAACCTCGCGCCGCTGGCGAAAGCGAAGATCCCCATCCTGAGCGTTTGTGGCGAAGCCGACACGGTGGTGCCGATGGACGAAAACACCCGACTGGCCGAGAAACGGTACAAGGCGCTCGGCGGCGAGATGAAGGTCATCGCCAAGCCGGGTTGCGACCATCATCCGCACAGCCTGAAAGACCCAACTCCCATCGTGGAGTTCATCCTTCAACACACAAGAGGTGACCAATGAAAAAAACGTGGCTGTTCGGCTGGGGGTTGATCTGCGCGGCGGCTGTCGCCGACCCGTGGCCGTCGTTTCCCGTGGATTGGACGGCGACAGAGGCGTCCTCGCCCGCGGATGTGTCGTGGCTACTGAAACCGGCCAACGAGTTCATCCGGGTCAGGGACGGCCATCTGACGCGCGGCGACGGCGAGCGGTTCCGCATCTGGGGCATCAACGTGACGGGTGACGCCGCCCTGCCATCCCCAAACAACGCTCCCCTCATCGCGGCGGCGCTGGCGCGGCGCGGCATCAACTGCGTGCGGTTCCATTTTCTTGACAGGGTGGGCGCGTTGATTCCGCGTGAGGGCGACACCACCCGCTCGCTTGACCCCGATGCGCTGGCGCGGCTGGACCGTTTCGTGTTTGAGTTGAAAAAACGCGGCATCTACTCCGACCTGAATCTGAACGTGTATCGCACCTACAAGGCGGGCGACGGCGTGCGCGACTGGCAATGGCTCGGCATCGGCAAGGGGGCGACCTATTTCGATGAGCGTCTGATCGAGTTGCAACGCGAGTACGCCCGACAGTTGCTGACGCACGTCAACCCGTTCACAGGGCGCGCCTATCGCGAAGAACCGGCCGTGGCCATTATCGAGTTCGTCAACGAAAACTCCCTGATCGAAGCATGGATCAATGGGCGTCTCGACGGCACCCAGACCAACAAACCCACCGGCACTTGGCACGACATCCCGCCCAGTTACGCGGCGGCGTTGACGGAAAAATATCACGCCTGGCTGGCCCTTCAGGGCAAGCCGGCCGTGCCGCGACTGCGCAAGTCGGAGTTCGCCAGGGCCGACAAGGAACGGTTCCGAACAGAAGCCCGCTTCTACATGGAGATCGAGAACAATTACTTTCGCGACATGGCGAAATACCTGCGCGAGGACCTCGGCGTGAAAGCCTTGCTCATCGGCAACAGCGACCACGGTCACGGACGATCCTGCTATCCGCTGGTGGCGTCGCTCGCCCAACTCGACATCGTGGACAGCCATGTGTACTGGCAGCATCCCAGTTACCTCACTGACTCCAAAACCGGACGACGCGCCGGCTTTTTTATTACCAACACCCCCATGGTGGACGACCCGTTGCATTCGACGGTCGTCCAGCTTTCCCGGACCGCGGTCGCGGGCAAGCCATTCACCGTTTCCGAGGTCAATCACCCCTTCCCGAACGAGTACGCTTGCGAAGGCGTGCCCATCCTTGCCGCCTATGCCGCGCTCCAGGACTGGGACGGCATCTTCTGGTACACCCTCGGACACAAGGATGTCGCGGCCTGGACCAATGCGGTGCCGGGCCACTTCGATTTCGCGCCGGACCCGGTGAAAATGAGCCAGTTGGCGGCCGGAGCATTAACGTTTTTGCGGGGCGACGCGCAACCGGCGCGGCAAACCGCTCTGCGAAGTTACACTCGCGAACAGATCATAGACAGCCTGTTACTGGGCTGGAAAGACCAGCCGTATTTCACCCCCGGTTTCCCTCTGGCATTGCCGTTGACCCACGCGGTCCGGGTCAGTTCCTTTGACGGTCCGCCGACGGGGCCGTTTGAGGCTGTCGCTACCAACAACATCGTTGCCGATACCGGTGAACTGACCTGGCGCAAGGGCTTCGTCACCGTGAACACGCCGCGTTCGCAATCGTTGATCGGACGGATTGCGGGACAGACGCAAAATCTCCGCGCCGAAATCCAGACGCCGTTTTGCGCTATCACACTGTCGTCTCTCGACAACCATCCCATCGTAAAGGCCGACCGTCTCCTGCTGACCACGGGGGCGCGCGTCGCCACGACAGGCATGGTTTGGAACGACAAACGTACCACCCTGGGAAAATGGGGGGATGCCCCCGTCCGCATCGAACCGCTTGTTGGCAGGGTGACACTCACCGGCCTGGAAAATGTCCGCGCCGCCGCCGCGCAACCGTTGGACGGAGCCGGACGCCCGTTGGGACAACCCCTGCCGCTTTCGCGGGGCGCCGACGGCTGGGAACTGACGCTTGGGCAACCGGCGACAACGTGGTATGTGATCCGCGTGGAGCGTGTTCCATGATGACGCGCTTGATTGTACTCGGTTCCCTGCTCGGGCTGGCCGCCGCGCCGCCGATCTCCAACCGCCCGCCGCAACCAGACGAATGGGGGTATCGCCCCGCCGACGGCGCAACCGTGCGATTGACCCCGCCGTCGTTGACCTGGATCCACGAGAACGCCGCCGCCCGTTACACCGTTCAATGGGCGACCCGGCCGGATTTCAGCGACGCCGTGACAGCAACCGATGTTCCATGGCCGACCTACACCCATCACTCGGCGCTGCCGACAGGAACCTACTACTGGCGGTACCGCTTCACCGACAAAAAAGGCGCCGAGTCCGACTGGAGCATCACGCGCCGTTTTATCGTGCCGGCGGACGCAGTGGAGTTCCCCATGCCCACGCGCGCGCAACAACGCGAGCGCGTGCCGGCACAGCATCCGCGGTTGTTCCTGCGTCCCGAAGAGTTGCCCCGCCTGCGTGCGCTGGCGGCCGGACGCGAGAAAAAGGCGTTCGACAAACTCCGGATTGCCGCGGACAAACTCATCCAGGCAGGGCCGACACCGGAGCCGACCGAGCGCGGTTCGGCTCGAAACAAGGAAGACGAACGCGCTGTGAAGTTCTGGTGGCCGAACCGCGAGCAGTGCGACCGCGCCACGAAAGAAGCCGAGTTGCTGGCGTTTGTTTATCTGATCTCGCAGGACAAAAAATACGGCGAGGCGGCCCGCAAATGGTTGTTGCACCTGGCTTCGTGGGACCCCGATGGCCCGACCAACTTCGCCCTGAACTGCGAGGCCGGCAAAGCCATGCTCTACCGTCCCGCCCGCGCCTACGACTGGGCATACGACATGTTTACACCCGAAGAACGCGCCAAAATCGCCGCCGTCTGGCGACGGCGCGTCAGCGATGCCTGGAACAGCGGCGAAGTCGCCCGAGGCGTCGGCCATCTGAGCCGTCCCTACAACAGCCACGGTAACCGCGTCTGGCACAAAATCGCCGAGGTGGCCATCGCGTTCCTCGACGAGATTCCCGAAGCGCCGACCTGGTTGGATTACGCCGTCAACAAGTTCTACGCTTGTTACCCGGTCTGGGCCGACGATGACGGTGGCTGGCATGAGGGCGTGAGTTACTGGGCCGGTTACATGAGCAAGGCTGTCAGTTGGCTGCAAGTGTCGCGCGCGGCCCTGGGGATTGACGGCCTGAAAAAACCGTTCTTTGCCCAGGTGGGCGATTACCCGCTCTACATCGCGCCGCCCGGATCGCCCAATAGCGGTTTCGGCGACCTCTCGTATCGCCCTCCCTCCAAAGGCATCGGCGGTTTCATGGAGTACCACATCCGCATGAGAGGCGTCCAACCCGACAGCCACGCGCCCTACTGGCGGTGGTGGACGGAACAATGGAAGATGAGCGACGAAGGCGGTGTGATCGGGTTCCTCTACGATGCCAACCTGCCGGCGATGCCAGAGGCGAAAGCGCCGACCGATCTGCCGCCATCAAAAGTGTTTCACGGTATTGGTGTGGCCAGCCTCCACACGACATTGCTCGATGCCGCCGACGACGTGCATTTCCTTTTCAAATCCTCGCCGTTCGGCTCGCAAAGCCACGGCCATAATCCGCAGAACACCTTTCAATTGAACGCCTACGCCGAACCGCTGCTGGTCACCTGCGTCTATCGCGACCTGCACGGCAGCAAGTTCCATTACCAATGGGTACATAGCACCGTGGCCCACAACGGCGTCCTCGTGAACGGCGAGGGACAGGAAAAACACAAAGCCGCCCCGCAAGGCCGCATCGTGGCCGAACGACTCGGCAAAGAGTACGATTACCTCTGCGGCGACGCAACGTCCGCCTACGGCGGACGGCTGACACGGGCCTTGCGGCACGTGGCCTTTGTGAAGGGCGAAGCACCGTTCCTCGTGCTCTGCGATGATCTGGCCGCAAAAGAACCCGCCACCTTCCAGTTCATGCTCCACGCCCTGAACCGATTCACGGTGGACGAGAAAACAGGACGCCTGTTCGTCGAGCAACCCCGCGCGGGCGTTGCCGTCCAGTATCTTTCGCCTGCGCCGCTGACATATCGGCAGTGGGACGGATTCACGCCGCCACCGAAAAAAGAGTTTCCCAACCAGTGGCACGTCGAGGCCGGTACCGGGGAACGACTCAGCGAAATCCGCGTCCTGACCGTTATTGTTCCGTACCGCGCCGGGCAACGCCCCGACTGGAACGCGACGCGCGTGGAGACAGCAGATGATGTTGGCGCCCAAGTGACCTGCGGCGGCAAAACGATCCTGGTCAGTTTCCCAAAAGGTCAACCCACTGCCGACGGACTTGTTGTGAAGAATGTGCGGTAACGCCCGTCAGATTTTACGCATGACCGTTTCCAAGGCCATCTTTGTTACGCTCGCTCTTTCTGTCCTATGGGCCGGCTGCTCGACCGAGCATTATCGGCTGTCGGCAGACAGGGAGACGACGGCCATCATCCATGCCAAAGGCGCGCGCGTGCCAAACATGGAGTTGCCGTTCAGCATCGCGGCCACGGGATCTGTCTCCCTGACGGGGTGCCCGCTGAACACCAACGTGGCGGCGTTTATGGGAGCCGACGCGGCGGAAGAGCAGGGGGTCCCGATCGTTTCGCTGGAGCAGGCGCTGCAAATCGCGGTCCGACACAGCCGCGCCTACCAAAACGCAAAGGAAAATGTCTATCTCTCGGCGTTGTCGTTGACACTGTCCCGCCACCGGTTCACGCCCATCTTTTCCGGCAACGGCAACGCGGAATACGCCGAAGTCAACGACCCGGTCGTCAACAGCCGCCAGTTCAGCGCCGGCGGAAGCGTGGGGGTTGACTGGCTGATCCGCGACATCGGCAAAATGACAACGGCGTTTACAACGGATTTTCTGCGGTTTCTGATGGGTGACCCGCGTTCCGTCATCGCGTCGCAACTCGGCGCCACTTTCACCCGTCCTTTGCTGCGTAACGCGGGATTCAAGGCGGACACCGAGGCGTTGACCCAGGCGGAAAGAGACGTGCTCTACGACATTCGCTCGTTTGTGCGGTTTCGCAAAAACTTCAGCGTGGAAGTGGCTACCGCCTACTACGGTGTACTGGGAAACCGCGACGCCATTCGCAACAGCTATCTAAATCTGGAAAGCTCTCGCCGCGCCGCCGAACGCTCGCGGGCGCTCGCGCAGGAGGGACGCGCCACGCAATCCGACCTGGGCCGCCTCGAACAACAGGTTCTCTCCGCCGAGTCCTCCTGGATCAATGCCGTGCGCACCTATAAACGGGCGCTGGACGAATTCAAGATTCTGCTGGGCATTCCCGTGGAAACACGGTTGATGCTCGATGACCGCGAACTGGAACAGTTGCGCATCAACCACCCCAACCTCAGTGTGTCCGATTGTGTCCGCGTGGCCCTGGCGGCACGGCTGGACTACCAGAATCTTCAGGACCAGATCGCAGATGCCCAACGCAAGGTGGCTCTCGCCGCCGACCGTTTCAAACCGCAACTTGACCTCAGCGCCAGCGCCGCCATCCGCAGCGGAGAACAGGGACATTTCACCCTGCCGGATGCCCGACGCTACAACTGGAACGCGGGCGTGGATCTCGATCTGCCATTCGACCGAAAGGCCGAACGCAATAGTTACCGCGCCGCCCTGATTGCCCATGAGCGCGCCCTGCGAGCCGTGGAACAGCGACGTGACGAGATTATCTTGCAGGTGCGAGAGAGTTACCGCTCGCTGGAACAGGCGCGTCGCACCTACGAAATCAGCGAAATCGGCGTGAAACTGGCCGAACGACGCGTCGAAGAGCAGAACCTGCTTGCCGAACTCGGCAAAGCCAAAGCGCAGGATCAGGTGGACGCCCAGAATGACCTCGTCAACTCTAAAAACCAGCGGACACAAGCGCTGGTGGCCCACACCATTGCGCGCCTGCAATTTTGGAACAACATGGGTATCTTGTACATCAAGGATAACGGCCAATGGCGAGAGATGAATGATGCCGAAGTTAAATGATCTGCTGATCCGGGTAAAAAAACAGACCCGCTGGCAACTGTTGCTCGGCACCACCGCTCTGGTGGTGGCGCTGGCGTTTCTGTTGCGCGGCAACGACGGAACACGCGGCGACGCCGCCGTCTTCGTGGCCCGCCGCGGCCCGCTCAATATCACGGTGCTCGAAGGCGGAAGCATCCAGGCGCTCGAATCGCAGGAAATCAAATGCGAAATCCGCTCCGCCCCCACCAAGATTCTGCGAATCGTGGAGGAGGGCTACCTGGTGACGCCCGATGACATTGCCACCAACAAGGTGCTGGTGGAACTGGACGCCTCCGAACTTCAAAAACAAATTGTCCAACAGGATATTTCCTACGAATCGGCGCGCGCTTCGCTGATTGACGCGCAGGAAAATTACGCCATCCAACTGGGACAAAGCCTCAGCGACATCAAGGCTGCCGAGCAAAAAGCCCGATTCGCCCGAATGGATTTTGACAAGTTTCTGAGCACCAATGTGACGGAAAAACTCATCGAACAACTCGGCATCGAAAAAGAACTCGCCGCCACCCAGACCGACATCAACCAACTCACCAGCGCCGTGCTTGCCTCCGCCAGCGACGAGACCTCCTCCTCCGCCACCAACGCGCCGTCCGCCCCCGCCGAGTCGCCCGCACTACCTTCCGTGCTCACCAACATGATGACCTCTCCACTGGCCGAGCCGCTCGTGCCAGTGCCGTCGGTGGACTTCAGTAAGTACGCCCAATTCGAGACGCTCGGCGACAGCGAAGCCAAACAGAAATTGCGCAAACTGGCCGACGACCTCCAGGTGGCCCAAAAAGAACTGACCCAGGCCCAAAACAATCTCAACGGCACCAAACGATTGTATGCCAAGGGCTACGTTACCAAAACCGATCTCGAACGCGACGAACTTGCCTACGAAAACAGCCGCCTCAAAGTCCAAACCGCCGAAACCGCCCGCGACCTGTTCCTGAAATACGATTTCGCCAAGTCCGCCGAAGAATACCTTTCCAAATACATCGAAGCCACCCGAGAAGTCGTCCGCGCCCGACGCGCCGGCGTGGCCAAAGTTGCCCAGGCCCAGGCCAAACTCAAATCGGCCCAGGGACTGTTCAACATCCAGAGCCGTACCCGCAAGGACCTCTATGAGCAACTGGCCAAATGTAACATCACCGCCCAAAAACCGGGCCTCGTGGTGTACGGCGGCGGCCGCGACCTGCGGTTCGGCGAGGAGCGTGTCATGGAAGGCGCCACCGTCCGCGACCGTCAGACCATCATCACCATCCCCGACATGACCAAAATGTCCGTGCAGGTCAAAATCCACGAAAGTTACATCAAAAAAATCAAAAAAGGCCAGGCCGCCCACATCACCGTGGATGCCTATCCGGACCAGGTTTTGGACGGCGAAGTCACCAAGGTCGGTGTCCTGCCCGATTCTCAAAACCGCTGGCTCAATCCCGACATGAAGGTTTACCTGACCACCATCACCATCAACGGCACCCACGACTGGCTCAAACCCGGTATGAGCGCCAAATGCGAAATCCTCGTGGCGCGCCTGGACGATGTCGTCCATGTCCCCATCCAGTCCGTCACCACTTGGAACGGTCAGCAGGTCTGCTACGTTCTCAACGGCGGTAAACCCGAACGGCGTCTCGTGGAAATCGGCGAAAATAATGACGAGTTTGTCGAAATCCGCAACGGCCTGCGGGAAGGAGAACGCGTCCTGTTGCGCCCCCTCGCTTCCCCCGTGCCACAACAAGCGACCGAACCAACACCGGGAAAAAACACCGAGCCAAAACCCGCGAAAGAAAATTGATCCAACCTTGACCGTTCCCCGCATGGCCACCCCCATCGTCCAGTGCCAGAATGTTCATAAAAGCTACCAGATGGGAACCGTCACGGTGACGGCTCTGCGCGGTATCAGCTTCGACATCCAGGCCGGCGAGTACGTGAGCATTATGGGACCGTCCGGCTGCGGCAAGTCCACTTTGTTGAACCTGCTCGGTTGCCTCGACCGTCCCACCGACGGACGTTACCTGCTCGGCGGCGAGGATGTCTCACAGCTCGATGACGACGCGCTTTCCGCCATTCGCGGGAGCCGACTCGGCTTTGTGTTCCAATCCTACAACCTGATCCAGCAGTTGACCGTCCTCGAAAACATCGAGGTGCCGTTGTACTATCAGAACCGCCCTGAAACGGAATGCCGAGCTCTGGCCACCGAACTGGCCCGTCGCGTTGGCCTCGAACACCGCCTTCACCATCGTCCCTTTGAGTTGTCCGGCGGCCAGCAACAGCGTGTCGCCATCGCGCGTGCCCTCGTCAATGATCCCCTGGTCATCCTCGCTGACGAACCGACGGGCAACCTCGATTCTGCCTCTGGCGAGGAGATTCTCCGAATATTCGCCAACCTCAACCGCAACGGCAAAACCCTGATCCTCGTTACCCACGATCCCGGTGTTGCCCGCCACTGTTCCCGCACCATCCGTCTGCGCGACGGCCAGATTGAAACCGATGTCCAGTATTAACACAACCCTCGGACTCCTTCGCGGATGGAACCCCGCCCGCTTGTACCGCGCGGTGCGTCTTGGTCTCAAAAGCCTCTGGATGCACCGTCTCCGATCCCTGTTGACCGTGTTGGGTATCGTGTTTGGCGTTTGTTCCGTGATCGCCATGCTCGCCATCGGCGAAGGCGCCAGCTACGAGGCGCAGGAACAAATCAACAAACTCGGCAGCCAAAACATCATCCTCACCAGCATCAAACCTTCCGAAGACCAAAAAGTCACTCAACAGGGCAGCCTCAGTTTCGTTCTCCAGTACGGCCTCACTTATGCCGACCTCGAACGCATCCGCGCCACCATCCCCGGCATCACCATCATGGTCCCCAGTCGCGTCATCCGCGATTACGTTTGGAATATCAACCGCCGCGTGGATGCCGAAATCCACGGTACCGTTCCGTGGTATCCCGAAATGCGCAACCATCCCGTGGTTGCCGGTCGGTTCTTCACCCGGTCCGACATGGAAAACTGCGCCAACGTCTGCGTGCTCGGCGCCGAGATGGTCGCTGTCCTGTTCCCGATGGAATCCCCGTTGGGACGCGATGTCCGCGTCGGTTCCGATTATTACCGCGTCATCGGCGTCATGCAACCGCGCGGTCACACCGGTAAAACGGAAACGAGACCCGGAGAAGTCAAAGCCGCCGCCTACCAGATGTTCATTCCGTTGGAAACCGCCCGAACCCGCTACGGTGAAATCCTTGCCAAACGCCGCACCGGCAGCATTGAAGCCGAGCGTGTCGAACTCCACGAGGTCACCATCCGCGTTGCCGCTCGCGACCAGGTCCTCCCCGTGGCCGAAGCCGTCAAACAACTCCTGGAACGACACCACAAGAAAAAAGACTACGAAATTACCGTCCCACTGGAATTGCTCCGCCAAGCCGAACGCACCAAACAGATTTTCAACATCGTCCTCGGTTCCATCGCCGCCATCTCCCTGCTGGTCGGCGGCATTGGCATCATGAACATCATGCTGGCCACCGTCACCGAACGCACCCGCGAAATCGGCATCCGTCGTGCCCTTGGCGCCAAACGACGCGACATTCTCGCCCAGTTTCTCATCGAATCCGTCATCCTCAGCGGCACCGGCGGTCTGCTGGGCGTGACGTTGGGCATCCTGATTCCGTTGTTTGTCAGCCGCTTTGCTGGGATGCGCACCATTGTCGCCTTCTGGTCGCCGTTGCTTGCCTTCAGCATCTCCGCCCTTGTCGGCGTCGTTTTTGGCCTCTATCCCGCACAACGCGCCGCCGCGATGGACCCCGTGGAAGCCCTGCGCCACGAGTAACCACAAAACCGCTTTATCTTCCCGTCGGTGGCGCCTCGCGCTGTGTGGACTCTGCACGCAACATTCTGTCATCGTCGTGGAAATACTCCCGTAACAACGGCGTTACCTTGTCTTTTCCCGTGTCCGATCGAATGGCTGCGGCTCTAGCCCAAGTTTCGTCAGGTGAGGGGGAATTTCTGAAAACTTACTGAGACTCGTGTAATAGACTGACTCATGGCCAAGGTTCTGCCTGTTTCCAACAGGCGCGCAAGAGGAGGACGACGGCGCATTCGCCGCA
>CAZISE010000043.1:0-27129 GCA_964541945.1 uncultured Verrucomicrobiota bacterium
TCTTACCATGCCTTCTTCCAAGCATGAGCCGACTGGCGGCGCACGCCCCGATTGCAGGCAACCGCGCTGGCGCTGTGACCCTTCTCGAAGAAGGCGGCAACCTTCAGCCTGCGCTTTTCCATTACCGGATGATCGCGTGTGGTAGCTATGTCACCACCACAACACCCCATGTCAGCCTATTATAAATAATCAATAAGTCTGCCCGGTCTTTCCGTTGTGTACACAATGAGGGAGAGGACGGTCAGTTTCGATTCGGCGCAGTCGTTGGGCGTGAAGTTGACAAATGGGTAACCTTGCCGGGGTGAGACGCGGTCAATGATGGCGACAGTTCCTGCGTACCCCAGGTCCGGTCCGGCTCCGGCACCAGTTCCAGCGACAAGGTGCCGCCGGCGGTGATCTCGTCGTGGCGGATCCAGGCGCGGTTCAACGGCTTGCCGTTCAGCGTCGCAGAGCGGATATAGATGGCTCCAGGCTTCGTCGCCCGGGTCGTCACGGTGAAGGTGCCGCCTGGGTAGTAGGTCGGATCGAGGCGCAGCGTGGCCTTGGGGAAAAGAGGACTGGTGATGATGTAGACCGGATCACCTGGGCAGACGGGATGTATACCTAGCGCAGCGAGCACATACCACGCGGACATCTGGCCCACATCCTCGTTACCTACCAGACCGTAGGGGCCGGTCTTGTAGGCACGGTTAATTACTTCGCGCGTCCAGCGCTGGGTTAGCCAGGGCTGGCCGGCGTAGACCGGCAGGAAGGGGACGTGGTGCACCGGCTCGTTGGCGTGGTTGTAGTAGTTGTTCCATTTCATGTCTGGCGGCGTCTTTTCAAGCATCTCGGTGAGGTCGGCGATGAAACGGTCCTTGCCCAGCAGGGAGATGAGGCCGGGCACATCATGCGGTACAAACCACCCCTGCTGGAAAGGATTGCTCTCCATGCAACCCTGGCCGTGCTTGGTGCGGCCCTTCCACTCGGCCCAGGTACCGTCCTGGTTGCGTGCTCGCATCCAGTTTACCGACGGATCGAAGATGTTGCGGTAGTTTTGTGCCCGTTGCCATAGCACCGCCGCATCCTCGGGTGCATTCATCTCTTGAGCAAACCACGCGGCACAGGCATCAGCGTAAGCGTATTCAAGTGTTCTCGAGATGTCTCCCGGCACCCAACCCTTCTCGACCCAATTCTTGAAACCAGAACGCCTACGGCCCGGATCCAGGCAGGTGAGGCGTATCGCCTTCCAAGCCTCGGCCGTGTCGTAGTTGCGAATCCCCTTGCGCCAGGCATCGACGATTACCGACACCGCTGGATCGCCGAGCATGCAGCCAGACTCGCGCAACATCATTTCCCAACGCGGCAATCGGCCCTGGTTGTCGGTACGGGCGACGTACAGGAGCGAGTTGATCGTGTCGTCTACCACCCGTGGCGCGGTGAGTGTCAGGAGCGGGAACTGGCTGCGAAACACGTCCCAGCCGCTGAATATCGTGCGTTGGGTATAGCCATTCGCTTTCTGCAAGGTGCCATCAATGGCGCGGAAGGTGCCGTCGGCGTCCGAAATGCAGCGGGGATCGATGAAGGTGCGGTAGAGCGCAGTGTAGAAGATCTGCCGTTGGTCCTTGGTGCCACCTTCGACATCGATAACACTCAGTGCCTTGGCCCATGTGACACGGGCGGCGCGATGCACTTCGTCGAAATCCCAGCCGGGGATCTCTTGCTCCAGATGGGCAGCAGCACCGGACAGGCTGGCGAAGGAGATGCCCGCCTTGACCAGTACCTGCTGCCCGTCGGTGGTTGGGAACTCGACGAAGAAGCCCCCCGCCTCGGTGGTGGCCTCGGTGCGGTCGCGCCACACGGTGGACTGATCCCAGATGCCAAAAGCGTGCATGGGGACGCTGAAGGCCATGCGGAAATACACCATATAGCTGCACCGACCGTGACCGTGGCCCCAACCGCCGCCCTTGGCGTTGCAGTCCATCCAACCTTCAACCGTGCGGTCATCAATACGGCGCACGTATTGTTTTACCGAACAACCGCCGACGCGACGGGCGAGATCTACCTTGATGCGCGATACCGGTGCCTCAGGGAAGGTGAAGCGAATGATGCCGGCCCGTGGCGCGGCGGTCAACTCGACGCCGATGTTGCCACGGTCGAGGGTGACCGCGTAATAGCCGGCGCTGGCCTTCTCGCTGGTCTTGGCGAATGGCGATTTCGCTGCAACACGATCCAGTACCGGTTCGCCCACTTGGGGCATCACCTGCAAGTTACCGAGGTCGCCATACCAGCCGACGCCGCTCATGTGGGTGAAGCTGAAGCCTTCGATGGTTTTGTGCTCATAGCTGTAGCCGCTGCCGTTGTCGCCACCGGTGATAGTGTCGGGCCCCAACTGCACCAAGCCGTAGGGGGTGCAGGGACCGGGGATTGTCTTACCCAGCCCATGCCCACTGCTGGGATGGGTTGTGACAGAGCCGATGAAAGGATCGACTGCATCAACCGGATTCATAGCCAGTCCCACACCGAGTGGAAGGGACAGAAGCGGAAGGAGGAGGCAAAACGTTTTGGCTATCGTCGAAGGTCGGCTTCTGATGTGATGGCAATGACTATAAATTGTGACCATAAACTCACTTCACTCGGATACTAGTGTAGTGTCTCACAAACAACTAGAGTTATTTTCCCCAGAATCATTAGCGTGAGGGTCGCCAACGCATAGAAACATTGATTGGCCACCAACCGCTGACACGGCAGATGATGCAGTTGGAAGTCGCCCAGCCGCCGTTCCCAATCCCCCTTGAGCCGATGCCGCTCAAACGCCCGTTGCGCTTCGCCTGCCCGATCGTCGCAGGTCACAAACTCCCGCCTGATCTGGTGCAGCGCATCCCGGCCGGGATCGCCGATGGCCCGTAACCGGTCACCCAACGGACTCTGATCGGGAATCTTCTCCACGCCCAACAACCTCTTCAACAAATTATCCTCATCGAGATGTTCCCCGTCGGCGATAACCACGCTGCCAGACTAGTTACCACCGTCGCCTGAGAAGACGGACAAAACTCAATCACACACCGGGAGGGGCGCAGCGAATCATGTTTGCTCATGTCTTCTTTGACCGGCTCCCCCTCCCAACACATTCACCCAAAAATGAACCTACCCCTTCACTCCAATCATTCAGGAGCAATCCTTGCGGTGACTCTGCCGTTGGCGTCTCGGCAAATCCCTCCGCCATCGAGTGCACAAGGCGCCCATAGCCGTTAAGAATCTCCCATGGCTTCTCGAATCGCATTTCGCAAGTCGGCCAATGTGGTTGGTTTACCGAGCACGACGGACACGCTCGACGGTTTCTCGCCGCGCGCTTTCATCAAGTCGCCAAACCCGGTCAACAAAATGATCGGCGTACCCGGATTGAGTTCTTGAATGCGAGTGGCAAATTGTTCGCCACTCATCCCGACCATCGCCATGTCGGTGATGACCAGATCGAACGGTTGTCGCGCAAACACCGCCAATCCCGCCGGGCCGCTCTCCGCCTCTTCGACCTGATGCCCCTCGGCTTTCAGATATTCCGCATAGACACAACGCACCACCTGTTCATCATCCACCAACAAGATGCGCAGACGGCGCGTAAACGTGTCCGTTTTGCCAGGTTCAGGCGATTTGCTTGGCACCGACTGGATCGGCAATCGGATGGTAAAGGTGCTGCCCTTGCCTAACTCGCTGGCCACGTTGATTTCGCCGCCGTGGTTATGAACAATGGCATGGACCATTGCCAGCCCCAAGCCGCTTCCCCGTATTCCCTTGGTTGTGAAAAACGGGTCAAAACAATGACTGCAAACTTCTTCGCTCATCCCCTCGCCCGTGTCGTTGACCTCCAAGCAGATGCCTTGTTGGTCAGCGTACGTTTTCAACGAGATTGTTCCGCCTTGTGGCATTGCGTCCACCGCGTTCAGGATCAGATTCATCACCGCTTCTCGCAAGGCGCTCTCGTTACCCGCGGTTTCCGGCACCGATTGCAAATCGAGGTTGACGTTGACGCGCACGCCGATCGCGGCTGTTTCCTCGCGCCAACGTGGCTCGGTAAGTTTTACGGCTTGTCTGACCACGTGGGCGAGGTTGACGAGCGAGAAATCAGTTTGTCCTGATCTTCCCCGATACAGCTCGCGCAACTGTCTGACAACATTCGCGGCATCTTGGGCCGCAGCAAAGATCAAATGGAGGGTATCGAGGAGTTTTTCCTCATTTCGCCGCAATTCGGAGCGTTCAAGCAACAACTCCGAAAAGCCGAGAATGGGCGCGAGCGCGTTGTTGAAGTCGTGGGCAATACCACTAGCCATTTGACCGACGATGCGAAGTCGTTCCTGTTCAATTAGTTTTGACTGGGCACGTTTGAGTTCCGACAACGCATGATCCAGTTTCTCATTCGTTTCCCGCAGCGCGTCCATGGCACGCTCGCGTTCGGTAATGTCATGTTTGACAGCGACAAAATTGGTGATCTGCCCGGCCTCGTCGCGAACTGGAGAGATGACGGCTTCCTCTTTGTAGAGGGAGCCGTCTTTTCGCCGGTTTATAAAACGACCACGCCATGTTTCGCCGCGCAGGATGGTCTCCCAAAGGGTCTGATAAAATTGTTGATTGTGCTGACCACTCCTCAAAATGCGCGGATTCTGTCCGATGGCCTCCTCGGTCCGGTATCCAGTCATCCGTTCAAAAGCGGGATTGACATATTGGATGGTTCCATTGCAATCTGTCACCATAACGGTTTCCGCCGCCTGACTGACGGCGGTGGCCAGTCGTTTCAGGTCTGCCTCGACACGTTTCCGCTCGGAAATGTCGCGCACAATGCTGAGGACAGCCAGTCCGCTGGGTAGTTGTAGTGAACTAATCCGTTCTTCCACGGGAACACGGGTGCCATCTTTGTGAAGGTATTGGCTCTCAAAGGTAAACTGTTCACCAACGAAGACCCGCTCCCACAGCAGATGTTTACCAACCGCAATGGCATCAGGATCCACCTGATGAATGGACAACGAGAGAAGTTCTTCTCGGGTATAACCGAGAAGCTGGCAAGTGCTGCGGTTGACCTCGATGATCCGACCTTGAACATCATGCAAAATGACGCCATCCGCCGCCTCTTCCAGCATGATACGGAATCGCTGCTCGCTCTCGCGCAGTGCCTGCTCCGCCTGTTTACGCTTGGTGATATCTTCGACAACGCCATCGTAATAGAGAATCTGCCCCGTGGCATCGCGTACGGCCACTGCACATTCGAGCAGATATATGGACGTTCCGTCCGAGTGTAGCCAACAAGTCTCAAAATCCACCACTTTTCCATCTCGTTCCATCAACTCCTTGAATCGCTGACGAGGATATTCAGGATGAAATCCTTCGGCATCTAGATTCCGCTGGGCCAATTGCTCAAACGATTGAAAACCCAGCAATCGAATCAGCGTTGGATTAGCCAACAAAAGTCGTCCATCTGGTGTTGTGCGATAAATACCCACCAGTGAGTTTTCGAACACACTTCGGAATCGCTGTTCGCTCTCGCGCAACGTCTGCTCCGCCCGTTTGCGCTCGGTCAGGTCGCGAATGATGGCCAAACGATACCGCTTGTCGCCGATTTGGGCCAGGCGAAGGCTGACCTCCACAGGAAACGTCGTGCCGTCTTTACGTTGATGAACCGTCTCGAACAGGGCCGAGCCATCATGCCGTAATTTCTCGTCCAGTTCTGGCCAAGCAGTCCGTTCCCACGGAGCACGCAATTCCACCACATGCATGGCATGAAACTCATCAGCCGTATAACCGTAGGTTTCAATGGCCCGACGGTTCATCTCCAAAATCCGCCCGTCCTCCTCAGCAATGACGATGATATCGTTGGCATGTTGCAACAGCTCCCGCAGACACTGGGCAATCGCATCTTTTTCATGTTCCAAATCAAGTTGATGCTTCAATAACGCGGCGTGATGATGTTCCCACAACAAGCGCAGACCAAGGGCTGACACAATTCCAAACACGACAATGTTGATCAGCACCAGCCACATCTGGCGATAAAGAGGCGCATTCACTTCGGCCTGATCTATTTTGGCCACCATATGCCATGACGTGCCCGGCACTGACCAGTATGCTCCCAACACCGGCACGCCGCGGTAGTCCACTCCTTCTGCCACGCCGCGACCATGCCGCAGTGCTTGCGCTGCAATTAATTGCGTTTGATGCGCTGAACGTCGTAATTTCAATGCAGCGTCGGGATGATGACGCAGATCGTTTAGATACACAATTTCATCGCCATCCCGTCGAATCAGCAGTGTCTCTGCCGTTTCATAGGGCAACGGCCATGCCTGTACCAACGGATATAGAGTATCGCGAGCAGCCATTTCCAACAGGAGTATTCCAACCGGTTTTTGTCCGTGCGGAACAAGCGGCACAAGAAAATCCATGTTGGGGAAGTTGGTCTTGACGGCACTCAAGTGCAGGTCTGAGACTACAATTTCTCCTGTGGCGAACGCTTCCCGAGCTTTTGCAAGGGCCAACGGTCCCAACCAATCGTCACCCGGTGGTACAACCAGTCGAACCCTGGCCTCGGAATCCAGTAACAACACCCGACTGTACCTCTCGTTGCGCTGCAAGGAACTGATCCACAACTGCACCGGTTCGCCAAGAGTCGGGGAAGGATGGGTCAGATACTCCGACACCATGGCGGCAAACAACTTTGAATCCCTAATCTGACAGGCATCCCCCATCCGTTCGGCATACCAAGTGCCGATGTGGTTGGCTTTCATTTCCGCAACGTCGAGCAGGTGTTTCTTGATGCGGGTGTGCGACTCGTTGATGACCCGTCGCACCACAACGGCACCGCCAATGCCAATCATCACGATCAACACCCCTCCCGCAGCCACAATCTGCCAGGCACGCTGTCGTGTCACTGCGCTCGCAGGAACGGACCGCTCGCGGCCAAACAAGTGCAACAACCAGTCGGGCGCTTTCGCTGTCAATGCAAGCGCACTGCCGTGGAACACGAACGCCACTGCCGTCAATAGCGACAGCGGGCTGCGACAAGTTGTGAACAACAAGGAGCCGCCAATGACAAATCCCAACACCACTACCAGTCCCCCAAAAAAGACCACCAGCGCCAATCCAAACGCCACCTGTCGCAACGGGCGGCGGGATTCTTTTATGTGCAGCACCAACCAAAAGCTCACGGTAACAACCAAAAACATCGCCGCTGTAATTGGCGACATTTGGCGACAGCCTTCCCCTTGACAGGCGTTGAGCCAGAGACAAATCCAGCACTCAAGCGGTAACTTGCGGCCAAAACACCAGGCAAAAAGGACAAAAAAGGAAAACAGAAAAACCAACAGCGCTATCGTCATCCCGAAAATGCGGGTCGCACGTTTGTCAGGACGTAAAACGTGCCAACACAAGGCCGAACTCAACAAGACGATTCCCCAAGCTGTAGAGGGAGCCATTACTACAACTTTTCGGAACACTTGATCGGCAGTGAATTGCCCCCCCAGCCAGAACGCCAACGAGAACAATCCAGAAATCCCTGCCGCCGCGGCACAAAACAAAGACATGCGCCCGGTGAGCTTCTCGGCATCGGCAAGGGGCTTCATATGACTGTTGCTATTGTTAGTCGCCCGATTTTTGCGAGGCAAGTGGAAACTCTTTGTTTCCCGCGAGGATACAGTCCGAACATGACTTGTTCGTTCCCGAAAATGGACAACACCGATAAGAGTCTTACTTGAGGCAGGTTAGCGACTAAAAACACGCCGTTTCACCGTGAGGAAACATCCATATCGGCAGGATGGAAGATAACGTGTTTGATGCGCTGGCGTTTCCATGTGTAGGTGACATGGACAAAACCATCACGAGTCTGGATAACGGCGGGGTAGGAATACTCGCCTGACTCGTTCTCCAGCACCAGAACGGGTTTCCATCTCTTTCCGTCGCGCGAGATTGCGACATTCAGCGGTGAGCGACCTTTCTGGGTGTGGTTATAGACGATCAACTGACCACCATCGCGCAATGTTACCGCATCGGTGCCGGAATTCGGGTTTGGCAGCTCGGTCAACGTCATCGTGCCCCACGTCCGCCCGTTGTCTTCGGACCAAACTTCAAACACCCTGCCCTGTCGGGTGCGTCCGACGGCCTGCAACCGGCCGTCGGGATGAAACAAAATGCTCGGTTGGATGGCACCAATGGTTTTGCCGTCGTTGACAGGCGCAGTGGCTGTCCACGTCTGACCGCCATCGGTGCTGCGCTCAAAATGCACGCGCCAACCGTCATGTTCGGTGCTGGAGGGGCAAAGGATGTCGCCATCGGACAACTGGACCGGTTTGTTTTTGATCGGGCCGAGAATACCGTCGGGCAATCGGCGCGGCGCGCTCCATGTCCTGCCGTTGTCGGTGCTGGCACAGAGCATCCCCCACCACTGGCGCGGGTTGGGGCCGACCTTGTAGAAGAGCATCAACGGGCCGTTTTTCGGTTGGAACAACACCGGGTTCCAGCAGGGGTGTTTTTCGTCGCGCACGACCTTGACGGGTGGAGTCCATTTGTCGTGTTCGTACCGCGACAACCAGATGGCCACGTCGGGATACCCTTCTCGTGTCCCGCCAAACCAGGCGGCCACCAGGCCGTTTGTCGTCTCGGCGATCGTCGAGGCGTGACAAGAGAGGAATGGCGCGTTCTCGAAGATGAATTCGCTTTTTACTGTTGCCAGGGCGAGCGATGGCAGGAGGCATAACAGGCAGATGAGTTTGTTCATTTTGCACGTGGGTTTCTCAGGTAATAGAAGCGTCCGTCCTCGGCGCCGCCGAGGAAATCGGGGATGCCGTCGCTGTTGAAATCCACGACGGTTGGGCTGACATCGTGACCTTCGATGTTTTGTTCGGCCAACAGTCCCATGTCCTTGAAGAACCATTGGCCGTCGCGCGCATCCACCTGCCGCAGGAATCGCGCGTTGGCAGCATTGAGCAGAATGTCGAGTCGGCCGTCGCCATCCCAGTCCACGATACAAAGTTTGCGGCGACCGCTTTTACCGGCCGCGGCGGGATTGAGGCGAAGCGGTTCACCCTTTTCGTTACAGAACACGCGTTTGGGGGCAAGCAACACCTGTTTACCATTGCGCCGCGCCCGTTCGAAGAACGCCAGATACCCTTCGTGGTCGAGCATGACCAGATCGGTCAGGCCGTCATTGTTCCAGTCCACCGCGAACGGTGTGGTGCGCCATTGCGTGAGCAACTCCTTGCCGTTCGGACGCAGCCAGCCCCACGCAAGCGTCGGCGGCGGACCGTTCCACTCGACTTCAATCGGCTGCGCGGCGGCCAGTTTCGGCGCGGTACGTGTGCCGTTGTTTTTGAACCAAATTACCTTGCCCCAGATGGAGTTGACGATGAGATCGGGTAAACCATCGCCGTCCCAGTCCGCCACGCTCAACGTCGTGTACCCCCACTTCGCCTCGCACGGCCCCTGGATGCTGCCGTTCGGCCCGGCCATAATGCGGATCACCTTGCCGTCAGCCTCCAACCGTCGAGGCGCGGCCCACTTCGGTTTCTCGACACCAGGGCCGCTGAGGTTCTCAAAAAACTCAATGTAGCCGGCCGAGTTGCCACTGAGGATGTCCATATCGCCGTCGCCATCCCAGTCAAACCCGACCGGTGTGGCGAGCGCGCCGCATTTCAGGTCATCGGCTTCCTGTCGGAAATAACGCGGCGGCAAAAACAACGGCGCGTGATCAGCGTCCAGTTTTCCGGTGTTCTCAATGAACGCGACGCGCCCATCTTCGTCGCCAACGATCAAATCCACGTCGCCATCCTTATCCCAGTCAATCGCCACGGGCGTGATCATCTCCAAGTCCATCACCAGCGGTTTGCCGTCCGCTGTTCTGAGTCGTTTGCCGGGCGCGTAGCGTGGCGCCGTGCGTGTGCCGATGTTCTCAAAGTAGGTGAACCCGTCCAGAAACTCGCCGCAAATCAAATCGAGGTCGCCATCGCCGTCGAAGTCGGCAAAATTCGGACATGGCCAACCAAAGGTCTCGACGGGTTTGTCGCCGGCCATGACTTTGACCGGTTCGGCATAACCGTTGCCGGTGTTGCGAATCAAATAAACAAACCCGCGCAACGGACTATTCACCCAGTGACCGCTGGCGTCATAGGCATTATCCCAACCGTAATCGCTCCAGTCATCGGCGCCAACGATGATGTCGAGTCGGCCGTCGCCGTCGTAATCCACATACCGCCAGAAATTGCCGCGCACTTTCCTCGGATGAACGTTGGCGGGCAACGGCAGTTTGACGCCGTTTTCCAGCCCGGTTTTGCGGAAATCAGGGTATTCGGTCGCTGGAGTGAGCACGCGCGGTTGGCCGTTGACGTATGAGACCTGTGCAAATTGCAGCCCCTTGCTAATTCGCTGGCCGGGTTTGAAGACCGGGAATTTCTCTCCGGCCGGGTTCTCAAAGAAATAGGTGCCGTTGTACGGTTTGTCCGGACAAACCACGACGAGATCCAGGTCGCCGTCACCGTCAAAATCCATCGGCAACGGAAACGCCCAAAGTCCGACACCCAGGTCCACAATCAGGCCGGGATTGTTGTACCGAAGCCGCGCCAGCGGCGGCGTTTCGCCAACGACGATCGCCGCCCAGCTCACCGCCAAAACTACCGCCCACGTCTTCATCGCGCTTCCCGCGCCAGTCGAGCGGGTGCATCGCCTGGCGACAGCGAACGAAGACGAAAACGGTAGCTGGCGGGTTGACACTTGATCAGGAATTCCTCGTGCGGCCAGGCGCCCCAACTGTCGTCGCCGCCAACGCCTTGTTGAACGAGGTCGAGGTTGAGCGTGACCTCCTCGCGGCGCGGCAACTGGAATGGGTGTTTGGCGTTCTGAAGATCGTCGGTGGTGTGATGCAGCGCGTTGACACTGAGCAGCGGCATCCCGACAGCAAGCAGGCCAATGCCTTTGTCGTTGGTGAGTGCGACCCAGCGCGTCTCCACCTTGTTGCCGCTCTCGCCCGGCTCGGTGTAGCCCTCGTAGAACTGTTCGCGTACCGTACCGCTGTACACACCCACGCGCGCGTCCTTGCGGTCGGAATAGGTCTCCTGAGGACCCGGCCCGAACCAGGTAATCCGCTCAAATCCGGCGGGCAATGTCATCTGCATACCGAGCCGCGGAATCTTTGGCAGGTTCGGGTCGCCCGGCGTGAATTCGGCGGCTACAAGGATGTCGCCACTGCCGAGGATGGTGTAGGTCGTTTCCCATGTTGCCTTCACTTTCGGCAACGAGAGAGCCGTTTTTGCAACGACTCTGTTCGGAGCAACCTGTTCGATGGTGAAACGGGTCACGGCGGCGTCCTTGTGGGCGTCGCGCCAGATGCCCTGTGTTTTGGCCATGTTGCGGCCACGGTCGTTGTCGGTCGGCGCGCGCCAGAAGTCGGGGCGCAACGGCGAGCTGATCAACTCGACACCGTGCGCGCGCCATGACTTCAGCGCGCCGGTGGATTTGTCGAACGCAACGGAAAAACCGTTGCCGCTGACGGTGTCACCCGCAAGGCGCAGAGACGGACCGTCGGGAGCCTGCGGCGCAGGGGCGGAATCCGGCAGCTTGAATTCATCCCAGGCCAGTTCATGTCCGGCGGCGGCCCAGAGCGTGTCGTGTTTCAGCGTGAAGCGAATTTCCAGGTGGTATTCGGCGCCCGGCTGCGGGGTGAACGGTTTCAGCGGAATCGCCAGTGTTGTTGTGGCGCGCGGGGCAAGGTCGAGTGCGGGCAGGGCGCCGGTTTGGATTTCCCGGCCGTCGCATTTCAAGCGCCAGTGACCGTCGGCGATGTCTTTGAGGTTGGTGAAATCGTACCAGTTTTTGACTTCGATCGTGCGCGCGGCGAGGTCAACGGGTTTACAGTGAATATACTGGTAGATGTGTTTGACCTCGAAGAGGCCGGGATGCGGCTCGCGGTCGGGCGTGACAAGACCGTTGCAACAGAAGTTGTCATCGCTCGGCGTACCGGCAGGACCGAAATCGCCGCCGTAGGCCCAGAAGGTTTTGTCGCCGGGTTTGACCTTCTCGAAGCGGGCAAGCGGTAGCGGGCCTTGTGTCTGGCGAAGCCCTTGGTCAACCCAATCCCAGACGAACGCGCCCTGAAGATGCGGTTTGTTGTAGATCAGGTTCCAATACGACCAGATGTCGCCGCTGCTATTGCCCATGGCGTGAGCGTATTCGCACATGATGTAGGGGCGGGTCTGCGGTTTACTGGCGTAGTCGGCGAGGCTTTTCGGCTTCGGGTACATGGGGCAGACGATGTCGGTGTGCGAGCGAAACTCGGCGCGCTCGTATTGAACGGGACGGCCCGTGTTGCGTTCGTGAATCCATTTCGAGGTCGCCTCGAAGTTCGGGCCGTCGCCGGCTTCGTTGCCGAGCGACCAGATGATGACGGACGGGTGATTTTTGTCGCGTTCGACCATGCGGATGGTGCGGTCGAGGTGGGCATCGAGCCAGTCGGGATTTTTGGCGAGCGATTCTTTGCCGTATCCCATGCCGTGGCTTTCGATGTTGGCCTCGGCGATGAGATAAATCCCGTACTTGTCACAGAGGTCATACCATGCCGGCTGGTTCGGGTAATGACAGGTGCGGACGGCGTTGATGTTGTGCTGCTTCATCAACAGGATGTCCTTGATCATGCTCTCGACCGTGATGGCCTGACCGCGATCGGGGTCGTGTTCGTGGCGGTTGACGCCTTTGAAGAGAACACGTTGACCGTTGACAAGGAGATCGCCGTTTTTGATTTCGACGTTGCGGAACCCAACATTGACGGGAATCACTTCAACGGTCGTTCCATTGGCGTCCTTGACGGTGAGCAGAAGTTTGTAGAGGTACGGGGATTCGGCAGACCAGAGCCGCGGATTGGCAATGGTGAGCGTGCCCCGCCCTGTCGTCAATCGGCTTGTGGCCAGCGGATTTCCGTTGGCGTCTTCAAGCGAGGCTTCGACCGTGCCGGTGCCGGTGAGTTGCGTGGTGATGGTGAGCGTGCCATGGGTATCTGTCTTGACCTCAAAATCACGCAGGTGAACCGCCGGCTGGCTCCAGAGATAAACATCGCGGAAGATGCCGCTCATGCGCCAAAAATCCTGGTCTTCAAGATACGAACCGTCGCACCAGCGGAAGTTTTCGACCGCAATGAGGTTTCGGCCCGGTTTGACGTACTTGGTGATGTCAAACTCAACAGGCGTGCGGCTGTCCTTGCCAAGGCCAACTTTCTGCCCGTTAACCCAGAGATAGAAGAACGAGTTGACGCCGTCGAAGGTGATCAGAATGCGGCGCCCCTGCCAATCGGCAGGCAAATCGAACACGCGGCGGTAGCTGTTGACGGTGTTGTTCGGGTCGTTGTCGGGGGTGAACGGCGGTTTCCACGGTTTCGGCCACGGGTACGGGATATTGACGTAGATCGGGATGCCGTAGCCTTCGATCTCGACATTGGAGGGGACGGGGATTGTTTTCCATGTCGCATCGTTGAAGTCCGTCTTCCAGAAATCGGGAACGCGAGCCGCTCGATTCTTGGAGTAGTGATATTTCCAGTCGCCATTGAGCGAGCGGTAGAACGACGATTTCACTCGCTCGGCGTTGCAGACAGGGCCGATCTGGCGCGCCGTGGCGGCGTCGGGACAGATGACCATCGTGGCGTGTGGCGGCTCGGTGTTCAGCCCGGTGAGTTTCGGGTTCTCCCAATCCTCCAGTGCAGTGGCGGCGGTAACGGTCATGGCCGCGGTGATGATGACGGAAACAGCGACTTTTCGCAGCATAATTACCCCTTTCATTCAGCGAGTTCCAACATGACGACGGACTTGGAAGGCAAAACAACCGTCAACCCTTTGTCGCTCGCCTTGTAGGCGTCAAACGGCGCGGGCTTGACGGTGTCGGCGTGCTCGAAGGTGTTGTGATCCTGCATCGCTTCGCTGGTCAGGACGCGACCGCTCACCGGTTTCGCCCGTGTGCCTTTCAGTTCGATCGTCAACTCGGCGGGTTGGTTCGGGTTGAGGTTGCAAAGG
Organism: uncultured Verrucomicrobiota bacterium; assembly: GCA_964541945.1. GTDB lineage: Bacteria > Verrucomicrobiota > Verrucomicrobiia > Palsa-1439 > Palsa-1439 > CAIKAP01. Next base: position 14,001 of record CAZISE010000043.1, read on the forward strand.
CTGATGTGAATCCTACCGTCCTTATCGCGAGAAGCAGAGGCGCTGAGGCCGGGCATCCTGTCGTCGCCACAGGCGTATTCGCCGCAGTGCATTTCAGACGGAAGCAACATGGCGTCGTGGTGCGGCACATACATTTGATAGACATAGAACGTCGGTGTCCGAACCATTTTGGGACCGTCGGTGAGGAGCATGGCCTGGAGGACGTTGATGGTCTGGGCGATGTTGGCCATGCGGACGCGATCAGCGTGTTGGTTGAAGATGTTGAGCGTGACGGCGGCGACGAGCGCGTCGCGCAATGTGTTTTGCTGGTAAAGGAACCGCGGGTTGGTGCCCGGCTCGACTTCGTGCCAGGTTCCCCATTCGTCAAAACAGATGGCCACTTTTTTCTGCGGATCATATTTATCCATGATCTCGGAATGGCGGGTGATCAGTTCGTCTATCTTGAGCGCCCGCTTCAGCAGCGCCGCCCAGTCGCCCTCGTCAAAGCGGGTGGCAGGCTGTTTTTTCCTGCCGCTACCGCAGTAGTAATGCGGCGCCAACCCGTGCATCTTCTTGCCGGCTTCGCGCATGAGGACTTCGGTCCATTGGTAGTCGGCGCCATTGGGGCCGCAGGCGATCTTGAAAATGCGGTTGGTGCCAAAATTGCGAACATAGGTAGCATAACGTTTGTACTGATCGGCGTAAAACTGCGGCGTCATGTTGCCGCCGCAACCCCAGTTCTCGTTGCCGATGCCGAAGTAGGTCAACTTCCACGGCTCGGCTCGTCCGTTTTTCTTGCGAAGTTCCGTCATCGGGCTGACGGCGTCGGAGGTGATGTATTCGACCCACTGCTGCATCTCCCGGACGGTGCCGCTGCCGACGTTGCCACAGATGTAAGGCTCGCAGCCAAGTTGTTCGCACAGGTCCATGAACTCGTGTGTGCCGAAATGATTGTTTTCGGTGACACCGCCCCAGTGGGTATTGATCATGGTGGGGCGTTGTTCACGCGGCCCGATACCGTCCATCCAGTGGTACTCATCGGCAAAACAACCGCCCGGCCAGCGGAGCACGGGCACCTTGATTTCTTTCAAGGCCGCCACGACGTCGTTGCGAATACCGCGGGTATTGGGGATCGGGCTGTCGGGGCCGACCCAGATGCCGCCGTAGATACAATGGCCAAGATGCTCGGCAAAATGGCCGTAGATGTTGCGATGAATCTTCACCGCCGCCTTGTCGGCGTGGATGACAAGTCGGTTGTCTTGCGCCAACGCGGCGGCGGCCAGCAACAACCAGGCGACAGTCCAAATCTTCTTCATTGTCCGTGCTCCTTCCTTGCGGATCGCATTCTTGCTGGAATACCAGCTATTGTCAAAGCCGCTGTTACCGTTTTTCGGTCAATGACTTCTTCCAATCCTCGCCAAGTTCCGGGAGAGCGCGACCGGTGAGTTTCTGCCAGAGTTCGTCCTGATAGCGACCTTCGCGAAGGGCGGCGTTGATCTTCGGAACAACGGTCGGCCCGTGCGTTTGCGTGACCCAGTTCAGGAAATTGGCGCTGACCCGATAGCCGTCGTCGTAACGCGCCGTCGCGACATGGCGTTTGGCGAGTTCGGCCCCGCGCGATTGCGGCTCGTACAGAAACCAGCGAACATAGTCGGCGATCCCCTCAACCAGCCAGCCGGGAGTATTGGCGTTGGGATTGGCGCGACGGGCGAGGCCGTATTGTTGCACGACGTGAACCAGTTCGTGGATGACGCATCCCTTGGCTTCGCCGCGGAGGTTTTTCCGAAACCATTTCGCGGCGCACCGGATGCGGCTACCACCGGTAGCGGCCACGCCATCCATGTCCTGGCTGAAAACGATACGGATATGGCGCGGCGCGATATAGCCGGGACTGGCAAGAAGGTCGGCAATTTTTGGGTACCACTCGCGCAGGACCGGAGCCAGTTCGTCGTGCGCCCATTGGGTAAGGTCAGGGGTCTCGGTTGTGTCGAGAGTAACCTGATATTTGCCGTCTATGGTAATGGTCTCGCGTGCGCCTCCTGTGACAACGGGTTCGGGCGCAAGACCGCCGCGTTCGATGACATCCAACTCGCTGTAGAAGGTGTTGCCAAACGGATCCTTGTCCTCGGTGCGGTGAACATCGAATAACAGATAACGGCATCGCCCGATGGTGCCGTCAATGCTCACCCCGTGTTGGCCGCCGACGGGGCCGGCGGCGGGGCGCGTGTCAACGTTTGCCACCAGCCGCCAGCCGCAAGCGACGGGATCGGCGTCGCGCGGCGGCGCGGCAGCGCTTTCGCTGGCATAAAGCTTGTACACTTGCGGCGCGCGCGATCCGGGGTGCCACGAGTAGGTGTTGACCTGCTGGATTTCCATGGAACGGCCCAGGTCAACCAGAATCCGCCCGCCATCGGTGCCGGGAGCAAAAAAGAAGTTTGAGGACGGCTCATCCTCGTCGGCGGGCAGTTTGCCGTCGTGGAGTTTGTCGAGACCGCCGCTGTGGCTGTCGAGGCGGCCCTCCACAAGGGTGAAACGGGCCTGTGTGGCGGCGTCGTTGCGGCAGGGCGATGGAACGCGGCTGAAGGAGAAAGCAGCGGTGGCTTGTTCGGGGGCGTTGCGGTCAATCACAATGCCGCCAGACACCAGGTTGGCGCACTGGAAGGCCAGGAGCAGCGGCAGACATTTTGTCCTGCTCATCATCATGGTCGGAGTGTGAGGGTTTTGGGAGGCGCGACCAGTTTGACGCCGTCGGAGAAGGTCACGGTGAGCGGTTGGGAGCGGTGGTTGTAAACGGCGTAGCTCTTGTTGCCGTTGTTGTTGTACACATTGAAAATCGGATGATCGGCGCGGACGGTGGCATCGGGGCGACCGAGGCGGTGGAGGGTGTGAATCCAGTGGTACATGAAGGCGTGTGAGTTGCCGCCTTCGAGGTGGCAGTGGGGATGGGCGTCCATGTAAGCGGCGGCAGCGGCGGGATCGTAGAGCGCGTAGAACATGATGAGCAGATCACCCCAACCGGTATTGTAGTCGGCGCCGCCCTTGCGTCGGGCGATGACGCGGTCGTGGTTTTTCTTCACATAATCGGGAAAGCGCCCCATGTAGATGGAGGCGGGCGTGAACGGCAGCCAGTTGATGCCGTGGATGCAATCAATGTCGCTCGAAAACCAGGTGCCAAATGCGCCTTTGCCGCCCCAGATCATGCCGAGGGCGACGTGGGGATAGTCTTTCGGGTAATTGGTGCCGGACACGTCGAACCAGTATTCCTCGACGGCGGTGCGTTCGGTGTTGAAGAGGAACAAGCCGGTGTCGCGTATCGTGGTGTCGCTGGTGGCTTCGCCCCACAGGATCATACCGTACCAGGCGTTTATGGATTCGGAGGATGATTCCTGGTTGTTGCCGTCGGCAAACGCCGCGTCCCCTGAGGCCCAGGAGTGGCCGGCGTATTTGTCGAAGCAGCGCAGGTAGGGAAACATTTTGTCGGCGCGAACGGGCGAGGCGATGTCGCGAATCAACAGCGAGACCATCGGCCCCCACTGTTTCGCCCAAGCAGGATCGAGTCGGGCAACCTCGGCGGCAGCGCGGATGAAATAGCCGTAGTGGAAATGATGATCGTTGAGTGGCATGTCGCTGCCATACGACGGGCGGCTGCCAATGAGCGCGCCCCAGGTGGCGTTGTAATAGAACACCGGTTGTTCCTTGTCCGGCGCGGCCGTGAACCAGTTTTGGAGACGGCGTTTGATTTCGTCCACAAACACCTGTTGCAGTTCCGTCGCGCCCACCGCCTCGGCAACGCCGCTGAGTGTGGCCAGACGACCGAGAAGTTTGCCCTCCCAATAGGTGTCGCCAACGCCGCGCGGTTTCTTGTCGGTTTCGGCCCGAAGATAGCCGAGCAGTCGTTCCCGATCCGCAATCCCCTGCCCCGGCAACATCGGCAGAATCCCCTGGATCGGGACTTCGGTCGTAAAACCAGGTCCCAAACCGACCTTCATCGTGCCACGCACCGAACCGTAGGTCATGTCGGTGAGCCTGGTGACGGCGTATTTCCATTGGTGCGGGTACAAAGCGAAAATCGTCCCTGTCTCCTCGCCTTCGTATGGGTGAACCGTGAAGTGGTAGGTGGATTTTACCAGGCCACCGTTCACCTGAAATTCCACCCGCGTATCCGTCACGTGGTTGTGGGCGTACTTCTGGAACAATGCCAGTGTCTGCGGACGATTGTCGGGAAGCACCGCAACGGCAAAGTACGATTTCCCCGCGTTCACAAACTTCGTGCTACCCAACCCGCTCCACGTCGAGCCGCGCGCGCCAAACAGACCGTAGTGGTGACCGTTGACTGTAACGCCGAGGACCGCGTCTTTTGCCGTGCCCGACCAGATTTGCGGCGGTTTCGCAAATGTCACTGTCGGATCGCCGCCGGCATAGACGCAATACACAAACGGGCTCCCATGCCCGAAACTCGCCCGCAACGACGCCGTCCCTCTGGCAAACACCGCCGTCACAAACCAATCCGAGAACCCACCGCAATCCGCCTGCGGAAACGTCTCCACCGCCGAATGACCGATCACAAAATCGCGTCCCCCCTCGCCGAAGATACCGGAGGCGTTGCCGCGGATGATTGCGCCCGGATAATTCACGGCCAGCCCGTTCGAGAGGCACAGCAACGACAGCGGATGGGCAAACAGATTCTGCGAGTAGCGTTGCCAGACCAGCGAACTCCACCACTGCCCCGTCAACATCGGCCCCGTGAGTTCGGCAGTCCGATACATCGTCTCCGGCAACGGCTTGCAGGGTTTTGGCCGTGTCGTCCGATACCCGCCCGCGCCCGCTGCAACAATTTCCTGGGCGGACACGGAAGAAACGGCCCACAGGCCGATGACGATCACCAACACGGTCTTCATGGAAATCGGGGCGATTCTGCCGTAAACGCGGCAAAAGTCAAAGGCTGTTCTACGCTTGCGCCGGCGCCGATTGCCCGTTACAACGAGCGGCATCATGAAAACCGCCCCAAAAATTTTTGTCGTTGCCGCCGTTTGTTGGCTACTCACGTTCACGACGTTTGCTGAGGTTCGACTGCCGAAAATCTTCACCGATCACATGGTCCTGCAACAGGACAAACCGGTGATCCTCTGGGGGTGGGCCGATCCCGGTGAGACCGTGACCGCGCAAATCCTTCAGCAAAAACAAGCCACAAAAGCCAATGACAAGGGCGAATGGAAACTCACGCTCCCGTCACTGAAAGCGGGCGGCCCCATCGAAATCATCGTCACCGGCTCCAACACAATCAAACTGACCGATGTCCTGGTCGGCGAGGTCTGGGTCTGCTCCGGCCAATCCAACATGGAAATGGGCATCAAGGCCGTCCAAAACGGCGACCAGGAAATCGCCGCGGCCGACCACCCCAATATCCGCCTTTTTCTCATTCCCAAAACGGCCTGCGCCCTGCCGACCAACGACGTCAATGCGGCTTGGAAAGTCTGCACACCCACTTCGGTCGCTGAAGGCGGCTGGGGCGGGTTCTCCGCGGCGGCGTACTTTTTTGGACGAGAAATCCTCAAAACGCTTGGCGTGCCAGTCGGTCTGATCGGGACTTCATGGGGTGGAACTCGCATCGAACCTTGGACACCCCCCGAAGGGTTTGCGGAAGTCCCATCGTTGAAACACATCTACGAACGGGTCATGACAGCCAATCCCACCACGGCACAACACAAACAACGCGTCGAACAACTCCTCGCGGAGACCGCTCAATGGATGGAAACCACTCGCAAAGCCCTCCAAAACGAAACGCTGATTCCTCCCCTACCCGCCTACCCCGTCGAACTCCAGCCCCTCCAGGGCCACGGCGCACCCACCGCCCTCTACAACGGCATGGTCCACCCCATCGTGCCATTCCCTGTCCGCGGCGCCCTCTGGTACCAGGGCGAATCCAACCACACCGAAAAAGATTACACCGACAAAACGCGGGCATTGATCGCCGGCTGGCGCAAGGTCTGGGGACAACCCGACATGCCGTTCTACTACGTTCAAATCGCCCCATTCCTTTACGGCAACGAAAGCCCCAATATCCTCCCCGAATTCTGGGAACAACAATACAACGCCCTCGCCATCCCCCACACCGGTATGGCCGTCATCTATGATGTCGGCGACACCAAAGACATCCACCCCCGCAACAAACAGGAAGTCGGACGCCGCCTCGCCCTGTTGGCGCTGGCCAAAACCTACGGCAAAACCGGTCTCGTCTGCTCCGGCCCAACCTTCAAGGACTTCTCCATCGAAGGCGACAAAATTCGCCTTCGCTTCGACAACATCGGCACCGGCCTCGCCTCCCGCGACGGCAAACCGCTGACCTGGTTCGAAATCATTGACGCCGAACAGGGTGGCTGGGTGAAAGCCAACGCCGAAATCAGTGGCCCATCCGTCGTGCTTTCCGCGCCCGGCGTAACCAAACCGGTCGCCGTCCGATTCGGCTGGCACAAACTGGCTGAGCCAAATCTCATGAACAAGGAAGGACTACCCGCCGTCCAGTTCCGAGCGGGCAACCCGCCGACACGCGATCTGCTGACACTCCACGTGCCCGAAGCCAAAGACTACACGTTGGTCTATGATCTCGACCTCACCCGCAACAACGGCAAAATCGTATATGCCACCGACAACCATGCCAGCCTTAAAAGCCCCTTCGACCGCATCGCCTACTTCCTCGAACTCCAACCGCCCAGCGGCGAAACGCAATACCTCTACGTCTCCATGGACGCCTTCACCACCGATCCCGGCAAAATCGGCGTCCCCACCGTCGAAAGCAAAGCCTGCTTCCAACAAAACGTCAAAAACATGAACATCCTCTCCAACGTCAAAGGCATCGTCACCGGCGAAGGCCTCAGCGGCGGCAACATCGAATTCTGGCCCAATAACTACGGCCCCACCAACGCCAAGAAAGTCCCCAACGCCTCCGATGCCGTCTGGGATTTCGGCGACGAAATTGCCCAGCCGCTGGCCGGCTACGGCTCGATGCAGGTCCACAATCACGACGCCAAACAAACCCTGTTCGCCTTCAACAATTGGAACGCCGGTCCCGGCGCCGACCTCGGCATCGGCAATTCCACGGGACAAAACCCCGACTGGACCTTTGCCCGCAACGCCGCCAGCTACACCGTCAAACGTCTCCGCGTCCTCGTCCGCTGCAAATAACCCGGCCGTCAGACGGTACCGACGCCCTGCGCCTGATACCAGGCAATCGTCCGAGCCATGCCGTCGGCAAAACCAATATCCGGCGACCACCCCAACAGCCGCCGCGCCTTCTCATTGGCAGCCTGACTGTGAAGAACATCGCCGGGCCGCGGCGGCCCAAACCGCGGGAGAATGGTTTTGCCGAGCGCGCGATTGATGGTGGCAACCAACTCCAGCAGCGTGACACGATCACCGCAGGCAATGTTGAACGCCTCGCCAAATGCGGCCTCGGTCGCGGCACAGGCAGCAAGATTGGCGGTCACAACATTGGCGACATATGTGAAATCGCGCGACTGGTTGCCGTCGCCGAAAATGGTCGGCGCCTGCTCGCCAAGAATGGCGGTGATGAACCGCGGGATCACGGCGGCGTACTCGCTCTTCGGATCCTGGCGGGGACCAAAGACATTGAAATACCGCAGACTGACCGTTGGCAAACCGTAGAGACGCCAGAAGATGCGGCTGTAATGTTCGCCCATGAGTTTGTGGGCGGCATAGGGCGAAAGCGGCATCGGAGTCATCTCCTCGTGTTTCGGCAGGGTCGGCGCGTCACCGTAAACGCTGGAGGACGAACTGAACACAAACCGATCGCAACCGGCATCGCGCGCGGCCACCAGCAGATTCAGCGTGCCGGTGACGTTGATGTCGTGAGCCAACTGCGGGTTGGCCACGGAGCGAGGAACACTGGGCAACGCGGCCAGGTGCAGCACATAACGAATGCCGTTGACCGCCTGTCGACACTGAGCGGGGTCGCGAAGGTCGCCTTCCAGCAGTTCGATGTCCGCGGCAACGGACTGCAGGTTCTCACATTTTCCCGTGAGGAAATTGTCGAGAACACGAACGCTTTTGCCGGCGCGAACGAGGTATTCGACGAGATGCGAGCCGATGAAGCCGGCGCCGCCGGTGACGAGGTACTCAGCCATTAGGTTTCTCCAGGGTGACCGAATGTTGAAAGTCTGCGGGCGGAAGTTCGTACAACTTCCAGGCGGTGTCATCGGCGCTGATCTGGCCAAGATTGGCGCGGGTGGCGGTAAAGACGTGGTCGAGTTTCAGGCCGCCCAACAGGGACATCGGGACGCGAAGGATAAGTTTGTCGGCCAGCCGAATCATCGTGACCCCGTGCTCGGTGATGCGTTTGCGATCGTCATCGTACACGTGGACATGGCCGAGCGGATTGACGTTGATGTGAATTTTGGGCAACCCGGCAAAATCGCCTCCCCGCTGGTAGCCGTAGAGAAACAGATGAACGTTGGAGCGCGGGCCAAGTCGGTTGTGAAAATCAACGGCCACGATCAAGTCGTCCCCCTGCCGCAGAAAGGCGGTGTTCTTGAGCGAAATGGAGTCCGAGTCGGCCGAATGCTGTCCGTTCAGCTTGGGACTGGGCGATTGGGTGTTGATCGCGAGAGACCGGTTGCGAACAGCCTGTTTCCAGTCCAGCCGTGCATCCGACGGCAGCAGGGGAATGCGTTCCGTCGGGAGCGAGGCGAAAAGCTCGTTGGCGCGGGCGAACGCTTCCAGGTAAAATTGTCGCGTCGTAAGCTGGCTGGCGTTTTCCAGGATGGCGCGATACTTGATCTCGGTCTGACGCGGCGTCAGCGCCAACGTGTGCCATTGCCCGCTCTCGGCCAATCGCGACGGCACAGACATGACAACCTCGGGGTGATAGTGATACGGCTTCGGCCAGTCGCCAAAATGGACAACGTAATAGAACATCTGGGGACATACTTTCTCGGCTTGTAACTCCAGCAACGCCAATCGCACAAAAACAGAGACAGCACGGTGGTCAGGATTGGTGTCGGCGGGATGCGGCGCAAAAAGCATGGTGGGACGAAACTCCGCCAAAAGTGTTTTCAGGTCCGCCAGCAACAGTTCCGGCCGGTAGGGTTGCTCATAGCTGTAAGAGTCCTTGTAGGGGACAGCACTGACACGGGTGGCGTCGCTGCGAAACGGTTTGGCATCCGCCCAACAGTCCCGCCACATCGGAAGCAGTCCCCAATCGGGATACCCCAGGAAGGTCAACTGCTCCCGTCTCAATCCCAACAGCCCAGTGGCGGCGGTCGCTTCTGCAACGCGTTTCTCGCCAAACCGCTGGTAACCGCGCCCGGTCAACAGGAGTTTACCGCTGTAGAGCTTGAACGCAATCTGGTTGTGATCGCCATTGGTGAGATACAGGACCCGAACCTCCGAGCCGGCCGCGACGGCTTGTTGGATGACACCGCCGGTAGCGAGCACTTCGTCGTCCGGATGCGGGGCGATAATGACGATGCGATCCGTGCGACGGAACGGAGGCATCGGCGTCTGAGCGCTCAGATCGCCCGCAGCCACGAGCGTCGCCAGACCAATCAGCAGGAAACGGAACAACATCATTTTACAATTTGCCCGCGTCCCACGCTCTTGTAAACAAACCCCATCGCTTTCATCTTCGACGGATCAAAGATATTCCGCCCGTCCAACACAATGGGCTGCGCCATCAAGGAACGGATCTTTTCCAGGTCAAGACGTCGGAATTCGTCCCATTCCGTGCAGATGATCAACGCCTCGGCGTCCTTGGCGGCGGCGTAGGCATCGGAACAAAACTCGACGCCGGGGAGGATTTCCTTTGCTTTTTCCATCGCCTGTGGGTCGTACGCCTTAATGCGGGCGCCTTCCGCCTGAAGGGGGCGAATAATTTCCAGTGACGGAGCGAGACGCATATCGTCGGTGTTCGGTTTGAACGCCAAGCCGAGCACGGCGATGGTCTTGTCCTTCACAATCCAGAGGGTGTCATGCACCTTTTTCAAAAACCGCTGGATCTGTTCCGCGTTGATGCGTTGAACTTCCTTCAGCAGGCCAAAATTATATCCCAGTTCGTTGGCAATATGGATAAACGCGCTGATGTCCTTCGGAAAACAGGAGCCGCCGTAACCAAGCCCCGCGTTCAAGAAAGCGCGCCCAATCCGTTTGTCCAGCCCCATCCCGTGCACCACGTCGTCAATGTTCGCGCCCGACGCTTCACAGAGCACGGCGAGGGCGTTGGCGTAGGAAATCTTCAGCGCAAGAAAAGAATTGCAGGCGTGCTTGATCATCTCTGCCGAGTTGATGTCGGTGACAATGATCGGGGCGCGGAACGGCTCGTAGATTTCCTTCATCTTCGCCACCGGACGCTCGGAGGTCACGCCAATCACCACGCGGTCCGGCTGCATCAGGTCTTGCACCGCGCAACCTTCCCGAAGAAACTCCGGATTGCTGACCACATCCACCTCGATCTTCTCCTTGTTGTAGCGGCGAATGGTCTCAGCCACCCGTTCCCCCGTCTTGACCGGCACGGTGGACTTGTCCACCACAATCCGATAGCCCGTCAACGCGCCGGCAATCTCGCGGGCCACTTTTTCGACAAAACTCATGTCCACCGACCCGTCCGGTCGTGGCGGCGTCGGCACCGCAATGAAAATCACCTCCGAGTCGCGCACTCCTTCGGCAATCTCTCCGCTGAACCGCAAGCGTCCGGCCGCGACATTGCGTTTGACAATCTCCTCCAGGCCGGGTTCGTAAATCGGAATGCCGCCCTGGCGAAGTAACTCGACCTTCCGCGGATCGTTGTCCACGCAAATGACCTGATGCCCTACCTCGGCAAAGCAGGCGCCTGTGACCAACCCCACATATCCTGTGCCGACGATGGCAATGTTGACGCTCACAAATCTCTCCTCCGTTGCTGGCTAATGCCGCCCGATCCGCACCGACGGATACGCCTTCAGGCTGACGGAAAAGAAAAACGTATTCTCATCGGACCGTATCCGTTGCCCGGTGCGGCGGAAACCGTAGTTCAAATACCAATCATGGGTCTCCTGTCGCAGCATGTATTCTTGCTCTTCCCAGGTGCCATCCTGCATGTCCAGACGCTGGTTCATCACAAACGTCCAGTGACGACTCAACCGATACGAAAACAGTCCGCCCACCAGGTTGCTGTAATTGTCCAGATACCGGGTCCCAATGTCCACAGACCAGCGCCCTTCATCATGCACAAGCAATCCCGCGTTCAGTTCTCGCAATCGCTGATCCTCGATCCCCCAACGAGCGCCCGTATCCAACGTCCACCAGCGCGACGGACTCAGCCGCAACGTGGCAAACAAATCCGCGAAATCCTTTCCCCAAGCGGTCTCCTCGAAGTTGTAATCCGTCCACAACTCCAGCGTCGCCAGGTCCCACGGCTGGTTGTTGCGGCGGGTCTGCAACGTCTGGCGCACGCCAAACCGGGCCGTGTTCTGCCGCCCCAGCGCGTCAATCGCCGTGTTCGCCGGAAAATCCAGCGGACGGTAGCGCGCCAACAACATCCGCGAACCGTCCATCAGGGTCAGATACCGATAGGTGTCAAACTGGAACAGATCGTTCGCGTCCGCGCTCGGCGAAGGAACCCATTGATAATCCACAAACGGCTCCACAATGTGACGCAAACCATGAATGTCCCAGGTCTTGTTTTCCACGTCGTCCCACGTGCGTGAAATCTTGAAACTGCTCTCCACCCCGACGTTGGCCATCAACCGATGCACTTCATTGGTGTCGGGTGCCCCATCGGGCGCATTCAGGTAATACGTCCCCCGGACCCCTGCCCGTGGCACAACCGAGAGCCAGCCAAAATACTGTTGCGGCCACACCAACTGATGGAACGTGTCCACCCGCGGTGAACTTCCCACAAAAAACGGGTCATTGGTGTACCCCATGGTGTTGTGATAATAACCCGCGCTCGTGTCGCTCTCATAAAACAACGGCGTCTTCCCCACCCTCACCCGGTTCACCGACCATCGCGCCTCCGGCAATCGTTCCACTTCCGCATAGAACGAATTCAACTGTGGACGGGCCAGCAGCGACAGCGTGTAGTTCTCCCCTCGTTTCGTGGCATCCAACACCGAGGACGGTTCTCCCTCCTTCTCGTATCGTCCCCGAAAGAAATCCGCCATGAAATCCAGGTCGCTTTGTTTGACCACGTTTACCGTCAGATCCACATCGTCCGGCAACTGCTGCTTGTGCTGCCATTCCGCGCGATACCGATTGTGCGGAATTGTCCGGCCAAAATAACGATCCACATCATCCGTCGGCTCCGAATCGTGCGCGTAATAAGTCTTCAACCCACCCACCACCGTGCCGCGGTAATAATAATCCAAATCCGCCCCGACGGCAGGGCCGCGTTTCGTCCGCCCATCCACATGAAACGTGGCGCGAACGTTTTCATTGATCGTCACACGCGTCTGCGTCAGGATGAAAAATCCCTCGCGCGACCCCTGCCCTACCGTGAACACAAACGGTTGCTCCTGGTCATCCTTCAACGACCAGGCTACCATCGGCACCCAAAATACCGGCACATCCCCCAACCGGAACGTGACATTGTACAACGTCACATGACTGCCCGGCCAAATCTCGGCGCGTGTCGCCTGCAGACGATAATGCGGATGCTCATAATCACAGGTCGTCACCGTTGCCCGAGCCACGCTGTACTTGTTGCTGCCGCTCATCCGAATGTCGTCGCCGCGAATCGTCATCGCGTCAAAAACGCCTTTCGCCGTCTCCGCCTTCAACGCCCCGGTCTTGATGTTGTAATAACCCGACGGCAACACCCACTCCTGTCCCGCGCGATTCAAACGAACATTGCCTTCAGCCCAAACCTCGTCGGTGGCCATGTTATAGCGAGCTTTGTCGGCGCGCATGGTCAGGTCCTTGTAACGCAACACCACGTCGCCTTCACCATAGGCCATGTTCTCCTGGCGATTGACCCGCAGACTTTTCGCGTCAATCGTGGCGGCAGCCTGTTTCCCTGACGCTGCCTCTTCGGCAGCCGCCACACCGAGCGGTACCAATAAGCACACGCCCGCCAAACAAAAAATTCTCCTTATGACCATCATAAAAACGCGGGCACGCTATCACAGCGCCCACCACGGCAGCAAGGCCAATCCTCGTGTTT
>CAZISE010000044.1:0-26624 GCA_964541945.1 uncultured Verrucomicrobiota bacterium
ATGGATCGGAGCGTTCATAACATACCGGTACAGATTCACATCTTCGGCGTCGAAGCGGAGGGGATCGGTTTGGAGGAAGCGGCCGAGGGAGGGTGAGTAGAAGCGGTGGCGGTAGTCGTACAAGCCCAGGTCGGCGAGGTATTCGCGGCCGGTGAAGAGGAAACGGTTGGTAACGGCGGAGGTAGGTAGTAGCTGGTAGGTGGCAGATAGGATGGAAGGTTGCCCGTACACGTCGTAGGTGTAGCTCTCGACCACGTTGCCGGTGGAGTCGGTCAACGCCACCGTGCTGCCGAGACCGTCGTGGTGGTAGTAAACGGTGTTGGTCTCAGTCACGCGACAGAGGAGTTCGTCTATCACAGGACCGTGATAGTAGCGGGCAAGTTGCGCTCCGCTATCTCTTTCGCGCATCCGTGTCATCATCCGATTGCTTGCTTCGTTCATTTCCATGAAGCGTGAAGCTCTGACCCGCTAATCTCGTGAAGTGTGAAGTTCTAACCTCTTCATTCACTGTGCGGAGATCAGCCTGTTTTGCGCATCATACTGGTACCCTTCCTATGACTTTAATCATCATAAAATAAACCCTATTATGCCTAAGACTATGAGAATGACCGCTAGGACAAGTAAGTAACGTCTGACATGAACTGGCAAGACATTTTTGCGCTTCCATCTTTGAAAGAGCATTATCCCTGCTGTTATCCACGCGAGAATAAACCAATAAATATCATCGTGATGTGGTGTCATTGTTTCCTTCTTAGTCTGGACGACGCCAAATAGCTTCCTGCAGAGAAAAGCAAAACTATGATATTAACAATGCAGCGAAGTTTCCAAGAGGACATCCGCAGTACAAAAATGTTCCCTAGGATAATTCCGCAAATTACCAAGACCCAGAATCGAATGGCTTTCATTAATTAGGGACAAGGTTGTGGCGAAGGGGTCGTGCCTTCACAGTTCACTTTTGATGGAAGTTTTGAGTGTTTGAAGTTTCTGGCGAAGCTTTTCATTGCGCGTTGCCTCCTGCTCAAGCCGTCTCAACAGCATCGTCACAGAACTGGCATGATCATACCCCTCCTGCCGCGCCACCGCCGTCGCCCCCTCCTCTCCCAAACGCACTCGCGCCCATATCCGTACCCGCCGATCCGCTTCGTTCGCTATTCATCTCTCCACGACTGCACGCACTGTAGTAGCCGCCTTCTCCTCCATCCAGCGTCTTTCCTCCACGCCACCTTTGCGTCGCAGCAACTCGCGCACACGGTCGCGAAGCCGATCGCCGCGGGTCATGACGTGATAGACGTCGCCTTTGAATTCGACGTACAATGTTCTGGGCATGATGGGAGCTTCTCCTTTCAACCGTGAAAAGTGAAGCGGCGCCCCCTCGACTGACCTCTCACCCTCAGCCTCAGTTCGTCCACCAGATGGGGATTCCGTATCGGGTTTTAGTCGCAAAAAAATGGCGATAAGGTATCATCCTTGCCGCCATGGCCAAACCGACGCTCTCCGTCGTCATCCCCGTCCGCAACGGCGGTGAGAAGTTCCGCCGATGCTTGCAGAGTGTCACCACAGCCAAACCACCGCCCAATGAACTCATCGTCGTGGACGATGGAAGCACCGACGATTCGGCCTCGCTGGCGGAAACTTTTGGCGCAAAAGTCATCCGACTCGCCGAAACCGGCGGTCCGGCTCGCGCCCGCAACGCCGGGGCGCGCGTGACCAGCGGTGATGTGTTGGTGTTTTTCGATGCCGATGTGGCGGTTGCCCCGGACGCGATGGCGCAGATCGCCGCCGCATGGGAGCGCGAGCCGGACATCGGCGCGATGTTTGGTTCCTACGACGACGCGCCGTCGGAGCCGAATTTTCTGTCGCAATACAAAAACCTCTTTCATCATTACGTTCACCAAATCTCCCGCGAGGAAGCCTCGACGTTTTGGGCCGGCTGCGGCGCGGTACGGCGCGAGTTGTTTCTGGCCGTGGGCGGTTTTGACGAATCGTATCGGCAACCTTCGATTGAGGATATCGAACTTGGTTATCGTCTCCGACGCGCCGGACACCGGATTCGATTGGTCAAGACGCTTCAGGTCAAACACCTGAAACGCTGGACGGCGCGGTCGCTCTTGTACGCTGATTTTTGGTTGCGAGCCGTGCCGTGGACGGAGCTGATCCTGCGCGACCGTCGGATGTTGAATGATTTGAATCTGACTTGGAAAGCGCGCGTGGCGGTGGCGCTCGCCTGGCTGGCGCTGGCAGCGCTCGTGGTCGGGTTGGGGTGGTTGGCGTTGCCCGCGCTGGTGGGGATGCTGGCGACGCACACCGGGCTGTTGAGTTTCTTCTTGGCGAAACGGACGGTTCCGTTCACATTGGCGGCGATGATCTGGCTCTGGTTGTACAACCTCTATAGCGGCCTCGGTTTCGCGGTAGGGTTGGTGCGGCACTGGATGCGATGAAAACACAGGAGTCCACAGACAAATTGCTGGCGCAGGCATTTGCCCGGCTCGACCCGGTCGCCTTTGGCGTCGCGGTTGGGACGCTGAGCGGGGTGGGTTTGTTTCTGGCCACGGCCATCCTGTTGATCAAAGGCGGCGAGACGGTCGGTCAAAACCTGCGGCTGTTGGCGCAGTATTTTCCCGGCTATCGCGTGACGTGGCCCGGAGCGTTCATCGGTCTGGGCTACGGATTTCTGGCCGGGTACGTGGCCGGTTTGCTGTTCGCGGTCGTGCGCAACGCGGTGCTCTGGCTGTATCTGTTGAAGGTCAAAATGAAAGCCGCCTCGGCGACGTTTCGGGGCTTTTTCGACAACCTCTGATGAATCGCGTGATTATCATCGGCGGCGGCCCGGCCGGTTTGACGGCGGCCTACCAGCTCACCAAAGCGGGAATCGCGTCGGTGGTGCTCGAAAAAGACCGCGTGGTCGGCGGCATCTCGCGCACCGCGACGCACAACGGCTACCGATTCGACATCGGCGGCCACCGGTTTTTCACGAAAGTGCCGGCCGTCGAAGCGATGTGGCGCGAGGTGCTTGGTGACGCTGATTTCCTGCGTCGGCAACGGCTCTCGCGCATCTACTACAACAAACGGTTCTTCCACTATCCGCTTCGCCCGGCGAACGCGCTGCTCGGCCTTGGTCTCTGGAACAGCGCATTGATTTTGGCCAGCTACCTGAAGGCGCAGTTGTTCCCGCAACAACCGGAAGTCACCTTCGAGCAATGGGTCTCCAACCGATTCGGCGAACGGCTTTATCGGACGTTCTTCAAAACCTACACGGAAAAAGTCTGGGGTATCCCGTGCGATCAAATTTCCGCCGAATGGGCTGCGCAACGAATCAAAGGACTTTCGTTGCTGAGCGCCCTCAAGAACGCCTTGCTCCAACAACAGGCGCCGGATAAATCTCGCGTCATCAAAACCCTCATTGATGCCTTCGATTATCCGCGACTCGGTCCCGGTCAGATGTGGGAAGCCGTTGCTGCTCGCGTTCCTGAAGTCCGGCTCGGCGCGGAAGTGAAAACGATCCACTGGAGCGGCAACCGCGTGGAAGCCGTCGAGACCGCCAACGGCCAGCGCGTGGACGGCTCGCATTTTATCAGCAGTATGCCGTTGCGTGAACTCATCCTGCGACTTTCGCCCGCGGCGCCGTCGGACGTGCGCGCGGCGGCGGAAGGCTTGAAATACCGCGATTTTCTCACTGTGGCGCTCATCGTGAATCGGGCGGAGGTGTTTCCTGACAACTGGATTTACATTCACGATCCTGAAGTGCGGATGGGGCGCATCCAGAACTTCAAGAACTGGTCGCCGGACATGGTTCCCGACCCGAACACGACCTGTTTGGGGTTAGAGTATTTTTGTTTTGCCGGCGACGGACTCTGGACGATGCGCGACGAGGAATTGATCGCGCTCGGCAAACGGGAGATCGAGATGCTGGGTTTGGCGCGCGCCGCCGAGGTGGTGGACGGTTCGGTGGTGCGAATGCCGAAAGCGTATCCGGTTTACGATGCGAACTACAGCGAACATCTCCGCGTGGTTCGCGCGTTTCTTGGCGGTCTGACAAACCTGCAGGTCGTTGGCCGCAACGGGATGCACCGCTACAACAATCAGGATCACTCGATGTTGACCGCCATGTTGGCCGTGGAAAACATTCTCGGCGCCCGCCACGACCTCTGGAGCGTCAACGACGAGCGCGAATACATCGAGGAAATCAAACGATAGGAGGACACCATGCTGGTTCAACCCGACAACTCCAACGACGAGCAACTTGCCCGCGCCGTGCTGCGTCTCAACGGCAACGTCTGGGGATTCGCCTGCGGCATCCTCTGCGGGTTGGCGCTGTTTCTGGCCACGATCTGGCTGGTCATCAAAGGCGGCAACCAGGTCGGTCCACACTTGCGCCTGCTCGCGCAATATCTCATCGGCTACCGCGTCACCGTCAGAGGCGCGTTCATCGGTCTGGCATGGGGATTTGTTCTCGGCTACATCGCCGGCTGGCTCGTCGCGTGGATTTACAACAAAATGGTTTCGCTTCGGAAATGACTCCCACCATCATTCTCCGCGACACCACACTGCGCGAGGGCGCGCAGATTCCTGGTGTCCGCGTCGCTGACGCCGACAAACAGCGGTTCGTGGCGTTGCTCGACGAAATGGGCGTGCCGGAAATCGAGATTGGCCTGCCCGACGGCGTCAATGCCTGCGCCGATCTCTCGCGCTTCATTCGCCAACACGGTCTGCGCATCAAGCCGACCGGTCTTGTGCCCTGTTACGGCAACCGTTGGCGACAGCAAGTGGATCTCGCCGCCGATTGCGGGCTGCGCGTGGACGTGCTCGTGCCGACCTCCGATTGTCTGTTGCGCGAAACGGAACATTACCGGATGAGCGCCGCCGAGATTGTTCCGCGTTTATCGGAAACCATCGCCTACGCAAAAAATCGCCGGGTGTCCGCCGGGGCGGCGTTGATGGACGCGGGTCGGGCGCCGCGTGAACGACTTCTTGACATCGTCCGAAAACTCGACGCCGAGCGTCTTGTGATTTACGACTCCGTCGGCACACTGTTGCCGTGGCAAATGAGCACGCTGATCAAGGACATCCGGCAAGCCACGACCACTCCGATTCTTGTTCACTGTCACAACGACCACGGAATGGCCACCGCCAACACGCTGGCGGCACTCGATGCCGGTGCGGTCGCGGCGGATGTCGCCGTCAACGGCCTCGGTGGCCGGGCCGGCAACGCGGCATTGGAAGAAGTCGTGATGGCGTTGGAGGGCCTTTGCGGTTTCTCGACGGGCGTGAACACCCGACGGCTGCGCGAGTTGTCGGCGTTTGTGGAGCGAATGACCGGCCTTGCCAACTCGCCGTTGAAACCGATTGCGGGTCGCTACTGTTTCGCGCACGCGCCCGTGATGCACATTCGCTGCATTGCGGGCGGCAATCCGGAAGCGTTTGAGCCATTCGACCCGCAACTTATCGGCGCAGAACGCACCTACGGCTTCGGTCTGCCGGTGGATTACACGGGCGCGCTGGAACCGTTCCTGCGCAAAAGTGGTGTCACATTGTCGCCCGCGCAAACACAAATCCTGCTGGACAAATTGCGAGGTAAACCCGATTGGTCTGAGGAACAAATCCTGAAGCTGATCCATGACATTCACGGTTGACGAACGATATTCTGCCGACAAAAGCATCGCGCTCCGATACGCGCCGGCGTTGTTGGACGGCGTGGAACTGGCCGACATCTCCCGCCGGGAAGGCGTCCGCATCCTCGACCTCGGCCAGTGGCGCGGCGTCAACCTCAAGCTGCTCGACGAATCCTCGTGGATGGCCAGCGGCACCTACAAAAGCCTCGACGGTTGTCTTTCGACGGCGCTTTGCCGGAAAGAGGGCATCCGTCGGGTCGTGTTTTCTTCCGGCGCCAACGCCGGTGCGGCGCTGAGCCTTTACGGAGCGGCCACCGGACTCGAATCGTTTTTCTTTTGCCCGGCCGGTAACCTGCACAAACTCGATGGCGCGCTTTTTGACCGGCCCACGGCGCACCTGATTGCCGTCGAAGGTTCCGACCGCCGGGTCAAACAGGCTGCCAAACGGATGGCCGAACGACTCGGCGCGCCGGTGATTCCCACACTGGAATGGCGAATGTTGTCGGCCGGTTGCCGCGGAATGTTTTTGGCGGAGCAAATCTTGCGGCACGGCCAACGGTTCGATTGGCTGGCGCAAGCGGTGTGCGCCGGGTACGGCCCACTCGGCATTTACCGCGTGTTTGGACGGCTACCGGCACCGACCGTTCCGAGGTTTCTGGCCGTCCAACAGGCCGGTCTCTGCCCGATTGTCAGCGCGTGGCAACAACACCGCGAGACGTTGCCGCCGTTGACCGGCACCGACTGGCGGGAGAAACCGATTGAGCCGGCGCTGTACAACGTCCATCCCGACCAGACGTACCCGGAACTTTTCGGGATCATCCAGCGTTCGGGTGGGGATGCACTGGCGGTTTGTCAGACTGAATTTGACGAGTTCGGCGGCGAGTTCCTTGCTCGTGTCGAGCGCGCTGGAGTGACGTTGACGCGCGTGAACGGCCAGATTGTCGAGCGCGCCGGACTGTTGGCCGGCGCAGGCGCGTTGAAGGCGATTGCCGAAGGCCGAATTGCGCCCGGCGCGACGGTGTTGTGCGCGTTGACCGGCGGCGCCGGACCGGTGCCGTCGAAACCGGCGGTGCCGGAACGTTGGATTCGCTTGGAGGACAACCTGGATGCGGATTGACGCCACAAGACTGGACCGACAGGCGGCGCATGAGTTGCTGAAAGGTTGTGTCGCGCCGCGCCCGATTGCGTGGATTTCCACGGTGAGCGCCGACGGCGTGGCAAACGCCGCGCCGTACAGTTGTTTCACGTTTGTGTCGCTGGTGCCGCCGATGGTCTGTTTCTCGGTGGAATTGAAGCCCGACGGCTCGAAGAAAGACACCCTGCGCAATGCGGAGTTCACCGGTGATTTCGTCGTGAATCTTGTGCCGGAAGAACTGGCGGCGGCGATGAACGCCACGGCGGAAGATTTCCCGCCGTCGGTGAGCGAGTTTCAGAAGGCCGGTCTGACACCGTCGCCGAGCGAGCGCGTGCGCGCCCCGCGCATTGCGGAGTCGCCGGTGAATCTGGAGTGTCGGGTGGAACGCATTCTTGAGTTGGGGCGGGCCGGGCAACGGCTTGTCCTCGGCGAGGTGTTGCTCGTGCACGTGCGGGATGATCTGTGGCGGGCCGGCACCATTGATGTGGCTCGGTTGCGACCCGTGGCGCGGTTGGCTGCCAACGAGTACAGCCGGCTCGGCGAGGTTTTCGAGCTGCCGCGTCCGTGGCTGGGTGGGGTGAAGTAACGATGGCAACACTCTTGCAAAAAGCCGGCCTGCTACGGGGCCTGTGCAACGGTGAGCGCGCTTGCACGGGGCCTTTCTACATCACCGTGGATTTGACACGGCGGTGCAATCTGCGTTGTTTCGGATGTCGGTTTCATTCGGAGGAGATTGGCGCGCCGTCGCCCGGAGATCAGCAGATTGCCGAGTTTCCTTTCGAGTGGGCGGAGAACCTTTTTTCCGATGTCGCGACGCTGGGCACCCGGCAATTGTTTTTGCTGGGGGATGGCGAGCCTTTTTTGCATCCGCGTCTTTTCGACATCATTCGCCTCGCCAAGCAGCATCAACTACGCGCCACCATCAACACCAACGGCACATTCCTTGACGAGGCACGTGTGCAGCAGGTCATTGACTCAGGTTTGGACGAGATTCACGTTAGTTTGTGGGCGTGTTCCGCTGAGTCATATGCGCGGCAACATGGGGTGGATGCGTCTTTCTTTCATCGGGTTCTCAATGGGCTAAAACTGTTGTCAGCCATGAAGGCCGAGCAGCGGGTGCGCACGCCGCATGTCACGTTGCACCATCCGATCAACTGTTTCAATTACAACGACGTGGACAAGATGGTGATATTGGCAAAGGAAACCGGTTGTGATGTCATCTCCTTTTCTCCCTTCAAGACTGCTCGCGGACAACTTGCTCACTACGCATTGTCCGCCGAAGAGCAGACGGCATTGCGCAATCGCATGACCGCGCTTCAGCGACAAATCGAAGCGCTCAATCTCGGCCACAATCTCCGGCGATTTTTGGCGCGCATGGCGTTTCACGAAATCAGTCATGGATTACCGTGTTATGTCTGCTGGTTTCACTCGCGCATCAAGGTGGATGGCACCGTGGTGTCCTGTGGTCGGTCCATGCTGGCGTTGGGCAGTCTGAAGACGGATCGGTTTCCGGATATTTGGAACGGAGAAGCCTATCGCGCCGAACGCATTCGGCGGTTGGCGCCCGATGGCCAACAATATCGGGAGGAGATTGCGGATTGTCAGGCGTGTGGATATGTGGAGGATAATCAGAAAATCCATCGCATCTTCAAGCACCTGCAACCGTTTGTCAGACGTTTCAACAAGAGCAGCCAGCCGTGAGCAACGACTATGTCATCTTGTTTCATCCGTCACCCCGGCTGGGGTTTCAGGCTCATCGTCGGGTGGAACTTCCCTTGTGTCTGCTCCATCCAGCCACTCCGCTGGTCCACGCGGGTATTCGGGTGAAACTGATTGACCAGTTTGCCGATCCGGAGTGGGAACGAAAACTTGAAGAAGCAGTGCGCGAAAAACCGGTCTGCTTCGGCGTGTCGTGCATGACAGGGCCGCAGATCACGCGCGCCCTGGCTGTGTGCCGCGCCTTCAAACAACGCTACCCGGACGTCCCGACTGTCTGGGGCGGCATTCATCCGAGCATCTTGCCCGAACAAACTCTACGAAATCCCTTGGTGGATATCGTGGTCATCGGAGAGGGCGAAGCGACACTGCTGGACCTTGTCACCACGCTGGCCAACGGCCAACCGTTGAGCGGCGTCGCCGGAATCGGTTATCGGGACAACGGAAATATCCAGTTGACGGAACCTCGCCCCTTTGTGGATCTCAACGCCCAACCGCCACTGGCCTACGAACTCGTGGACATCAATCCTTATCGGCGCAAGATGTTTGGCGCGGATCACGTGGCGTATTGTTCCAGCCGGGGATGCCCTTACCGGTGCGGCTTCTGTTACGGCGGCGTGATGCACAAACGCAAATGGCGCGCCAAACAACCCGAACGAGTCGTCGAAGAATTGGTCCGACTCATCCGCGACTATGACATCCGCGGGTTCAACTTTACCGACGATAATCTCTTTACCAACCTCGATCACGCCCACCGGCTCATGGAAGCGATCGTGCGCGCCGACCTGAAGATTCGAATCGGCAAGCTCCACATCCGCATTGATGCCATCCGCCGAATGGACAACGACTTTTTGGATTTGCTGGGTCGCGTCGGCATTGAACGGCTGACCATCGGTGTCGAATCCGGCTGCCAGCGCGTTCTCGATCTCATCGAGAAAACCCTGCGGGTTGAGCACGTTCTGGAGGCGTCCCGCAAGCTGATTGGACGCCCTTACGTCCCGATGTATCTGTTCATGATGGGACTGCCGACGGAAACGCCGGAGGAGTTACGACAAAGCCTGCGGTTGGCGGAACAACTACTGGAAGAAAACCCGCGCGCCGCCAAAACCTTCAACATCTACACACCTTATCCGGGAACCAACCTTTACCGGCTCGCCGTCCAAATGGGCATGAAAGAACCACAACGACTCGAAGATTGGCCGCCAATGAACTACCGCAATGTTCCCAAAGAAACGCCATGGCTGGCCCCCGGCATGAGAGAACTCATTTCCGGCCTGGATTTTCCCCTGATGTTTCTCGGCACCAACTTTCAGTTCAAGAAAACCCACCCCGTCGTTCGGGCGCTGGGCAAACTCTATCTTCCCGTGGCACGATATCGTGTCCGACACATGAACGCCCGGTTTCCCATCGAAAGCAAAATCGTCAAACGCCTCGGTCTGTTCGGACGACAAGATTAAACAAAACATGGAACCTTCTCAGCCCCAACTTTCCATCACCGTCAAAAACGGCCACGAAATTCTCGGCTACCTCGTCATTGATTCCACCATCGGCGGACGCGCCTGCGGCGGGTTGCGCCTGGTGCCCGATGTGGATGAGGCGGAAATCGCCGGGTTGGCGCGCGCCATGACATTGAAATTCGGCTACGTTTCGTTGCCGCAAGGCGGCGGAAAATCGGGCGTGCGCGGCGACCCCGAAGCGCCACGCGAGGAACGGCGGCAACGCCTTGTCGCCTTTGCTCAGGCGATTGCGCCGTTGCTGCGGCGCGGCTTGTATGCGCCCTTTTCCGACATGGGCATTGACAACACCGACATCCGTTACATGCTGGAAGCCGTGGGCGTTCGCGTCAAACGTCGGGAACTGCGCGGCAACAATTCCGGCTACTACACTGCCTTGAGTGTGGTGGCCGGCATCCAACAAGGCGCCCGACACATCGGACTGGATTTATCCCGCGCCACCGTCGCCATCGAAGGCTTCGGCAAAGTCGGCAGCGCGCTCGGCGGGCTGCTCGACGCGGCAGGCGTCAAGGTCGTGGCCGTCTCCACCTCGCGCGGGGCACTCTACAACCCGCACGGGTTGGACATCAACCGTCTTGCGGCTCTGGCCAGGCAAATGGGAAGCGAGTTTGTCCAAGCATACAAGGAAGCCGAGCCTCTCGACCGCGCCGCGCTGTTGGAACTGCCTGTGGATGTGTTGTGTCCCTGTGCGCGGCACCACACCCTTCACACGGGCAACGCCGGGCGCATCGCCGCAAAACTGATTTCGCCGGGCGCCAACAATCCCATCACAACCGAAGCCGAGCAGATTCTGACCGAGCGATCGGTATTGTGTCTGCCGTATTTTGCGACCAACTGCGGTGGCGCGCTCGGCGGCACGATGGAATTCGCGATGCACAGCCGAGCCACCATTGAGCGCGTCATTAGCCAGCAGCTTGGTGCCCGGATCGCCCGTCTGCTACAGGAAGCGGCACGGCAGAAAAAGCCTCCCCGCGAACTGGCCGAAGAAGAATCCCGACGACGGTTTGCCGTCATGCAGCAGGCCGCCGAGCATCCGACGCTCACAGGACGATTGATGGAGCTCGGTCTGGAATGTTACCGACGCGGCTGGCTACCCGGCGTTTTGATCCGACGACTCTCGTTGTCCTACTTTGAAAAACGAGCCGGCGCTCGCTAGTTCCGTTCCATTCTCCCCATCGTCTTGTTGGTAGGCCGTCGCCCTACCAACGGACATCATTCCCATGGTGGCCACCGATTCGCCGATGTTGACCGCTAACCGACGCGCGGAGTTCCCGATACCATTTTGGCAAACCGTGTTCACCTCATGAACCAACAGAACCGATGGCAAGGCAATGGAAATAACTTTGTTCCAGCAGGGCTTTCTGTTTATCCTTCGCTGACACAACCATCCCAACATCAGCAAACTTGAATTCAACTGCTTCAACCGAAGGCCAACGGACATTGGACGGAACGGCGCGGACATTTCTGGCCGAATCGTTGATGGTACCTGCCGGGCTGATCACAATGGTCGTTCTTACCCGGCGACTTGGCACCGATGGTTATGGGTTGTTCACGCTGGCCGCCGCCGCGGTGGCGTGGGTGGAGTGGACAATTGCCACCCTGTTCGCCCGCGCCACCTACAAATGTGTCGCCGAAACAACCGACTGGCAGCCGATCGGCACGATTGTGTTGCGGTTGCACCTGGCAGTTGGCGTCATTGGCGCCGTGCTGGTGATTGCGGTGGCCGGGCCGTTGGCGACCCTGTGGGGCGAACCGACATTGGCAGCCTATCTGCGGTGGTTGGCGCTGGATATTCCGCTTTTCAGTCTGGCTGCTGCCCACCGCAACATCCTCGTCGGCACCGGCGCATTTCGGCCACGGGCATGGCTTGGCGCGGCGCGTTGGACAGCGCGAGCGGCACTGGTAGCGGCTTTTGTTGGCCTGAGCGGCTCCATTTACGGCGCGATTGTGGCCTGTATCGGCGCATCGGCGCTGGAACTGGCGGTGGCACGCCGCTTCATTCGTCCGCGCCTGTTGGGTCGGAGCGGGTTTCCCGTGCGACGACTGTGGGAAACCGCTTTGCCATTGTTTCTGTGCGCCGCTTCGCTGCGGTTGTTTGAAAAGCTCGATCTGTTCATGTTGAAATGGCTCGGTGCCAGTGCGGCGCAGGCCGGTCTCTACGGCGCCGCGCAAAACCTCACGCTGGTGGTCGGCATTTTCGCCGGTTCGTTTACGCCGCTACTGCTTTCGACGTTGACCCGGCTGTTGCGCGACAGCCACCCGGAGCACGCCCGCCTCATGGGACGCGATGCAATGCGACTGGTGCTGCTGTTATTGCCACTGGCAGGATTGTGCGCGGGCGCGGCGGGGGAAGTAGTGCGGTTGATCGCCGGGGCGAAATTCGCCGGCGCAGGCCCGTTGTTGACCGTGTTGATTTTCGAGGCCGTGGCGGGCGCGCTGATGTCGGTAGCCAATGGCATTTTGACCGCCGCCGGCAGGGCGCGATGGACGTTTGCGGTGACCGGACCGATGGTGCCGCTGGCCGCGCTGGCTCACTGGTGGATCATCCCACGCTACGGCCCGCTTGGAGCCGCCTGTGTGACGACGGCGGTAACGGTTCTCGGCGCGTTGGCGGCGCTGGTTGCCGTCTGGCGGCTATGGCGTGTGACGCCGCCGGTGGCGTCTGTTCTGCGGGCGGCGGTTCTGTGCGCCGTCGCGTTTGGGTTCGCCGTTGCCGGACCGACACCGGGTGTTTTGGTGGTCGTGAAACTGGCGGTGGGGTCGCTCCTGGTTCTGCTCGGTTATCTAATCTTGGGCGAATTTAGCCGACGGGAAATCATGTTGGCGTGGTCGCTGGTGCCGGGAATGAAACCGGGCGCGGTGGACGAGAAACGCTACTGGGAACAGGTTGGCGCGGAGTGGCAACAGTCACAAACAGACCGTCTCTGGCGGGCGCACAGTGATGCGGTAAATCGCGCGTGGCTGGAGGCATGGTGGCCGCAGCGGAAGGTGGAGTGCGTGTTGAAGACGGACATGTTCGACGAGGCGGTCGGTGAGGGGGTGTTTGAGGTGTTGAAATCGCGCGCGCGGCTTGCGGTGGGAATGGACATTGCGTTGGCGACCAAGCCGCACGTTGCCGCTGACGTCCGTCAACTGCCGTTCGCAGACAGCACCTTCGACTTGGTCGTATCGAACTCGACGTTGGATCATTTTCATACCGAAGAAGAACTGGTGGCGAGCTTGCGAGAGTTGCGGCGCGTGCTGCGGCCCGGCGGGGAGCTTCTGTTGACGTTGGACAACGCGGCCAATCCGATCGTTGCCATCCGAAACACCCTGCCCTTTGCGCTGTTGCGCCGTCTGGGTCTGACGCCGTATCAGGTGGGTGTGACCTGCGGCCCGTGGAAACTGCGTCGGCTCTTACGCGAAACAGGTTTTGAGGTGGCCGAGATGAGCGCGCTGTTGCATTGTCCGCGCCTGTTTGCTGTGAAACGAGCGCGCGCCGTTGAGCAGTCTGGCGACGCGACGCGGCGCGAGGCGTTTTTGAAAGGGTTAATGAAGTGGGAGCGGCTTGCCCGCTGGCCGACACGCTGGTGGACAGGATACTTTGTGGCGATCAGGGCCGTTCGCAGCCACGCGCCACAATGATGAAATTGCGGGCCAGCCGTAAAGAGCGCGAACCTTCAAGCCGTCGCGCCACCGACGCGGGTGGAAACAACCGGTCACCCATGCAGAATACGAAGTTGTAGAAGCGGACTTCGACAACCCGAAAGCCAATCGGCTCCAGTTCGCAGACGACCTCGCCGGCGTTGTAGAGGCGATAACCGCCTTCGCGACGTCGGCGATTCAACAGGTGGTTGAGCTTCAGCAGCCAACTGTCCCGATGCGTGAACGTCATGATGGCGTGGCCCCCCAGTCGTAACACCCGCCGGATTTCCGCAAACACCGGGCGCGCATCCGCTACGCAGCCCATCAACGACGTGGCTACCACGCCGTCAAACGTCGCATCGCCAAACGGAATCTGTTCAGCCCGGCCCACGACAAAAGCCGCCGGTGCCACCTGACGGGCAAACCCGGCCATTTGCAGGTCATGATCAACACCGGTCACCCATGCGTCCGCTTCTTGAAGGGCGCGGACGAGTTGACCGGTGCCACAGCCGACATCGAGCCATCGTTGGCCGGGGGCGAGGAGTGGACGAGCGAGTTCGAGCGCCAGCTCCGTGCCGCGTCGAAAGACAAAACCGGCTCCGCCACGGTCTTCGCACACGCGATTCCACGCTTCGGGATCAAACGTGGCCGGCATGGGGCACTTTCCGGGCCAGCGGCAACATTTTCTGGCCCTGGCTCCACTGTGGTTGTTCGCGCACGACCTGCAACGTGCCGGCCTGTCGCCACACATCGGCGGCCAGCGCGCTGCCGGGACGACCACGCCGTAATCGGTCGAGCACGGCCGCGATGAATTTCGATTCGTCGAGGTCTGTCACACCGGGGCTGACGGCAATCACCAGTTTGTTCAAGCCGCGCTCGTCCTGTGTCTGCCAGAGCTGACAGCAGTCCGGCCGGCCGGCGGCGGCCTCGACGGCGGCGTGCAATTCGGAAACCAGCACGGTCATGCCCTCGACGGTCAGTTTCTCGTTGCTGCGGACGTTGGCAAGATGAAGGTCAAAGCCGAGGTCGCCGAACGGGCAAGCGCATGGTTTCACCGTGAGTTCGCCGCAATCGCCCAGTTCCACATTCAGCATGATTTTGCCGGCGTGCGCGGTCAGCGAGGTGAACAGCAAATTGCCATCATGCTCGATCACGGCCAGACGATCCTTGTAGAAGTGCATCTCGCCCGCCGCCGCTTTGGGGCAAGCCGCTGCCACGAGTCCGGTCTCGGTCGCCACATAACGCGGGAACACCTTCAGTCCGGCGCGGTTGATGAAGCGGTGTCGCTCTTCGGTGAGCGGTTCCCCGCCGGCAAACAGGATGCTGCCAGTGATGTCGGTGCCGGTTTCCAGCGCCGCTTGTGCGATCCGGACAGCGGAACTGCCGAAGGTGCGAACGACGCCGGGGCGGACACTCGCCAGCCACGCAACGACTTTGTCGGCGCGCGACAGGTCGGCAAATTCCGGACGCGGCCTGCCGATGAAACGCAGTGCCAGTCGCGCTTCCAACGACATGGCGTCGGTCGGCGTTTGCGAGAACCATTTTGCCGGAACCCGGCCCGTCTTGAGATTCATCAGCAGGTTGTGCAGCCCGGCGATGCCGGGCGGGACGGGAAACCAGAGCGCCGTCGGACGGTCGAGGACGCCGTGCATGTCATAGAGCAACAGTTCGTGGGCGCTTTCTTCGGTAATGAATTCCCAATCGTAGGCGATCCGGGTGCTTTTGCCGCGGCTGCCGCTGGTGTTACCTTCGAGCCGGTGGGTGCCGAGGAACGGGTTGTCGAAATCGCTCTCGCACGTCTCAATGGTCAGGCCGCGCCGACAGATCGGCGCGCGCGCCTTGAATTCGTCCAATGACAGGCAGACGCCGTTGTCGCGGAGTTGTTGGAGCGTTTTCTCCAAGCCGCGTGTTTTGACGCTGGTTTCGAGGTCATCGGGACCGCAACCGGCCCAGAGCAAAAGCTGCCGGTAGGGGTTGACGGGATTGTCGTAAATGAGGCGTCGCGCGTTTTCGAGAAACCGCGTTTCGCGGTCGGCCATCTGGCGGCGGATGATGTCGAGCGCCTGATTGCGGGTCAACGGCGTGCGCGCAAACGCCCGGAACCCACTCGCCAACCGCGCCAGTTGCCTGAGACGCGCCGAATTCATTTCATGGTGCTGACCTTGTCGAGGAATCGAAGGTCCCGATACTGGGTCGGGATGGTCTTGATGTAGCCCAACTGCTGCATCAGCGCGAGGATGTCGTCCATCGGTTTCTGGTTGCGGATGGCATCAACGTTGGGCTGGTTGTTCTTCAGCGCTGCGCGGATGAAACGGCTGTTGATGCCGATGTAACGGGAGGCGATCTCGGAAGATTCCGCGTGGTTTTCGCGGACAAATTTTACGCCGCGCGCAAACGCCCGCACCACGGCCTCGACCAGCGACGGGTCGGATTGCGTCAACGGTTTGGTGGTCGCCAGCGAACAACCCGGCGCGCCTTTCCACAAATCGCCCGTGCGACGGATCACCCGGCCCACGCCGAGTTCTTCCATCATCGTCGCATACGGTTCGACCATCGAAGCGGCATCGGCGCCCTGACCAAACAACGCAATGATCGCGCCGTCACCGGACGGTTGCCGAATCTGCTCGGCGTTTTCCCAGCCGAGCGACCGGATCAACCCCATCGCCGTGAGGTCTTTGATACCGCCGCGCAACGGCACGGAAACCTTTTTCACCTCCGACGGCGCGACCCCGTGGCGCAGCACAATGGCGGCCTCCTCGAAACCCGATCCAGCCAACAACACCAGCGGCAATCCTTCCGACTCGGCGGCGGCCACCCGCGTCCACGGCATCACGGCAAACTGGCAGTCGCCGGCGGAAAGTTTTTGCGGCACCAACCAGGCCGTGGCGACAATCTCGATCTGGGCATCGAGTCCTTCATCCTTCATGAACCCTTTTTCGCATGCCACATAGGCCGGCATCTGACAAACACCACGCAACAAAGACAGTTTGATTTTTTTCATTGGTCCGTTGCTGTATCAGAAAGCCTTCCGCGTTGCAACCTTTGCACAGAACACTTACTCTGCATGATCATGTGTGGAATCGCAGGGATCGCTTTCAACGACGCAACTCGTCCTGCCGATGGGCCGACGTTGCAGCGCATGACCGATATCATGCGATACCGCGGACCGGACAGTGAAGGGTTTTACTGTGCGCCGGGTATCGGGCTGGGGGTGCGGCGGCTGCGCATCATTGACACGGCCACGGGTGACCAGCCCATCACCAACGAGGACGGCTCGGTCGTCGTCATCTGCAACGGAGAAATCTACAATTACGTCGAACTGCGTGAACAGTTGTTGGTCAAAGGCCACCAATTCCGCTCGCGTTCCGACACGGAAGTGATCGTCCATCTCTATGAGGAGCATCCCGACGGGTTTTGGAATGACTTGCGCGGCATGTTTGCATTGGCGTTGTGGGACGCCAAACAGCGGCGTTTGTGGTTGGTGCGTGACCGTCTCGGCATCAAACCGCTGCATTACGCGGTCACCCGCGACGCTTTGGTATTTGGCTCGGAATTGAAAACCGTGCTGGCCTCCGGGTTGGTGATGCCGACAATGGATCAGCGGGCGCTGAAAGAAATCTTCGCGCTCGGCTTTGTCCGGGCGCCGTACACCATGGTGACGGAGGTCAAACGGCTGCAACCCGGTCACTGGTTGCGGTTTGAGGCGGGCGCGCTGACCACACGCTACTACTGGGACGTTTCGTTTCCCGACCGCGACGACTACGATCGCTCCATTAGCCCGGCGCGGTGGGCGGAGATGTTTCGGGAGAAACTGGCCGAATCCGTGCGTTTACATTTGCGGAGCGATGTCCCGGTGGGAGTATGGCTGAGCGGTGGAATTGATTCGAGCGCGGTGGCGGCACTGATGAGCCGGGAATTGCGGCGGCCCATCCACACGTTTACGCTCGGCTTCGAAAATCCCACGGTGGATGAGGTGAAGTGGAACCGTTTATTGGACGAGTTTCCCGAATATCAACTGATTGGGCACCGGATGGAATGTCGGCGGGAACATGCGGAGTTGTTCCCGAAGGCGGTCTGGCATCGGGAACAGCCGTTTGGATTGGGCGTGGACATTTCCCGGATACTGATTGCGGAACTGGCGGCGAAACAGGTCAAAGTGGTGCTGACCGGTGAAGGAGCCGACGAAATCCTTGGAGGCTATCCGTGGTACCGGGCTGAGAAGATTTTGGGACCATTGGCGGGTTTGCCGGTGCCGATGCGACGTTTCGCGGCATGCGCCCTGTCGGTTCGTTGGCCGGGCGCGGCACGCATCTTGAGATCGCCGGCAGGCTCGAATCTCAAACGGTTTCCCGCGTTGATCGGCTCCGCCGGGAACAATATACCGCGAGAGTTGTTTACGTTTGACGGAGAAGAACTCGAAGAGTTGGCCATGCCGGATGGTTTTCATCGGTGGCACCGGTTTGTACAGTTACAGTATTTAGACATGAAATGGCGGATGGCAGACTCGGTGATCCCACACGTTGATCTTCCCTCGATGGCGTATTCCCTGGAAGCGCGCGTGCCGTTTCTTGACCATGTGTTGGTAGAGTTCGCGGCCACCATACCCCCTGAGGTGAAGATGCGCGGTTTTAGGGAGAAAGATGTGTTGCGGCAGGCAATGAGAGGCATTCTGCCGACAGAAATTTGTCGGCGGAAAAAGTTTGCCTTGTCCGCCCCCAGCAGCGATCTGTTGGCCGGTTCACTTCCACAAATCGAAGAGGAAAACAACGGTTATTTCAACCCCTCCTGCATTCGTGCGCTTATCGCTCAACACCGACAAGGACAAGCCAACCACAGCAAACTACTGCTACTGGTTCGCACAACCTATCTCTGGGACAAATTGTTCCTGAAACGGTTTTCATGCATTATCACCTGAGCACTATCCCCGCTTTGTTGCGGACACCGGCGGGGCGAATCCAACTCGCCGCCGGCCTCCATTACCGGATCTGGCCGGTGTTGTCGCGACTGGCGGCGTTACATCGGCAGATATTGACGCGCGGAACACGAGTCGTGGCGGTGGTGGGAAGCCTGGGTAAATCCACCACGACACGCGCGGTGGCGACAGCCCTCGGCGCACCATTGCGACACGATTTTTCTTACAATTGTTTTAGCGGCGTGGCTCAGGCCGTGTTGCGGATTCGCCCCGGCCAGTCTCATGCCGTGATCGAAGTGGGAATTAACAAGCGGGGACAAATGGCTTCCTACGCCCACGTCGTTCGACCGAATCTGGTGGTGGTCACTTCCATCGGCAGTGAACACCACAGCTCGCTCGGCTCGTTGGAAGTCACCCGACACGAAAAAGCCGACATGGTTCGCGCCCTGGCGGAAAACGGGGTCGCGGTGTTGAACGGCGACGACCCGAACGTGCTCTGGATGCGCTCGCAAACACGCGCCCGGATCGTGACATTTGGTTTTGGCGACGCCAACGATGTTCGCGCCACCAATGTCCGCCTCGACTGGCCACATGGTACCCGGTTCACTCTTCACGCGGGAAACGAATCGTACGAAATGACCGTGCGCTTGTTGGGGCGTCACATGATCTATCCCATCCTAGCTGCTGTAGCCGCCGCCCGAGCAGAAGGATTGCCCCTGGATCAGACTCTTGCCCTCTTACAGGAACTACCACCGACTCC
Source organism: uncultured Verrucomicrobiota bacterium (assembly GCA_964541945.1). Lineage (GTDB taxonomy): Bacteria > Verrucomicrobiota > Verrucomicrobiia > Palsa-1439 > Palsa-1439 > CAIKAP01. Next base: position 19,271 of record CAZISE010000044.1, read on the forward strand.
GGGGCGACTGGAGCCACTTGCGCTTCCCAACAACATTTGGATTCTGCGCGACGACACCAAATCATCGCACGAAACCCTTTATGCGGCTCTGGATGTCCTCGCCCAGATTCCGGCGTCGCGCCGTCTTGTAGCGCTGGGCGAAATCTCCGAACCGCTCGGCGCTAGCGGTCCGGCCTATCGCGCCATTGGCGAACGACTGGCGGGGATTGTCTCCTGCGCGGTTATCATCGGCACGCGCCGTAGTTTTCGCGCCTATGCCGGGGGGGCCATGGACGGTGGTCTGGCGCGGTCGGCCTTGATCTATGGCGGACATAGTATTCTAACGGCAACCGATCTTCTTCGTGAACAATTGCGGCCAGGCGACGTGTTGTTGATCAAGGGCCGTTATGAGCAACATCTGTGTCGGATATCCCTGCTACTGATGGGACGCTTTGTGCGCTGCGACATTGATTGTTGCCGAATCAAAAAGACCGACTGTAGTGCGTGCCCGATGTTGGAACGCGGCTGGCAACACCAGCCACCCATTACCTGACGACTTTCCATCTCGACGGGCGTCGTCGGCAGACGATCCGCGCCGCGGTTGAGCCGAGACAGGGTTTATCGGGTCACGGTCAACTCAGATTCGGGTATCGGCTCGACCTTCACATCCAACCCCTTGAGATATTTATCGAAAAACTTTCGGATGAGATCATTCACAACCGGGCGTCCAAACACCGCCCCGCCGTGACCGGCGCCGGGAAACTTCTGCAACAACACGGGCACGCCGTTTTCTCGCAGGGCGGCGGCGAGTTCGAGGCTTTGGGCGAACGGTACCAGCGCGTCTCGCGTACCATGCAGGATTAAAAACGGCGGGGCGTCTCGGCTGACATAATGAACCGGGCTGACGGCATCGGCTTTTGGCTTGTCGCTGAGAGGGGCGCCAATCAGGCAGGAATACGGGTCATCGGGTGTGTTGAACTTGAAGATGTTTTTGATGTTCTTCTCGTCGTCAGCGGCTTGCTGTACCACCGTGCTGAAGTTGGCCGGGCCGTACATATCGCAGACAGCCTGGACCTGGTCCGACTGATCCTCATTGCCGCCAATGGGCGTAAACACTCTCTTTCCACCGCAGGTTCCCACCAGGGCGGCAAGATGTCCCCCGGCGGAAGCGCCCCAAACGCCGATATGATTCGGGTCGAGATGATATTTCCCGGCATTGGCTCGCAGCCAGCGGATCGCCGCCTGGCAATCCTGAAGCTGCGCCGGGAAAACCGCCTTCTGGCTGAAACGATATTCAACGCTCGCGGCGGCGTATCCGTTTGTGACCCATCGAATAGCTGGGCACCCCGTTTTGCTACCACTTCTCCATCCGCCGCCGTGAATCCAGACAATGAGCGGCAGCGGTTTGTCTGGCGGTGGTTCGGGCAGGTAAAGGTCAAGCCGCTGGGACGAGTCGCCGCCGGACACATAGGAGATGTCTTTCTCGACGCGAACGCCCGGAGACGCGGACGGAACGCCCAACACACTGCCACACAACCCCAAAATCAACAACCAAACGCAACAGAGCCACATAATCGTTGTTCCTTTGAGACGGGATAGAACCACAGCCGCCCTGTCGTGTCACGATGGATTTTGGGGAAATGAGAACCGTGTCAGAACAGTGATTTTTCGTGGCTGTGGATTTGACGTAACAGTGGTCACTGTTGTAGTGTCCGCTCCTTAATTGAAGGAGAAACCCCGGTGACATGAAGATTCGTTTTGACCTGCAGGAAAAAGACATCCCGACCCATTGGTACAATTTACTCGCGGATTTTCCCAAGCCGTTACCGCCGCCGTTGCATCCGGTTACCCAACAGCCGGTCACACCCGATTTGATGACGGCGATTTTCCCGGAAAATCTGGTTATGCAGGAGATGTCGTCCGAGCGCTGGGTTGAGATTCCGGGGCCGGTTCGTGAGATTTATGCGTTGTGGCGTCCGACGCCCTTGTTGCGGGCCGTGCGGTTGGAGAAGGCTCTGCAGACGCCCGCTCATATTTACTACAAGTACGAAGGGGTCAGTCCTGCCGGCAGCCACAAGCCCAACACGGCGGTGGCCCAGGCCTATTACAACAAACAGGCCGGCACGAAACGACTGGCGACCGAGACTGGCGCGGGACAGTGGGGATCCTCGCTGGCGCTGGCGTGCAAGTTGTTCGGCTTGGAATGCATGGTGTACATGGTGCGCGTGAGTTTCGATGCGAAACCGTATCGAAAGTTAATGATGCAAACCTGGGGGGCCGACGTGATTGCCAGTCCCAGCGATCGCACGGAATATGGACGCAAACTTCTTGCCGAAAATCCCAAATGTCCCGGCAGTCTCGGCATCGCCATCAGCGAAGCGCTCGAAGACACCGCCAAGCATCCGGGGACGAAATACTCGCTGGGCAGCGTGCTCAATCACGTTTGTCTCCATCAAACGGTCATCGGCTTGGAAACCATCCGTCAGATGGAACTGGCGGGAGAAGAGCCGGATGTCATAATTGGTTGTGTCGGCGGCGGCAGTAACTTTGCGGGCATCGCGTTTCCGTACCTGCAACAGAAAATCACCCGTGGCAAAAAATTCCGCCTCGTGGCAGTAGAGCCAACCTCCTGCGCTTCCATGACCAGGGGAAAATTGCAATATGATTTTGGCGATACAGCGCGAATGACGCCGCTGTTATGGATGTACACGCTGGGACATGACTTTATGCCACCGTCCATCCACGCGGGTGGATTGCGGTATCACGGCATGGCCCCGATGGTCAGCCACGCCTATGATTTGGGGTTGATTGAGGCGGTGGCGTATCCGCAAACGAAAGTGTTTGAAGGGGCGCTGTTATTTGCCCGCACCGAGGGCATTATTCCGGCGCCGGAATCGTCGCACGCCGTGCGCGCGGCCATGGATGAGGCAATCAAGGCACGCGAAGAGGGCAGTAAACGCGTGATTGTGTTCAACCTCTCCGGTCACGGAATCGTGGATTTGGCCGCTTACGATGCGTATTTGTCCGGCCGTTTGTCTGACTAACCGTTCCCCAGGAGCCTCATGAAACGTTCTCTGCAAATAGTCGTTCTCGGCCTGATGCTGGCCGGCACTGCACGCGGATATGAACTGCCGTTTTTGAATCTCGGGTTCACAAGTTTTCTGGATGGAATACCGCCGGCGGGACCGGGGTTTTACTTCCAAGATTACTTCATGTATTACCACGCCGACAAGTTTGCCGGGCCGAACGGGGATTCCATTGCTTCGCCCTCCCCCAAGGTGGACATTGTGGCCAATCTGTTTCAGGGGCTTTATCTGTCCAACCAAAAGGTATTGTTCGGAGGCAAATGGGGCGTGGATGTGATTGTGCCAGTGGCGAACTTCAGTCTCGACCAAAAAGCCACGCCGCTTTCGGCGAACAATATCGGTCTCGGCGACATGCTGATTGGACCGTTCCTCCAGTGGGATCCGATCTTGGGCAAAAACGGACCGATCTTCGTTCACCGATTCGAGTTTCAGCTCCTGTTGCCCACCGGGCGCTACAATCGAAACGAAGCGATCAATCAGGGCAGCAATGTTCTTTCAATAGATCCATACTGGGCCGCCACGGTGTTTCTGACACCGAAATGGACCACCTCGTGGCGATTACATTACTTGTGGAACGACGAGAATACGGACCCGTGGGTGATGTATCATGCCGGCAAAATCCAGGCGGGACAGGCCATTCACCTGAATTTTGCCACGGAATATGAAGTGATCCAGAAACGACTGCGTCTCGGCATCAACGGCTATTATCTTACGCAGATCACCGACTCCAAACTCGACGGCGTTGCCCTGGCGGACAGCCGCGAGGAAGTAATCGGCATCGGGCCGGGATTGCTCTACAGTTTCTCACAAAATGATCATATTTTTCTCAACGCCTATTTTGAAGTCGGAGCAAAAAACCGCCCGGAAGGACAACGCATCATCCTTCGTTGGACACATCATTTTTAACGTCGCTTGAATAGCCGCCAAATCAGAACGTCACAAAGTGCTGATTATATCGCCACAAGTTAACCCAGGAAGGAGTCATTGCCATGATTAAAGTCGGTATGGATCGTAGACAGTTTTTGAAAACCGCCGGCCTTTCTGCCGCGGCGCTCGCTCTCGGAAGCCCCGCCGCCACATTGGCCGAACGTTTGGGCACACCACGCAAGCGGTATTGCGATCCGAGTCGGAAATTGCGAATCGCCTGCGTCGGCGCCGGCGGCAAAGGCGAGAGCGACATTGCCAATTCCAGCAGCGAAGAAATTGTTGCCATCTGCGACGTGGATTGGGCCCGTGCCAAGAAAACGTTCGAAAAATTTCCCGATGCGAAAAAGTACAAAGACTACCGCGTAATGCTGCGCGAGCTGGAAGACAAAATTGACGCTGTGATTGTTTCGACTCCCGACCATATGCATTATCCCATCGCGATGATGGCCATGGAGATGGGCAAGCACGTGTATGTGCAGAAGCCCATGGCACACACCGTGTGGGAAGCGCGCAAAATGGCCGAAGCCGCCCGCAAATACGGTGTGGTAACGCAAATGGGCAACCAAGGCCATGCCGGAGAAGGTATCCGTTTGGTGAAAGAATGGATCCAGGCCGGTGTCATCGGCAAGGTCCGTGAAGTTCACGTTTGGACGAATCGCCCCATTTGGCCACAAAACTTGCAACGCCCGAAAGAGGTCGAGCCGGTACCAGAAACGCTGGACTGGAACCTGTGGCTGGGTGTCGCGCCGGAACGCCCGTATAACAGTTGCTATGTGCCATTCAAATGGCGCGGCTGGTGGGATTTTGGATGCGGCGCCATCGGCGACATGGGCTGCCACACAATGGACGCTTCCGTATGGGCGTTGGAACTAACCTCCCCCATCAGCATCGAAGCGGAAGTGGAAGGTGGCAATGAAGAAACGGCTCCAAAATCATCCATCATCACCTTTGAGTTCGGAGCGCGAGGCGACATGCCGCCCGTGACTTTAAAATGGTATGATGGTGGGAAATTGCCACCGCGGCCCAAAGAGTTGGAGCCGGATAGAAAATTGTCGAGTTCGGGCCAGTTAATCATCGGCGATAACGGGACAATTATGGATAGCACGGATTACTGTAACAGTCCGCGCCTGATTCCCGAATCGCGAATGAAAGACTTCAAACGTCCACCCAAGACCATTCCGCGTGTTCCGAACTCCTGTCCGCATAAGGAATGGATACGCGCCTGTAAGGGCGGGCCCATGTGCGGTTCGAACTTTGATTATGCCAGTATTCTGACAGAGATTGGAGCACTGGGTAATGTGGCGATTCGTGCCGGGAAAAAGTTTTATTGGGATGGAATGAATCGCTGGCAAATTCATGTGCCCGGCCGCCCTGATGTGAACCGCTATTTGCGCAAGACCTACCGCGAGTTCTAGACCCCATCTGGAACCCCTCTTGTTCTTCTGAAAGTGGGTAATTGTCCGCCACAAGGAGGTGGTCATTCTGGCGTGGAAGCGGTCGGTGGATCACCCGTGGAAACGGATCCACAAGCAGTTGTCGCCTCGGTCTCCTCGACCCTGGGGAGGACGCCCCACGCCAACAGCCGTCGCTGCTTGGAGGGCATCCTCTGGATGCGTGTGGACCGTAGTGCAGTGGGCGGCACTGCCCGAATGTTATGGGGCGCACAGTACCGTCCATGACCGGCTCACCGAATGGGTCGAGGCCGGGGTGTTGCTATGGTTGTGGCAAGCGTTCCTGTGCCAGCTAGAGGCCAAACAACAACTGGCTTGGCAGGAATGCCTGTGGACGGCACCTTTGTCGTCGCCAAGAAAGGCGGGGGGTTGGTTGGCTCGACTAAGCGCGGCAAAGACTCGAAATGGATGGCGTTGGTGGACGGGTGCGGCACGCCGTTGGGTGTGCTGCTAGAGTGTGCGTCGCTGGCGGAGGTGAAGCTGTTGGACCGCACCTTGGCCGCGACTGATCGGGGTCGAGGGTGACGGCGACGGCGCTTGCGGCGGCTGATTGCCGACCGGGCGTATGACAGCAATCCGTTGCGGCTGTTGTTAATCCGCCGGGACATTGACATTGAGCCGATCATTCCGGTGCGACGCAACAACCACTGGGCGATACATCAAGATGGACGCAAGTTGCGGTGGTATCGCCGGTGCTGGATCATTGAGCGGACGAATGCGTGGTTGCAATGGTTTCGCCGCCTCGTGGTGCGTCACGAATACCGTGCGGACATCTTTACAGGAATCGTTCATCTGGTTTGTGCCATGATAACCCTCAGGAGGGTTTCCGAATGAGTTCTATAAGTCTCTCCTGATCTCAGGGCGATTGCGTTTTGAGTGGGGTGGGGATTGTGGTTGTAAGTGAGCCGAGCACGACGGTTTACAACAGCACATTTTTACTTCCGGTTCGCCTTGTGTTTTGTTGGAAGATAGGGATGCAAAATAAATCTCTCCCCCCTTGCTCGACCTGAAAACAAAACTCCAAGCCATTGCCAACCCGCACACCGTCCACGCCAAGCGCCATCATGACATCCCGCTGATCAGCATCTGCGCTTCGCTCTGCGGTGCACAGGCCTTCACCGACATCGCCCTTTTGGGCCACTGCCAGCACGACTGACACTGAAAGGAAACCACGGTGTGTTGCACGAGGAAGTAAAAACCTTCCTCGACGACGCCATCGTGCGCCAGTGGCGCGGCGTGCCGCACGCCACGCACCAGACGCTGGACAAAGAGCATGGTTGGTACGAATAACAGCGCTACTGGATCGCCGAGCAGATTGACTGGTGGGCGAACAAGGCGCATCAGGAGGGACTGCGCAGCGTGGCGGTGGTGAAGTCGGTGCACACGGTGCGGGGGCATTGGGAAGTGGAGAACAGCGTGCACTGGGTGTTGGACGTGCAGATGAAGGACGACCCGCATGGGCTGTGTCAGCGTCACGCGGTGTAGAACTTGGCGTTGCTGTGGGCGTTTACGTCGAACATCCTACGGCGGGACAAACCACACGCGGTGGGAGTACGCGTCAAACAGAAAGCGACCGGTTAAAGTTGTGCTTACCTCCTCCGCCTGCTCCACTTCTAAATGCAATTGCCCTGCTGTTGTTGCGTCAGCAACCGTCGGGGACGCTGCAACAAACTGGTGCACACCATGGTGGTGGTCACTGCCGCAAATGTGGCTGACGTAACAAAGACCCGCAATCTCCTGCACAGTGAGGAGAAACAAGTCCATGCCAATGACAGCTACACCGGTGTCGAGAAGCGAGAGGAAATTGTAGCATTGGGTCGGAAAATCGACTGGCAAATCGCGGCCAAGCGTGGGATAATCAAAACGATAGCCGACGGCGTGCAGAAAGAAGAGCTCAAGGCGGTAGATAAG
>CAZISE010000045.1:0-26013 GCA_964541945.1 uncultured Verrucomicrobiota bacterium
GTCGTCGCCGACGGCGGTGTGCGTCCATTTATAGGGACAAATCAAGATTCAGGGGAGTGATCAGAAGTGAGGGGCAAATTGGGATCACCTTCCAACTTGTCCCAATTTGGGTCGTGAGTGGGGTGGCGGAGGTGTTTTTGTAGGTGGACAGGCTGAAACATTTCTTACAAAATAACGTGTTGTTTACCGCTTTTGATCGCTCTCAAGATTCAGCGTCGGCTTGACCTGCGGGCAGGTTCACGGTAGGTGTATCACCCACTGCAAACAACCAACAGGAGATAGCAAACACCATGGCACTTATTGATTTTGGCGGCACAAAAGAACGTGTTGTCACCCGCAAAGAGTTTCCGCTGGCAAAAGCCCGTAAGGTTCTCAAAAACGAAACCATCGCCGTGATCGGTTACGGCGTTCAGGGGCCCGCCCAGGCGCTGAACATGAAAGACAACGGTTTCAATGTCATCATCGGTCAGGCGCCCGAATTCAAACGTGACTGGGATCGCGCCGTCGCCGACGGCTGGGTGCCCGGCAAGACACTGTTTCCCATCGAAGAGGCCGTCCAACGCGGCACCATCATTCAGTTACTCGTTTCCGATGCCGCTCAACGTCTCATCTGGCCGATCATCAAGAAGAACCTCAAGCCCGGTGACGCCCTCTACTTCTCCCACGGCTTCTCAATCACCTACCACAAGAAAACTGGTGTCGTTCCGCCCAAGGATGTGGACGTGATCATGGTCGCCCCCAAGGGCAGCGGTCTCAATGTTCGCCGCAACTTCCTCAGCGGCGCCGGCATCAACTCCAGCTACGCCGTCTGGCAGGACGCCACCGGTCGCGCCGAAGAGCGGTGTTTGGCCATTGGTATCGCCATCGGCTCTGGCTATCTGTTCCCGACCACTTTTGAGCACGAAACCAACAGCGACCTGGTGGGCGAGCGTGGCGTGCTCATGGGATGTCTGGCCGGAGTCATGGAAGCGCAATATGACGTGCTCCGCGCCCATGGCCACACGCCGAGCGAGGCGTTCAACGAGACCGTGGAGGAACTGACCCAGTCACTCATCCGCTTGGTGGACGAGAACGGCATGGACTGGATGTACTCCAACTGCAGCGCCACCGCCCAGCGTGGCGCGCTCGACTGGAAACCGCGCTTCAAGAAAGCGGTCCTGCCGGTTTTCAAGGAGCTTTACAAGCGTGTCGCTTCGGGCAAGGAAGCCGAGCGTGTCATCAAAGTTTGCGGCGCCAAGGATTATCCGAAGCGCGTCGCAGCCGAACTGGCCGCCATCCGCAACAGCGAGATGTGGCGCGCCGGAGCGGCGGTACGCGCCCTGCGTCCGAAGGAAAAAGCCAGAGCCATCACGGCGGGCACCAAAGGCGTGACCGGTCGCAATGGTTGACAAATTTGACGGAGCTGATACGGTACCCCTCGCATGAATCAAAACCTGAACCTGCTGCTGGCGTTGCGACTGCTCCGACTCGCGTCGGAGCGGTGGGCGTGCCCGCCAACGGCGGGTTGAGGTTCGACAGGTAGAAACTCAAACCCACCCCGACGCGAAAAGTCAGGGTGGGTTTTTTGTTTTCCCGCGCCGACAGTTCGAGTAGAAAGGAAACAACATGAGCCAACAAATCTTAATCTTCGACACCACACTCCGTGACGGGGAACAATGCCCCGGCGCGTCCATGAACACCCGCGAGAAACTGGAGGTCGCCCGCCAGCTCGCGCGCCTGAAGGTGGACATCATCGAGGCCGGTTTCCCCATCGCCAGCGAAGGCGACTTCGAGGCGGTCAAAGCCATTGCCAGCGAGATTCAGGGACCGCGCATTGCGGGACTTGCCCGATGCGTGGACAAGGATATTGATCGCGCCGGCGAAGCCGTCAAACCGGCGGGAGACCGCGGTCGTATTCACGTCTTTCTGGCCACCAGCGCCATTCACCGCGAATTCAAACTCAGGATGGCCCAGGACGAAATCATTCGTCGCGCCGTCGAGGGCGTACAACGCGCCCGCAGCCATTGTGCCGATGTGGAGTTCTCCCCGGAAGACGCTTCGCGCACCGAGCCGGAGTTTCTCGCCGAGGTTACCGAGGCGGTCATTGCCGCCGGCGCGAAGACGGTGAACATTCCCGACACGGTTGGTTACGCCATTCCACACCAGTACGGCGCGCTCATCAAATACCTGTTTGACCACGTTCCGAACATCAAAGACGCCGTCATCAGCGTGCATTGTCACAACGATCTTGGCCTGGCCGTGGCCAATTCCCTCGCGGCCGTCCAGAACGGCGCCCGCCAGGTCGAGTGCACCATCAACGGCATCGGCGAACGCGCTGGCAACGCTTCCCTCGAAGAAATCGTCATGGTCCTCAAAACCCGCGCTGACGCCTTTGAAGGGTACACCACCGGCATTGACACCCGTCAGATCTATCCCACCAGCCGCCTGGTGTCCCACCTCACTGGCATGGTGGTACAACGCAACAAGGCCATCGTCGGCGACAACGCGTTTGCCCACGAATCGGGCATCCACCAACACGGCGTCATCCAAAACCGTTCCACCTACGAGATCATGCGTGCCGAAGACGTGGGGCGCACCAGCGAACTCACCTGGGGCAAACACATGGGCCACCACGCCGTCCGCAAAAAACTCGCCGAGATGGGCTACAAACTCAACGACGACGAAATCAAAACCGTGACCGAAAAAATCAAGGCGCTCGCCGACAAGAAAAAATACGTCTATGACGACGATGTCCGCGCCCTCGTGGAAGGCGAGTTCACGGAAGTCCCGCAGGTCTGGAAACTCGATTACCTCAATGTCATGACCGGCGGCCTCCCCACCGCCAGCGTCCGCCTCATCAACACCAGCAAGCAAGAGACGACGGCCGACGCCGGTACCGGCGACGGCCCGATTGACGCCATGCTCAAAACCGTGGACCGCATCACCGGCGTCAAGGGCAGCCTGGTGGACTACAGCGTCGGTAGCGTCACCAAAGGCAAAGACGCCATTGGCGAAGTCAGCGTTCGCGTGGATTTCGCCGGACGTATCGTGATCGGCAAGGGTAGCAGCACCGACATCATTGAAGCCAGCGCCCTGGCCTACTTGAACGCCCTGAACCGTTACCTCGAGGAACAACGCCGGCGGATTCAGGCCGAAAAACCGACATTGTAAACGCCCGTTGCCACGGACGAAACCTGCAGAAACAACGTTGATGTTGCCACCGTCGTCGGACGGAGGAAGATGCCAGGGACGCAAAGTGCGCTCGCCCGATGTTCGAGCCACTCAACGAGATGAGGTCCGCTAAAAACGGTCACAATGCGACGTCTCCCCCAACGTTCTTCTCTCGTGGCGCAAACGGCGGACATCCTTCGCGAGGAAATTCGGTCCGGCGCTTGGGCGCGCTGGCTGCCGGGTGAAATCGAGTTGTGCGCGCGCCTTCAGGTCAGCCGCGTCACACTCCGCGCTGCGCTCGCTCAACTCCAGCGCGAACGTCTCATCCGGGCCAGCCAGGGACGCCGCCGCGAGATTCTCCATCCATCTGGCCGTGTTCCTCGGAGAGCTTCCAGTCGCGAAGTCTTCTTTTTCCTGCCGCACTCGTTGTCGGCGATTCCCCGGTTTGTGCTATTCCTCATTGATAACCTCCGCGATCGTTTGAACCAGGAGGGCTACCGTCTGGAAACGCTCACTTATCCTGCCGCCTACACCGCTCGCCCCAACGGCACTCTTCAAAACCTGACCGCCCGACATCAATCCGCCGGTTGGATTCTCTATCAATCCACTCCGACCATGCAACGGTGGTTTTCCGCGCATAACCTTCCCGCTGTGATCTGCGGCTCCCGCCATGGCGGCGTGGAGTTGCCGTCAATGGACCTGGACTATTACGCCCTTTGCCGGCACGCCGCCGGTCGTTTTCTGGCCAAAGGTCATTGCCACCTCGCTTTGATCAACTCCCGGCCGGTTCTTGCGGGCGACCGCGAAAGCGAACGCGGCTTTCACGACGGTGTCGGCCATCATCCGAACGCGCGTGTTACCGTGTGTCATCACGACGGCACCCGCGAGAGTGTCTGTGCCGAGCTTGATCGGCTCCTGGCCATCCCCAATCATCCGACCGCTCTGCTGGTTTCCCATTCCCATCATGTCCTCACCGTTCTCGGCCATCTGGCACGCCGCGGAGTCAGGGTCCCGCAGGACATCGCGCTGATCTCGCGCGACGACGATCTCGTCCTTCAACATGTCGTTCCCACCGTGGCCCGCTACAGCGTCGAGCCGTCCCTGTTTGCGCGCAAACTCGGCCGGCTCGTCATGGAAGTGGTTCGTTCCGGCGTCATTCATCCCCGCGACCACCGGCTCCTGCCCCGTTTTCTCCCCGGCGAAACCCTGGGCTGAAAGTTTACTTGTATCGAAAAAATACAAGTGCTCCCGCCTTGTGACTGTTTGCTTTTCTCCTTACGTTTGGCGCGTCACAACCGGAGCATGGATTCACATGAGAAAGACAATCCAAACCACAGCGTCTTTACTGCTCATTTCCTGCTTGGCGCCCTTCGTCAGCCCAGTGCGCGCCGCCGCCATTTACAAGACTGCCGACGACAACAATCTCAATCTCACGACCAGTTGGGTTACCAACTCGCTTGGCGTCGTTCACCCCTCCAACATTGGCGCCACCGACGCGCTGATCTTTGACAACACCATGGGTGCCTCCCGTGTCCTGTCGCTTGGCGATGACATGACCGTTGGCGGCCTTCGCGTTGACGGTACTTCCGGCTATCATCTCACCATTAATTCCGGCAACACGCTGACCTTGAACGGCGCCAGCGCGACCGATATCGCCTATGCCGGCGCCGGTTTTGTACTCAATTCTGCCGCCGGTGGCACACTGACGGTCAATTGCGACGTGATCGTAAACACCGCCCAACAATGGGTTAGTTCTCGCGCTTTGACGATCAACGGCAATACCAGCCTCGGCGCCAATACGCTTACCCTCAACGCCGCCGGCGCGGGCATCATCACCCTTGCCGGGATCGTGACCGGCTCCAAAGCCGCCGGTAACAACGCCTTGTTTCTCAGCAGCAGCGTCGCCGGCGGCACCGTGCGCCTGCTCAATCCTTCCAACAGTTTTACCGGTAACATCGAGTTGGGCGGCGGACTTCGTACCATCCTCGAATTCAACTCGGCCGGCTCGCTCGGCAACACCGCCCAACTCCGCTTTCGCAACACCGGTGGCACCGGCTCCATCCTCCGGTACACCGGCAACACCGCGGCCATCGTCCCCGCCAATTTCCAATGCGACTCCAGCCTCGGTATCCGCTTGGAATCCGATTCCGTCGGCGGTTCCGTCACCTTCAGCGGAACCTGGAGCGCTTCTTCCTCCTCCCGTCCCGTCGCCTTGGGCGGAAGCGGCACCGGCGACAACACCATTTCCGGCTCAATAATTGGCAGCACCCTGACCAAATACGGCTCTGGCAAATGGATCCTGGCCGCCGCCAATTCCTATGCGGGCGGCACCACGCTCTCTGGCGGCACACTGGGACTGGGCAACAGCGGCGCCCTCGGCAGCGGCCCTTTGAACATTACCGGCGCCGCCACTCTACTGGCCACAACCAACCTGAGCGGCACCAGCAAAATCGCCAACCCCGTCACGATGGGTGGCAACCTCACAATTGACGGAGACCGCGATCTCGAACTCGGCGGCACCCTGACCTCCTCCGGCTCCAACAGCCGGACATTGACCGTCCGTAACGGCGGTCTCACCATTCTTTCCGGCCATCTCTATCTCGCAGAAGACAACACCACCACGGGCCGAACCCTCACACTGGACGGCGACGGTGTCACTGTGATCAGCGGCAATATCCACAACAACAACTTCGGCAACACCGTTGCCGCCGGCCTCACTATCAACAACGCCGCGGCTCACGTCATCCTTTCCGGCGTCAACGATTACACCGGTGCCACGCTTGTGAATGCGGGTACCCTCCTCATCAACGGTACCCATACCGCCAGTGACATCACCATCCACACCGGCACCTTTGGCGGAACTGGCACCGTCGGCAACGTCATCATGAACGGCGGCACACTCAGTCCCGGTAACTCGGTTGGCACACTGACCGTCGGCAACCTCACGTTGACCAACGGCGTTCAACTCGCCGTTGAGCTTGGCGCGCCCGGTGCCAGCGATCTTGTGATCGTGACCAACGCGCTCTCGTTCACCGGGATGGAGACCAACTGGTTTGTCCTCAGCGCCGTCAGCGGGTTTGGCGTCGGTACCTACACGTTGTTTGACGCGCTGAGCTACGGCAGTTCGACACTGGGCAGCGGGACCAACTTTGACGACATTGCCGGGACCGGTCTGTCGGGTTATCTTTGGCTGGATTCGGACAATCAGGATGTCAAGCTGACGGTTGTGCCCGAACCGAGCGCCGGCGCGCTGGGTGGGATGGGGCTGTTCGCCCTGTTGGCGCTCCGCCGTTGGCGTGGCGATAACCCATGAACGTCGTTCTCATCACCGCCCTGTGTCTCGGCGCCGCCGGCTGGCACCGGCTCGCCGCGTTACCGGACCAATGGGGTGTGGCCGGCGCGTTCGCGGGTGTCAGCGACGGCGCGTTGATTGTCGCCGGCGGCGCGAACTTTCCCAACGGCTTCCCGTGGGAAGGCGGTAAAAAGGTCTGGCACGACGACATCTTTGTGCTCACTGCCTCCGATGGTTCGTGGCAACGGGTTGGAAAACTGCCGCGCCCGCTCGCCTACGGTGTCTCCATCAGTACCGATCGCGGCCTTGTCTGCATCGGCGGCAACGACGCGACACAACAGTATGCCGATGTCTTCCTGTTGAACCGTCGCGGCGAGACGACCCGTCTGCCCGATCTGCCGCTGTCGCTGGCCAACGCCGCCGGGGCACAGCTCGACGGCATCATCTACGTCGCGGGGGGCGAAACGGCGGAAGGTACCCGGAAAATTTTCCTCGCTTTTGACGGCAAACAATGGCGCCAGTTGCCGCCGTGGCCGGGGTGTGGACGGATGTTGGCGCAGGCGGCAGCCGTTAAGGATGCCTTTTACCTGGTGGGTGGCGTCGAATTGATTGCGGGAAAACGACGCTATTTACGCGACGCCTACCGGTATCATCCAACCATCGGCTGGGAACGTTTGCCCGATCTGCCGCGCCCGCTGGCCGCCGCGCCTGCCATCGGCGGGGAACGGCTGCTGATTTTCGGCGGTGACGACGGCTCGAAAGTCGGGGCGCAACCGCATCCCGGTTTCTGCACGGAGATTCTGAGCTATGAGAACGGCTGGAAAACCGTCGGCCAACTGCCCGCTCCGCGCGTGACAACCACGGCGGTGCGTTGGAACGGGCAGATAGTGATTCCCAGCGGCGAAACGCGGCCCGGCGTGCGTTCGCCGGAGGTGTGGGCAACCCCATGACGGCGCGTCTGCGAGAAGAGACCTTTGATTTTGGCCGGTACATCTGGCTGGTGGTGGCTTTGCTTTGGCCGGTGGCGTTGTTGAACTATCTCGACCGCCAGATGCTGGCGGCGATGAAGTTTTCGGTGATGAGCGACATCGGTGACATCGGGTCGGAGGCCAACTGGGGGCGGATGTTGGGGCAGTTCAAGTGGGTGTATGCGTTTCTCAGTCCGATGGGCGGTTACCTGGCCGACCGGTTCAGTCGCAAAATCACCATCTGCGGGAGCTTGTTGGCGTGGTCGGCCATTACCTGGGCGACCGGGCACGTTCATTCGTACGAGGGTTTGCTTTGGACGCGAACGTTGATGGGTGTCAGCGAGGCATTTTACATTCCCGCCGCGCTGGCGTTGATTGCGGACTATCACCGACACGGCACCCGATCCCGCGCGGTGGGTATTCATCAAACCGCCATCTACTGCGGCATCATTGTGGGCGGGTTCAGCGGTTACGTGGCCGACGCCCCGTCGCTGGGCTGGCGGTGGGCGTTCAATCTCACGGGACTGCTCGGCGTTGTGTATGCGGTACCGTTGATGTGGTTGTTGCGCGACGCGCCGAAATCGGATGCGCTGCCGCCCGCCACGGTGTCGTGGCGGCTGGCCGCGAGGGAGTTGCTGACGAATGGGGCGTTCCTGTTGTTGGTGTTGTATTTCACGCTGCCGGCTTTGGCCGGGTGGGTGGTGAAGGACTGGATGCCGGCGATTTTGAAGGAGCGATTCCACATTGGCCAGGGACATGCCGGTGTGTCCGCCACGCTCTACGTCAACCTCGCGTCGTTGCTGGGCGCTTTTCTCGGTGGTTGGCTGGCGGATCGGTTCATGCGGCGGACGGATCGCGGGCGGATTTTTGTCAGCGCCGCCGGGATGATGTTGTTGATTCCCGCGTTGTTTGGCGTGGGCAACTCCGGTACGTTACCGGTGGCGATCATGTTTCTGAGTTTGTTTGGCCTTGGCTGGGGCGTGTTTGATTGCAACAACATGCCGATTCTCTCCCAGATCGTTCGTCCCGAATTGCGCGCCACCGGCTACGGGATCATGAACCTGGTCAGCATCAGCATTGGCGGCGTGGCCGACTGGGGGTTTGGCGCATTGCGTGATCATCGCGTGCCGCTAAACGTCATCTTTGGCATTTTTGCCAGTGCGGCGTTGTTTTCGGTGGTGTTTGTGCTGCTGATTCGGCCTCGCCAAGAAGACGAAAATTCGTTACAGGAGAAACGGACATGACCGCAAACCTTCACGGGCTGGTGGCGGCGGCGCACACGCCTTTTACGGACGACGGCGCGCTTCATCTTCCTGTCGTCGAACAACAGGCCGCCCATTTTCTGGAACACGGCGTCACCACCGTTTTCATCGCCGGCAGCACGGGCGAAAGTCATTCGCTCAATGTCGAGGAACGCCGACAACTTGCCGCCCGATGGCTCGAAGTGGCCCGAGGCACGAAACTGCGAGTGGTTGTTCACGTCGGCTCCAATTGCCTTGTGGACGCCCGCGCGCTGGCGGCGCACGCGCAACAGATGGGCGCGCTGGCCGTGTCGGCGCTGGCGCCGAGTTATTTCAAGCCGCGCGATGTGTCGGTGCTGGTGGATGGTTGCGCGCAGATTGCCGGTGGCGCGCCGTCGTTGCCGTTTTATTTCTACGACATTCCCGCGTTGACCGGCGTGAGCCTTTCGATGCCGGACTTCTTGGCGTTGGGCCGCGAGAAAATCCCGAATCTGGCCGGCATCAAATGGACCAACCCGGACCTGTATTCCTATCAGCTTTGTCGGAACATGCCTGGCGACTTTGATTTGCCGTGGGGCAACGACGAGTCGCTGCTGGCTGCGCTGGCACTGGGCGCGAAAGGTGCCGTCGGCAGTACCTACTGTTTTGCGGCGCCGCTGTATCATCAGTTGTGGCGGGCCTTTGAGGCGGGCGACCTTGATACGGCGCGTCGGACACAATATCGTTCGGCGCTTTTGGTGAAGATACTCGCGCGATACGGTTACATGGGGGCGTCCAAAGCGGTGATGAAAATGCTCGGTGTGGATGTCGGTCCGGCCCGGTTGCCGAACACCTCTCTGGCTGCCGATCAGGTGGCGAAGTTGCGGCGCGAACTGGAACAACTTGGTTTTTTCGAATGGGTGAACGCATGAGCTGGAGCATGACATTGGTTGGCGCGGTGACTCTGGTGGATGTGTTTGTCGGCGGCCAGGAGGGATTTCACACCTATCGGATACCCTCCGTCGTCGTCAGCAAAACCGGCGCGATTCTGGCGTTTGCCGAGGGCCGCTCGTCGCGCGGCGACCAATCGGAAAACAAAATCGTGCTCAAACGCAGCGCCGACGGTGGCCAGAGCTGGTCGTCCTTACAACTCATTGCCGATGGCGGTAAGGCCAGCCTCAACAACCCCTGTGCCGTTGTCGAGCAATCCAGCGGTCGTATCCTGTTGATGTACCAACTTTATCCGGCCGGAATACGAGAATTTGCCAGGGACCTTCCGACCGGCTACGAGGGTGAACGAGTGGTACGATCGCTGATTATTCACAGCGACGACGATGGCAAAACCTGGTCGCCGCCGACCGACATTACCCGCTGTTGCAAACGTCCGACCGACGCCACGACAATTGCCAGCGGGCCTGGGATCGGCATTCAGCTCCAACGCGGGCCATATGCAGGCCGGCTAATCATCCCGTTCAACGAAGGCCCCCCGCATTTGTGGAATGTGTACGCCGTGTACAGCGACGACCGGGGTAAAACCTGGCAGATGGGACAACGTGCCCCCGGTGCCCATATCCCCAACAGCAAGGGCGGCCAGATCAGCCTTGTCAATGAAGTCCAGATGGTCGAGTTGAGCGACGGCTCCGTCCTGCTCAACAGCCGCCGTTACGGCGGCAAGCGGGCGCGCAAAATCGCCGTCAGCGCCGACGGTGGCCAGAGTTGGTCGTCCATCACCGAAGACGAACATCTGCGCGATCCGGGTTGTATGGCGTCGGTGTTTCGGTATTCCTTCGACAAAAACATCCTGCTGTATTCCGGCCCCGACAGCACCGAACGCCGCAACGGCACGGTACGCGTCAGTTACGACGACGGAAAAACCTGGCCGATCAAGAAAGTGTTGGAACCAGGACGGTTCGCTTACAGTTGCCTGACGCGGCTTGCCGATGGACGGGTCGGGTGTCTCTACGAGACTGGCGTGAAAGATGCCTACGAAAAAATCGTGTTGGCCCTTTTCCCGCTCGACTGGTTGACCGCGCCATGACCAACGCAGCGCTGGCTCTGGCATTGGTGTTTGGCGAGCACATGGTGCTGCAACGCGACATGCCGGTTCCCCTTTGGGGCACGGCGCCGCCCGGTGCATCGGTGATCGTCGAGTTCGCAGGCCAACACAAGGTTGGAACCGCCGCCGCGGACGGACGATGGCTTGTCACGCTAGACCCGCTTCAGGCCGATGCCACACCGCGAACACTCACCGTCAACCACACGGTCTTCACCAACATTCTCGTGGGCGACGTTTGGATCGCCGCTGGACAGTCGAACATGGAGTGGCCGCTGGCCAAAGATTCCCGCGCCAAAGAGGAACTGGACGCGGCTCGCGACAACGGGTTTCGCCTCTGTAACTGGTCGTTTGCCGGGCAATACTATTTTTCAAAACCGTTTGACAGGGAAGTGCTGGAGCGGCTGACGCCGGAAAAGTTTTACCGGGGGAACTGGCAGCCCTGCACCCCCTCCAGCGCCAGGAATTTTTCGGCCGTGGCATATTATTTCGGCAAGGAACTCCGCGCGGCGCAGAAAATCCCGATCGGCATCATCCACCTCGCCGTCGGCGGCAGCCCCACCGAGGCATGGATTCGGCGAGAACTTCTGCCAGCGGACATGCCGCTCGATCCCTGGTGTTTGAAACGGAAAAAGGAGAACCTCGGCCCGAACAGAGCGGCTCATCCCTTTGATCCCGGTTTCCTCTGGGAGGCCGGCATCGCCCGGCTCGTCCCGATGGCGATGCGCGGCGTGATCTGGTATCAGGGCGAATCCAATGCGGAAACCGACTGGCGCGTGAAACAACACGAAATGTTGTTCACGACCTTGGTCACAGACTGGCGGAAACAGTGGGGACGCGAGTTCCCCTTTTTGTTCGTGCAGTTGCCGCGGATGAACCGCCCGCACTGGCCGGCCTTCCGCGACCAACAAGCGCGACTGGCAAAAACATTGCCAAACGTCAAAATGGCGGTCACGATGGATTTGCCCGTAGACCCGAACAATGTGCATCCGCCCGACAAACAGCCGGTCGGACAACGCCTGGCACGACTGGCTTTGGAGTGCCCATGAACACGAACACACTGCGAAAAACCTACCGAGACACCCTGCTCGGCGATGTGATCCCGTTCTGGCTCGACCACGGAATGGACCGCCAATACGGCGGCATCATCACGGCACTGGATCGGGACGGCTCGGTCCTGGACACCGATAAATCCGTCTGGTTCCAGGGGCGCGCCGCCTGGATGTTCGCCACCCTCTACAACACCGTCGAGCGACGCCGGGAATGGCTGGCAGCCGCAAAAAGCTGTATCGAATTCATCCGCCGTCATTGTTTTGCGCCCGACGGAAAAATGTATTTTACGGTTACCCGCGACGGCAAACCGCTGCGAATGCGCCGCTACGTGTACAGCGAGTCCTTTGCGGCCATTGCCCTCGCGGCCTACGCGAAAGCCACCGGTGAGTCCCGCGCCGTGGCGCAGGCGCAAACATGCTGGCAAACCTATCTGCGTTACAGTTTCGAGCCGGGTGTGATGATGCCAAAGTTCGAGCCGACTCGCCCAATGATGGGGCTGGGACCGCGCATGATCGCCATCGCGACAGCGCAAGAATTGCGGGCCAACCTCGGCGACGAATCGGTCAACCCGGTCATTGACCGCTGCATCGGGGAGATTCAACGCTACTTCGTCAAGCCCCGACAACGGGCGGTGATGGAAACGGTCGGGCCAAACGGCGAGATTCTGGATCATTTCGACGGACGCACGCTCAATCCCGGCCACGCCATCGAAGCCGCGTGGTTCATCCTGCGCGAGGGACAACGACGCGGCAACACCGGCCTGGTGACGCTCGGTTGCAACATGCTCGACTGGATGTGGGAACGCGGCTGGGACCGGAAATACGGCGGGATGTTGTACTTTGTAGATGTGCTCGGGAAACCAGTGCAGGAGTATTGGCACGACATGAAGTTCTGGTGGCCCCACAACGAAACCATCATCGCGACGCTGCTGGCATACCGTCTTACCGGCAACCAAAAATACGCCCGCTGGCATCGGATGGTCCACGACTGGAGTTTCCGCCGTTTTCCTGACCGAAAATTCGGCGAATGGTACGGCTATCTTCACCGCGACGGCAGCGTCTCGGTACCCTTGAAGGGCAACATGTGGAAAGGCCCCTTCCATCTCCCACGAATGCTCTGGTACTGTTGGCAATTGCTCGACGAATGATCCCCCGCGACATCACCACCCTCTCATGGCCACCGCGCCAGCGGGTCCTCGTGCTCGCGCCGCATCCCGACGACTTCGATTCCGTCGGCGTCACCATGCGCTTCTTCCATCAACGCGGCGATCTCATCCGCGTCGCCGTCCTCAGCGGCAGCGCTAGCGGCGTGCTCGATTCCTTTTGCGCGCCGGCTGAAAAAGCCGCCGTCCGCGAACAGGAACAGCGCGACAGCATTGCTTTCTTCGGTCTGCCCGATGATGCATTGACATTTCTGCGCCTGCCCGAAGACGCCCACGGTGATCCCATCGAAGCCCCCCAGGTCATCCAACACCTGTTGGACACGGTCCAGCCCGATCTCGTTATTCTCCCGCACTACCACGACACCAATACCGGCCACCGCCGCGCCCACGCCATGTTCCGAAAATGCTCCCGGCTGCCCGCGCTGCTGTTTCGAGACCCGAAAACGCTCGATTTCCGCTGCGACCTCTATACGCCGTTCGACGAAACAACGGCGCAATGGAAACGGAAACTCCTGCTCCATCATCGCTCGCAGGAGCACCGTAACCGGCAGCTTCGCGGCCACGGATTTGACGACCGCATCCTCGACCTGAACCGCCGTACCGCGCAAGAACTCTCCTGCGCCGCCCCTTACGCCGAAGCGTTCCAATGGGAAAAATAATCGGTTACGCGGCGAACTTGCGCAGGTACTTCAGGGCGACCTCAAAATCCTTTGGCAACGGCGCGGTGATTGTCACGGACGGTTCCACGAGCACGACACTGGCCGCATGGAGGGCGGGCCGCGCCATCAGGGGGCGCTCCGGTTCGCCGGGTTTCATTTTGTAGCCGCGTTTCAGTTGCGACAATAACAGCGGCTTGCCGCCGTAATCGGGGTCGCCGACCAGCGGATGGCCGATCTGCTGGCAATGAACACGAACCTGATGGTGCCGACCACTCTCGATCTCGACCTCGACAAGCGCGAATCCACGAAACTGTTCCCGTACCCGCAGCAGGCTGCAGGCGGATTTTCCGCGCGAGTCTATGCGGGAGAAACCGGGCCGTTTACGATCGGGGGCAATCGGCTGGTCAATCACGCGTTCCCGACCATTTATATCGCCGTGGACGAGCGCAAGGTAGAGTTTGCGAGTCTGGCGTTGTCGGAACTGGCGCGCCAACCGACGGAAGGCGTCGGCGTTTTTGGCGAGGAGAAAAACGCCGGAGGTGTTTTTGTCGAGGCGGTGGACATTGGCGAGATGCTGACCGGGCCGCTCGGCCTGCAAGAGGGCGACGAGATTGTCTTTGGCCTTGTCCCAGCGATCGGGTACGGCCAACAGCCCGGCGGGCTTGTTGACGGCCAACAGGGCGGCGTCCTCGTAGAGCGCTTCGATCTTCATGAGCCGCATTCTGGCAGCGTTGACGCGATCGCGCAACTCCGATAGTTTTTCTCGTGAACACCGGCGCACTGTTGACGGATTTGTACGAGCTAACAATGGCCGCCGCCTACTTTGAGGCGGGTAAAACGGACCCGGCGACTTTTGAGCTGTTTGTTCGCCAACTGCCGCCCCGTCGGCGGTTTCTGATCGTGGCGGGACTGGAACAGGCGTTGCAATTTCTTCAGAACCTTCACTTCGATGCCGGGCAGATTGATTTTTTGCGCGCTCATCCTGCCTTTCGCCATGTTACGCCCCGCTTTTTCGAATACCTGGCCTCGTTGCGGTTCAGCGGCGAGGTCTGGGCGATGCCGGAAGGAACGGTCGCATTTGCCAACGAGCCGTTGTTGCGGGTGACCGCGCCGATCGTGGAAGCGCAAATCGCCGAGACCTTCCTGCTGGCCACAATCAATTTTCAGACGATGATCGCCACCAAAGCCGCCCGTGTGGTTGCGGCCGCCCGCGGACGGCCGGTCATCGAGTTTGGCTCGCGACGGGCACACGGCCCCGAGGCGGGCATGTTGGCGGCGCGGGCGGCATATCTCGGCGGTTGCAGTGGCACCTCCAACGTCGAGGCCGGTCGTCGTTTCGGGGTGCCGATTGTTGGGACGATGGCGCATTCATTTGTGATGGCGTTTGAGGACGAACCGGAAGCGTTTGAGGTGTTTCTGCGGACATTTCCTGAAACCGCTACCATCCTGCTGGACACCTACGACGTGGCCGCCGCAGTCCGCGCATTGGCGGGTAAACGGGTTCCTGCCGTTCGTCTCGACAGCGGCGACCTGCTCGCCCAAAGCAAACAGGTCCGACGCCTTCTCGATGAAGCGGGCATGACGCAAACGAAAATTTTTGCCAGCGGCGATCTCAACGAGGAACGCATTGTCGCGCTGCTGGACGGTGAGGCGCCGATTGACGCGTTTGGTGTCGGCACCGAACTGTCCACGTCCGCCGACGCGCCAGTGGTGAATGGGGTGTACAAACTGGTGGCCATTTCCGGCGGTCGTATCAAGCTCAGTCCCGGCAAAGAAACCTATCCGGGACCGAAACAGGTCTGGCGACAGCGCGACGTTGAGGGGCGTTACGTCCGCGACCGGATCGCGGGAGCGGATGAACCTCCACCGGGCGAGCGTTGGCAGCCGTTGCTGGTGCCAGTGACCGTGGCCGAGCCGCTGGCCGTCGCCCGCGCCCGCGCGTCGGAGGAATTGAAACGGTTACCCGACGGGGACTACCCGGTGGAGTTCAGCCGGCAACTACAAACCGAACGGAACCGCCTTGAACGCGAGATTTTTCAACGCCGCATTGATCGTGGTGGATGTCCAGAATGACTTTTGCCCCGGCGGTGCGCTGCCGGTGCCCGGCGGCGATCAAGTCGTGGCGGTCATCAACCGTCTGTTACCGCTGTTTCCGCTGGTGGTGGCCGGCATGGACTGGCATCCCGCCGATCATTGTTCGTTCCGTGCGCAGGGGGGCCGTGGCCGCCGCATTGTGTGCAAGGCACCTTCGGCGCCGAGTTGCATCCAGGACTGGATTGTCGCCGCATGACTCACATCGTCCGTAAAGCCAGCCGCCGCGACCGCGAAAGTTATTCGGAGTTTGACGGTCGGGACGAGCAGGGGCGGAGTCTGGAGGAACTGTTGGCGCGCTCCCGGGTGCAGACCCTGTATCTGACGGGGTTGGCAACGGACTATTGCGTGCGAGCGACCGCGCTCGATGCCTGCCAACGCGGCTACGACGTGTTTGTCGTTACCGATGCCGTCCGCGCTGTGAATGTGAAGCCCAGCGATGGCGAACAGGCGTTGCGCGAAATGGCCGTCGCCGGGGCGCGGTTGGTCACCTCTCAGGAAGTGGTTGCATCGGATGGGGAAGAGGGTTGCTGAGGCGGCGCGTCGGTAACCGCAGCGGGCGCCGGTTCGGGTGGCGAAACCGGTTCGGCGGCGGCAGGGGCAGTGGCAGTGGATGCGGAGGATTCGGGTGCCGATGCGGTTTCGATGGTCGCCGGCGGTTCCGTGGCAGGGGGTGCGGGCGGCGCGGGTGGAGTGGGCGGCCGGTTTTCCAGCGCCCAGAGACGGCCATCGGCAAACTCGACGACGTATCCTTCCTGGATCAGCCAGTGCAGGTCGGCCAACAGACGCTCCTCGTCGGTGGGTTGCAGGTTCTCGGCGAGTTGTTTGCGGACACTGTCGGGATGAGCGCGCAGGAAGGTGATGATTTTTTGGACCTGGTCGCTGAGGCCGTCGAGGGACTCGAATCGTTTCGGGCGGACGGAGCTGACGTAGGTGATGCCTTTTCGGTGTTTGAAGAAGTGGAATCCTTCGGGGCGCAGGCGATCGCTGAGGGTTTGGGCGGTGCGAAGCGGGAATTTTCGCTCGGCGATCCAGGCCAAACGCAGGGCTTCGGCAATGCTGGCGCGTGGTTGGGAACGGCTGGCGGCTCCGCTGATTTGGAGTTCGGGAGCGCTGGTGATGAGTTGGGCAAGATGGGTCTCGGTGATGTGTTTTTCCAACTCGTCGCGCGAGGTCAGAATTTTCGGCTCGGCGCAGAGGAGGCAATGGTATTCGTAGATGAAACTTTTCGACTCGATCCATTTGGCAATGGCGTCAGGGTCTTTGGACGACTGGATTCGCGCCTTGAATTCTTCAAAGGGCATATGGCGGAGCCGGCGCTGGTGATGACGGACCAGCAGGGACTGATATTCGTGATAGTTGGGGGGGCCGAACACTTCGCCGGTGATGCCGCAACGGTTGATGCAGGTAAAATTGCCTTTGGGCGGATCGCAGGGTTTCTTTTCCTGGCGGCAGAGTTTGTCGCTGTGATGGCGGAAGAGATGGTGGAGGGCGTCCGATTGGGTCTGGAAAACGGATTCGTCAGCGAGCACCAGAAAGAGAGGTGGACGGGTGCCGTCGGCACCGGGTTTAAGCGCGAGTTTGACGAGGTGACGTTCGGGTTTATTGAGGATGAGCTTGGCGAGGTCGAACAGGGCGTAGGCGCGGGGCGAATGTTTCATCGTCTCGATCATGGCGGCCAGCCCTTTTTCTTCCGGGAGGAAGCTGACTTCCAGAGGTGCCACGGGCAGGGGAGCGCGTTGCGTGGAGGGACGACGCTCTTGCGGCTGTTGTTGGCGCGTGGGCACGCCGTGGGGTTGCGGGCGGCGGTCTTCGCGGCGAGCCGGCTGCGATTCGGTCGCGCTTTCAGCTTCGGGACGGCGGGATCGCGGGGGACGGCGATTGCGATCCCGACGGGAGGCAGCGGCGTCCTCGCCGGTGTGTTGCTCGTAGGATTTGGGGGTGGACTTGATCCATTCCGGCACGATGTTGAGTTCGTGCAGGGGCAATGCTTCGTTGGGTGAAACGGGTGTTGTCATGTTGGTGTCAAAACGGCTACAAAGTGCGGCGTTGACGGCAAAAGGTCAAGACAGTAAAGTGCGCTGCCTCTTGACGGTTGGGGGTGTAGCTCAGTTGGTAGAGCGCCTCGTTCGCAACGAGGAGGTCAGGGGTTCGAATCCCCTCACCTCCACCAACTTTTTTTCTTCACGGGTAACAGTTCGACGGCTGTTTGCAATCACGGCCAAAATCGCTACAGTACGCGAAACTCATGGAACCGGTGGTTTCCAACCGCATATCGTTGACCGACGAGGAACTGCGCCGGTATTCGCGTCATTTGATTTTGTCGGAGGTGGGTCGGGAGGGGCAGGAGCGATTGAAGGCGGCCAGAGTGGCGCTGGTGGGTGCGGGTGGACTGGGGTCGCCGTCGGCGATTTACCTGAGCGCGGCAGGGATTGGGACGATAGGGATGGTGGATTTTGATCGGGTGGAAGAGGGGAACCTCCAGCGGCAAGTGCTTCATGGCAGCGCCGATGTGGGACGAACGAAACTCCAGAGCGCAAAAGAAAAGATTGCGGCAATCAACCCGAACGTGCAATTCATCCCGCACGAGGAGCGCCTGACCAGTGCCAATGCGCTTGCGATCCTGAAAGATTACGACGTGGTGGTGGATGGCGCCGACAACTTTGCCACGCGCTATCTGGTCAACGACGCCTGCGTGATGTTGAAGAAACCGAATGTGTACGCTTCCATCTCTCGTTTTGAAGGGATGGCCAGCGTTTTTGCTCCGCATTTGGGCGGGCCTTGTTATCGCTGTTGGTATCCCGAACCGCCGCCGCCGGGACGGGTGCCAAGCTGCGCGGAAGCGGGTGTTTTGGGGGTGCTCTGCGGCGTGATGGGCAGCCTTCAGGCACTGGAGACCGTCAAATTAATTTTGGGGAAGGGGACCCCATTGTTGGGGCGATTGCTGCGGTTCGACGCGCTGGCAATGGTTTTTCGCGAACATCGGATTCCGCGCGATCCGGACTGTCCGTTGTGCGGGCGAAACCCGACGATCACCATGTTGCAAGAGGTTTCAGCGGGTTGTCCTGCCGACGAGATCAGCGTGGAAACACTGGAGGAGATGCGCGGGCGGGGAGAGGATTTCATCTTGGTGGACGTGCGCGATCCCGATGAAACGGCGGTTTCCGAAATTCCCGGCAGCGTCAAAATTCCCTTGCCGGAGTTGCCACGGCGATTGGATCTTCTGCCCAGAGACAGGTTGGTGGTGTTGTATTGTCAGGCGGGATGGCGCAGTCTGCGGGCTTTAAACTTTCTGCGCGAGCACGGTTATACACGGCTGAAGAACCTGGCCGGCGGCATGGCGGCATGGCAACAGAAGAAGGCGTGCAAATCGAAGAGCGACCCGGTATAAAAAAAACATGTCCATTCATCCAACAGCGATTGTTAGTCCGAATGCCGACCTGGATCCATCCGTGGAGGTTGGCCCTTATGCGATTATTGACGACCACGTGCGGATCGGTCCCGGCACGCGCGTAATGGCTCATGCGTGGATTACCGGTTACACGGAGATTGGCCGGGACAACCAGATCCATGTAGGGGCCGTCCTCGGACACGAACCGCAGGATTTGAAGTTCCAGCGTTCCACCCGAAGTTATCTTCGTATTGGCGACCGCAACGTGTTCCGCGAATACGCCACCATTCACCGCGGCACCGAACCGGAGAGCGCCACCGTCATCGGGAACGACTGTTTTCTGATGGCCAACAGCCATGTCGGACACAACTGTGTCCTCGGCAACGGCGTGATCCTGGCAAACGCCGCGTTGCTGGGAGGACACGTTCACGTGGGCGACCGCGCCTTCATTTCCGGCGGCGTGGTGATTCACCAGTTTACCCACATCGGGCGGTTGGCGATGTTGTCGGGTAACGGACGTTTCTCCATGGACATCCCGCCGTTTACCATTGCGGCGGAACGCAATGAGGTTCACGCCGTCAACATGGTCGGCCTGAAACGGGCTGGCATTGGGAGCGCGGCCATTGCCGAGATCAAACGATTGTTCAAGTTGTTTTACCACTCCGATTTGAACGGCACCCAGGCGTTGGCGACCGCCTCACAAGAGGGCGCTTTCGCAACGGCAGAAGCAAAGGAATATCTTGAATTTGTCCGACGCTCTCCCAACGGGGTTTGCCCGGGACCGTCGCGACGGAATCACTAGGGTTTTGGCGGATTCTTTTCGGTGAGCAACCGGGCGCGTTCCTCGCGCTCGGCAATCTTGGCCAGCGCTTCGACGGCGAAGTCGCGCACCAGACTGTTCTGATCGCCCGTTGCGCGGGTGAGAATCTCTCTGGCCGCAGGGTCGCCGATTTCTCCCAACGCCCAGACAACCGCCCGCCGCACGCGCACCTCTTTTTCGCGGCGTTTGCGTTCGCTGTCGGGGACCACGGCCGTGCCGGGGTCAATGACGGTGGTAATGTCCACGTTGGCCGGCACGGTGGCATAGTACTCGCGCACGACATCCTGCAATGGTCCAACCGCGCGGCGATCGCCGATTTTTCCCAACGAATACGCCGAAGTCGCCCGCAACTCGGCATCGGGCGATTGGAGACCGTATTTGATAAGCGAGTCCACTGCCTCCGTCGCCTGCAATTCGCCAAGAGCCATGGCGGCCATACCTTTTTGTTCGACCTCCGACATTTTGAGCGTGGCCGCCATGGTGTCGTTGGTGGCGCTGATCAACAATCCGCTTCCTTCTTTTCCGATTCCTTCGCCCGACAGGAGGCCGAGCAACGCCGGCACTGCCGAGCGGTCGCCCAGTTTGCCCAACGCCTCCGCCGCTGCGCCGCGCACAAAACTGTCGCCATCGCGCAGCAGCGAGATCAGTTTGGGGACGACCGATTTGGTGCCGGTTTGTCCGATGGCGCGGGCGGCCGCCGCTCGAACATGAGGGTCTGGATCGTCGAGTTTTGCCACCAACGAATCGGCGCTTCCGCGTTTGACGAGTTCCTGCAAGGCGGTAACGGCCGCCAGGCGCACCCGCGCATCGGGGTCGTTGGCCGCTTTGGTGACCGCGGGTAGTTGTTCGGAACCGCCGATCTCACCGAATACCTGCATGATGAGTTCGCGCACTTCGGGGTTGGGATGGTCGCAGTATTTCATCAAAAACGGCAGAGCAGCCGTGATTCGTCCCTTGCGCATGGCGCGGCTGGTGTGAAAACGGGTCGCACGGTTGGTGGAGACCAAGGATTCTGCCAGGGCTTCCGCCACCTTGTCGCTGTTGGCCGCCAGAAGAACGTCAGCGGCCCGGTCGCGCACCAGCGCAAAGTCATCCGCATTCAAAATGCCGGTGATGGTATCGGCAATCTTGTCGTTTTTGATCAGGTTGCTTTTGCCGAGCGACATCAGGGCGGCGGCGCGCACATGCCAGTCAGGGTCTTTGAGAGCGGTTTCGAGGCCGTCTATGACAGCTTGGTTTTTCGCGTCCGCAAGAGTGCCCAATGCGCGCGCGGCGGTCCATCGGACCTGTGCGCTTTTATCTTTCAACCGCTCCAAGAGACCGTCCTCGACTTCTTTGCCTTTTTTCCCTTGCAGGGCTGTGACGGCTTCGGCGCGGACCAGTTCATCCTCGTCGTTCAAACACTGGAGGAGAGCCGTTTCGTCATTTTTGGCGGTCAGGCGTCCGAGGGTGGCAATGGCTAGGCGACGGACTTCCGGTCGTTTGTCCCGTGTGGCGGCGACGTCTCCCGCAACGGGAGTCAACTGATTCAATTGAATCAGGGCACCGGAGGCGGCGAGGCGGACGGATTCGTTTTCGTCGGCCAACAGTGCCCACAAGATTTTAGCGCCGTCCGCCTCCGCCAGGGCACCGAGCAACAGGGTCACCAGGATTCGGAACTGAGGACGCGGGTCCTTGGCGAGTTGGGTCAGCACGTCGAGAGCGCGTGGCGCGTTTTGCAGTTTGTCCTGAATTTCCCGGACCATCTCCGGAGGATATTGTTGGGCGAAGTAACAGCGGCGATAGGCGACGGCGAGTTTAGGGTCTGCTGGTTCTGCCGCCGGGAGGCGGGTGGTTCCCACTCCCATCAGCAAGGCGACAACGAAAAGCATGAGGTGAAGCTTCATGCCGGTGACAAATGCGGTTCGATTCACTGGGGATAACCCGGTCCTTGTTTGATTCGCCCGATGCCGCGAGCGAGTCCGTTGACCAATCGCGGAAGGGCCGGTTCCAGAAGTTCTTTGGGAATGGCCGTGTAGGCGAGGACGGTTGGGCCGTCTGCGCGCACCTGCATTTTTGTCATGGCATCGAATCCGGCCGAAGCAACCTTGTAACCTCCGGTTCGCAGACGGGCCAGCCCCAGCGCCATCATGCGCATGTCCGAAAGCATCTGCGCCAGTTCGCGAGCTTTTTGGGGATCGTAACTCAAGGCGACCATTTCCGCCCGCAATCCTTCCAGGGAAACCTTGCCTTTGATCAGGACGGCGGCCATGTAAGGACGAAATTCGTCTGTGAACAATCGGCTGGGTTCGGGCAGGACGGCAATAAAGGAAACCGGATCGTGCAGGTAATCGCGGATGATGGGGTAGTTTCCGGAGAGTCCGGCCTCGAACAATTCGCGTTGGCGTTTTTCCACATCTTTACTTGCCAGGATAAGAACCTCGCGTCCCAGCATGGAGAGGGCGGATTGGCCGATATTGTAAAACTTGTCGTTCAGGACGCCGCGCCAGTAGCCGTCCGAACTGAACTTCGGCAGGTAGGACGGGTTCAGATTTCCAAAGACGTGGACGGCGACATCTTTCAATTCCGCTTCGGCGCGGTACGTTACCAGCATCATGGCCACATCACCGTGAGCCAGAGCCGGTTCGGTGCCGATTGCCTGCGAGAGGGCTGTTTTGATTTGTTCCAACAAGGGCGGGTTGTCGCCAAACGCCATTTGCAGGAATGCGGCCGAGAACTCTTTGCGGGCCGGGGTCTTCACGATCATTTCCTGTTTGCTGGCGGCTTCCTGGACGACATTGCGTAGTTGATCGGTTTCCTTAGCTACTCGTTGGAAACGTTGTGAGAAATTCAGCGCCAACACCCCCACCGCCAGTAACAGCACGACCAGTACGCCCCATACCCATTTGCTGGTCCGTGTTCCTTTACGACCGCGGGCTTTGGTGCTGCGAGCCGCCATGAATGATACCTACTGCGACATGACCGTGGTTCCGCCGGCGCCGAATTTGATTGGTTCATCAATACCCAACAATTCCCAACCAGTGTCGAAGCCTTTTTCGTCCGCCAGGAACCGCGCCTTTCGGAACACGGGAAAACTATCATCACGCACCAAAAACGCAATGTAGTGTTTCTCCTTGTCCAGTTGCGCAAGGATGGACTGGAACTTTCCCTTGGGGTTCTCAATTTTGTCTTCCGTTTCCCCTGGAGGCGCGTCGGGTTTTGGCTCCAGGGCCATGATGGCTGCCAAGAGGTAACTGGGGTTGAGGCGATAGTACTGGTTGGTTACCTGGCGTCCCTGGATGGCTTTGAGGAATTGGCTCAGATCACCGCTACGGACGCCGGGAGCAACCGAGTTCAGGAGATCAGCCACCTGGTTGTCCAGACCGGCTTTGTCAATGTTGAACAGCTCGTTGTTGCGACACTCAAAGAAAAACGGCGTTTTTCCGCTGACAATCGCTTTGGGTGTCATACGAAGCTCCGGCACCTTGGTCGCCTCGAACACGGTAATGATGGTGGCCATGAACAACGCCGAAATGGAAATGGTCAGGATGTCGCAAAACGACGTCAAGAGCATTTCGGGATCGCCTTTTTTAATTCGGGCAGCCATGACTGGTTATTCCTCCGCCATGCCGAGTGACTTGAGCGCTTCACTCCAGTTCACCTTGAAATCCGCATCAATCACGTCGTAACCGATGTCAATGGGACGTTTGCTCAACATGCTGCGGACGGCGCGATAGAACTTTACCGACTTCGGACGGACCATCACGATTACATATTCTTCTTCCGTTCTGGCTTGGATCCGGTCGAGCATCTTCTCCAGCTCATTGCCGTGTTCCTGAAGATCTTCCCATGTCAGCTTTTTGTTGCCGGGATACAACGTCAGACCGTCCGGTGCGCAGTCAATGTAGGAAGGCACCTTCGGGTTGTTTGGGTTGGCCCGGCTACTGCTGAACAGCTTGAAGGAGACGATCTTGACCAGTTTCGGGTTCATCGCAATGCGCAAGGCGATGACGAACAGGATCAGGCAGATGAGGCCGGTGACGATGGACATGACCGACAGAAAGCCGAGCACATCCAGGTCTGTTTTGCCTTTGGCGCGTTTTCTGGCCACGGGAACGATTCCTCCGCGGGGTTATTCTTCGGCCCGTGTTTCTTGGAAGACCACGCGACGCGGACGCGAGAGTTGTTTCAACAGCTCGTCGCTGGCCGACAGATGGTTGCGCAGGTTGCTGAGAGTCTGGCGGAATTCGTCGGAGCTGCCGACCTGACGCAATGTGGCTTCCATGCTCTGTGTGGTGCGGAGTACCTTGTCGATTTCCTGTCCAAGCGCCTGCACCTTTTCCAGTTGCTCGCTGAGCGCTTGCGCGGATTCCTGAACACGCTCGCTGTAGCGGGCGGTCGCCGAATCGAGCGAGGCCACGGCTTGCTTGAACTGTTCGGCGAGACGGGAGGACAATTGGTTGAAATCCGACACCATTTTTTCCCAGCGGGCGATTTCTTTCATGTCCAGGTCGGCAATGGCGTCGAGATAACGCTCGTGAGCTTCGCTGAATTGTTCGGTCTGTTCTTTGCCCATGGTGGCAATTTGCTCGGTGAGTTCCTCGAAGCGTTCGGCGGTCCGCTGCTCCTGCTTGGCTTGTGTTTCCAGGTAGCGTTCCTGTGCTTTGCGGAATTCCTCGGGCATCTGTTGGGCCAATCGTTTCATCTCGTCCACAATGGCATTCATGCGCTCGCTCTGGCGCCCTTCCATCTCTGTCAACACCTGTGCCAGACGCTGGGATTGTTCGTTCATTTGCTGCACGAGTCGTTGTGTTCCGCTGTTGAAAGCGTTCCCCACCTGTTCCAGTTTTCCACCCAGTTGGGAACCCAATTCGCCGACGCGACGCTCATAGCTTTGGGCGAATTCGTCATACTTTTGGTTGATCAGGTCGCCCGCTTTGGCAATCGCCCGCGAGAACACCTCCTCGTAGCGGTCCGGATTTGGCAAACGACGGAACCCAGCGTCAATGGCTTGCGCCAGTTCTTCCACGGGGAATTGCTGTTTCATGGTGACGCTCTCCATGCCTTGACGGATCGCGTTAACCATTTCCTCGACAGGGAAAGCCTCTTTGGCCTGTTCCAACTCGGTAGGCAGACGCAAGATCAGATTATTTTCGACCAACTCGTCAACGCTTTCCAGCATCGCTTCCTCGGTCCGCTCCATGAGCAGGCTGCTGAAGGCGGCCATCGTGGCGAAAATCAAGCCCAACAGCGTCGTGTAGAACGCCACACCAAGGCCGGTGGTGATCAAGCCAACCTGCACCTTGATCGCTTCCGGGGTGACTGCGCCCTGCAAGAAGCCTGCGAAGTTGCTGACCGCCAAGCTGACGCCGTACACCGTGCCGATGAACCCCAACACGGGCAGCGCCCAAATAAACAGGCGGGTCATGCGATAGGACGAATCGGAAGCCGCCGCGTCCAATTCCGATTCCTCTTTGGCGGCTTCCACGGCACGCTCGGTGTTTTGGGTGTTGATATAGACGGCCAAGACGCGCGCGATACGTGTAAGGGCAATGCTGTCGGTCAGCTCCGGATGAGCAAGGATTTTCTCATGCGCCACGACCACTTCTTCCATCTTGGTCAAATCCAGGTTCTCGGGCACCAGGTCTTCCTCCAACCGCGCTCGTTCCTTGCGGACGCGGAGCAATTTCAAAATGATGCCCACCGTGGCCAACGCCCACATGTAGGTGATCAAGAAGGTAAAACCGGCGTTCTTGATGTCATAATTGAGTTTGCCGGCCTTCAACTCCGCTTCCGAAGCGTGGCCGAGAAACACATCGCGAACGAATGATGTTGACGGCAATGGCCATAAAGCGCCAAAGAGCACGATGGTAACTAACAGGCCCAGTCCCAGCATCAGAGGGATACTGACGTCAGTAGTGGGGCGTTTGTGGGTGGGGAACTCGACTTTATTGGCAGCCATGATTCAACTAACTCCTATGGATGGTTTTCCTGGGTTTGCCTGCGTGGGATACACCTTGCACTGCTGCCCGTCTTGGGGAAGCCTATACGAAACCTTACCGTACAGCGCATCTTACAAGATTACCTTTGTATGTCAACGGCAGACTTGTCCACGGTCAGGGCGATTGCATTTTGAGTGGGATGGGGGTTGTGGTTGTAAGTAGGCCGGGCGCAC
>CAZISE010000046.1:0-25923 GCA_964541945.1 uncultured Verrucomicrobiota bacterium
ATTTGGGCGTTTCTGTTGTGCCGTTGACTTTCGGGAGAGCTTTTGAGATTCTCCGCGCCAACTGCCATCAACATCTAAATGGAGGCCCCAGACATATGAGTTGGATAGACATGGCTGTCTTTGTCGGCTTTATCGTCAGCGTCATCACGATCGGTTTGTGGAAAAGCACAGGGGAGGAAACGCACAGTGATCACGGTGCCCGTGATTACTTCCTGGCAGGACGCGGCCTGATGTGGTGGCTGATTGGGTTTTCGTTGATTGCCGCCAACATTTCAACGGAACAGTTTGTTGGCATGTCCGGTCAGGCCGCCGACTGGCTGGGGATGGCCATTGCCAGTTATGAATGGATGGCCGCCATTACGCTGGTTGTCGTTGCGTTTGTTTTTTTGCCGACTTTCTTGAAGAGCGGCATTTATACGATCCCTGAATTTCTGGAGTACCGTTACAATGTGTTTGCCCGCACCATCATGGCCATCTGTACCATGATCATTCTCGTCGGTGTCCCCACGGCTTCGGTTATTTTTTCCGGCGCAAAAGTCATCAGCGTTTTCTTTCAGGGAACCACTCTTTTGGGTCTTGATCTTGGCAACATCACCGTGGCTTGTTGGATCATCGGTATCATGGCGGCCGTGTACGTTTTTGCGGGCGGCCTCAAGGCATGTGCCTGGGCCGATCTGATACAGGGTGCCGCGTTGATTATTGGCGGAGCTGTGGTGCTCTGTCTGGCGTTGCGTCATTTGGGAAGCGCTGATCCCGCAGCTCTGGCGGCCACCGCGGCTTCGCCGGAGGTGACGGCGGAGAAACTGTCCCATGCTTCGTCATGGTCGCGTTTTTGGATGCTCAACGACGCTCCCCTGCCCGCCGGCAAGCTTCACATGGTTCGGCCCGCCACTGATCCGGCGGTTCCATGGACAGCGTTGGTGATTGGTCTCTGGATTCCAAATTTCTTCTACTGGGGGCTGAACCAGTACATCACCCAGCGCACGCTCGGCTCCAAGTCGCTGGCGGACGGTCAAAAAGGGGTTGTGTTCGCTGCTTTTCTGAAGTTGTTGATTCCGTTCGTGGTCGTCATTCCCGGTATCCTTGCCTACAATTTGTTCCGCGAGGATTTGCGCAATGAAGCGATCCGAAAGAATGCGCCCATCATGGCGGAATACGATGCCAAAGCCGACAAGGTGTTCCTTTTTCATCGTGATTTTGTGAAGGCGGCACCGGAAAAGGCCCTCGAAATCGCCCGATACAATGCCGCAAAACTCGGAGTAGCCGTCACCCAACTGCCGTCCGATCCGGAGGGGCTGGCAAAATTCAATGACAACCTTGTCGCACAGGCCCGGCTCCAAAACAAACCGGTGTCAAAATCCCTTGACGGGTATGATTACGACGCCGCTTTTCCGACCATTTTGCGACGGTTGCTGCCGCAGGGCAAGGCGGCTAATGGTCTTGCGGGGTTTGTTCTTGCGGCCATTTTTGGGGCTGTCGTCAGTTCGCTGGCGGCGATGCTTAATTCCGCGTCCACCATTGCCACGATGGACATTTATCACAAGCTTCGCAAACACGCTTCGCAGTACGAACTGGTCACGGCCGGTCGCGTTTGTACGGTGGTCTTCGTGTTGATTGCTATTGTCATCGCCCCGCAACTGGGCAACCCCCAGTTTGGCGGCATTTTCACTTTCATCCAGGAATTCCAAGGGTTCATCTCGCCCGGCATTCTTGCCATCTTCCTGTTCGGGCTGCTGGTTCATCGTGCCCCGCGCATCGTCGGCACGGTCGGACTGGTTCTCAACCCCATCCTTTACGGTGCCTTCAAGTGGTTTGTTCCCGGCGTCAAAAACTGGGCGTTCCTCGACCGCATGGCTCTCTGTTTCGGCATCGTGTTGGTGGTGTTGACAATCATCACCCTGCTGAAACCGCTCCCCCAACCCGTTGACCTTCCTGTCAACCCCGCGATGGACATCACCCAGTCCAAGGGCGCAAAGCGGTTCGGCCTTGTGGTTGTCGCCCTCACCGTTGCCCTCTACATTATCTTTTGGTAAAGGAAACAAACATGAAACGTTACCTCGCATTGTTGATCGCACTCAGCGTCACGCTTGCCACAGGCTGCAGCACCTGTTGCCGCAAACCATCGGGAGACAAGTCCATGACCATCCAACAAGAACCCTTCGGCACCACCAAGGACGGCAAACCCGTCATGCTCTACACCTTGCGCAACAAAAACGGCGTCGAAGCCAAAATCACCAACTACGGTGGCATTGTCGTCAGTCTGACGGCTCCTGACCGCAACGGCCAGTTTGCGGACATCGTTCTCGGCTACGACAATCTCGCCGGTTATTTGAAGGAAACACCCTATTTCGGTTGTCTCGTTGGCCGCTACGGCAACCGCATCGCCAAGGGTAAGTTCACCCTCGACGGCAAGACCTACACCCTTGCCACCAACAACGGTCCCAACGCCCTCCACGGCGGCCTCGTCGGTTTCGACAAAGTCCTCTGGAACGCTCGCCCCTTCGAGTCCGCCAACGGCCCCGCCCTCGAACTGACCTATCTCAGCAAAGACGGCGAAGAAGGCTATCCCGGCAATCTGTTGGTCAAGGCCGTGTACACACTCACTGCCGATAACGGACTGCGCCTCGACTACACCGCCACGACCGACAAACCCACCGTCGTCAACCTCACCCAGCACTCCTACTTCAATCTCGCCGGACAGGGCAACGGCGACATCCTCGGCCACGTGGTTGTTATCAACGCAAACGCCTTTACTCCCGTGGACAGCACGCTCATCCCCACCGGCGAAATTCGCCCCGTCAAAGGCACTCCGTTCGACTTTACCACCCCTCACACCATCGGCGAGCGCATCCATGTTGCCGACGAACAATTGAAGTTCGGCGGCGGCTACGATCACAATTGGGTTTTAAACAAAGGATTCGAGAAACAGCTTTCGCTCGCCGCCACAGTGACCGAGCCAAACAGCGGGCGTGTCCTCGAAGTCTGGACGACCGAACCCGGCCTGCAGTTCTATTGCGGCAACTTCCTCGACGGCACCATCACCGGCAAAGGCGGCAAGGTGTACAAACACCGCTACGGCTTCTGCATGGAACCGCAGCATTACCCCGACAGCCCGAACCAGCCGCTCTTCCCCAGCACTGTCCTCCGCCCCGGCGAAACCTACACCCACACGATGATCTACAAGCTGGCGGTCAAGTAGCGTAGTACGCCTCGTTCCAACGAAGCTCCTGTTTGATTTTGGAGACATCGGCGTCGGCGCCGATGCGCACAAACTCGATTCCCGCCATCTCGGCGAACATCTCCAAATGTTTCGCCGTAAGCGCCTGCGAGAAACCGGTGTGATGGGCGCCGCCCGCATAAATCCATGCGCCTGCCGCCACTTTCAGGTTGGGACGCGGCACCCAGACGGCGCGGGCGACGGGCAGCCGCGGCAGGTCGGCTTCGGGCTCAACGACATCCACTTCGTTCACGATCAGGCGGAACCGATTGCCCATGTCAATAAGCGAGGCATTGAGCGCGGGGCCGGCGGGCACATTGAACACGAGACGGGCGGGATCAGCTTTGCCGCCGATACCGAGCGGGTGAATCTCCAAGGACGGCTGATCTTTTGCGATGGTGGGACAGACTTCGAGCATGTGGGCGCCGAGCACCTTCGCACCACCGGGGACAAGGTGATAGGTGTAATCTTCCATGAAGGACGTTCCGCCGGGCAGGCCGTCGGCCATAACTTTCATGGCGCGCACGAGCGCGGCGGTTTTCCAGTCGCCCTCGGCGCCAAACCCGTAGCCGTCGGCCATGAGCCGTTGCACGGCCAGACCGGGGAGTTGATCGAGGCCGTGTAAATCCTCAAACGTTGTCGTGAACGCCTTGAAACCGCCGGCGTCGAGAAAATCGCGCATTCCCAACTCGATTTTTGCGGCGCTGCGGAGCGCGTCGGTGTTGATGTCGGGCGCGTGCTTGTACTCGGCGAGGTATTTCTTCACAAGGTTTTCGGCACGGGCTTTGGTAACGGCATTGACAGATTTTACGAGGTCACCGACGCCGTAGCCGTTGACGGAATAGCCGAGTTGGATCTGTGCCTCGACCTTGTCGCCTTCGGTGACGGCGACTTCGCGCATGTTGTCGCCGAATCGGGCAATCCGAGCGCCTTGCGCATCTGCCCATGCGGCGGCGGCTCGCGCCCAAATGCCGAGTTCGGCCTGCACCTCGGCGTCCTGCCAGTGACCGACGACGACGGCGCGGTTTTTCCGCAAGCGCGTGCAGATGAAGCCGAATTCGCGATCGCCGTGAGCGGCCTGGTTGAGGTTCATGAAATCCATGTCAATCTCGGCCCAGGGAATTTCACGGTTGAACTGGGTGTGGAGGTGGGCCAACGGTTTGCGCAGGCTGGTCAGTCCCGCGATCCACATTTTGGCGGGCGAGAATGTGTGCATCCAACAGATCAGGCCAACGCAATGGGGATCGTTGTTGGCCTCGCGGCAAAGCTGAGCGATGGCGTCGGGCGTGGTTAGAACCGCCTTGAAGACGACCTTAAGCGGCAAGGCGCTGGCGAGCGTCCTGGCAATCTTTTGGGAATTGGCGGCGACCTGTTTGAGGGTTTCCGGTCCGTAGAGGTGCTGGCTCCCCGTAACGAACCACGCTTCGTACTGTTTGAGTTTGATCATGGCGTGGCGAGTAAATGCTCGCCTCTGAGCATTGTCAAGCCGGTGGTTGCGCTGAGGACGTCTTTGTGGTGTAATCCACCGCCCAAACTGACAAGGGAGAAGAACCTATGTTGAATCCAATGCTTGCCGCTTCAATGTTTACCGGTGTGGACTGGCTGGTCATCGCCGCTTATTTCGGTCTGTTGCTCGGCATCACATGGTGGTGCGTGCTCAAGAACAAGGACACGGCCGACGATTATTTCCTGGCAGGACGCCATCTCGGCTGGTGGATTGTCGGCGCTTCCATTTTCGCTTCCAACATCGGTTCGGAACATCTTGTCGGCCTGGCCGGGTCGGGATGCACGGACGGTGTGGCGATGGCGCACTACGAGCTTCATGCGTGGTGTCTGCTGGTGTTGGCGTGGGTGTTTGTGCCGTTTTATGTGCGCTCGAAGGTTTATACGATGCCGGAGTTTCTGGAGAAACGATTTTCACCTTCCGCCCGTTGGGTGCTCTCCATCATCTCGCTGGTCGCCTACACGTTGACCAAACTCGCCGTTGGCATCTACGCGGGCGGCGTGGTGTTTGGGACGCTGTTGCCGGAGCTGCAATTGAATCTCGGCCCCATCCAGCTTGACAGTTTTTGGGTCGGTTCGCTGGCGGTACTGGCGGCGACGGGCGCATACACGGTGTTGGGCGGATTTCGCGCCGTGGCGTACACCGAAGCGATTCAGACCGTCATTCTGATTGTCGGCTCGGTGCTGGTAACGGTTTTCGGCCTGAGCAAACTCGGCGGGTGGAGCGAGTTGCGAGCGATATTGCCGTCGGACATGTTCAATCTCTGGAAGCCGCTCGTGCCCGCGGGAGTGGAAGGTACATGGGCGCCCGTGAAGGAGACCGGACGGATGGCCTGGTATTTCAACGGGCATTTCCCGTGGCTCGGGATGCTGTTTTGCGCCCCCATCATCGGTCTCTGGTACTGGTGCACTGACCAGTACATCGTCCAACGAACCCTCGGCGCCCCCAGCGAACGCGAGGCGCGCCGCGGGTCTATCTGCGCGGCGTTTCTGAAACTTCTGCCCGTCTTCATTTTCATCATCCCCGGCATGATCTGCATGGCGTTGGCGCTTTCGGGCAAGGTGCCTGCCTTCAGCCAACTGCTCGGACCGGGCGGTAAACCAGACGCGGACGCCTGCCAGGCGGCGTTTCCGCTGATGGTCGCGCATGTCTTGCCGGTCGGGCTGCGCGGCATTGTTGTTGCTGGATTGCTGGCGGCGCTGATGAGTTCGCTCGCGGGCACGTTCAACGCCTGCTCGACATTGTTCACCGTTGACCTCTACGAAAAATTCCGACCGGGCGCCTCGCAACACCAGCTCGTTCACATCGGACGCATTGCCACGGTCGTCATGGTCGGCATCGGCATGATGTGGATCCCCGTCATCAAAGGCTCCAAAGGACTCTACTTCTACCTCCAATCCATGCAGGGCTACCTCGCGCCGCCCATCTTCACCGTGTTCTTCCTCGGCGTGTTCTTCAAGCGACTCAACGGCAAAGGTTGTCTTGCCGCCTTGATTTCCGGGTTCGTACTGGGCGTGTTCCGTCTCGCTGTGGACACGCCGGTCATGCTCCGCCTGAAAGGCTTCGAGAATGGTTACACCCCCGGCTCGTTCCTCTGGATCGTCAACAATATCTACTTCCAATACTTCAGCCTGCTGATCTTCCTCGTCTCGGTCGCCGTAATGGTCATCGTCAGTTACATGACCGCCGCGCCATCCGATGAGCATATCCGCGGACTGACCTTCGCCACCACCACGCCCGAACAAAAAGCCGCCACCCGCGCCAGTTGGGACCGCTGGGATGTCATCGCCTCCGGACTCGTTATGGCGATGATCATCGCCGCGTACCTGTACTTCCGAGGCTGAGCATGGTGGTCCTGATTGCGGTCGCGCTGCTCGGCGCGGCGAGCGGTCTTTCCGCGACGAGTTGGCCGCAGTTTCACGGGCCGCACCGCGACAACCGGTCCACCGAAACCGGCCTCCTAAAACAGTGGCCCGACGGCGGCCCCAGGTTACTCTGGCAGACCGACGGCCTCGGCGAAGGCTGGGCCAGTATCGCCGTCAAAGACGGACGCCTTTATACTGCCGGCGAGATCGGCTCCAACACCGTCATCACCGCCCTCGATCTCGCCGGCCAACGTCTATGGCAAATCACCAACGGCCCCGCCTCACGATGTCCCTACCCCGGCGCACGCGCCACGCCAACACTCGACGGCGAACGTCTTTACCACCTCAATTCCAGCGGCGACATCCTTTGTGCCAATGCCCGCAACGGCAAAACCATTTGGACAATCAACATGTTGGAGAAGTTCGGTGGGCGAAACATCCAGTGGGGATTGAGCGAATCACTGCTGGTGGACGGCAACCACCTCATCTGTACCCCCGGCGGCGACAACATCCTCATGGTCGCACTCAACAAGCACACCGGCGAAACCGTCTGGACCACCCCGGGCAGTGGTGACAAACCCGGTTACACCGCTCCCATCCTCGTCGCCCACAACGGCCAACGACAAATCGTCACCATGACCTCCGCTTCCGCCGTCGGCATCTCCGCCGATACCGGTAAACTCCTTTGGCGCCACGAACAACCTGCCCGCTACGAGGTCAATGCCAGTCAACCCGTGTACCACGACGGCCACATCGCCATCTTCGGCACCTGGGGAATTGGCGCCACATTGCTCAAGCTCACCGCCCGCGGCGTCGAAACAGTCTGGCACACCTCCGAACTCGACAACGAACACGGGGGCGTCGTGCTCGTGGACGGCCATCTTTACGGCCATGCCGACGGCAATCACAAACACCGCCACTGGGCCTGCCTCGACTGGAAAACCGGCAAAACGATGTGGACCAGCGACGAATTTTCCGGCCCGCGCTCCGCTTCGACCCTTTACGCCGACGGGATGCTCTATCTGACAAACGAAAAAGGCGTTGTCGCGTTGACCCGGGTCAACCCGCAAAAACTGGAGATTGTCAGCCAATTCGAAATCCCCAAACAGGGCAAAGGGCCGAGTTGGGCGCATCCGGTCATCTGTGACGGACGCCTCTACATCCGCCACGGCCAGTTCCTGTACGCTTACGACATCCGGTCTGAGAAATGATTCTGCCCCTCTCCGACGACGGTTTCGACACACTCAACCTGCCCCAACGGGTGCGCGAAATTTTCGCCCCACACGGCCTGCTCTCGCACAGCAAAAAATTTGAGTTCCGTCCCCAACAACAGGAAATGGCCGTTGCCGTCGCTCGCGCCTTCCACGAGTCCGCTCATCTTGCTATCGAAGCCGGCACCGGCGTCGGCAAAAGTTACGCCTACCTCATCCCCGCCGTGCTTCATGCGCTTGTCTCCCGCAAACGCGCCGTCATTTCCACCCACACCATCAATCTCCAGGAACAATTGCTCGAAAAAGACATCCCGTTCGTCCAGCAAACGCTCCGCCAACTCAACGACCCGGTTTTCCTGCGCGCGCTCTCCGACGAGGACGGCCACACGCCCACCGAAATCGCCTTCCGCGCCGCGCTGGTCAAAGGCCGCTCCAATTACCTCTGCCCGCGCCGACTTCACCGCGCGCGACGCGACGCCGGCAAATTGTTTCTCGGCCCGGAGATCGCCGAACTCGAACGCATCGCCGCCTGGGCGCGCGAAACTCGCGACGGAAGCCTCTCCGACCTCGATTTCAAACCCGACCCGAAAGTCTGGGCCGAGGTCTGTTCCGAACGAGGACTCTGCGGGCCGCGTCT
Organism: uncultured Verrucomicrobiota bacterium; assembly: GCA_964541945.1. Taxonomy (GTDB): domain Bacteria; phylum Verrucomicrobiota; class Verrucomicrobiia; order Palsa-1439; family Palsa-1439; genus CAIKAP01. Next base: position 8,435 of record CAZISE010000046.1, read on the forward strand.
TTGCGAGAACGAAGAGCAGAAATGCTTCTATCAGGAGGCACGACGCCAGATGGCCACGGCACACCTGCTCGTGGTCAACCACGCGCTTCTGTTCACCGAACTGGCCATTCGCCGCGAAATGGACGAGGAGAACGACGGCGCGATCCTGCCATCGTTTGATTTCGTCGTGCTCGACGAAGCCCACACCCTCGAATCGGTCGCCGCCGAGCACATCGGCCTCGAACTCACTCACGGCAGCTTGCGCTGGCTCCTCCACAAACTCTGGAACCCGCGGACCGAAAAAGGGCTGCTTGCCCTGCTTCGCGAAGGCGCTCTCGTGCGCGACGTGGCCGCGCTGCTCGAACGCACCGACCAGTTCTTTGCCGCCGTGGAGGCTGCCGTCGCCCGTCTCGCGCCGGACAAATCGCCCGCCACGACAACGCGAATTCGGCGACCCGACCTTGTCCCGGATACGCTTTCGCTGCCACTGGCCGATTTCACGGCGAAAATCCGCGCGCTCCAACAGAAAACTGACGACAAGGACCTTCGTGAAGAACTCGCCGAGTGGACACGCAAGTCGGAGGAGGCGCGCCGCGCGCTTGGCGCATTTCTCAAACAGAGCGTGGAAGACCACGTCTATTGGGTTGAACGTGGCGGCACGGCACGACAATCCAATGTCGGGTTGCGCGCCGCGCCCGTGGATGTCGCGCCGGCATTGAAAGAGATGTTATTCGACGCCCACGACTCGGTCGTGCTCACCAGCGCCACGCTCGCCATTCGCGGACGGCTCGATTATTTCCTGCGCCGGGTCGGCGGCGACGGTATCGCCGCGGAACAGCTCGGCTCGCCGTTCGATTACGAGCGGCAAATGAAACTCTATATCCCGCGCGAGATGCCCGACCCAAATGACGCCGCCTACAAGGACGCCGTCGTTCGTTGGCTGAAACATTTCATCCGTCTCACCCACGGCAAGGCGCTGGTGTTGTTCACCAGCTACAAGCTGCTTCGCGACAGCTTCGAGGCGATGCAACCGTTTTTCGCGGAACTTGGCATCCTCGGCCTTGCCCAGGGCGAAGGGCTTTCGCGGCGCCGTTTGCTGGAAACATTCAAGAAGGACACCGACAGCGTGCTTTTCGGCACGGAAAGTTTCTGGCAGGGTGTGGACGTGCCCGGCGCAGCGCTCAGCAATCTCATCATCACGCGTCTGCCGTTCGCCGTGCCCGATCATCCGCTCACCGAGGCGCGCATGGAAGCCATCGAAGCGCGCGGCGGCAGCGCGTTTTATGAGTACTCGCTTCCCGAAGCCGTGCTCAAACTGCGCCAGGGCATTGGTCGTCTCATCCGTTCCAAGAGCGATCGCGGCATCGTCGTCATCCTCGACAACCGCGTCCTGACCAAGCGCTACGGACGCGATTTTCTCGATTCGCTCCCCCGTTGTCCCGTCGAGGTGGTCTGATACGCGACGTTCACAAGCCAGCCGCCCACGCTGTGCCGCGTCGGTAAAGCTCCCGGACCGGCGGGTTGAACGCCTTCACATCGTGCCCCAACACACAATGAAAAGTGCGCCCGTTACCCGGTCTCAGCACGAATGCCATCGGATAATCTTTTCGGTCCACCTTGGAAGTCGCTTTCGCCAGCACCTGAACCGGCACGTCGCCATCGAGACAGGTGTACAACTCATCCGTCGTTTCGAAATCAGCCATTCCTTTGGTGATCGGATGCTGCGCGTCCACAATGTTCACCGTAAACGTGCCGTACGGGTCATGCCCGCGACGGTTCGGGTTCCAGACCCGCCCGGCAATCATGAGGAAATCCTTTGCCACCGTCTTCGTCGGCCAGTCCATGAACGCGCCACATGCAAAATGCACCAACACCAGCCCCCTCCCTGCTTCAACCACGCGCTTCAAGTTGCCCAGGGCGCCCTCCGGGGGCGGAACATTGTGGTTCTGGTAGTTCAAGACAATCACGTCGTACGCCGCCAGTTTCGGCAACGCCAGAAACTCCGGTTGCTCGACCACGCTCACCTCCAGTCGGTTGTCCGCGCCGATCGTTTCGGCCAGCAATGGAGCCGTCTCGCGCCACTTGTGTCCCGGATACTCCAGGCCGGTTACGATGAGCGCCTTTTTCGGCGCGCCGACATTGGCTTTCACCAACGGCATCACCGCGGGCATTTCGTTGTCGCGGCCCTCGGACACCGCGGTCGCGTCTTCGACAAGCCAGAGTTCCGACACCACCGCGTTGCTGGCCGCTTCCCGACGAAACTCAATCGTGATCTTCCCCTCCCTGATGGCGTCGGCGGGAATCGGCACTGTCAACGTGGCCGGCCCCTGGCGTTGTGGCAACGCCGTTTTCTCGATAAGACGGCGGTCGCCGATCCATACTGACTGGGCGCGCCCATTGGCGTCGTAATCCCACCAAGTGAATCCGAGCCGGTACCTCTTTTGCGGATCCAATCCGCTTGCCTCCACAACCACCGCGCCGGGATCAAAAGCCACGGTCGCCGCCGGCTCGTCGTCCCACCGCCACGATTTCCCGCGCGTGACACGCAGGCGTGCGCCCTCCGCCGACGCGCTATCGGTTTGCGGGCCGCAGTCAAGGTACACCACCAGACGTGTTCCCGACGGCAGGGACTTTGCCAGCGCCTCCCGTCGTTCGGCACTTGAAACGCGCGGCCTCGATGAAGCTTTGCCGCCAGATGACGGAGCGGACAGCCGCGTCACGGCGCGTTCGGCCAACGTGCGGTAAAGGGGAGCGGCCGAAGGGTCTGCCGCGATTTTCTTCAGTTCCGGCAAGGCAGCGATATCCGGCCAGTCACACAACGCCCGCACCGCCGCATCTTTCAATTTCTGGTCGGCGGATGCCAACCGTTCACAGACGGGCGCCAACGCTTCCGGGCTGCCCACCGGCGGGAGTGTCCGCAAGACCGAAACCTGCACATCCACCGGAACGCCATCTCGTTTCAACAACGTCAGCAGCGGCATGAGTCGCGCCGACTTGTCCTCCAGACGTCGTCCCACCGCGATGACCGCGTTTTCCAACAAAGGATTTTGCATGGAACCAAGCAACTCGACCAATGGCGGGTACACATCCGCGCCGCCCACGCGCGCCAGCGCTTTCAGCGCGGCCTCTCGCACGGTTTCCTCCTTGTCCTGCGCCAGAATCAGCAACACCGGCCCCAACCCCAATATCTGTCGTCCAGCGGCGGCGTTGATCATCACCACCCGTTCGGCAGGAGTCCCCGACATCATTCCCGCCAGAATGGCTTCATCGGTGCCTTTTCCGGTCAATTGTGTCAGTGCCGTTTCTGCCGCTGATTTCACCGCCGCATTTTCATTCCGCGCCAGCCCCGACAACAACGGCACATCGCTCGCGTTACCAACCGCGCCCAACGCCTGAATGGCGGCCAGGCGGACCAGTTCGTCGCCACTATTGACCAGCGCCAGCACCGCGTCGCGCGCCGTGGCAACTTTGTGTTCCGCCAGGACCGACAAAGCCAGCGCCTGACGCGGTCCGTCCAGCTTTGGCAATCGCGTTGCCAGCGCCGCCGCATCGAGGCGTCCGGCAAGTTGAATCGCTGTCGCTCGCACCTCTGGGTCGGGGTCATCCATCGCGTTCAGTAGCGACGGCATCGCGTCGTGCGGATAGAATCGTGTCAGCATCGTCAACCCGGCGATGCGACTGGCGGGTTTCGGGCTGGCGAGGTCCGCCAGACAGGCGTTTTTTCCGGGGGTGGGAGGAAGGTCGGTGAGCGGCTCCAAAACAATCCGCGCGTCTCCGGCGGTTTGGGGATCGTTCAGCAACGGCGCGATCATTTTTCGTTCGGTCTCACCCGCAACGAGAGCAAGGTGCTGGCAGAGAATCGTTCGTCCCAACGGGGTCGTTTCGGGCGCGACGATCGTTCTTGCCAACAGAGCGGCCAGGGCGACGCGTTGCTCGGCGTCGGCTTTTGGCGTGAATTGTTCCAGTGTATAGGGGGCCGAGCGCGGTTGGGTGTAATCGTATTTTTGCAGTTGCGCCACTGCCTCGCGGACTTCGTCGGGCAACGGTGCCGCCAACGACGACCAGGCGGCAAGAGAGAGAAAGAGAAAGAGCAGTCGTCGCATGGTCGTGTCTCCTCAAATCTGCCACGGGCGGCGTAAAGCGCGGGTCAGCATTCGGTTGGCCGTGTCGTCGTTTACGAACTGTTCGTTCTGCCAGTCCCAGGTCAGTTTCCGCCCGGTGCGGGTGGCGATGTCGGCGATCAGGGTTGCGGTTGTCGCCGCATGGCAGGCTTCGACGGGTGCGACCGGCTCGCGGCGGGTGCGCAGGCATTCGAGGAAGTTTATCTGGTGATGATCGGAGCGGTAGAGATGTTCCTCGCCGGGTTTGATGGCGACGTCGAGAAGCCATTTGGGCTCGGCTTTGATGCCGCCGCGGACGACGTGGACCCAGCCTTTGTCGCCCTCGAAACGGACTCCGTGTCCGAACGGGGAATTGGCGTCGTCATAAAATTGTAGCAGTGGTCCGCCCGGTGGTTGGATTCTAACTTTCCAGCCGAAGGAGACATCGGCGTCGCCCTCCGGCAGGAACTCCGCCGTGCCTTCGACTTCGATGGTACCGGCGGTGAATGCGGGCACGCCCCAGAGCGCGATGTCCATGTGGTGGACGCCCCAACTCTGGATCCAGCCCGCGCAGTAGTCGGTGAGGAAATACCAGTTGTACGAGCAGAGGTTTTCCCGGTACGGCTTGAAAGGCGCCGGACCGAGCCAGAGATCATAATCCAGGTCCGGTGGCACGGGCCCAGGTGTCAGTTTGAGAAGGCGTTTGCCGCTCGGGACGGACACAGTGACGGTGTGGATTTTGCCGAGGTAACCGTTGCGAGCCAGTTCGCAGGCGAATCGGAAGTTTCGGTCAGACCGCTGCTGGGTGCCGGCCTGGAAAACACGCCCGTAGCGTCGCACGGCGTCGCACACGGCACGGCCTTCGCGGACGGTCAACGAGAGGGCTTTCTCGCAATAGACATCCTTGCCGGCTTTCATGGCCATGATGGACATCACGACGTGCCAGTTTTCCGGTGAGGTGATGAACACCGCGTCAAGGTCAGGCCGCGCGAGCAACTCGCGGAAATCCTGATGCGCCGTGCAGACCGTGCCGTTGTAATGCTGATTGGCCTTATCCCGACTCGCCTCGGCACGGGAGCGAAACACGTCGCAGACTCCGACGACTTGCGCCTCGCTGATGTTCAACAACGATCCCATGTGCTGGCGTCCGCGGTCGCCCATACCGATCAGGCCAACCGCAATGCGGTTGCTCGGCGCAACAGCGCCGTCACGCCCCAAGGCGCGGGCGGGAATGAAATACGGCGCGGCGAGAGTGGCCACGGCCGTGGCAAGGAACCGGCGTCGAGTGATGGATGATTTCATGGGGACTCCTCATTCGTGTGGGATACCAAGTTCGGTCAGTGTTTTGCGGAGCCAGGCAAGGCTTTTCTCAATCATCGGACCGCCCTGCCCTTCGCATTCCATGCTGAGCACGCCGTTGTAGCCGTGGTCACGCAACAGCGCGAGACAGGCACGGATGTTGTCGGCGTTGACGCCGTCACCAAGCGCACAGTGGCTGACGGCGATACCGGTCTGGCCGCCGCGCACGGCTTTGGCCAGCGACTCGGAGACATCCTTGACGTGGACGTGGCTGACTTTGCCGATGAACTGTTTCAGGAACGCCACCGGGTCTTGTCCTGCGATGAAGGTGTTGCCCGTGTCCATGTTCATCCGCAGATACGGGCTGTCAACAAAGGCGAGCATCTGCGCCATCATCTCCGGGTTGGTCGTGAAATAGCCGTGCGGCTCGATGTTGACAATAATCTGGTGCGCCTCGGCAACCTCGATGATCTGTTCGTACTCGCGTTTCATCAGATCGAGCGCCTCCCTGTCATTCAACCCTTCCGGCGCATGAAGACCGTCGGTGGTGTCCACATTCGGGCACCCGATCTGATGTGCCCACGCGATCGCCTTCATCACGTAGGGCACGCCACGCAGCGGCCCGTCTTTGCCCGACAACGGAAACGCGGCGTCCACCTGCGAGAAACGCACGCCATAGCTGTCCATTTTCCGCCGCAACAACATCGGGTCCTCATACAATGCCACATGCGGTTGGTACCCAAGCCCGTGGATCCAGCTCACGCCGTCAATCAACCCGCACTCGATGAATCGCACGTTGTTGTTCCGCGCCCATTGCAGACAGTGCTCAAAACTCTTGTAACTGGAGTTGAACGCGTCCGTGTGAAAGCCAATCCACATCATGGTCATCCCTCCTTGTTCAGGCCGAGAATTTGTTTCAGTTCCGACACCATCCGCCCGGCTTCGGACGGGGCGCAGATTTCCGGTTCAAACATTGCCCGCAGTTTGATCCCTTCAAACACTTCCAACATCAGGTTGACCGCCCGCACCGGGTCGGGCGCCGCCAGCCCGGCATCTTCAACGAGCGCAACGTAAAATTGGCGAACCTCATCGTAGAACTTCTGCCAACTGCGACGCACCGCGGCGTCCTGCGCGGCAATCGTCCACAATTCCATCGTGAAAACGCGGTTTTTTTCGTCCAGCAAACAGGTTCGCACTGACAACTCCAGCACCCGTTCCAGTCGTTTTCGCGGGTCTGTCGTGGCGGCGGCCGCCCCGCGGATGGCGCGGAGATAGACCTGGTAATAATGCGCGCAGGCGGCCAGCAAAAGATCGTGTTTGGAATCGAAATGCCAATAGAGACTGCCCTTGGTGACGCCTGCATGGGCGGCGATGCGGTCGAGGCTGACGTTTTTGATGCCGTCGCGCGCAAACAACTCAAAGGCGCTCTCCGCCAGTTTCGCCGGCATCTCTGGGGCAAGGACAGGCATGACGTCGTGTACCATACCATCCAGTATGGAACCGTCAAGCGTTTATTTGTTCAGTCCAGTTGCGCCACGATGCGGTGCATGTCGGGTTCCTGGGCGGTCATGGACTCAACGAGTTTGAACTGGGTGCGGCAACGGTCAAGGTTGTGGCCGTCGCGGTGGACCTTGAAATAGACGTCGCCCTGGAGGTAGTCGGTCAGGAAACGGATGCCGATTTCGAACGTGATCAACTTGCCCGATACCACCAGGCACTCCCGCTCGGATGATGTCAGCATCGCACCGGCCGACGCCCAGTAGCCGCGCGCCAGTGCCTTGAACATTTCCAGTTCCATGTGAACCTTGCGCAGGTCGCGCTCGTCCTCTGCCGCCTTGCAGGTGGCACTGCGGACCATGTCGCCAAAATCATACAGCGCCAGGCCGGGCATCACCGTGTCGAGATCAATCACGCAGACCCCTTCCCCGGTCTCGTCGTCGAGCAGGACATTGTTGAATTTCGTGTCGTTGTGGGTCACGCGTTCGGGCAGCCCCGCATTGATCAAGGCGTGGCACAACGGTTCATGGCGCATGGCAAACTCGATCTCCGCCCTGGCATGGGCCGCCCGATTTTTTACGTCGGCCTCGATGGCGCCGGCCAGCGCGGCAAACCGTTTTGGAGTATGATGAAAATCCGGGATCGTCTCGTGCAATCGCGGCGGCGGCAAATCGGCGAGTTGTCGCTGGAACTCGCCAAACGCCCGCGCCGCCTCGTACGCCTGGGCGGGCGACTGGACGGTCTCATAACTGCGCGCGCCCTCGATGCAGCGGAATGTTCGCCAAAATCCTCCTTCGGGATCCACGCAGTACGGACGGCCGTCGCGCGCGGGAATCACTGTGAGCGCGTGGCGCGAGGGGTTGCCATTGTGTTTGGCCCGCAGATGAGAGGTCACGCGAACGATGTTGTCCATCATTTCGACGGGCCGCCGAAACACGTTCAGGTTGACCCGTTGATGAATATAGCGGGAAAGCGTCCCGCCGTGGCGATAGGTCGCGCAATAGGTATCGTTGATGTGGCCGTTGCCCCACGGTTCCGCGCCATAGAACTCGCCATCAATGGCGAATTGCGTCGTGATGTATTCGAGGCTCATGATCGGACAAAATGCACGGCCAGCCGTTTCGGCCCATGCGCGCCCATTACCAGCACCTTTTCGATATCCGCCGTTCGGCTCGGCCCGCTGATGACCGACACCATATTGGGAAAATCGCCGCCGTAACGCGCCCGCAACAACGCCAGCGCCGCATCGAGGTCGGGCACAATCTGCTCGCGGCGCGCCACCACCAGATGCACCGGCGGTAACGCGGACAAGGCCCGTTCTTCCGCGTTGCGGCATGTCACAACAACAGAACCGGTTTGCGCCACGAGACATTCGCAGGCGGTCACGCCGAGATCGGCCTCCCGCGCCGTGGCGTTGCCCTTCCCCGCCAGTTCGCTGCCGTCGGTCGCGATTTTTTCGAACACGGCAAGAAACTCCGGTAACGACTCAATGATCTCGCCCTTCAACGCCATGAACTCCTCGCGGAATCGCGCCTCCGCTTCGCCCAACGGCGGCCAAATGGTGTTGGCCGCGGGCGCAAGAGGCCGCGGCGCGGGCGCGCGAACCGCATCGCGAACACGTTGGAGAATATTGTCACGCGCGCTCATGGGTTTATCCTCCACCAGTCGCGGAAGGTTTCGCGCGGCGCCGGGGGCAACTCGCGATGGTCCGTCCAAGCCTTTGCAAACGGCGCGGCAATCCCGATGCGCATCGCCCATCGCGCCAGCCGACCGCCAAACGCATAGCGTCGGGGCGACCGCACCGCCCAGAGCCAGGCGCGGAACGCGAGTCGCTGTATCGGCGAATCGAGGCGACGTTGAATGACGTTGCGGCGGTTGTGAAGCAGATGGTGATGAATCGGGATGCGGACGGGACAGACATCGGCGCACTTTCCGCAGAGCGAGCTTGCGTACGGTAGGTGCGACCAGTCCCGCCATCCGCGCAGGTGCGGCGTGATCATGGAGCCGAGCGGCCCCTGATAGGTGGTACCGTAGCTGTGGCCACCGACGGTTCGGTAAACGGGACACACATTCAAACAGGCGCCGCAACGGATGCAATGCAACGCGTTCCGTTGCTCGGCATCGGCCAGCAACCGCGTGCGCCCGTTGTCGAGCAGAATCACGTGCAGATTTTCCGAGCTGCCGATGAGCGTGTTATAGACCGTGAGAAACTGTCCCGTGCCGCGGGTGGCCAGCAGGGGCCAGAACAATGCCAGGTCTTCCAAGCGGGGCACCAATTTCTCGATGCCGACAATGGCGACGTGCAGCCGCGGCAACGCCGTGGTCAGACGTCCATTGCCCTCGTTGGTGCAGAGCCCGATCATTCCCGTGTCGGCCACGGCGAAGTTGGCGCCCGTGATCCCCATGTCGGCGCGAAGAAACTCGGCGCGCAACTGTTCTCGCGCACTGCCGGCGAGTTGCTCGGCAGTAGCGTCAAGTGGCGTGCCGAATTTTTCGTGAAACGTCGCCGCAATTTGTTCCCGGTTCAGATGCATCACGGGCGTGACGATATGATACGGCGGCTCGCCACGGAGTTGACAGATGTACTCGCCGAGGTCGGTTTCCAATACCGTGATGCCCGCCGCTTCGAGCGCGGAGTTGAGGTGGATTTCCTCGGTGACCATGGATTTGGATTTCACGGCCCGTCGGACCCCGTGTTGTTTTGCCAGCGCGACCACCTGTTGCGAAGCCTCGGCAGCGGTTTCGGCCCAGTGAACGTGGCCGCCGCGGGCCAGCACGTTGCGCTCGAACTCTTCGAGGTAACGGTCGAGGTGGTTCATCACTTCCCATTTGATGGCGGCGGCCCGACGGCGGGCGCTCTCCCAGTCGGCGAATCGGCCGAGTCCGCGGGCAACGGCGTCGTGATAGGTGGCGATGTTTTTGGCGACGATGGCGCGGTGGCGGAGATCGAACGCTTTTGCCCTGGCGGCGCGTTGGAACCGGCAGGCGTTGGGGTTCATGTTTGCGCCAGCACCTCGGCGAGATGTTTCGTTTGCACGGGCAGGTTCTTGCGTCGCAACCAGCCGCCGATTTGCATCAGGCAACTGGAGTCCACGCTGACGACGTATTGCGCGCCGGTGGCGACGATGGACTGACATTTCACATCGTCCATCGCCGTGGAGATGGCGGGGAACTTCACCGAAAAGGTGCCGCCAAAGCCGCAACAGGTTTCGGCCTCGGTCATCTCGACCAGTTCCAGTCTGCGCACGGCGCGGAGAAGCGCGCGTGGCTCTTGTTTCAGGCGGAGTTCGCGCAGGGTGTGACAGGAATCGTGGTAGGTCACTTTGGCCGGAAAGGTCGCGCCGACATCGGTGATGCCAAGTTTCTTCACCAGGAACTCGGAAAACTCAAAGGTGTTGACGCTGGCAGGAGGCGATGAGCCGAGCAGTTCGGGGTAGAAGTTGCGCACCATCGCCGTGCAGGAACCGGAGGGCGAGACAACAGCGTCATAACCATTGAATATCTCGCAGTACCGACGGGCCAGGGCGCGGGCCTCGTCCCAGTAGCCGGTGTTGAATGCGGGCTGACCACAACAGGTTTGTTCCTCCGGGAAAACACACTCGATGCCCAGCCGCCGTAGGACACTGACCATGGCTTTCCCAACTTCGGGATAAAACTGGTCCACGAAACAGGGAATAAACAGTGCGACTCTCATTCTTCGAGGGCCACCGGGTTGGTGAGTTTCCCGATTCTCTCGATCTCAACCGTCACAATGTCGCCGAGTTCGAGATAGCGCGGGGGCGTGCGGGCCATGCCGACGCCACTGGGTGTGCCTGTGAAGATGACGGTCCCGGGCAGCAGCGTCGTGCTGCCGCTGAGAAACTCAATCAGACGCGGCACGTCGAAAATCATGTCGCTGGTGTTGTTTTCCTGGAGGACCTCGTCGTTGACCAGCGTGCGGATACGAAGCTGGTTCGGATTGGGGATTTCGTCGGGCGTCACAAGGCACGGTCCCAGCGGCGCAAAGGTGTCGAACGATTTCGCCCGGCACCACTGACCGCCGCTGCGGCGTTTCTGCCAATCGCGGGCACTGACGTCGTTGCCACAGGTGTAACCGAGCACATACTGGAGGGCATCGGCGCGGGAGACGTTTTTGCAGCGTTTACCGATGACAACCACCAACTCGCATTCGTAGTCCACCTCGTCGCTGCGCAGGTGTCGCGGGATGCGGATCGGGTCATCCGGGTTCTGGACAGCGGCGATGTTTTTCATGAAGAGAACAGGAAATTCGGGGATAGGAGCGCGCGTCTCGGCGGCGTGCTGGCGGTAGTTCAGGCCAATGGCGAAGATGGCCACGGGAGAGACCGGTGCCAGCCGTTTCCGCACGTCGGCTCTTTCGTCGGTCAATCGCCAATCGCCGAAGATGTCGCCATCAATGCGGCGATATTGTCCGTCCGTCTGTTCTACCGCAAATCCAATGCGCCCCTGTGAGTCGTGGTATCGGATAATTTTCATTCACCGTCAGGATAGCTGCCGTGGCGGCGTTTGACAAGCTACGGGCGAATCCCTTTTTTGAAGCCGTTAAAACCGTAGGGCGACGGGTGGTAGTCGCCGAGGATGTCCACATTGGATTTGTCGGGAATCTGTTGTTCCAAGCCCAATGCCCAGTAGCACGCATTGACAATGAGGCGCCGTAATCCCTCGTTCTGGAGATCGGTGGCAGCGCCCATCGTGGTGGCAAAGACGCGGTTGGCCGTGGCGGTCTGACGTATCCATGCCACCGGCATCATGGGGTTGTTGACCTCTTGCAGTTGCCCATCGGTCGTGCGCCGTTTCGAGTAATGGGCCGGCAGGTCGTCGGGTTTCATGCCCTTGAGGACCTGTCCGCGGAGAAGAATGGTCGCATCGGCGGGCGGATAGACTTCGTACACGTCGGTATCGCCGAAAACCTCGCTCACGCCGCGCAAGATGGGGTGTTCCCTGGCCGACGGTTCAATGACGCCGCGCGTGGCCTCGAACTTATGGCGTCCCCAGTGATTGACCCATTTTTCGCCAAGGAATTGTTTACCGAAATCGTTGAAGGAACGATAGGCGCTGTGAGGGCCGAGGTGGAAAGCGTGGGTGCTCGTGCGCAAGGCGACAATCGGTTTGCCCGCGCGACAATAGTCGGCAAAGTGTTTCATCTGCTCATCGGGCCAGTCGCGGAAGCGCAGGAGCATCACGCAAAGGTCGGCGGAATCGAGCGCCTCGATTCCCGGCTCGTTGTCCTTGGTGTTGGGGTCAATCTCGCCGGTTTGCTTGTTGATAGAGTACAACACCGTGCATTTGAAACCGTGCCGCTCCGAGAGGATCTTGGCCAACATCGGCAGGCCTTCCTCGGAGCGATACTCCTCGTCACCGCTGAGGAAAACGATGTGTCGGGTGGTCTCCACGCCATAGGCAACGACGATTCCCGCCAACCATACGGACAGCATTGTCACCTGGAGTCGCATGAGGAGATTTTACGTGTTCTCCCAGTTCCGTCAATGGCGGGCTTCTGAGTGTGACGTTGACGGCAATGGCAGTTGCGCGTACTCTGTGCGCCGTTATGACGAAATCCGTGGCAATTTACGATACAACCCTGCGAGATGGCTCGCAGGCGGAAGGCATCTCATTTTCCAGCGCCGACAAGGTCCGCATTGCGGAACGCCTCGACGCATTTGGCGTGGACTACATCGAGGGCGGCTGGCCCGGCTCTAATCCGAAAGACATGGAGTTTTTTGATGCCGCCGCCAAACACCACTTCAAACACGCCCGCATCGCTGCCTTTGGCAGCACCCGCCGCGCGAACACCCGCGTCGAGGATGACCCGCAGATCCAAACGCTGCTGGCCGCCAACACCCCCGTCGTCACCATGTTCGGCAAAACCTGGCCGTTGCATGTCACCGAGGTTCTCCGCACGACGCCGGAGGAAAACCTCGCCATGATCGCCGACTCGGTTCGTTTCTTCAAAGCCCGCGGCAAGGAAGTCATCTACGACGCCGAGCATTTCTTTGACGGTTACAAGGCCGACGCCCGCTACGCGCTCGCCACGCTCAAGGCCGCCCAGGACGCTGGCGCGGACACCGTCACCCTCTGCGACACCAACGGGGGCAGTCTGGCAAGCGAAGTGGCCCGCATCGTTGCCGACGTTCGCCAACATCTGACCTGTGCCATCGGCATCCACACCCACAACGACAGCGGCCTCGCCGTCGCCAATGCGCTGGCCGCCGTGGAAAATGGCGCCACCCAGGTCCAAGGCACCATCAACGGCTACGGCGAACGCACCGGCAATTGCAACCTCACCAGCGTCATCCCCTGTCTCCTCCTGAAAATGGGCGTCGAATGCGCCTGCAAAGCCAATCTTTCCCACCTGCGGGAACTGTCGCTGTTTGTGGACGACCTTGCCAACGTGCGACCGGACATCCGCCAACCGTTCGTCGGCGCCACCGCCTTCGCCCACAAGGGCGGCATGCACGTTAATGCAGTTGAAAAAATCGCTCACAGCTACGAGCATATCCGCCCCGAACTGGTCGGCAACCGCCGCCGCGTTCTGGTCAGCGAACTCAGCGGACGCAGCAACATCATGATGAAAGCCCATGAGTTGGGGATTGACCTGAGCAAGGACACACCCGAAGTGCGCGACATCCTTCAGCAACTCAAGCAACTCGAACATGCCGGCTACGAGTTCGAGGCGGCTGACGCCAGTTTTCACCTCCTCATTCAAAAGCTGTTGAAGAAACACCGCCCCTTCTTCAATCTGCTCGCCTACCGGGTCATCATGGACCGTCACGGGGTCGGCGATCACAGTGTGGTGGAGGCCAGCGTCAAACTCGAAGTCAACGGCGAAGTCGTCCACACCGTCAGCGAAGGCGACGGCCCGGTTCACGCCCTCGACCGCGCCTTCCGCGGCGCGTTGACCAAGTTCTATCCGAGCATTGCCGATGTCCGTCTGGTGGACTACAAGGTTCGCATTATTGACTCCCAACTGGCCACCGCCGCCAAAACCCGTGTCATGATTGAATCCACCGACGGCACGGACATCTGGGGTACCGTCGGCGTCCACGACAACATCATCGAAGCCAGTTGGGAAGCCCTCGTGGACAGCGTCGAGTACAAACTTTTCAAGGACGAACAGAAAAAGTAATCGCACGGCGCGGTTCGGGTTCCCAACTTGTGACCGGGCGAACACTTGCGTAGGTTGACGGCAACATGTCCGACACCGTCACATTCCTCGGAACAGCCAACGGCCTCGCCAATGCCGAGCGCAACCATGCCGCGCTCCTGGCGCGGCTGGCGGGCCAAACCATTCTACTCGATGCGGGCCAACCCTGTAGCCAGACGCTGAAACGGCTCGGCGTCGGCTTTGACAAACTGGACGCGGTGGTTGTCACCCACGCGCACAGCGATCACATTGGCGGTTTGCCGATGCTGTTGCAATCCATGTGGCTCGACGGTCGTCGTCGTCCCCTGCCGATCTGGCTGCCACGGGCAACCATTCGCCCGCTGCGCGCCTGGCTGATTGCCTGTCATCTGTTCCCCGAACGCCTCGGTTTTGCCATTCGCTGGCGGCCCATTCCCTCCTGCATCCGCATCGGAAAGGTACGTATTCGCGCCGTCCGCAACACGCACCTCGACGCAACGCGCCTCCGTTTTGGGAAACGCTATCCGCGAGCCGGCTACGAGGCGTTCTCTCTGCTGGTGGAAACACCCCGGTGCCGGTTCGTCTATTCCGCTGACATCGGCGCCGTCAGCGACCTCGCGCCTCTCTGTCGGGAGCCGCTCGACATGCTCATCACCGAATTGGCGCACATCACAGCGAAAGAACTCTCCGATTTCCTACGGACACATAACGTCCGCCGCGTCGTCATCACCCACATGGGGCGCGGACAGAAGTCTCGAATCCACGGCGCGTATTACGCCAACGACGGCGACACGTTACACCCACAACTGGCGGTCGAGTGATCGGTACTGGATGGCTTCGCTGATATGGTCGGGCTGGATCCGCTCGCTGCCGTCAAGGTCGGCAATGGTGCGGGCAACTTTGAGGATGCGATCGTAGGCGCGAGCGCTCAGGTTGAGTTCCGTCATGGCCATCTTCAGCAACTCCTGCCCATCCTCATCGAGTTGGCAATGTTCCTTGATCTGCTTTGGCGTCAAACGAGCGTTGCATTTCCCCAGCCGCTGGCGTTGCACGGCGCGCGCTCGCTCCACGCGTGCGCGAATTGGGGCAGAAGGCTCGCCGGTGGCTTCACCTGCCATCTCCTTGTATTTCACGGCGGGCACCTCGATGTGAATGTCAATGCGGTCCAGCAGCGGGCCGCTGATCTTGTTTCGATACCGCTGAATCATCGTCGGCGAACACCGGCATTCCTTTTTCGGATCACCGTAGAATCCGCACGGACACGGATTCATCGCCGCCACCAGCATAAAACTGGCGGGGAAAGTCATTGTTCCCGACGCGCGGGAGATCACCACGCGCCCCTCCTCCAGCGGCTCGCGCAACGCTTCCAACACGTCGCGGTGAAACTCCGGCAACTCATCCAAAAACAGCACGCCATGGTGGGCGAGACTGATTTCGCCCGGCGTCAGGTTCACCGTGCCGCCGAGCAATCCGGCGTTGCTGGTCGTATGATGAGGCGCGCGAAATGGACGGGTCGCCACCAACGCCTGCCCCTTCGCCAACAACCCGCTGATGCTGTGAATCTTGGTGACTTCGAGCGCCTCCTCCAAAAGCAACGGCGGCATGATGGTCGGCATACGCTTCGCCAGAAGCGTCTTTCCGCTGCCCGGCGGTCCCACCATGATCACATTGTGCCCGCCGGCAGCGGCCACTTCCAGCGCCCGTTTGGCCGATTCCTGGCCTTTCACGTCCGCAAAATCCACTTCGTAGCGTTGTTCCTGCTGGAAAATCCGGCTCGGATCCTCCCGCACGGGCGCCAATTCGCGTTTGCCAGACACAAACTCGGCAACCTCGCGCAGGGTACGCGCCGGATACACGTTCAACCCGGCCACTACCGCCGCCTCCGCGGCGTTGTCGGACGGCACAATCAGCCCGCGTTTACCCTGGGCACGGGCGCAGAGCGCGATGGGCAGAACGCCATTGACGGAACGGACCTCGCCGCTGAGCGCCAGTTCGCCAACGATGACGTAATCACCAAGCTGCGGCGCCGTAATCTGCTCGGTCACCGCAAGAATCCCGACGGCAATCGGCAGGTCAAAGCTTGGTCCCTCCTTTTTCACGTCGGCCGGGGCAAGATTGATCGTCGTGCACCCCATGACGAACTTGTAGGCACTGTTGTGGATGGCGGTGCGAACACGATCGCGGGACTCTTTGACGGCGGCATCGGGCAGGCCGACGACGATCACCGACGGTTTGCCCATGCCGGAGTTGACCTCAACTTCCACGGGATAGGCGTCTATCCCCAAAACCGCGGCAGAATGAACTTTGGCCAGCATCGTTCCCTCAATACATGTACGGTTCGCTCATTTCAAACGCATCCTGAATCAGGCGGATGTCGTCCGGTTTTCGGGCGCCATGTTGCATGAGAACCTCGACGATGTCGAAGCGAAACTTGACTTCGGGATATCGCAGGCGCCGCAGGTAATCGAGCGCAACCTTGCTGATATGGCGTTGTTTGGTTCTGTCCACCGCCTCGCTCGGCGCGCCGAAAGCCTCGTCCACGCGGGTTTTGACCTCAACAAACACCAACCAGTCACCGTCGCGACAAATGAGGTCAATTTCGCCGGACCGGCTGCGAAAACGTCGCACGAGCACCTTGTAGCCCCGCCGCCGAAGGTAGCGGGCGGCCCATTTCTCGCCGTGTTCGCCCAGTTCAAGTTTCGGCGACGACGGTTTCCGATCCCAGCGAGAGCAAATCCATTTGAACAGGTTCAAGCGCATGGCGAACAGGCGCAAAAGTGCGGCGGTGAATGGGACAGGGGCCGAACTGTTCGAGGGCGGCGAGGTGTTCGGGCGTGCCATACCCCTTGTGAGCGGCGAAACCGTACTGTGGATATTCTTTGTCCAACTCCACCATCATGCGGTCGCGGGTGACTTTGGCAATCACGCTGGCTGCCGCGATGGAAAAACTTTTGGCATCGCCACGAATAATCGCGGTCTGTTTTGTGAGGATCGCCCGACAATGGTGGCCGTCCACCAGCACGTGATCGGGTTGAACCGACAGGCCAAGCAACGCGACGTGCATCGCCCGTTCGGTGGCTCGGAGGATGTTGTACTGTTCGATAACCTCGACAGAGGAAATACCAACAGCCCAGATGATGCCGGGATGCGCGGTCAGTTCCGCATAAATCTCCTCGCGCTGTCGCTCCGTAAGCTGCTTGGAATCATTGAGTGTCTTGTGACGAAATTCACGCGGTAAAATGACCGCCGCCGCCACCACCGGTCCCGCCAGTGGGCCGCGTCCTGCCTCGTCCACGCCGGCGACGACGGTGGCACCGTTACGGTACGCCTTTTTCTCGTAGCGAAGCGTCGGCATGACAGCGCATTTAGCCTGTCGTCGCCCGCCCTGTCAAGCCGCCGCGCGCGAAAAGGAATGGAGTTGCTATCCGACACCTCGACCCGTGTGGAATTCACGGGGCGCGATCGTTTTTTTT
>CAZISE010000047.1:0-24274 GCA_964541945.1 uncultured Verrucomicrobiota bacterium
CTGCCACCTACCAGCTACTACCTACCTCCTCCGTTACCAACCGTTTCCTCTTCACTGGCCGGGAATACCTCCCCGACCTTGCCCTCTACGACTACCGGAACCGGTTTTATTCGCCGGTGCTTGGCAGGTTTTTGCAGGCTGACCTACTGGGTTTTGAAGATGGAATTTACTCCTACGTTGGCAATAACGACTCCGTCGGAGGTTGATCCGTACGGATTAGAACGCCTATCGCTTAGTTATGAAACTGCGAATGATTTGAATTGGTTCGACAAACTTCTCTTACCACCAGGGACAATCCGGGTAAACCGAGCCAGCGATATTGTTGCAGATATACGGAAAAGGATTGGGGGCAGCTATAGTCCCCAAGGTGAGGGTACCTGTAATTGCGTGGAGAAGCTTTTGATCGCTGGGCATGGTTCTCCGGGTGAGGTGCAGTTTGCAGATGTGTCGTTCAACGCTGGAATACTGCAACAACAAAGAGGCATAACCAGAGGTCGTAAGAATACAAACCCCAGAAAGGACCTAGATTTTCTGCAGCGATTGGCGAAATACTTATGCGAAGGTGCAACAGTAGAATTCTTCGTTTGCCAGGCGGGCAATGGAACGGCAGGAAGTAATCTTGCCAAGGAACTGTACAAGATATTTGGCGCAGATAAGTACATCGATCTCTCAACTGGTGACGTTGGTTTTATGGGTGGCGGATTGGAGTGGCAGGCTCCACCATCAACCAAGTGAGGAGTTATGGGCTGCATCTTACTTGCAATGTGTATCGGCGTCTCCGCACTGTTCTTCGGGTGTTATGACCGCCGCTTAACGGAACAGAAAATTTCGGAAATGCGATTGAGAATGATGTTTCTTGATATTCTATTAACCACGGAGAAGAATAATAGCGATGTGAACGCGTGGGAGGACGCGGTGAAAGCATTATTCCACACTCACCGCAGCAGAGATCCAAGGCAGCTCTACGGTGAAGAAGAATGCATAGTGAATCCCTCCTTTGACGCTTGGCTTGGGAACGAAAACGATTCGAATCAAAACGCCGTAGTTGTGAAGGTCGTACCTAAAAAAGCGCCTGTCGTCATATATGCGATTAACTTTAGCCAAAGCGTCTCGTTGTTAAGCGAGTCTCAGTTCGTTGAGTACAGCAAGCGTTGGACGAATCTTGTCTTCTCGATTCCTTTGGAAGGGAAAACACTCTACTGGTGTGCCACTAACGTAAGGAAAACGGAGATTAGAGGGAATAACCCTTCACAACGCGCGGAATAAGAGCCGCTAACAAAACGGTGTGCTGTAGCCACGCCACTCTGCCGACGTGCGGGCGAGCCAATGGAAAATCAGGACAGTGCGGCGACAGAGCGCCGCAGCTACAATGACTACCGGAAGTTTTGTTAGGCGCTCTAAGTCGCGTGATAGGACAAAGGAACGGTGGCAACAACGGTTTAGTTTTTCAGCGACGGCGTTTCTTCGCCCCCCGTTGCCGCCGCTGTGACAGGGCCGGGTTCGAACTTGATCTGCCATTTCACTTCGCCACCCACGGCGTTGGTGAATGCGAGACGAATGTTCGGGCCGTCCTGTGTGAACGTTGGAACGGTCTCGGTGCTACGCCCTGTCGGGGTATCGAGGCTTGTTCCGCATTCGGCGCGAACGGCGCGCCAGGAACGTTCGCCGACGGGAACGACGACCCGCAATTCATACGGGTCATTGGCAACGACGCGGCTGCGGCCACGAAGTGTCCTCGCGGCGGCGTTCCATGTTTCTTCAAGCACCTCCAGAAGCCCTTGGGTGATGTGGCGAGAGGTGCTGATCAGTTGCGGATGTTCGGCAACGGGGCGGAGGGCGAGAACCCGACAGGAACCGGGGGGCAGAGTAGCACTCAACTCGCCGCGCAATGTCGGCAGAAACTGGTTTTTCCAGAAATCGAATGCGACGTACTCGGCATCCGTTCGCAGGCCAAGTTTTTCGAGGGGACAAACGATGTTGGCGGGAGTCTTACCCCAGTTGAAAAAGGCCACGAGATCGCGGTGGGGAGTCGAAAGGTGCCAGATGCGGGCCGGGTCGTTCTCGAAGTAGTCCACCGGACGCGCCGACAGGCCGTGAGCGGGGATGCATCGTTTCAAGATGTCGAGCCTTTCGGCGGGCAGGTCGGGTATCCAGTCGCTGTTGTAGAAGAGGTTGCCGGTTATGGCGGTGAAACTGGCATTGACGCGGGCCTGATCCAGCGGCGTCCTGGCGCGGACGCTGACGCAATCGGGATCATTCCACCAAACCCGGCCGTTGAGAAAATAGTTCCGCGAGGCATGCGGCGCACCGATGTGACCTGCGCCGGTGTCGGGGCCGATGCGCATGGCATCGAGCAGGCCGAACGCGCCGCCAAAGGAACGCATGTTTTGGGAGACGCAACAGCCGAGCAGGAACAGATCGGGACCGGCGACTTCGCGGATGAGCTTGAGGCCGTCGCGGTAACACTCGATCTGTGTTTTGTCGGGATCGGCGGGCGCGGCCTCTCCCATTTCGTCCCATTTGTAGCCGTTGTTGACGTACATCAGGCGGGTGCCAGTGCCGGTCCAGAGGCCGTCCATCTTGAAAAGTTTGTAGCCCCACTCGTGGGCGAGCCGGCGTACGAGTGTCCTTAGGTATTCGCGGGCGCCGGGCACGGACATGTCCAGACAGGTGCCGCCCCAGCGGACCTCGAACGGCTTACCGTCAGCTCCTTTGTAGAACCAGTCCTGATGCGGCGCAAAAAACGGATCGTAGTACGTGCCGGCAAATGGCATGAACCAGAGGCCGGGGGTCAAACCAAGACTCTTGAGATTGTCGGCGGTCGCTTTCATGCCGTTCGGATACGGGCCATTGGGATTGGCCCGCAAAAACTCGCGTTTCGGGCCGTTCTTGGAGATGCCGGCCTGCCAGTGGTCGTCAATCTGGACAAACTCGAAGCCGAACGGTTTGAGTTCTTTCGCAGCGTACCGGGCCAACACCATGAGATTGGTTTCGTCGCACGCTTTGGAGTGTTTCTCGGTGTACCACGTGCAAAACCCGGCGGGCGGCGGCGGCAGTTTGACATGATAATGACGGGCCACCGCGTCGGCATACGCTTCCAGGCCGAGTCGGGCATCGGCGAAATAACCGAGCGCAAACGTCTCGGTCTCGACAGCGCCACCCGGTTTCACACGAAGCCGCCCATAATCCACTTGGGCGGCCACGCGCACCTGTCCGTTCGTCACGGGCGAGAAAACGACGCCGCTGCCGCGATCATGCGTGAGCCACGCGGCGACGATGCCGTTGCGGGTTGGCGGGTTGGCGACGGCGAGCCAGGCGTAGCTGCCAGGGTTTTTCTCAGGCGCGAGCAGGCCGCCGGTCCCGATGGTGGTGAGCGGTCCCGGCACGGCGACGGTGGCGGAGAGCAGCGGCACCCGGTTGTAGTCGCCCGGTTCGCGGAGGATTCGTTTGAACAGCACAAAGGGCAGACGGGACGGCGCGACAATCTCGGTGTGGGCAGCGTCGGCCAGTTCGCCGTCGGCGATCACGATGCGGCCGGTGGACTTGTCGGTGATGGTGAACCGGCCGTCGGCGCGTTCCACCTTGAGAAATTCGTTTTCGATCTGGGCGACGGCGGTCGCGGCGCCGAACGCACAAAGCAGCAGGCCGAGTTTCATGCGTGCAAGAGTAGGGTGGCGCGGGGCGATTGACAATCCCGGAGTTCCATCAAGTCGCATCATTGATGAGCGCAATCAGGTCAAACTGCGCCGGTGCCGAGGCCGATATCCAGGCGTGGATGCTGTCGTCCACATACAACATCATCCCGCGCAACGGTCGGCGTAGGTGGCGCTGATGATGGTGACGGCCTCGTTGGGCACGAGGTGCGACCAGCACGGCGGTTGGCAGGGCGGTCTGGACCCATTGGTAGCTGAGCTGGACGTCATGATGCTGACGCAACTGGTCGCGGAAGTGGGCGACGTTGAAGCCGGCGTATTGTTCCCGGTACAGGCACAAGACCTTCTGGACAGTCGCCAACGGGACTTTGCTGGGGCTGTGGCGGGGGTGACGGCGATCGAACAGGTCATCGTAATCGTATCGTTGGTAACGGTGTTTCCAGCGGCGCATGGTGCGGCAGGAGAGGCCGAGAATCTCGGTGGCCTGCCACCACGGCACCTGAGTGCTAATGGCTTTTACGAATCACTGCTTGAACTTTCATTGCACGCTCCACTTCGGGGATCGGCTAACCATTCATCGAACCTCCTGTGGTGGATGGCCTGTTGCTTATCCCGCCCGGAGCGACCAATTCATTTCCAGCGGTCATATCACTTGTTATCGACATCCGACGAGTGGTTGCTTGACCAATGGGCTGTTGGCTGCTAGACCGTGAACCGTCATGACCGCCATCCTTCTTGCAGTTTCGCTGTTCATCGGCCAACCTGAAGGCCGTCTCCTTGTCGGCGCCGGCAATCATGTCGCCATCCTTGACCGGAGCGGCGAGGTTCTCTGGCAATATCCCGCCGCCAACGTCCACGATGCCTGGATGTTGCCGAACGGCAATGTCCTGTTCGGCGACGGCAAAGCCATCACCGAGGTCACTCCCGACAAAAAGGTCCTCTTCCAGTTCAAATCTCAAAGTACCCGCCACGACGCTGTGTATGCCTGTCAACGGCTCGCCAACGGCAACACTCTTGTCGGCGAGAACGCCACCGGGCGGGTTCTCGAAGTGGACCCAACCGGGCGGATTGTTTTTACTCTGCAAACGCCGTTTGCCGCCGAAAACAATCATCACAACATGCGGATGGTTCGCAAGCTCGACAATGGCCATTATCTTGTCTGTCACTCCGGCAAAAACCTTGTCCGCGAATACAAACCCGATGGCACGGTTGTCTTCGAAATCAAAGCCAAAGCGCTCGCGTTTGCTGCCATCCGCACTCCGCAAAACACTACGCTTGTCTCTTCCCTCGGCCAGGTTACCGAGTATGATTCGACCGGCAAGGAACTCTGGGAATTCCAAGCCGCCGCGGATGCCCCCGGTGTCGTCATTCGCAACATGACCGGCCTTCATCTCCTGCCCAACGGCAACATTGTCATCGGTTGTTACTCGGCCTACACCAAGGACGGTCAGGGCACTGGTCTCTTGGAGATCACTCGCGACAAAAAGATTGTCTGGCGTTTCGCCAATCCTTCATTTGCCGGCTCGATCATGGCGGTCCAAAAACTTACTCCCGACGGCCAGGCTCTGCCCGGCCTCACACTCCGGTAGCAGGGTTGTGTCTTTTGTTTTTCGCCCTGTTTGGATGGGGCACCGGGCGCTTTGACTTTGGGGCGGTATTCTTCTACAGTCCGCTCTCCCATGGCTCAGGTGGTTTTACTCAAAATTACGATGGTGTTTTTGGTCATTCTGCTCGGATGGCTGGCGCGGCGGCGCGGTTATCTGGCTGATGAAACGATGAGCGTGATGAACCGGTTTGTGCTGGACTTCGCGTTTCCGGCGCTGGTGTTCACGCAGATGCTGCGGACGGTGCAGGCCGGTACGTTGCGGGAGGGCTGGTATTTGCCGTTGCTGGCGGCAGGACTCATTGTGTTGGCCTGGCTGACGGGGCTGGCGATGGCGCCGTTGTTTGCTGGCGGCAAGGAACGGAGCACGTTCATTTTTTGCGTGGCCATTCCGAATTGGGTGTTTCTGCCGTTGCCCATTGCCGAGGCGTTGTACGGCGACGAAGGGGTTCGGGTCATCCTGCTTTGCAACGTGGGAGCGCAACTGGTGCTCTGGTCGCTTGGCATCTCGATTTTGCACGCCCATCTGACGGCGCGGCAAACCCTGCGGCAAATTGTCACCAATCTCGGCCTGATCGCCACAGTGGCCGGAGTTGTGGTGGCGTTGCTGGTGCCTGCCGCACGGCAATGGGAAACACTGCGTCCCGCCGAGGCGCATGGTTGGAACCTGGCAGCCGGCGCGGCGGTGCAGGCGCTAGCGGTGGTTGGGAGTTTGACGATTCCGTTGCAACTGTTGGTGATCGGCTCGCAACTGGGCGGGTTGGTCTCGCAGATTCACAAGCCGTCGCGCGCGCTCATCGGGGTGTTGGTCACGCGGTTGGTGGTTGCTCCGGCTGTGACGTTGGCGGCGGCGTTCGTGGCCAAACAACTGGGGTGGGTGCCGTCGGAGGCGATTCGGATGTGCGGGTACCTGATTGCGACCATGCCGGTGGCGTTGTCAGCCGCTTTGTTTACCGAGCGATATGGGGGCGATATTGCGCTTGGGGCGCAAGGGATTTTTCACAGCACATTTTTTAGTCTGCTGACGGTGCCGGTCTGGTTTTATCTGATCCAGCGGCTGGGGTTGTGAATTAGCGACTGCGTTTGTAGGCCTGCATGATCGTGCTGTATTTGGTGATCATGTTGGGCACTTCCCAGTCGGGCATTTTACCGGTAGCGAGGAATCCGAGGTATTTCTCGGTCACCTGCGCGAAATGTGCCTCGTGACCATTGTGGTATTTGTCGGGAATGACAATCTCCCAGCCGCCGTCGCAGCGCTGGAAATCCACGCCGGGCCAGGTGGCG
This sequence comes from uncultured Verrucomicrobiota bacterium, assembly GCA_964541945.1. Taxonomy (GTDB): domain Bacteria; phylum Verrucomicrobiota; class Verrucomicrobiia; order Palsa-1439; family Palsa-1439; genus CAIKAP01. Next base: position 6,541 of record CAZISE010000047.1, read on the forward strand.
GCCAGTTTGTCCACGCACCGGCGCAGGACACGCTCAAATTCGGCATCGGACTGGTGGGCGTTTTTTTCGACGTAGAGTTTCGGTCTGTAGTTTTGTTCCTTGCCCTGACGGATGACGAGGTTGGCCTTGGTGCCGCGCATCATGGAGTAATGAGTGTCGCCACCCCCCGGTGGAGCTTCGAATCGCCATTCGACGGAGATTTTCGCGTGGACGCCGCGCAATTCATAGATGAATTCGCCGTTGGCGTAGATGTTGAGGTTGTTGTTTTTGTCCACGCAGCCCTTGAGGTAGTCGGGATAGGTGGTGAGGTTGGTGACTTTCTGGAACTGGGCGGGGGTCATCTGGGTGGTCCACCGACGGGCTTCAAGCACCCTGGCTTCGCGCGGATGGAGCGCTTGTTCGGGGAAGCATTCCCATTGGACAAGATCGGTAAGGTGGGTGGTCACGTCCACAATGCCTTCGCCCTGCTGGGTCACGTCGAAAAACCACGGGGGACGAATGAGCGGTTTGCCAGCCACCAGTTTGGAGAAGTGATGGACGCTTTCCTTGGTGATGGCGGGCTGGCCGGGGGTGCCGCGTTCGAGGGTGCCGAAGACCAACGGTTGGCGGGCCAGTTCGCGTTGGAGGATGGTGGTGATTTCGTAGCGTTCGGTCATGATGTCGTAGAGCAGGACATTGTTTTTGCGGGCAACGACGAAGGCCTCTTCCAAGAGTCGGAAATCGGCGGGAGTAATGGCCATTGGTTTGTCGGCGAGGACGTTCAAGCCGGCTTTGACGCAGGCGAGGATGTATTTGGCCTTTTTGGCGTTATTGCCGGAGATGATGACGACGTTCCCCTTTTTCTCGGCAATCATTTTTTCGAGAAAATCGGGGCCGGTATAGACTTTTTCCTCCCAGTGGGTGGGATTTTCGGCGCGGGTGTTGAAGCCTTCGATGCGTTTGAGGTGCATCTCCAAGTCCGGCCCGCCAGGGGAATAGACGTGGACGACAGGGTCCACATTGGGGTACATGGATTTTTGCACGAGCGCGGCATGGAAATGACCGGGATCGAGCGTGAGCAGGCGGATTTTGGTTTCGGCGTTGGCCATGGTGGTGATGGCGGCGAGAGCCGCAAAGCTGACAAGGGTTTTCATGTGGATCAGGCTTTCTGTTTGGCGAGGAGATTGAAGATGCCGTAGCCGTCGCGTTCGGGGCGGCGGAGCATCGAGTTGGCTTCTTCATCGCCGATGAATTTCTCGGTTTTGGCGTTCCAAGTGAGCGGGCGTTTGAGTTTCATGGCGATCCAACCGATGGCGCAGGCGGCAAAGACGTGGTGGCCATTGTTGACGGGCGTGATCGGTTCTTTGCGGGAGAGGATACATTCGGTCCAGTTTTTGTGGTGGTTTTTGCTGAGGTACAGCTCCACCTTCGGAGTGCCGGTGATGAGTTTCGGGTCGCTGGCGTCAAGAGCCTTGAGGGGTTTGCCGGGAGACGTGGGATCGCTGGCGCTGGCTTTGGTGGCGCCGCGTGAGACGAAAATCCAACCGTCGTCGCCAATGAACCGGACGCCGTTGGGATGTTTATCGGTCACGTCCACGATGATGTTGCCCGGATACACGTACTGGATGTGATAGGCGAGGTGAACATTCCAAATCTTGTTGGCAGGGAATTCGGCTTCGCCTTCGACTTTTTCAGGGCCGCCTTCCACGATGCCAAGCCCCCAGTGGAGAATGTCGAAATGATGCGACCCCCAGCCGGTGATCATGCCGAGACAGTAGTTTTCGTTACGGAGCCAACCGGGGCGGATTTTGGAGATTTCCTTTTGGGAGTGAACGCGTTGTTCGGTGTAATAAACCTTCGGGGTGCAACCGAGCCAGGCGTCATAATTGAGGTTGGGCGGGACGGGTTGTTCGGGGTCATCGGGTTTGGTTTCGTCCTTGGGCAGGCCAATCTCGACACGACGGATCTGGCCAATGCGACCGCTGCGGACGTATTCGCAGGCTTTTCGAAATTGCTCGGAGGACCGCTGCTGGCTACCGATCTGGAGAATACGGTTGGCCTTCATCACCGTGTCGCAACAGGCGCGGCTTTCGGCAACGGCCATGGCAAGTGGTTTTTGCAGCCAAATATCCTTGCCGGCCAGGGCGGCGGCGGCGGCCGGTTCGGCGTGCCAGTGGTCGGGGGTACTGATGACAACCGCGTCAATGTCCTTGCGGGCAATGATTTCCTTGTAATCGGCGCAGATGTCAATTTGCGGGACGGGCAATTTCTGTTTGGCGTAGGCTTTTTCGAGGAAATCTTTCGCATGGGCGGCGCGTTTGGAGTCGTAGTCGCAGACGGCGACATAGTCGGCCATGCCGGTTTTGACGACGCCGGGCATGTCCATGTCGTGCGCGATGCGGCCACAGCCGATTTGGGCGACGCGAATGCGTTTGCTGGGGGCGTCGGCGCCAAGCACGCGCGCGGGGATGATGGCAGGGAATACGAACGCGCCCGCGGTGGCGGTGAGCGAGGTTTTGAGGAATTGGCGACGAGATTGTTTCATGGTTTTCCTTGGTTGGGGTTGTTCATGGCCCAGAGGATGCCTCCCAGGATGTGTTTTTGGAGGTTCGGGTCGGTGTAATGTTCTTTTTTGTGGCCAAGGGTGGTGTACCAGCAGCGGCCGCCTTCAAACTCGTGACACCACGCCAGCGGGCGGGTTTTCTCGTTGGGGTCTTTTTTCGGATCGTTGAGTTGGGTCAGGTCGCCTTCGAGGAGGATGTGGAGGTCTTTGGGCATTTCTTTGAGAAAGTAAAATTCGTCTTCCCACTGCCAGGTGGGACCGAGATGACGGGTGGAGGGATGCTGGCGGTCCACGACGTGGATGGTGAACGGTTGCAGTTTCGGGTGTCGGACGAAGGTGCCGCCGAGCATGGCCCAGAACCACGGCCAGTCGCGTTCGGAACCGCAGGCGGAGTGGATGCCGACAAACCCGCCACCGGAGCGGATGAACCGTTGGAAAGCGGCTTTCTGGTCGTCGGTTTCGAACGCTTTGTTGTTGGTGTTGGCGAAGACAATGACCTTGTATTGTTTCAGGTTGGCGTCCGTGAAGACGGCGGGATCGTCGGAAACATCGGTGGCAAAACCGTTGTCCTTGCCGAGTTGCTGAAGCATCGCAACGCAGGCGGGAATGTTGTCGTGGACGAAGCCTTTCTTGCCGGCGGTGGTAAGGCCGTTGCGGGTGTAAACAAGCACCTTGGGTTGCCCGGCAAATGCGCTCAAACCGAGCGTCATACACAAAGCCAGCAGACATGTTTTCATGGCGGCGTTGTTTTACTGGATTTACCTGAACGACTCAACGCTGAATTTCGGGTTATTGGATGGGCGAGAAATCTGTCGCTCGCATCAGGGTGGATTTCACGCCGTCCTTCACGGTGAGCGAACCGCCGGCTTTGTCCTCGGAGGCTTTTTTGGCGGCAATCCAGGCGGGGTCGGCTCGGAACGCGGCGAAGGAGGCTTTTGCGGCTTCTTCGTTCTTGTGGGCAAGGATATAGATAAGTTTGTTGTCGGCGCCTACCTGGGTCCAGTAAGCAATCTGCGTCATCCCATGTTTGGCAAACAGGTTGCAAGTGTGGTCGCGGAACCGCGCCAACAAAGCGTCGAGATTGCCGGGCGAGGCGGTGTAATCGCGCAGCTCAAAGAGACGCGGACCGGCGTTTACCGGTTTGATTGGAGGCGAGAAATCCGTTGCCGACAGGAAAATGGACTCGATTTTGGCTACGATCTTGCCGCTGGCCTCGCTTTCCTGGCGGACTTTTTGCCAGTCGGGATCGGCTCCGAATTCCTGAAAACACCGGTCGCGGGCTTCGCGACTGGGAAAGGCGAGAACGTAGATGAGTTTGTTGTCGGGATTATCCACTGGCACCCAGTAACCGACATTGGTCATCCCGTGTTTCTCAAACAATTTGCAGGTGTGATCGCGGAACCGTGCCAACAGAGCGTCGAGCCTGCCCGGCAACGCATAGTAGGTTCGCATTTCGTACACCCGCGTGTCGGCCGCCGTTGCGGTGACAATGTGTCCACCGAGCCAACCGACACACAAAAGGCATCCCATCATCATCTTTTTTTTGTCCATAAACATCCTCCGTGGCTTGGACTGGCGACAAAGGGGGATTCTTCAATGGTCATGAAAAAATGTTCATATTGTTGACAGATGGGCAGGAAATTGACTACAGTGCGCGCGTGATTGCCCAGACATCTCTCAGGACGGAGGAGAAGAAATAAATATGAAAATGGTCGTCAGAATCGCTTCGATTGTTGTCATCTTGCTCAGCGCGGGTTCGCTGTACTACATCCATCAAATCCGCACCGAACGCAACGGCCTGCGTGTGGACAAGGAAAACCTTACCACGGAACTTAATACCACCACCAATAAACTGCTGGCCACCGAAAAGACACTGCAGGAAACCACCGCCACGCTGAACACCACCTCCAATCAGTTGGTCCAAACCATCACCACGCTCGAGACCACCAAGAAAGACCTCGCCACCATGACCGAGGATCGCGACAAACAAAAAGCCGACCTCGCCGACACCCAGCAAAAACTCCAAACCGCCACCGCTGAGCTTGCGACCGCCAAAGAATCCCTCAAGAAAGCCGAAGACACCATTGCCTCCCAGGCCGCCGAGATCGCCAAGATTGATGGTTTCAAGAAACAGATCGCCTCCCTCGAAGAAGAAAATAAAACCCTCGGTAACAAACTGGAAACCGCTCGCGCTGACATCAAACGCATGGAACTGGAGATCGAAGACCTGCGCAAGACCCCCGTCGGCACTCGTGGCCGCGTGGCGGGCGTCGAAACCCGTTGGAACTTCCTTGTCCTCGACATCGGCCAGGACCAAAAAGTCCGCAAAGACTCCCAATTTCTCGTGTACCGAGACAACAAGTACATCTGCAAAGCCACCATCGTCTCCGTCGGCCCCAACTCCGCTGTGGCTGAAATCGCCACGGATGGTCGCCGTGCCGACCCGCGAGTCGGTGACATCGCGATCCACTGAGCGAGTTCCCATGAAACCCTGTCGCTTCTGGTTGTTGTTGCTTCTCCTCGGAGCAGCGATCGGGGCCGGTTGTGCCACCACAAACGAGAACGACGTCAGTACCATCCCTTGGAATCGCCCCGAAAGCTGGGAAGGCATGGGCGCCATGGGCGGCTTCGGTAGCGGCTTCAATCGCCGCTAGAAACCGGCTCGACAACACCGCAGCAGGCGTTTTACTCTTCGGTTCCCATGAAAACTGCCGATTCAACCTTTTTCATCACCGACGACTTCCTGCTCACCAACGATGTGGCCCGCGAACTCTATCACGACCACGCCAAACACGAACCAATCTTCGACTACCACTGCCACCTCCCACCCGACCAAATCGCCGCCAACAAAACCTTTCGTAACCTCTACGAAATCTGGCTCGCCGGCGACCACTACAAATGGCGCGCCATGCGCTCCAACGGCGTGGCGGAGAAATATTGTACCGGCGACGCCCCTGATTACGACAAGTTCCTCGCCTTCGCACGCACCGTCCCCTACACCCTCCGCAATCCCATCTACCACTGGACACACCTCGAACTAAACCGCTTCTTCAGTATCGCCAAACTCCTCGACGAATCCACCGCCCGCGAAATCTGGGACACCGCCAATACCCGCCTCCCTCACATGCCCGTCGGCGAAATCATGCGAAAAAGCCGCGTCACCGTCGTCTGCACCACCGACGATCCCACCGACACGCTCGAACACCATCAGAAAATCCAACGCGAAGGCAAAATCGCTACCCGCGTTTACCCCACCTGGCGTCCCGACAAAGCCCTTGCCGTGGACAACCCCGTCGCCTTCAACGCATGGCTGGACAAACTCGCCGCCGCCAGCGGCATTGACTGCAACAACTTCGCCAATTTCCTCGCCGCACTCGAAAACCGCCACGAGTTCTTCCACAAAAACGGTTGTCGCCTCTCCGACCACGGCCTCAGCTACTGTTACGCCGACGACTGTTGCGAGGCGGAAGCTGCCCGCGTCTTCGCCGAAGCGCGCGCCGGTCGCAAGGTCAATCTCCTCGACGCCAACCGATTCCGCGCTTTCCTCATGATTTTCTTCGGAGAACTCGACGCCGTCCGCGGCTGGACCAAACAAATCCACCTCGGCGCCCTCCGCAACAATAACACCCGTCTCTTCCGCGCCCTTGGCCCTGACATCGGCTTTGACTCCATCGGCGACTGGCCACAAGCCGAATCTCTCTCCCGCTATCTCGACAAACTCGACCAAAACAATCGCCTTCCCAAAACCATCCTCTACAACCTCAACCCCGCCGACAACTACATGCTGGCCACCATGATCGGCAATTTCCAGGACGGCTCCATCCCCGGCAAAATCCAGTTCGGCAGCGGCTGGTGGTTCCTCGACCAAAAAGAAGGCATGGAATGGCAACTCAACGCCCTCTCCCAACTCGGCCTCCTCCGCCGGTTCGTGGGGATGTTGACCGACTCCCGCAGTTTCCTCAGTTACTCCCGCCACGAATACTTCCGACGCATCCTCTGCAACCTCATCGGACGCGACGTCGTCAATGGCGAACTTCCCCGCGACATGAAATTACTCGGCGCCATGGTCCGCGATATCTCCTACCGCAACGCCGTCGCCTACTTCGGACTTGAACCCGGCAAGCTGGAATGAGACAACCCCACCCATGAACATCCCCTTCAAAATTAATCTCAACAACCAGGTCGCCGTCATCACCGGCGGCGGCGGCATCCTTTGCAGCGTCATGGCCAAAGCCATGGCCGAGTGCGGCGCCCGCGTCGCCATCCTCGACCTCAAACCCGAAGCCGCCCAGAAAGCCGCCGACGAAATCACCAAGACCGGCGGCATCGCCAAAGGATTCGCCTGCAACGTACTCGACAAAACCAGCATCGAAACCGCCCATGAGCAGATCAAAGCGGCGTTCGGCCCCGTGGATATCCTCATCAACGGCGCCGGCGGCAACCACCCGAAAGGCACCACCTCCAAAGAACATCTCAGCCTCGAAGATTTGACCCAGAAAAAGGAAGGAGTTACCACCTTCTACGACCTTACCGTGGACGGCATCCAGTTTGTGTTCAACCTGAACTTCCTCGGCACCTTCCTGCCCACTCAGGTCTTCAGCAAAGACATGGTGCTCAAAGGACGCGGCAATATCATCAACATCTCCTCGATGAACGCCTTCAAGCCGCTCACCAAAATCCCCGCCTACAGCGCCGCCAAGGCCGGCGTCAGCAACTTTACCCAGTGGCTCGCCGTTCATTTCTCCAAAGTTGGCGTCCGCGTCAACGCCATCGCCCCCGGCTTCTTCCTCACCGACCAAAACCGCGGCCTGCTCACCCAACCGGATGGTTCTTGGACGCCGCGTGGCCAGACCATTTTGGCGCACACACCGCAGGGGCGCATGGGTAAACCCGAAGACCTCGTCGGAGCTCTGCTCTGGCTCCTCAGTGACGAAGCCAGCGGTTTCGTCACCGGCCAGGTCATCGCCGTGGACGGCGGCTTCAGCGCCTTCAGCGGCGTTTGAACAAAAGGCAACAAAGGAACCAAAGTGCATCCAGCTTTTCAGCGGGCCAACCAGTGGAGTAGAAAGGTTATCGGGGCAGCGATTGAAGTACATCGGCTGAAAGGGCCGGGACTGCTGGAAAGCATCTACGAAAAGTGCTTGATGCGGGAATTGGAGTTGCAGGGGATACCTGCAAGAAATCAAGTGGTCGTGCCTATTGAATACAAGGGATTCACATTTGAGGAACCGCTGAAATTGGATGTGTATGTTGACAACTGTCTGATTGCCGAGCTGAAGGCGGTGGAGCAGGTACTGCCGATTCATAAGGCTCAACTTCTCAGTTACATGAAGCTGCTGAATACGCCAATTGGATTGTTAATCAACTTTCACGAACTAAAACTGGTGGATGGTATCCACCGCCTCATGCTACCAGGAGCCAATCACGAAACGATTTGAACAAAAGCCAAGGAAGATAACGAAGCGCTTTGTTTTCTTCGTTACCTTCTGTAAAAAGAAAAGGAAACCACTATGAAAACCAAAGCAGACATCGGACTCATCGGTCTCGCCGTCATGGGCGAGAACTTGATTCTCAACATGGAAAGCAAAGGCTTCACCGTCGCCGCCTTCAATCGCACCACCTCCAAGGTGGACGAGTTCATGGCCGGGCGTGGCAAAGACAAAAACATCATCGGCTGCCACAGCATTCAAGAATTGGCCGACAAATTGGAAAAACCGCGCAAGATCATCATGCTCGTCAAAGCCGGTAAGGCCGTGGACGAGTTGATCGAGCAACTCCTCCCCGTTTGCGAACCCGGCGACATCCTCATTGACGGCGGCAACAGTCATTTCCCCGACACCATCCGCCGCACCGCCTATGTCGAGAGCAAAGGATTGCTCTACATCGGCACCGGCGTTAGCGGCGGCGAAGAAGGCGCCCTCAAAGGTCCCTCGATGATGCCCGGCGGCAGCCCCGCCGCATGGCCGCACGTCAAACCCATCTTTCAAGCCATTTGCGCCAAAACGCCCGAGGGCGAGCCGTGCTGCGACTGGGTCGGCGAGAACGGTGCCGGCCACTTCGTCAAAATGGTTCACAACGGCATCGAGTACGGCGACATGCAGTTGATTTGCGAAGTCTATGACCTGATGAAACGCGGTCTCGGCATGACCAACGCCGAAATGCACAAAGCTTTTGCCGAATGGTACGAGGGCGAACTCAACAGCTACCTCATCGAGATCACCCGCGACATCCTCGCCTACAAAGACGAACAGGGCAACGAAGTCATTGATCTCATCCTCGACGCCGCTGGCCAGAAGGGCACCGGCAAATGGACCGTGGTCGCGGCGCTCGACGACGGAATGCCGCTCACCCTGATTGGCGAAGCCGTGTTCGCTCGGTGCCTCTCCGCCATCAAGGAGGAACGGGTTGCTGCCAGCCAGGAACTGGCCGTCAAAACGAAACCGTTCAAGGGCGACAAAGCCAAGTTCCTCAACGACCTGCGGCAGGCGCTCTACGCCTCCAAACTCATCAGCTACGCGCAAGGGTTCCAACTCATGCGCGCTGCCGCCAAGACCTACAAATGGAACCTCAACTACGGTGGCATCGCCCTGATGTGGCGTGGCGGCTGCATCATCCGCAGCGTGTTCCTCGGCGACATCAAGAAAGCGTTCCAGCGCAATCCCGATCTGACCAACCTGTTGCTCGACAAATTCTTCAAGAAAGCCGTGCTCAAACGTCAGGCTGCCTGGCGGCGCGTCATCATGCAAGCCGTCAAGATGGGTATCCCGACGCCGTGCCTCAGCAGTGCCTTGGCGTATTTCGACGGCTACCGGAGCGAGCGATTGCCAGCCAACCTGTTGCAAGCGCAACGCGACTACTTCGGCGCGCATACCTACGAGCGCGTGGACAAACCGCGCGGCGAATTCTTCCACACCAACTGGACCGGCCGCGGCGGGACGACCACCGCGCGGACCTACACGGTGTAGTGCGAAGCATATTGGATGAATGTCATTCAGAGCGAAGCGAAGTATCTCTGGAATCTTTACAGAGAGAAGTTTGAGATTCCTCGCAAGCTCGGCATGACAGAGTGACGAAGGAACAACATATGAAAATCGAATTGAAGCAAAACTGCAAATATGCGCTCGTTGTACCGACGAGCATGGGCATCCGCATCACGCCGGTGGCCGGGCAGCCGGTTAATGTCGGCGGGATGTTTCATATGCAGGTCACCAGCGCCGAATCGAACGTCGCCAGCATCGCGTCGTATCTGGGATTACCGGTCAAAATCTTGACGACGTTCGTCAAGGGCAGCCCGATTGCGCAACTGATCAAGGACAACCTCCGCAGTCGCGGCATGGACTTCGAGGGGCCGGAAGTCCCACAAGGCGGGCCGTGGGGGTACCGGCACCAGTTCAACATTGCCGACAGCGGTTATGGTTCGCGCGGCCCGCGCGTTTGGAATGACCGGGCCGGTGAAGTCGGCCGCACGCTCAACGTGAAGGATTTCGACCTCGACCGGATTTTCGGCAAAGAAGGCGTCCAGATTGTCCACTTGTCCGGGTTGATCGGCGCGTTGTCGTCGGACACGAGTAAGTTCTGTCTCGAACTGGCGCGCGCGGCGAAGAAACACGGCACGCGGATTTCGTTCGACCTGAACTACCGGGCCTCGTTCTGGAAAGGTCGGGAGAAGGAACTCTCGGAAATCTTTGCCGAGATCGCGAGCATCGCCGACATCCTTGTCGGCAACGAGGAGGATTTTCAACTCTGCCTCGGCGTGAAAGGTCCTGAAGCCGGCGGCAAGGGGCTGAAAGCCGAGATCGAAAGCTTCAAGGAAATGATCAAGCGCGTGAAGAAGGCGTTCCCGAACGCTTCGACCTACGCCACGACGTTGCGCGAGGTCGTGGACGCCAATCATCATCTCTGGGGCGCGATTATGATGGCCGGCAAGGAATGGTTCGTGGTCGAGCCGCGTCCGATCACCGTGCTGGATCGCATCGGCGGCGGCGACGGCTTCGTTGGAGGGATGCTCTACGCGATTCTCAAAGGCTGGGAGCCGGAGAAATGGATTCAATTCGGCTGGGCCAGCGGCGCGTTGGCGACGACGTTCCTCACCGACTACGCTCAGCCCGCCGACGAGGCGCAAATCTGGAGCGTGTGGGAAGGTAACGCCCGCGTCCAGAGGTGAGTTATGGTTCTCAAGCTGCGCGATCAATACACGTTCGACCAACTTTCGCTCGGCGAAATCATGTTGCGGCTCGATCCCGGCGAAGGCCGCATTCGCACGGCGCGCCAGTTCACCGTATGGGAAGGCGGCGGCGAATACAACGTCGCGCGTGGCCTGCGCAAATGTTTCGGAATGAAGACCGCCGTTTGCACGGCGTTGGTGGACAACGAGGTGGGTCATCTCATCGAAGATTTTATCATGCAGGGCGGCGTTGCCACCGATTTCATTCTCTGGCGGCCCGACGACGGCATTGGCCGCAGCATTCGCAACGGGTTGAACTTTACCGAACGCGGGTTTGGCGTGCGCGGCGCCGTGGGCGTATCCGACCGCGGCAACTCGGCGGCCAGCCAACTGAAGCCCGGCGATTTTGACTGGGATCACATTTTCGGAAAGCTTGGCGTGCGCTGGTTCCACACGGGCGGCATTTTTGCGGGATTGAGCGCCACGACGGCCGCGCTTGCCATCGAAGCCGTCAAAGCCGCCGCCCGATACGGTACCATTGTCAGCTACGACCTGAATTATCGGCCGAGCCTCTGGAAGAGCATTGGCGGTCAGGCAAAGGCGCGTGAAGTGAACCGCGAGATCGCCCGGTACGTGGACGTGATGATCGGCAACGAGGAGGATTTCTCCGCGTCGCTCGGTTTCGAGGTCAAAGGGCTTGACCCGAACATCACCCACATCGAGACGGAGGCGTTCAAACAGATGATCCAGACGGTGGTAGCCGAATTCAAGAACTTCAAGGTGGTCGCCACGACGTTGCGCGGCGTCATCACGGCGACCCGCAACGATTGGAGCGCCATTTGCTGGCATGACGGACGGTTCTACGAGAGCCGGAAATATCCCGGTCTGGAAATTTTCGATCGTGTTGGCGGCGGCGATAGTTTTGCCAGTGGCCTGATTTACGGTCTGATGAAAACCGGCGATCCACAGAAGGCCGTGGACTACGGCGCGGCGCATGGCGCGTTGGCGATGACCACGCCCGGCGACACCTCGATGGCGACGCTCAAGGAAGTCGAGAAACTCATGGCCGGCGGCAGTGCCCGCGTCCAACGGTAACAGTCATCAGGCAAGCGGCAGAGACGTGCCGACCCGCGTGATTTCGTCGTGCAACGAGACCAGCGGCGCGATGGCGGAATGAATCTGCGCGTTGCCCAGTGTCTTTACCAAAGCGCATGTTGCGTAATTTCGACTGGCGGCGAGGTATTGCTGTTCCCACGATGTGAACTTTGCTTCCGCTTTTGGGTCCGTCCATGGCCATCGGACCTCGGGTGGGCGCAAGCCGCATCGCCATGGTTTAGGGGTCAACCGGGCGCGAAAACTTTTTTGCGCCCGGCACAGCCGCCGGTACAACGGGTCGCTGCCTAATTCCTCGAACACAACGTCCGTCTCCGGTGCCCCTGGCTGAAAGAGCGCGTGCGTGGCCAGCAACCGCAACCCGGCCCGCGTACGATAGACGCGCCAGCCCCAATTGGATTTGTTGCGTGTCCACGATTCGATTCGTGCGAGCGTGGTGGTTTCGGAGGAAGGTTCGTTTCCTCGTTCCGGTTTGCCGAACAATTTCTTGAACAACCCGCCGCCGGCGGGCTTTGGCTCCGGCAGGTCAATGTCCACAAACAACACTTGTGCCGTATTCAATACGCGGCAACCATAAGCGTTGCGGGTCACAACCGCGTCGGCGAGTTCCTGCAACACCGGCTCACGTAGCGGACGGTCGGCGTACCCGTAGCGTTGTGTTGGCCAGCCGGAGATGCGAACGCGGTCGGCAAGCTGTTGCAGGGCTTGGTTGGCGAGTCGTTGCGCATCCTCAACGCTGGTGTTGGACCAGCGCCAGCAGGTCAAAACCCCATTGGAAGCTTTAGCCCAGAATTTGGGAAAGTTCATGTGTGTTTTCAGACCTTTCTGCCGAATTTCTTTTCCAGTTCGGCGTAGCTGAATTGGATCATGGTGGGACGTCCGTGCGGACAGGTGTAGGGCAGGTCGCAGTGGTGAAGCTGCTGGAGCAACGCGCGCAGTTCCTCGCCGCGCAACGGGTCGCGCGCTTTCACGGCATGACGGCAAACGGTGGTCGCAATCTTGTCCTCGCCGAGGCGGCGGGCGTGGATCTGCTCGCCGGTTTGGTGGAGTTCATCCACGATATTGCGGAATGTTTGGAGCAGGTTCGACATCTCGAAATACGGCGGCACGGCGTCAATGAGGAAGGTCCGTTCGCCGAATTCGCTAATACCGATGCCAAGCTTGTGGAGCGTGGCGAGGTTGGCGCGCAAAAACGCCGCGTCACGCGCCTCCAGTTCGAGCGTCTGCGGCAGAAGCAGTTTTTGCGACGGTGCGTTACCGTTGGCGAGTTCCTTGAGCATTTTTTCAAACAACACTCGCTCATGCGCCGCGTGTTGGTCCATCAAGACCAGCCCTTCAGGTGATTGGACGAGCACGTAGAGGTCGCCGAGCACGCCAATGATTCGCCAGGCGCCTTCTTCAGTCTGGATTTCAGCCAACGGCAGCGATGAGGCTGATGCGGTTGCGACGGGTATTTCGGGTTGAATCGCTGGTCGCGGCACCAAAGTCGCTCCCACATTCACATTCAGTTCGATGGCACCGGCAGCGGACACCGGCAACGGTTTCGCCGTCGCGCCTTTTGGTTCGAGCGCGGCTCGGACGGCGTCCATGACGGCCTGGCGGACAGCAAACTCGTCGCGGAAACGGACTTCGCGTTTGGTCGGGTGGATGTTCACGTCCACCAGTGCGGGATCCACTTCGATGAACAGGAAGGTCACGGGAAATTGTCCGCGCATCAATGCGGTGTGGTAGCCTTCTCGCAAGGCGTGGTTGATTCCTTTGCTCTCGACGGGGCGACGGTTGACGAAGATGTGTTGCTGACTGCGGTCGGCGCGGCTGACGCCGGGTTGGCCGATGAAGCCGGTGATGGAAACTTCCGGTCGCGGCGCTGAGGCTGCTCCCACATTGGTGATGGGGATGAGTTGTTCGATGAGTTGTTTGCCGTAAAGCTCACGCAGTCGGGTCAACAACTCGGTGGCAGGCGCGAGGTTGAAGATTTCGCGGTCATCCACCGTGAGGCGAAACGCGACCGCGGGATGCGCCAGCGCGCAGAGCGTGACAATGTGTTCGATGTGAGCCGTCTCGGTCGGAGGCGAGCGGAGAAACTTGCGGCGGGCCGGCAGGTTGAAAAACAAGTTCCGCACTTCCACAATGGTACCCTCGGCGGCGCCGGTGTCGTTGACGGAAAGGATTTTGCCGCCGGCAATTTCGATCTGGGTACCGCTGAGCGCGCCTCGTTCGCGCGTGGTCAACGTGAACCGCGAAACGGCCGCGATGCTGGGAATCGCTTCGCCGCGGAAACCGAGTGTGGAGATTTCGTGGAGGTCTTCGGCCCTGGTGATTTTGCTGGTGGCGTGGCGTTCGAGAGCCAGCAGCGCGTCGTCGCGGCTCATGCCGTAGCCGTCGTCGGTAACAACGATGGCGGTGCGCCCACCGTTTTTGATGGCGACGGTGATCCGCCGGGCGTCGGCGTCGAGGGAGTTTTCGACCAACTCCTTGACGACCGAGGCGGGCCGTTCGACCACTTCGCCAGCGGCGATCTGGTTGGCGACGTGCTCGGAGAGGAGTCGGATGCGGTTCACGCGCGGAGTATAGCGCGGCTAGAACTGCTTCTCCAGCGCAATTCCGATTTCGTGGCCGCCGTGGTGGTCGTAGCGGACGGCGTTGACGCCGTAGCCGTAGCTGACGAGGACATATGTGCCCCAAAACGCAGGGAAACTGAGTCCGCCGCCGATGCCGAGGTAGTTGTGCCAGTCGTTGGCGAGACCGGTGCGTGGATCGAGGACATTGACAAACGCGTCATCGCAGTAGAGATGGGCGATGAGTTTTTTGTTTGGGAGAATCGGGATACCAATGCCGAGGTTGGCCATGTAAAAGCTTTTGGCAAAAATCTCGCGGGTGTAATAACCGTGAATGGTCAACGAGTAGTCGTCCAGCCCCTGCATGTTGCCACCGAGTTTCCATGCGCTGAGTACATCCATATCGTGGCCGTAGCCGCCGCAGAAGCGGGCGGAAAACACCACGGGATTGACCGGTAATTTGGCCGCGAGGGAGCCGAACAGACGTTGCGGGTTGCTGTGAGCGGGATAATGATCCGCCACGGGACCGAAGGAATCAAATCCGCTCCGGTAGGTTGTCTCGGCGGACAGATATAGTTCCAGGCCTCGATATTTGGTGAGACCGGGTTCGATGCCGCCCAGTCGCAGTTCCGCTTGCAGTGAGTGCGCGGCGTAATCGCGCGGCCGGTCGAAATCGCGTGTGTTTTCCGTGGCATGGAACCATTGAAGTATGGGCGTGTAGGTGAGACGGAGGTTTAGCGGCAACGGCGTCGGATTCGGAATGGTTTGGTTGATGAAAAAACGTGTCATGAGAACATCGCCATCAAACTCTGCCCGATGATACCGTCGGCCATCCAGGTAGGGATAGAGACTGTTCACATAGGCACCGCCGCCGAGGCCGACGCCGACGGCGGTGTTGGTGTTACACGGGAGAAACCAGCTCAATTCCGTGTCCACATAGATGCCGGCGAAGAGAACGCGTAGCGCAGTGTTGGTCCACGGGAAATTGTTTTCGTTGAACCAGAACATGCCGAATCCACCCAGACGTTCCTGGCTGGGGCCGACGGCAAACCCGGATTGCAACAGCAATGTGCGGCGATGCTCAATATCCACCTGACCGAAGGCCGCTCCCATTGTGATGGCGACCAATAATATCGCGCAGAATAGTTTTCTCATGTCGGGGAGGATAGCTTGACCCATGGCCGATGCAATGCTAAAGTCACCCCCGTTTTGGGGTGGTGGATATAGCTCAGCCTGGTAGAGCCCCAGATTGTGGATCTGGTTGTCGCGGGTTCGAATCCCGTTATCCACCCCATCTTTTTTTCCTACCGGCGCGAGACAAACGGATTTCCGGCAATGTAAAACCGCAGATGTCGTCGTGCCCAGTGCCCGGCATAGTCCACCCCGATACGCGGTCGTTTCACAATACGGACCGGCTCCTCACGCGCCGGCGCAGCAATAAAAAAATCGTCGCTCAACAGATCGTGCCCATTCAACCGCCGATCAATTCCCATCGCCCGACAGAGCAGGCCTGGGCCGTTGGTCTTGCCGTCCATACCACACACCGGTTCCAGCGCGCGCAACAACACCGCCGAGGCGTGTCCCTCGCGTTCGGTGACGACGTTCATGCAAAAATACATCCCGTAGATCATGTACACATACGCATACCCCGGCGGGCCGAACATGACCGCATTGCGCGGGGTCAGGCCGCGCGCCGAGTGCGCAGCCAGATCGTGCGGGCCAAGATACGCCTCGGTCTCCACAATCCGCCCGATCCGGTTACCGTAAACGAGCCATTTACCCAACAACTCACGCGCCACCCGTTGCGTGTCACGATCATAAAACGCCCGCGGTAATTTCTGCAGAATGGGAAAATCCAACCGTTCAAGCGACGTCATGGCGCCACTTTAGCGCGGGCAACGGGCTGTTTCAATGTTCCCGCGGTTGCCGGGTGTGATCAGAAGCGATGGTCAAGGTGAGGTAAACTTCCAGCTTGCCCAAGTTCGTGTCATGGGTGAACCGCCAGAGGGGTTTCCGTTGATGGCCAAGTTAAAAGCGTGTCCTACAAGACAGCACGTTGCCTGCTACTTTTTGATCACATCCATGCAACCCGTGTCTGTCGAACTGGAATGCACAGGGATAAGATAGGTAGATTGTAATTCCTGTGGGTGAAATATCGAGGGAAGCGTTGCTGTAGCAGCACCCCGATGTCAAGTAGTCGCCGCATCATAAGTCCACTCCGTACCAAACCACGTGCGCGCTGACCTGTTCGGACAACCATACCGCGTAGTTTTGCCGCACACAACAGCGGCGTCTCGTTGAACTCGGCTTGGACAACTCATCGGCATAGCCCGGCAAACACAACCCGATGACCGTCTCTCGCGCCGTGTACTGAAATGGTGGCAGTCCCAAACGCCGCATCTGTGGCCAATACGCCGGGATGTCCTGCAGATACTTGGTATCGGTCACCAACTGCTCGAACAAGCGCCACGGCGCTTTCACCGCACGCAGACAACGTTTGGTCTTGTGCTTGCCTTGGCGCGGGCGCGCCAGACCGTGAGAACGCAAGATACGGCGGATGGCGCTGACTCCGCATGGAATCTGAAACTCGCATTTGAGGTGCTCGGCGCCAAAACCGCTCTGGCGACGCAGTCGCACCACCAAACCCTCCACAGCGTGGGAGACTTTGTGTGGGCAGTGGTGAGGCCGGGACGAGTGAGACAACAGCGAACGGGGCGTGCCGGGGCGGTAGCGGCGGAACCACTTGCGCACGGTGTTGCAGAGCGCGCCGAAGGTGCGGGCGGCGGCTTTGATGTCGTGGGCGCGGGCGTAAGCGACGAGTTTTTAGCGTAGGAAGTAGCGATCGGTTTTCATGCGATACAGCTCGAAGTAGTGGGGTTGCATGAAGGGGAGGCTTTAGCCGAAGTGGGATTTTGGTTAACCAGCGTGCAGTAAGAGGGTGAGGCGGGCGCGCGCCTGCCGCCTCTCCCTCCAGGGCGGCAGGGAGGCGCTTCTTGGGAGAGGGACCGGAGAGTAGCTTGTAGCTGTCTCATGCGCTGAGCACTGATGACCTATACTGCTCCCCTTGAAAGGGGGCGGTGAATTTGAGAGTCCTAGCAGCAAGAAAGGACTCAATGAAACGCAGGAAATGGACAGGCAAGGAGAAGCTCCAGATCGTCTTGGAGGGAATGAGAGGGCAAGTTCCCCTAGGGGAACTTTGCGCGCGGCACCAACTCAGCCAATCGCAGTATTACCAATGGCGGGATCCGTTGCTGAACCAAGGGGAGAAAGTCTTTGATCGTGGCGGCCCCGAACAAGCGGAACAACGACTCCGGGAGGAGGTTCGTCGGCTCAAGACCTTGGTGGGGGAGTTGACCG
>CAZISE010000048.1:0-23231 GCA_964541945.1 uncultured Verrucomicrobiota bacterium
GTGAATGTCGGCCGTAACTATAACGGTCCTAAGGTAGCGAAATTCCTTGTCGGGTAAGTTCCGACCTGCACGAATCTTGTAACGACAGAGCGACTGTCTCGGAGAGAGGCTCGGCGAAACTGTAGTTGCGGTGAAGATGCCGCATACCCGCAGTAGGACGGAAAGACCCCATGCACCTTTACTGTAAGCTGATATTGGATTGTGGTGTGTGATACGTAGCGTAGGTGGGACCCGTTGAGAGCGCGCTTTCGGGTGCGCTGGAGGGGCCAATGAAACACCACTTTTCGCTCATTACGATTCTAACCTCGTGCCGTCATCCGGCCGAGGGACCGTGTCAGCGGGTCAGTTTGACTGGGGCGGTTTCCTCCCAAAAAGTAACGGAGGAGTACGAAGCTTGGCTCAACGCGGTTGGCAATCGCGTGTTGAGGATATGGCTAGAAGCCAGGCTCACTGTGAGACCTACAAGTCGAGCAGACGCGAAAGCGGGTCCAAGTGATCCGGCGGTTGAAAGTGGAATTGCCGTCGCTCATCGGACAAAAGGTACGCTGGGGATAACAGGCTTATCGGTTCCAAGAGTTCACATCGACGAACCGGTTTGGCACCTCGATGTCGACTCATCACATCCTGGGGCTGGAGAAGGTCCCAAGGGTCCGGCTGTTCGCCGGTTAAAGTGGTACGCGAGTTGGGTTCAGAACGTCGTGAGACAGTTCGGTCCTTATCCACTGTGGGCGCAGCAGACGTGAGGGATTTGTTCCTTAGTACGAGAGGACCGGGAACAACGCACCTCCAGTATGCCGGTTATGTCGTCAGACGTAGCGCCGGGTAGCTGTGTGCGGAAACGATAAGCGCTGAAAGCATCTAAGCGCCAAGCGCCTCCCAAGATTGCGTCTGCCGGTCGCAAGACCCTGAAGGCTCGGGGAAGACTACCCCGTTGATAGGCCAGGTGTGTAAACGCAGCAATGCGTGTAGCTGACTGGTACTAATCAGCCGTGCGGCTTGATCACGTAACTTTTCTCTTCGGAGAAAAGCGTGATTTCAAGTTCTCAGCACGTAATGTGGTTTTACCCACAACCTGTATGCAATTGAAAATTTCCTGGTGGCATTACCGCAGTGGTCCCACCCGTACCCATTCCGAACACGGCCGTGAAACGCTGCAGGGCCGATGGTAGTGCCTGTCTAGCTTGCGCGAGAGTAGGTCGCCGCCAGGGTAAACTTTAAGCCCGGATACAGAAATGTATCCGGGCTTTTTGTTTCAACTGTTCATCCACACACAAGGACGAAACCGTTTGGCGTTTCACAACAACAATACGTATTCCCCTCTGCTCGACGACAGAAGAAACACAATCCGGCGCGGTTTCGCGTCGCAACCGTTTTCGGTTCGTTTACTTCTTATTTGTCGCTGAGGGCGGCAACGCCGGGCAGTTCTTTGCCTTCGAGGAATTCCAGCGAAGCACCTCCGCCGGTGCTGACGAAACTAACTTTGTCAGCGAGTTTGGCTTTTTTGATGGCCTTGGCGCTATCGCCGCCGCCGATGATGGTGGTGGCGCCGTTCTTTGCCGTTACATCGGCCACGGCTTGCGCGATTTCGAAGGTGCCCTTGGCGAAATCAGGGATCTCGAACACGCCCATCGGGCCGTTCCAGACAACGGTCTTTGCGGTGGCGATGATTTGTTTGTATTCCTTGATGGTTTTCGGGCCGATGTCCACGCCCTGCCATCCATCGCTGATATTGGGGTCCTGGGTGACCTGGGTGGGCGCGCCGGGTTCAATCTTGGTGGTTTGAAGTTGGTCGGAGGGCAGGAGAAATTTTTTCCCCTTGGCTTTTTCGAGGAGAGATTTGGCGAGATCGAGTTTGTCGAGTTCGCAGAGAGAGTTGCCGACGTTGTAACCCTGGGCTTTGCGGAAGGTGTAGGCCATGGCGCCACCGATGAGAATGACGTCGGCGATTTTCAGGAGGTTTTCGATGACGTTGATTTTGTCGGAGACCTTGGCCCCGCCGAGGATACAGACAAACGGGCGGGCCGGGTTGGCAAGCGCGCCGCCGAGGTATTTGAGTTCTTTTTCCATCAGGAAACCTGCGGCACACTGGCCACCGCGTTTTTTGATGAGTTGCGCGACGCCCTCGGTGGAGGCGTGGGCGCGGTGGGCGGTGCCGAAGGCGTCGTTGATGTACACGTCGGCGTTTTTGGCGAGTTTCTCGCAGAAAGCGGGATCGTTTTTCTCTTCCTCGGCGTAGAAACGAAGGTTTTCGAGCAGGAGGATGTCGCCGTCCTTGAGGGCGGCAACGGCGGCGTCCACTTTTTCGCCGATACAGTCATCCACGAAAGCGACGGGTTTGTTGAGCATTTTGCTGAGGGCTTCGGCGCAGGGTTTGAGGCTTTGTTTGGGGTCGCGTTTGCCTTTGGGGCGGCCGAGGTGGGAGCAGAGGATGATTTTGGCGCCGGCTTTGACGAGGAATTCGATGCTGGGGAGGGTGGCTTTGATGCGTTTTTCGTCGGTGATGGCACCGTTTTCGTCGAGGGGGACATTGTAATCCACACGCATCAGAACGCGTTTGGCAGTGAGGTTTTTCAAGTCGGTGATGGATAGTTTTGGCATAGTAAAATCTCCTAATTTTGAGTAGGCGGAGAGTAACGCATCGTTGGGCTGAGTCAAATCCAAAAGAAGGACACGCTGAATCGGTTGGTGGCGGTGAGGGATGGGGAGGAAATCCCGGTTGCGCTGGACGGTAAAGCGGAGTAAAAAAATAACGTGCGTTGTTGCGTGGTTATCATGGCAGTTTTTTTTGCCGCCGGCCTGGCGAGGGCGCAAGTGTCGCCGCCGCCCGCCAGCCCGACGTATCATGCCGCCAGGGATTTCTCCATTACAAAGAATCCCAACGGCCCGTGGTCATACGGGTATTCTTCGTCGGCCACGGCGACCGATTTCAAGTTGTACGCCGATGCGAAGAAAACCCTGCCGCCGCATCCTCGGTTGGAGGGGTGGTGTGGAAATGCGGGCAGCGATGGCACGCCGTTTGTCTGGCACAACAAAAGTCTTGGCACGATTCGTTACTGGACCAGTGTTTTTCCGCCGGAATGCCTGAGCCTGCATCCGGGGCCGCAGGGACAGCGTTCCATTGTTCGGTTTACCGCGCCGTCGCGCGCCTGGTACATTGTGCAGGGCAATTTCAGCGCGCTGGACAAGGCCACCACCGATCCGCATGTGTTGGTTAACGGGAAAGAATTGCCCGGCATCGGGCCGGTGGATCACACGCACAAACGGCAGGAATTCGAGTTTGTGGAGCAACTGGAGAAGGGTGACACTGTGGATTTTGCCGTGGGTTCCGGTGAGGGTGGGTATGCCAACGACAGCACGGGGTTGGAGGTGACGATCCGCTCGTCCCCTGTGCGGCCAAGTGTTACGGCCCGTCCTCCGCCGTTGCCCGCGTTGCCGCCGCTGGGGCCGAACCGTAAACCGTCGGGGGAATCGTCGGCGCTGGCTGGATTGAAGGGGCAATATGATCGTCGTTTCCAGGGGTTGGCGGCCGATGGCGAGGCGCGCACCAAACGGTTGAAGGCGGAATATCTGGTGAGCTTGGAACATGCGCGGCAGACTGCCACCACCCAGGGCGACTTGGAGAGCGTGTTGGCGGTGAAGGCGGAAATCGAGCGCACCAGCAAGGGGACGGCCACGACGGAGACCGACAAAAAGACCATGCCGCCGGGGTTGTTGGAGTGCCGCAAACAATACGAAACCGAACTGAGCCGGTTGTTGGAAGAACTCAAACAACAGCAAACCGCCCTCCAAAAACAGTATCTCGAAGACCTGACAACCTTGCAGCGCCAACTCACCCAGCGAGGGGATATTGCGGGCGCTGTGGCTGTCAAGGAAGAGCGCGAGCGAATCCAGGCCGCGTTGGCGCCCTAGCGGGCACGGTTTGCTCTAGACAGGCGAAAGCGGGGTGCTATTGTTGCGCCCGCCAACCGGCAATCCAAAACCATGAAATTGGTGATACGACACAACCCGGCACGCCACACCGACAAGTCACGCGGGAGGATCGGTTGATGTTTGGTAATGCCTTCCAGGGGCGCACGGTCTGGCTGTCCGGCCACACGGGATTCAAGGGCGCCTGGCTGGCCGAGTGGCTTTTGTCGCTCGGCGCCCGGGTTCACGGATTCGCCCTGCCGCCGAACACCGCTCCGTCGTTGTTCGAGCAACTCGGACTGGCCTCACGCCTGCGGCACGAGATCAACGACGTGCGCGATGCCGGAGCGGTTCGCCGTTCCGTTGAGACGGTCCAGCCGGACTTTGTGTTTCACCTTGCCGCTCAGTCGCTGGTGCGGCTTTCGTACGAGGAACCTGCGCAAACCTACGCGGTCAACGTCACCGGCACCGTTCACGTCCTCGAAGCGTTGCGCGCGCTTCGCAAACCTTGTGTGGCCGTGTTTGTGACCACCGACAAGTGTTACGAGAACATTGGCCGACCTCATGCCTATCGGGAGACCGATCCGCTGGGCGGCCATGATCCGTACAGTTCCAGCAAGGCGGCCGCCGAGATTGCCATTGCCTCCTGGCGTCGGTCTTTTTTCCAGGATCACCCTGTCCGCATTGCCAGCGCTCGCGCCGGCAACGTCATCGGTGGCGGCGACTGGGCGCGGGATCGGATTGTGCCCGACTGCATTCGTGCGCTCCAACAGGGGAACCCGATTGCCGTGCGCAATCCGCGCGCCACGCGCCCCTGGCAACACGTCCTCGAACCGCTCAGCGGTTATCTCTGGCTGGCGGCGTCGTTGACCGAAAACCCCGCTCTGGCGACCGCGTTCAACTTCGGTCCGGCGCACGAAGCAGGTCGTTCCGTGGCCGAGTTGGTGGAGGAAATCCTCAAGCACTGGCCCGGTCGGTGGGAGGACAAGAGTGATCCGCGCGCCCCGCACGAGGCCGCGTGGTTGGAGCTTTCCATTGAGAAAGCGCGTGCCGAACTGGGCTGGCGTCCCCTCTGGGGGTTTGCCGCGACCGTTGAACAGACGGTGCGCTGGTATCGCGAGCCGTCCCGGTGGCGCGAATTGACCGCCGAGCAGATTCGCGCCTACAGCGCAGCCGCGCGCGCGAGCGGCCTGCCGTGGGCGCGATCAGAAACCCATCATCCATGAAACAAAGCCAACAAAAACAAAACACCATCAGTCCCACTCCTTTTCGTCTGATTATGCTTTCCGCCATGTACGAAAACGGCGGCAACACCACGCACCGGCTTCTGGACGGGCATCCGAACCTCTTCGTGTACCCGTTCGAGTCGCAGGTGGGCACCGCCAGCGGCAGCAACATGATGGACGCCTATGTGCCGATTCGCTACCGCTGGCCCGAATTCCCCGCCAACACGACGCCGGCCGAGGCCTACGAGATGTTTTGGGACGAGGAACTCAAAACGCTGCTGCGCGCTCCTCGCCGCAGCAAGTTCGCCGCCTGCGGCCTCCAGATGGACGAGGCGGCCCGCAAACAGTGGTTCATTCGGTTCCTTGCCAAACGACCTCTCACGCGCGCCAATTTTGTGGAGGCGTTTTTCCGGTCCACCTTTGCCGCGTGGACCAACTACAACCGCTCCGGGCGCGAAACCCATTATGTCGGCTACAATCCCGTCCAGGTGTTCGACACCGAAAAGATTTTCGCCGACTGGCCGCATTCCCAGGTCCTTCACGTCATCCGCAACCCCTTTTCCGGCTTTGCCGACACCTGTAAACGCCCGTTCCCGCTGCCGTTGACGCGGTACGCCTGGATCTGGAACATCTGTCAGCACATGGCGCTGACCTACCGCCAGAAATATCCCGACCGTTTTCACATCGTCCGGTTCGAAGACATTGTAGCCAACCCGCGCCGCACCATGTCCAAGCTCCTCCGCGCCCTTGGTCTGCCCCCGTCGGAGCAATGTTTCTTTCCCTCGTTCAACCGCCAGCCTCTCCAACAGGTCCATCCGTGGGGCACCATCAAAACGCCCACCACCGAAGCCAACATCGCCACCGCCAACGAACTCAGCGCCGACCAGAAACGACAACTTCAAACCGAGTGCCGACTCATGCTCGACCTTTGCGGGTACGGCGATTTCTACAAGGAATTCCTCGCCTGAACGCCGCTGCCGCCATGCCTGCCGCCGCTGTCGCGCCGCCCGAACACCTTCGCTTGGCCGAGTTCACCGCCTGCCGCCGCCGCGTGTTCTATCCGAAAACCGATCTGCCGGTGGACGACGCCCGCTTGCGCGCCCTGCGTCAGCAGACCGACGAGCAGCTTGGCCTGACCGACGACGCGGTGCGGGCGGCTTTTGCCGCGGTGATTTCCAGTGGGTCATTTCGCGTCTACCGTTTCCCGGAACAGGGAACGTTTCACCGCCTGTTTCTGGCCGAACTCGACGACGGTCGCCGGTGGCTCGGACGGTTCAATGTGGCGGGCGAATTTTGGGGTGGATTCACCCTTCATGCCGAACAATGGGCCGCCACCGCCGCCCGACAGGTCGGCGTGCCCGCTGCCGAGGTGTTGTTGACCGACACGACGCGCCGCCGTTGTCCCTTTGATTTCCAAATCACCGCCTGTTTGCCCGGCCAAAACCTCGGCGAGTTCGACGGCGATGAACCGACCATGCGCCGGTTGTTGCGGGAACTGGGCGCGACGCTGGCCCGTCTGCACGGGAGGACGGTTCGCGGGTTCGGCTGGCCGGATGTGCGGCCACTGGCGAACGCTGCTGCCGCCGGCGGCGAACCGTCGGGATTGTTTGCCGCGTGGCCGGAGTATCTTTTGTTGCAGCTTGACCGGCATATCGAGATTTGTCAGCAGATCGGCGCCATGACGGCGACAATGGCCGCGCGCGCCCGCAACTGGTTTGACGCGATGGCGCCCCGTCGAACGGGTTTCCAACCGGTACTACTCCACGGCGATCCCGGCAGCCACAACGTGCGCACCGACGGACGCGCCATCATCGCGCTTTTGGACTGGGAAGACTGTTTGTTTGGTGATCCGGTCTATGAAATCGCTTTCTGGGCGACGTTTCATCCCGAACGCCGCCACGATGCGTTTCTCGACGGTTATCGCGCCATCCGCGGGTTGCCCGCCGATTTCGGCGCCTGGTTCTGGCTGTATTTTCTTCGGGTGGCGCTTGCCAAAACGGTGCATCGCCATCGGTTTGGTTACGCCGATGCGCCGGGCCGTCCGCCTGCCGCCGGGCGGATCGCGTTGGCGTTGCAACGGCTGGAGGAGACGGTCGCATGAAAGTCTTTCTCACTGGCGGCAGTGGATTCATCGGTTCCCGCGTGCTGGAACGGTTGCTGGCGCGCGGCGCGCGTGTGGCCGCGTTGTGGCGACCGGGTCGCGGCGAGCCGCCGCCGGGCACGCAGGTGATTCGGGGCGACCTGTTTGTGCCGTCGGACTGGGCGTCGTCGTTGATGGAGTTTGGCCCCGACATCGTGATTCATCTGGCGTGGAAAGGCGTGTTGGGAGCTGCCCGCAACGATCCCGATCAAACCCTCAACGTCCACGCCACGGCCGAGCTGGTGAAACTTTCTCATCGTGCCGGCGCGAAGACATGGATCGGACTTGGCTCGCAGGCCGAATACGGCCCCTGCAACCGTCGGGTGGACGAACAACAGGCGACCAACCCGACCACGCTCTACGGCGTCTCCAAACTGGCGGCGGGCTGGCTGGTGCGCGGGTTGTCGGCGCGGCTGGGGTTGCGCTGCGCGTGGGTACGATTGTTTTCGGCGTACGGTCCCGGCGATGACCCGTCGTGGCTGATCCCGTCATTGATCCTGGCGCTGGCCGAGGGACGGCGTCCGGCGTTGACGCGGTGCGAGCAATTATGGGATTACATCCATGTGGATGACGTGGCAGAAGCCATCCTGGCGGTGGCTGGCGCCGAAACCGCCGAAGGCGTGTTCAACCTCGGTTCCGGCCGGGCGCGTCCGTTGCGGGAGATTGTCCTGCGCGTGCGCGACCTGATTGATCCGTCGTTGCCGCTGGGGTTTGGAGAATTGCCCTATCGTCCCGATCAGGTCATGCACTTGGAAGCCAACATTGACCGCCTGCAACAGGCCACCGGCTGGCAGCCTCGCGTTGAATGGGAGACGGGGTTGAAACAGACCGTGGAGTGGTTTTTGGAGCGGTCGCGGAGAGGTTGACAGCATGGACAGTGTTATGTTTGCCAACAGGATTCGACGCCGGGCCTTGGAAATGGTCCATCGCGTCAATGCCTCGCACATTGGCGGCTCGCTCTCGATGGCCGATCTGCTGGCGGTGCTCTACACCGATGTGTTGCGGGTGCGCCCGATGGAGCCGCTCTGGCCGGAGCGCGACCGGTTTATCCTGAGCAAGGGGCATTGCTGCTCGATTGTGTACGCCGCCCTGGCGGAACGCGGTTTTTTCCCGACGGCGGAACTGGAGACGTTTGGCCGCAACGGATCGCGATTGATGGCGCACATCAGCCACAAAGTGCCCGGTGTGGAGTTTTCGACCGGCTCGCTCGGCCACGGCCTGCCGTTTGGGTGCGGCAAGGCGTTGGCGGCAAAAAAACAGGGGCGATCCTGGCGGGTGTTTGTGATGCTCAGCGACGGGGAACTGGATGAAGGCTCCAACTGGGAGGCCATCCTGTTTGCGCCTCAACACCGGCTCGACAACCTGGTGACCATTGTGGACTACAACAAACTCCAGAGCCTCGGTTTTGTTTCCGACGTGCTCGACCTGGCGCCGTTGGCCGACAAACTGCGGGCGTTCCGATGGGCGGTGCGCGAGATCAACGGACATGACCACGCCCAGATCCGCGCGGCGCTGACGACGGTGCCGTGGGAACCCGGTAAACCCTCCTGCCTGATCGCTCACACCATCAAAGGCAAAGGAGTGGATTTCATGGAGAACAGCCTCCCCTGGCATTACAAGACGCCCAACGCCACCCAACTTCAGGCCGCCCTGGCCCAGCTCCCGGAGGGCCAATGAGAAACGCCTTCTTTCAGGAACTGAGCGCCCAGGCGCGCCGTCGCCCCGACATTTTCCTGGTGGTCGCCGATCTTGGTTTCTCCGTGGTGGAACCGTTTGCAGAAGAGTTTCCCGATCGGTTCCTCAACGTCGGCGTCGCCGAGCAAAACGCGACCAGCATCGCCGCCGGGCTGGCTTCGGAAGGGTATCATGTCTTTACCTACTCGATTGCGAATTTTCCGACGCTGCGGTGTCTGGAACAAATCCGTAACGACGTCTGTTACCATCGTCTGCCCGTGACCATTGTGGCCGTGGGCGCCGGCTGGGCGTATGGGAACCTGGGTTATTCGCATCATGCGGTGCAGGACATCGGTATTTTGCGGACGCTGCCCGAATTGACCATCCTCTCGCCGTCGGATCCCGGCGAAACCCGCGAATCTGTCCAGTGGCTGGCGGCCCATCCGTGTCCCTCCTACCTGCGCCTTGGCAAGGCGGGCGAACCGTCGTTGCATACGGTGCAGGGCATCGCCGAGGGGCCGCTGGAGATTGTCAGGGGAACGGCCGACAGCGCGCTGGTTTGCACCGGCTCGATTTTGAAGGTGGCGCTGGAGGCATCGGCGCAACTGGCCCGGCAGGGCGTGTCGGTGAGCGTCTTTTCGTGTCCGTGGCTGAAACCGGTAAGCGCGGAGTTTCTGAAACCGCTGGCGCGTTTTCGTCGGTTGGTGGCGCTGGAGGAACACGTTGCGGCGGGCGGCCTGGCTGAACTGTTGCGGACGTATCTGCCCCGTTCGGTGGAGGTGGATTCCTTTGCCATTCCCGAAACGGTAATGAACGAGGTGGGATCACAGGAGCATCTCCGACAGACCGCGCGGCTGGATGTGGACAGCATTATTCGGGCGGTGCGGTAAATGAAACAGGCGACGGTGACGGTTTGTATGCCGGCCTACAACACAGCCCGCTATGTGGCGCAGGCCGTGGAGAGTGTGTTTGCCCAGGAATTTCAGGACTGGGTGTTGTTGGTGGCCGATAATGCTTCCGACGACGGGACATGGGAGACGCTTTCCCGTATTCAACATCCCCGGATGCGGCTCTTTCGTCATCCTCAAAACATCGGGCCAGTCGGCAACTGGAATTTTTTGCTGAAACAGGTGGAAACCGAGTTCTTTTGTTTCCTGGGGTCGGATGATTTGTTTTATCCCCGCCATCTTGGCCGAAAAATCGAACTGTTACGGGAAACTCCCGAAGCCCCGTTCGCGCACGGTCCGGCCACATTGCTGGACCCCGAAGGAGCCGTCGTTTCGCCCGCCCCGTCCTCCCGCTGGCAACAGTTTCGCGCCAACGCCAGCCGTGCCTTGCAGGAATGGACGGCTCCTCCTCGTCGGCTGGCCAGCGGCGCGTGGCGGGATGATCGGACGACCTTGTTGCGGCAGTGGGTCCGGTTTAATTCGGTCTGTGTCACCTCGGCGGTGTTTCGCAAGGCGGCGTTTGATCGGCGCGGATTGATGTTTGACCCGCGCCTGAAGTTCATGATTGACTGGCATCTCTACCTGGAACTGATGATGGATCATCCCTGTGTGGTGCGAGACGACCAAACCACGGTGGCATACCGCGTCCATTCACACAGCGAGACCGGCCGAAATTGGCACAGCCTTTCATGGGCGCTGGAACACTGTGAGCACATCCTGTTCAGCCTCGAAGAACATCCCGTGTCATGGACGGAGGCGGGATTCAACGTCCGAATGGAAACAGGAATCCTCGCCGCGCGCCTGTTGCGGCTGGCGGTTGAACAGCGGTTGCGAGGTCGCTGCGAGGCCGCGCGGACGGCGTGGGAGACGTTCCATCGGCATGACGGAGCGCGACGGGTGGCGGGATTGATGGACGCGCGTCTGTGGCCGCGTTTGTTGAAACGTCGCCTGAGGATCGGATGAAACTGCGCGATTCCATTTACACAGCAGGCTCGTATTACCTGCAAATGGTCAGCGCGGCTGTGGTGATGCTGCTGCAAATTCCGATTGCCCTGCATTACCTCAGCCGTGAACAGTTTGGCTTGTGGTCATTCATCACGCAATCGCTGGGCTACCTGTTGTTGCTTGATCTGGGCGTGGCGCAATCGGTGGGACGGCTCATGGCGGAACCGCTTCACCAGGGTAGGGCGGAGGATTGGAATGACTGGTTCAACCTGTTTCTGGTCGTTCTTACAATCCAAGCGACGATGGTGTTGGTTGCCGGATGGTTGTTGGCGGAGCCGATTCTGGGATGGTTCAACATCCCCCTGGAACTGCGGGGCGAGGCGAAACGGTTGTGGCTGTTGATGTTGGTTTTGAACGCAGTCTCGATGCCATTTCGCCTGTTCCCCGGCATTTTGATGGCGCAAAACCGGTTTTATCTGGCGATGATGGGTTATGTGGCGGGAAGCTGGGTAGGGCTGGCGGTGTTTTGGGCGTGTCTTCACCACGGAAGTGGGGTGCTCGCCTTCGGTCATTCGGCGCTGGCTGCCACGGCGATCAACTCGCTGGTGCCTCTGGTGGCCGTCCTCAAAGGACCACATTCATTTCATTTGGCGTGGCGGCGGTTACCGTGGCGGAAAAGCCGCGAGTTGTTTGAGTTTAGCATGGCCATTTTCGTGATTAACGTGGCGGTGCAGATAGTTTTTCTGAGCCAGTCATTGATCATTGCGAAGTTTTCCGGGCTTGCGGCGGTGGCCAGTTTCACTGTGTGCAGTCGTTTGCCCCTGCTGCTGATGCAGTTGGTGTGGCGTCCGTATGATGCGTTCAATCCCCGCTGGCAGATTCTCTGGTGCCACGGGGAACTGCCGCGGTTGCAGGAGGAGATTCGCCAGGGACTGCGTCTGACGATGGGATTGGCGTTAGCCGTCGCGGCCTGTTGTCTGGCGGGCAATCGCTGGTTTGTGTGGATGTTTGCGGACCGGTCGTTGTATGCCGGCAAACTGTTCGATTTCTTCTTTGCGCTGTTCATGCTCGCGCAGATATGGAACCACTGTTTGGGATATTGGTTTGTCTTGGGCAAACGGATGCGGCATTTTGCTATCGCGGTTTCCATGGATGCCGTGGCAAGTCTGGTGGTCTATGTGCTGGCAACCCGCGGGTATGGATTGATGGGATATGTCGGCGCCGCGGCGTTCTACTCGTTTGTCGGTATCGGAACCTGGTTTGTCCTGTTGCGGGCACCGGCAGTATTGCACATGCGACTGGCCGACCTGACGAAAGGAACGCTTCGAGAATGGATCGTTGCCGGAGGGTTGTTGTTGGGGGGTGCCATTGGATTGCTGACAATGCCCCAGCAACCCGGCATTCGGTTGATCGGGGGGGAAATAGCCCTTTTTGCAACTTCGATCCTTGTGTTTGCCTGGCTATATCGTCGCGACATTATCCAGGGCTTGCAACGAGGGAAAGAGGCGTTGTTTTTGAGCCGGGCAGATTCTTCGTCTGCTGCGGCTGCTGCTGCCGTCGTTGACAGGCCGGGCGACGCCCGTCTATAGTTCGCCCCGTGCCGGAAATCGCTTACATCAATGGAACTTTTCTGCCGCTCGAAGAGGCCAAAGTGCCCGTCGAGGACCGTGGATACCAGTTTGCCGACGCCGTTTATGAGGTCGTCCGCACCTATCACGGACGCCCTTTCGCGCTCGACGAACATCTGGTCCGACTCTGCCACAGCCTTGCCGCGGTTCAAATCCCGCTTCCTTGTCCCGTGGACCAGTTGAAAACGGTCATCGGCGAGATCATCCGCCGCGCCGGATTCGCGGAGACGCTGGTCTATCTCCAAATCAGCCGCGGCGTCGCCAAACGCCACCGCGGTTTTCCCGAACATCAGCACCCAACCCTGGTCCTCACCGCCCGCGAATTGCCCGATACCCGCCACCTCCGCGAACACGGCCTCACCGTCATCACCGTGCCCGACAACCGCTGGGGCCGTTGCGACATCAAAAGCGTCGGCCTGCTCGCCAACGTTCTTGCCTATCACGCCGCTCACCAGGCCGGGGCGGGTGACGCCATTTTTGTCGAGGCCGACGGCACCGTCAACGAAGCCACCGCCGCCAACGTTTTCATCCTTCGCCACGGCGAATTGCTCACGCCGCCCGAAAGCTATCGGATTCTCAGCGGCATTACCCGCCACAAAATTCTCGATGCCGCCCGCGCCGCCGGTATTCCCGCGTTGGAACGCCGCGTAACAAGGGCAGACCTGCTTGCCGCCGAGGAGGCGTTCCTCAGCAGCACCACCGCCGAGGTCGTGCCCATTCTGGCCGTGGACGGGCATCCCATCCCCGCGGGACCGCTGGCGCGACGCATCTACGAGCAGTTCCTCAAGATGTTTGCGGGATGAAACGCCCTCTCCACCGGGGAATGAGCCGTGGCGGCGCGATGGCGTTTTTTTCCTTCTTTCTCGTCGCCGGGCTGGTGGCAACCTGGTTGCTGTTGCTGCGGCCGCTCCTGCGCGTATGCGATGCCCGGCACTGGCCTGCTACGCCGTGTCGGGTGGTTTCCAGTCAGGTTCGTTCTCACAGCGACAGCGACGGCACCACCTATAGCGTCCACATCGTCTATCGCTACACCGTCAATGGACGCCAATACCAGTCCGACCGCTACGATTTCATGAGCGGCTCCTCCAGCGGTTACGAAAGTAAGGCCGCCATCGTGCGTCGTCACCCGCCCGGCAAGGAGACCGTTTGCTACGTCAACCCGCGCGATCCTTCCGACGCCGTGTTGGAGCGGCGGTTCACGCCGTGGATGCTGTTTGGGTTGCTTCCGCTGATTTTTGTCGGCGTCGGCGCGGGCGGACTCGTGTGGGCGTTTACCACTCCGTCGCTTCGCAAACCCATCGAGGGCGTCCCGCCGTGGCAGGCGCGTCCCGACTGGGCCGAAGGCCGCATTGTTTCCTCCAACAAGACCGTGATGCTTGTGCTTTGGATGGTTGCCGCCATCTGGAATCTCGCTGCCTGGATAGCGGCATTGATGCTCATGGACCAATGGCCGTGGGTATGGGTGTTTCCGCTTGCCGGCGTCGGCCTCCTCCTGTTGGCCGTCCAACAAACCCGACAGTGGCGGAAATTCGGTGAGACCGTCCTGGAACTGGACACCCGCCCCGGTGCCGTCGGCGGCGCGCTGGCCGGGACACTGCGGCTGGGGCAATTTGTGCGGTTTGACGAGGGGCTGACGCTGCGATTGTCCTGTATCCGCGTGGAGTACAGCGACAACAACGCCGCCGAACGAGTTCTTTGGACCGACGAACAGACCGTGGCTGCCGACGGCACCGAGACCGTGCCGGTTCATTTCTACATCCCGCCCGATTGCGCCGAGACCGACCCGTCGGCTGGCGTCCTTTGGCGGCTCGAAGCAAAGGGTGCCGGTTACTCGGCTCAATTCGAGGTGCCGGTGTTCAAGGTGGCGCAAGACAGTGCCACCGCGGAAAAGGCGCGTGCCGCCAAACAGGCTGCCGTTGCCGGTTACCAACGTCCGCCCGATTCGCCGATCCGCGTTGAACCGTCCTGGCAGGGCGGCACGGAGTTTTGGTTTCCCGCTGTGCGCAACCCGTTGGTGGCCATTGGGTTGACTGTTTTCTGTATCGGTTGGAGCGGCGTTGTTTTGGCCATGATCGTCTTCAAGGTACCGATACTTCTCATTGTTGTTTTCAGTCTTTTGGACCTGGTCATCCTGGCCGTTGTGTTCAGCCTCTGGTTCAGCGCCTCGTGTGTGATCGTTAGCCGCGATGCCGTGACCGTCACCAAAACCATCCTCGGATGGCGACGCGAGTGGAGGATACCCGTCGGTGAGATTGACGGTTTTCAAACCGCCGTCGGCATGACCGCCGGCACAACGGCCTACCACGACATCAAACTGATCCGTCGCGGCGGGGGCGCCATGATCTTGGGACGGTATATCCGGGACAAACGCGAAGCCGAGTGGCTTGCCGCCGAGATGGCGCGTTGCGCGGGTATTGTCGAGCGCCGATAAGTGGACGGTTGCGGGGAACGGCTGTGTTTTCGTCGCGCCGGGCGGGGCAAGGTTGTTCCCGCTTGACGTGATCGGCGGCGAGTTGGTTGTATCCTTTTGCCGTGAGCAAGGAAGGAAATTTCCCCGCCGATGCGCGGTGGTTCGGGCAACGATTGGCGTGGCTGGCCGTGTTTGCCGTCGCCATGGGATTGCTGGAAGCCGTGTGCGTCATTTATCTGCGGCGGTTGTTGCCCGTTGAAACGGGCGCTCCGCTTCCCACGCTGATGAAGTTGCGGGTTGAAGTGCCGCGCGAAGTGTGCACGATGGTAATGCTTTTCTCGGTTGCGTGGCTTGCCGGGATCAATCTGCGAACGCGACTGGCAAGTTTCTTTTTCGCGTTCGGCATTTGGGACATTCTCTACTATGTGGGATTGTGGTGGTGGACGGGCTGGCCGGAGTCATGGAGGACGTGGGATTGTCTGTTTTTGATTCCGAAACCGTGGTACGGGCCGGTGCTGGCGCCGGTGTTGTGCAGTGGATATTTCATTGTCGCTTGTTGTTGGTTGCATTGGGATGAGGCGCGCGGGCGGCCGTGGCGATTGTCTGCGGGGCTGGCGCTGTCGCAATTGTTGGCGTTTGTCATCTGGTATTGGTCGTTTGTGAAAGACTCTGCCCACATCGCCGCGGCCGGTTTCAAGGACGCCGGTTACTCGTGGTGGTTGTGGGTGTTTGGCGCCGTTATCGGCCTGGCCGGGTTGTGGCATGCCGCGGTGATGTCCGAGCGGGGAACGGCCCGGAGATTTTCCCGCGCAAACAGCGTTTGCGCCGGGGCGGCGACAGAGCGTTCCTGAGGCGCGTCGGGGTGGCAACCCCTTTTCGACAGCCGTTACGGCGCGCTGGATTGCTGTGGGGATGGTGACAGTTTTGTGCCGAGATTGATGGCCATTGCGCCGAGGCAGAATTCCTCGAAACGACACGAGGCGAACCCGCACTGCTCCATCAGGGTTTTCACACCGCGCTGGGCGGGGTAGGCCTCAAGCGAAACGAGGATGTAACGATAGGCATCCGCGTCGCCAACAAAAAGTCGCCCCAGAACGGGCAGCCAGAACCGCAGATGGGCAAAATACAGCGCGCGCCAGAGCCGGTTTTGCGGTTTGCCGAAATCCAGTGACACCAGTTTCCCGCCAGGACGCAAGACACGGCAAATCTCGCGCAGGCCGGCTTCGAGGTCGGCGAGATTGCGCAGGCCGTAACCGATGGTGACAACGTCGAACGAATGGTCGGGAAACGGCAACCGCAGGGCATCAGCGCGAACCCAGTGGGCGCCTGTCGTCCGCGCAGCGGCCACCCGCAACATTTCGGCGGTGAAATCCACGCCAACCACGCGACCCGGCATCCGTCGCGCAATGTCGCCAGTGCCGCAACAGAGGTCGAGCACCCTCCCTGTGGGAGCGGCCTTGACGCCGCGACCGGGCGAAGACGTGGGCCGGTACCCGTTTTCAGAAGCCAAAGCAACAACCCGTCGTTTCCATCGGCGGTGCAGGCCGAGGCTCATCACGTCGTTGAGCAGGTCATAACGGCGGGCGATGGTGGCAAACAATTTGTTCACCATCGCCGCCCGCTGGCCGTCGGGACTGTAGAAACGGTTGCGCACGCGATCGGCAGTTTATCAGGCCCTGAAAAATTCCTCCAGCCCGACAAACACCGCGTGATCGGCGCCGTGCGGACGGACGGCGAGCACGTCTTCCAGTTTCTGGAGCTGCTTGATCATTTGTTCCAGGCGGGCATCCTCGTTCACCCGCAGCCAGATCCGGCTCTGCCGTCCATCGCCAACGGGCATGCAGAGAATGCCTTCCACATTGAACGAGCGCCGGGCAAACAGGCCGCAAACGTGCGACATCACACCGGGATGATTGTTCACCGTCAACTCAAGCGTGCGCATGAATCTCACCTCCGATCATGTCCTTGTTGGCCGCGCCGGGCGGAACCATCGGCAGAACGTGTTCCGCCGCGTCAACCGGCGCGTGAATCAGGCTCGGTCCGGCGGTGGCCATGGCCGCGTCAAGGTCCTCCCACTCAAACGCGGGCACGCCAAAACCCTCCGCAACCTTCAGGAAATTCACGCGCATCTGATAGTCGGCGCCGAAAATGCGTCGGCCATAGAACAACGTTTGTTGTTGCCGGACCAAGCCGAGCGAGTTGTTGTTCATGAGGACAATCTTCACATTGACGCCCAGCTCGGCGGCCGTGGCCAATTCCTGAATGTTCATCAACAAACTGCCGTCCCCACTGAAACAGATCACCGTCTTGTCCGGACGCGCCAGTGCCGCGCCGATGGCCGACGGCAGGCCGAACCCCATCGTGCCCAGCCCGCCCGACGTGAGCCAGCGACGCGGTTTTCGCAGCGGATACGCCTGCGCCGCCCACATCTGATGTTGACCGACGTCGGTGGCGATAATCGCCTCGTCACCGGCCAGCGCCGCGACCTGTCGGACGATTTCGTGCGGCTTGCAACCGGGCAACGGATGGCGGCGTTTCAATGCCGCGACACGCTCGCGCCAGGCTCGCCGCGGATCGGCCGCGACCCGCGGCAACAACGCCGTCAGCGCCTCACCGGCATCGGCCACCAGACCGACGTGGGCGGGCTTGATCTTGTCGAGTTCGCCGTCGTCAATGTCCACGTGGATGATCCGGGCCTGCGGACAAAACCGGGCGACCTTGCCGGTGGCGCGATCATCGAAACGAGCGCCGACCGCAATGAGCAGGTCGCATTCTTCCAGCGCCAGATTGGTGAACGGCGCCGCGTGCATGCCGAGCATCCCCAACGACAACTCGTGTTCCGACGGCATCACCCCGAGCGCCATCAACGTCATCGTCGTCGGCAATCCGGCCTTTTCGGCCAACTGAACGGCGGCCGCCGAGGCATTGGCATGAATGACGCCGCCGCCCAGGTACAGGATCGGGCGTTGCGCCGCGTTGATCATCGCGGCGGCGCGCGCCAGCGCGTCGGAGTCGAGCGGCGGCGGCGCGTCGGCCCGGCCGGGCGCCGGCCAGTCGGCGAACTCGACGAGTTGGTTTTGGACATCTTTCGGCACGTCAATCAATACCGGCCCCGGCCGACCCGAAACGGCGATGCGAAAAGCCTCAGGAATGACTTCGAGCAGTTGCGCCGCGGAGCGGACCAGGAAGTTGTGTTTGGTGATCGGGATGCTCATCCCGTAGGTGTCAACCTCCTGAAAGGCGTCGGTGCCGATCATGGCTGTCGAAACCTGTCCCGTGATGCAAATGACCGGAATCGAGTCAAGCTTCGCGTCGGCAATGGCCGTCAGGACATTGGTCGCGCCAGGCCCACTGGTGGCGAGGCAAACGGCTGGCTGTCCCGTGGCGCGGGCGATGCCCTGGGCAATAAATCCCGCGCCCTGTTCGTGGCGGGCAAGGACGTGACGGATGTGCGGGCTTTGGGCAAGCGCGTCGTACAAGGGCAGATTGGCGCCGCCGGGGATACCGGCCACGATGCGGATACCCTGTCGTTGGAGGAGCGCGATGATCAGTTGCGCGCCGGTCATGCGGTTCATGTTGGGTTGTTCCTTTCGGGTTGTCCGCTGGACAACGAGACCGACGCGGGGCAGGCGGCGCAGAAACGCCAACCCCCGCCGGCTCGCGCCGGCGGGGGTTGTTGAAATCCTTTTGGGTTTCGTCCCGCTACGGCGCGAGGGTACGCACCAGCACCAGCAGTCCTACCAGGACGGCGGTGGTGAGCGGGACAATTTGTTGGTTGCGTTTCATTGCGCGCAAAGTAAGTACACCAGGGCAGCGGCGTTGTCAACAGCGTTTACATTTCTTCGGGTGGCGGCGGTTTGGGCGGTTGGACGTGGGTGACATGAAAACGGCGTTCGAGAACGAGAACGTCGTCGCAGTAGAACTCGATGGAGTAGAGACCGGGTTCGGGAAAGACGAGGCCGACCAGGTTGAAGACAAGTTCGACAACGGCATGGATGTCGGGAAAGCGAATGGGACCGTTGACGTCGGTGATGACGGCGTCGGTTTCTTCGTTGACGATACGGAGGCGGGCGTTGCATTCGCCGCGGCCCTCGGTGAGGGAGACGAAGACGCTGATTTGCGGGTGGCGACAGGGGAAGCTGGTGGCATTGATGTTGTTGAAGATGCCGATCAGTGATTTTTTGTGGGTCTGTTTGTCTTCGATAATCTGATCGCAGATCACAATGGCCAGACCGGAGGGGGTGGAATGCGGGGTTGTCATCAGCGGGAAATATCCTTTTGGCCGAGCACGGTGCACCCGGCTTTTTCGAGCACGTCACGAGCGTATTCGGGGTCCTCGCAATGCAGGGCGAGACAGGCCTTGTCGCGAGGTCGTACCATCAGCGAATAGGTGTACTGAATGTTGACCTCGGCGGCGACAAGCTGGCGGAGGACATTGTCCAGTTTTTCGGGACCACGTGGAAGCTCGACGACCACCAACGGGGTCTCGTTGTGGGGTAATTCGGCCTGGTGCAATGCCTTGCGACAACGTTCAGGGTCGTCCACCACCATCCGCACCACGGCAGCATCGGCGGTGTCCACCACGGAGATGCCGCAAATGTGGACGTTGGCTTCGCCCAGCACGCGGGTCAAAGCCAGCAAAGCGCCCACCTTGTTCTCCAGAAACACCGAGAACTGTTGCACCAGCGGCGGACGCATTGATTTCTCAGTTTCCTTGAGAGCTTCGGCCATGCGCGTTTTCTCCACGCCTCACTCTACCCCAGACCTTTCCAGAGGCAAAGACGGAAATTGTTTCGGCAAACAACTCAAATGTCGTACATCAACGACGGATGCGGAGCAGCCGCGCAAATCTGTTCAAAAGTGACGCTGTTGGCAGCTTCTTCGGCTGCCGTTTTTACCCGTTGCCACGCCTGCTTGATTTCGCCAGGACACTGCCGCTCCGATAACCCCGGCAAATCAATGACCTGTCCCTGAACCGCCCGCAGCACGTCGCCAAGCGAAATCTGGTGCGGTGGCCGCGCCAAAAGGTATCCCCCCATCTTGCCGCGTCGGCTCTGAATCAACCCGTGCCGCTTCAGTTCCAGAAGAATCTGGACAAGGTAATTCGACGGGATATGCCACTGCCGGGCGATCTCCTCGATACACATCGGCTTGGAATTCGGGTAATGCAGCGCGAGAGCTTCGATGGCGCGACAGGCATAATCGCTTTTGATGCTGGCTTTCATTTACTTGACTAACTTGCAAAGACTGCATGAGATTACCCGTTTTATACCCCCTGTCAAGTGCCATTTTGTGCCAGTAAAAAGCACCGAAAGACATTGCATTTTCGGCGTTTTTCTGGCATAAATTTCCGCGTTTCCAAGGAGGGAAACTTCGATGTCCAAAACCGTTTCTGAAGATGAAAAAATAACGGCGGCTACCCAGGAATATACCGCCGATAAAATCCAAAAACTGGAAGGCGTTGAGGCCGTCCGCAAACGCCCCGCCATGTACATCGGCGATACCGGCGAGCGCGGCCTGCACCATCTCGTCTATGAGGTGGTGGACAACTCCATTGACGAAGCCCTGGCCGGTTTCTGCAAGCACATTGATGTCATCATCCACGTCGGCAACTCCATCACCGTTATTGACGACGGACGCGGTATCCCCGTGGACATGCACAAGACGGAGAAAAAACCCGCCGTCGAAGTCGTGCTCACCGTCCTCCATGCCGGCGGCAAGTTCGATAAGAACGCCTACAAAGTTTCCGGCGGTCTCCACGGCGTCGGCGTCACCTGCGTCAATGCGCTGAGCGAATGGCTCGAAGTCGAAGTCAAACGCGACGGCAAGGTTCATCACATGAAGTTCAAACGCGGCGTGACCGCGTCGAAGCTGGAAGTCATCGGCAAAGCCAGGGGTACCGGCACCAAAATCACGTTCAAACCCGACCCGGAAATCTTCCAGGTTCTCGAATACAAATACGACATCTTGGCCAACCGTTTGCGCGAACTCGCGTTTCTCAACCGCGGCATCGAAATCACCCTCACCGACGAGCGCAACAACAAGAAGGAATTGTTCAAGTTCAACGGTGGCATCGAAGAGTTCATCAAGCACATCAATCGCGCCAAAGAACCGCTCCATCCCAAGGTCATCTACGTCAGCAAGGAAAAAGACGGTATCCAGGCCGAGGTCGCCATCCAGTACAACGAAGGCTACAACGAGTCCGTTTACAGCTACGCCAACAACATCAACACCATCGAAGGCGGCACGCACCTCAGCGGTTTCCGGTCCGCCCTGACCAAGGCCATCAACCAATACGCCAAATCCAACAACCTGCTCAAAGAAAAAGACCCCTCTCTCGGCGGCGACGACCTCCGCGAAGGACTTACCGCCGTCATTAGCGTCAAGGTTCCCAACCCACAGTTCGAAGGCCAAACCAAGACCAAGCTCGGCAACGGCGAAGTCGAAGGCATCGTCAACTCCATCGTGTATGAAGGATTGATGACCTTCCTCGAACAAAACCCGCCCATTGCCAAACGCATTGTGGACAAGGCGCTTACCGCCGCCCGCGCCCGCGAAGCCGCCCGTAAAGCCCGCGAAGCGGTCCGTAAAGGCGCCCTCACCGGCGGCGGATTGCCGGGCAAACTGGCCGATTGCTCCGAAAAGAATCCCGAATTGTGCGAACTCTACATCGTCGAGGGCGATTCCGCCGGCGGCTCGGCCAAACAAGGACGCAACCGGGCATTCCAGGCCGTGCTGCCCATTCGCGGAAAACTCCTCAATGTCGAAAAAGCCCGTCCCGACCAGATCCTCAACAACGCCGAAATCCGCACCATGATCACTGCCATCGGCACCGGCTTCGGCGTCGGCGAGGGCGAAGGCGCGTTTGACATCAACAAACTCCGGTACCATCGCATCGTCATCATGACCGATGCCGATGTGGACGGATCACACATTCGCACACTGTTGCTGACGTTCTTCTATCGCAAAATGCCGGAACTGATCAAAAACGGCTACGTCTATATCGCCCAGCCGCCGCTCTACAAAGTGAAGCGCAAGAAACGGGAGGAATACGTCGAGAACGACGATCAGATGAGCAAAATCCTCATCGAACTCGGCAGCGAAGACGCCCGCCTCTACCGGCTCAAAGACCAAAAAGAGTTTGCCGGCCAGCAACTCGTTTCCGTCCTCGAATCCTTGCAGGAATTGGAAAAGCTGGTGGACACCATTGAACGACGCGGCATCAAGTTCGAGGACTACCTTGCTCACCGCGACGAAAAGACCGGCGAGTTCCCCGCTTACGCCATCCGCGTGAAAGAAGAAAATGAAGTCCGCTTCGAGTTCGCTCACGATGACAAGGAACTCGCCAGACTCACGGAGAAAATCGAGGAAAACCTCGACGAAGTCGAAGAGGACAAACTCGGCAACGGTAACGGCAAGAGCAGTCGTATCAAAGTTATCGAACTCTACGAGGCTGACGGTATCCAGTCGGTTGTCGAAGCCCTGGAGAAGAAGGGCTTTAACCTCGAACATTACGCGGCACAAGAAGAACCGCTGTTCGAGTTGGTCGAAGGCGCAGCTCCCGCCGGGGAGGGCGACGAAAAATCTGCCGACACAAAGAAAACCAAAACCAAGCCCGAAGAAAAGCGCACCCCGATCAACTCCATCCCGGCAATTCTGGAGCAGATCAAGGAACTCGGCAAACGCGGTCTCGTCATCCAGCGTTACAAAGGCTTGGGCGAAATGAACCCCGAACAGCTCTGGGAAACCACCATGGACCCCGAACGCCGCAAAATGCTCAAGGTCGAACTGCGCGACGCCGCCGATGCCGACAACATCTTCTCGATCCTGATGGGCGACGAAGTTGCTCCGCGCCGCCAGTTCATCGAAGAAAACGCCCTCAACGTCCGCAACTTGGATGTTTAGGCGCTTAGAAGCCACGAATGAAACACGAATCTTCACGGATGCACGCTAGGAAGCAGACCGAAATTTCTTCTGTTTCCATTCGTGTCTATTCGTGTGGATTAGTGGCTACTTCATTATGACTCCCGAAACCCAGGACCTCATCGCCCTTCGCCTCGCGCAGGCCGAAGAAAGCCTGGCCGAGGCGCGGTTGCTCGTTCAACAGGACATGCGGCTCGGCGCAATGGACCGCATCTACTTCACGATGTTCTACTGTGCCTGCGCCCTGCTTGCCTCGAAGGAGTTTGGCCCGTCCCGCGACGGCAACGTCGCTGCCAAGTTCCACCGCGAATTCATCAAGACCGGGCTTCTGCCGCAGGAGATCGGCGACCGTTTCAAATGCGCCACCCAGTTGCATCACGACGCCGACATCGGCTCTCAAACCCCGCCCGACGCCGACCGTCTTCAGGACCT
>CAZISE010000049.1:0-21143 GCA_964541945.1 uncultured Verrucomicrobiota bacterium
GCGCGCATCCGTTTGCCCGTCGGAAACAGTGAGCAGGACGGAAACTCGTCCACCGAGCTTTTCCCGTCCGCACCACCCGCGCGCCGTCCATTGACGCGATTCATGGGAACCGATACACTCCGCGACCATGCCGCTGTCCTGGAACGAAATCCGCCACCGGGCCATCGCCTTCAGCCGGGAATGGAAAGGCGAAGGGCGCGAAGCCGCCGAGCGTCAGACCTTCTGGAACGAGTTCTTCAACGTCTTCGGCATCCGCCGCCGCACCGTCGCCACCTTCGAGGAACCGGTCAAAAAACTCTCCGGTGACTGGGGTTTCATTGACCTGTTCTGGCCCGGCAAACTCCTCGTCGAACACAAATCCGCCGGCGCCGACCTCGGCAAAGCCCACGCCCAGAAAAAAGTTGCTAACGTAATAAATGGTCTCGACGAGCAGAAAGTGCTATAAGATTTATTATGTTAACTAAACTACGGCTCAAAAACTTTAAACGATTTGACACGGCCGAAATTGAGTTAGGCAAGAATGTAGTTCTTATTGGCCCTAACAATTCTGGCAAGACTTCATGCCTACAGGCCTTGGCATTGTGGGAGGTTGGCTTGCGGCAATGGAATTCCAAACGTGGTGAAAAAGCTGCGCCAGAAAAACGACCAGGTGTGACAATTAACCGTCGCGACTTAATCTCCATTCCTGTTCCTAACGCCAACTTGCTATGGCGGGACTTGAATGTTCGTCATGTTGAGCGGGTTGGCGCGAAAACACAAACACAAAACATTCGCATAGATGTGATTGTGGATGGAATTACAAATGGCAAGGTTTGGTCGTGCGGTTTTGAATTTGACTACAGCAATGAGGAATCATTTACCTGCCGACCAGTTCGCCAACCGGGCTATGAAAATGTTCCCGTTAAGAATGCGAAATTCACAACCATTCCGGCGGAGTGTGAAAATGTTCGTATTGCGTTTCTCCCCCCAATGTCTGGTTTGGCCGCTACAGAACCGAAGTGGGAAGCCGGTCGGATCAATGTTCTGCTAGGTGAAGGACAAACGGCCCAAGTATTGCGGAATCTTTGTTATCAGATTTATGAGCGTTCCGGACCTCGTACCGAATGGCGGGAATTGACCGAACACATTGAAAAATTGTTTGGCGTTTCGCTGTTACCACCGCGATACATAAAAGAACGCGGCGAGATTACAATGACGTTCAAGGAACGCAGCGGGGTCGAGTTCGATCTCTCCTCTGCAGGGCGTGGCCTGCAGCAGACCCTTTTGCTGTTGGCGCATTTGTATGCGAACCCGCAAACGGTTTTGTTATTGGATGAACCTGATGCGCACTTGGAAATCTTGCGCCAATTACAAACCTATCAATTACTTACCCAAGTCGCCGAAAAACAAGGAGCCCAAATCATTGCCGCCAGCCATTCCGAGGTGATTCTCAACCAAGCTGCTGATCGAGATATTGTCATTGCCTTTGTTGGTAAACCGCACCGTATTGATGATCGAGGAAGTCAGGTGTTGAAATCCCTCACAGAAATTGGATTTGAACAGTATTATCAAGCCGAACAAACGGGCTGGATTCTCTATCTTGAAGGTGCTACCGATCTTGCAATCCTTCAAGCTTTTGCCGCCACGTTGAATCATCCGGCGTCCAAGGCGCTGGAACGCCCCTTTGTTCATTATGTTCAAACCAACTTGCCGTCGCGGGCTCGCGAACATTTCTTTGGTTTACAAGAGGCTAAGAAAGATCTTGTTGGCTTGGCAATTTTTGATCGTCTCGACAAGAGGTTGCAGCAAGGCACGCCCCTGCAAGAAACAATGTGGAAACGACGGGAAATCGAGAATTATCTTTGTCTACCGGAAGTGCTGTTGGCTTACGCTCGACATGATCTCGCTGACGATCTTTTTGGCAAAGCGGAAGCCGATCATCGTGAACAACTCATGCGTCGGCTTATAGGCGAGTTTGAATCAGCACTTAAAACATTGGGTAAGCCGTCTCCGTGGTCTCCGGATATCAAGGTCACTGATGAGTTTCTTAATCCATTGTTTGACAAGTTTTTTGAGCAGCTTGGGTTGCCTAATCTGCTTTTCAAAACCGACTACCATGTGCTAGCGTGTTTTGTTCCAAAAGAGAAATTGGATCCGGAAATTAAGGAAAAACTTGATCTTATTGTTGCTGTAGCTGAACAAGCACATCCAGTCTCATGATTCATAACGCCTCCTCGCACCTGGTTAACATTGTTCCCGATGCCACGTTGTATCATTTCGGCGTGCTCACTTCCCAAATGCACATGGCGTGGGTGCGGCACGTCTGCGGGCGGTTGGAGTCGCGCTACCGGTATTCCGCGAAGCTCGTTTACAACAATTTCCCGTGGCCGCAGCAGGTGACGGAGCGGCAGCGGGCAGCGGTGGAAACGGCAGCCCAGGCGGTGCTGGATGCGCGGGCGCAGTACATGG
Organism: uncultured Verrucomicrobiota bacterium; assembly: GCA_964541945.1. Taxonomy (GTDB): domain Bacteria; phylum Verrucomicrobiota; class Verrucomicrobiia; order Palsa-1439; family Palsa-1439; genus CAIKAP01. The sequence continues at coordinate 2,449 of CAZISE010000049.1, forward strand.
GCGACACTGTAGCGGCGCTCTATGAGCGCCGAACGCCGTCATCCAACCAACGGCGGTCACAGACCGCCGCTACAGGGAAGGCGACGTTGGCGGATTTGTATGATCCGTTGACGATGCCCGCGCCGTTGCTGAAAGCGCATCAAGCCCTCGACCGCGCCGTGGACCGCTGTTACCGCCCCGAACCGTTCGAGAATGACCGCCAGCGGGTCGAGTTCCTCTTTGCCCTCTACGAAAAACTCACCGCCCCGCTCGTCGCCGCCGCCAAACCAAAGCGTGGACGAAAATTGTCCGGATACCACTCTCAGCGGGGTGAGCCGAGGTCTTGAGTTCGTAGACGCTTTAGACAGCCGCCGAGACCTGGTGCAGGCGAATATCCTGAATCTGCTCCGGGTCGAACGCTTCGTTTGTCTGACATTCATCGCCGTTGAAAACCGGAAGGTCTCGGATCACGCGGCCATTTTTGAGGATAATGTCCACATGTTGCGACCCCATCCCGGTTTCGGGAAGTTCTGCCAGTTTCTTTTGCCATCGTTTGCCGAGACGGACAGTCATGGCATATCACTCCGGTAGTATATCTGGCCCGAAAACGCTTCCGTCGCAAGTCCCATTTACAAAGATGACTTCGACGCCTCCGCCCGGCTCGCCGTGGGCCGGTTGGACAATCCCACATTGCAAGGGCGTGTTGACCGCCGGTGTAATGGTGAAACGTTTGTTGGCCGGCTTCTTGTTCTCCAGTGCATAACGTCGGACTGCGTCGCGGCCGGTTTTCACGTGCTCTGCGTCCTCGGCAGTGGTAGCAAACGTGCCCGGCGTCAAACCGCGTTTCTCGGTGATCCTGAAGTCTTTCTCATAGGCACTGAACCGCTTGAAAATCTCACCGGCGACCGTGGTGGTAATCGGCGCATCCTTTGCCGCGCGGTTGACACGGATGGCTTCGTTGGCCGCAGAAAACTGTGCTGATTTCGCCATGACCACGCTGATTCTGCGTACACCACGCAGGCTTTCCGGGGGGCGGGCGATGAGATTGATGTCCACAATCGAGAGGCGGGATTCATGCACCACTCCCACGGCTTTGCTAAACTCCGCGACGGAAAGCTCGCTCAATTCGTCTTCTTTGGCAAAGGTCGAACAGTTGAGAATTACCCCACGCTCATAGCGGCCTGTGGAGAGTTTGATGATGCCGCGTTGGTAACCCATTCCGTATTCGGGCTGTCTTCGCAGCCAAGCCTGCCATTGTCCTGGGATCGTAAGCATAATTCCAGTGTCGTACCCTTTACGTAGCCAAAAACGCAGGCATATACAAACCACAAATGTGCCCCGCTCGTTGCCGCCGCCAAACCAAAGCGAAAACGGTGACCCGCGTTGCCTGTTCGATAACGGCTCATGACCGAAACGGTTGGGATGCCTCTGCAAAATTGTCTCATTGTTGCCGCTAGGGGAAATCGCATTGCCTCATCAGGAACTTCTGTCTATAAGAAGACGCAAAGGAACAAAACAGCACATGAAACATTTCCTCCAACGACTTGCCGTGTGCAGTTGGTCGCTTCAACCGACCAAACCCGCCGACCTCGTTCGTGATCTCCAAAGCATCGGCCTCAAACATGTCCAGCTCGACCTCGACCCGTTTCGCGAGCAACCCGATGTCTGGCACGGCGCCCCCGCGCTGTTTGCGCAGCATGGAATCACCCCCGTTTCCGGGATGTTTCGCACGGTGGGCGAAGATTACTCGACGCTGGAAACCATTCGCCGCACCGGCGGCGTCGTGCCCGACGCCACGTGGGAACAAAACTGGCGCAACGCGCAGGTTACGGCGACCAATGCCGCCCGTCTTGGCCTGAAATATGTGATGTTTCACGCCGGGTTTTTGCCGCATGACCCGCGTGACCCGAATTTCGAGAAGTTGATCCAGCGTGTTCGACAATTGGCGCGGCTTTTTGCCGGGCATGGCATCACCCTCGCGTGCGAGACCGGCCAGGAAACCGCGTCGTCGTTGAAGGCGTTCCTCGAACATCTTCACGAGCCGAATGTCGCGGTCAACTTCGATCCCGCCAACATGCTTCTCTACAACAATGGCGACCCCATCGCCGCCCTCCGCGTGGTCGGGCACTGGGTCAAAGGCGTTCACCTCAAAGACGCTGCTGTCACAAAAACGCCCGGCACCTGGGGGGACGAACTCCCTGTCGGTACCGGGCAGGTCCATTGGAAGGCGTTCTTTCAGATGCTGGACGCGATTCAGTTCCCCGGCTGGCTCTGTTTTGAGCGCGAAGCTGGTCATCAGCGTGTGGCCGACATCCGCGCCGGGGTGCAATTTGTGCGGCGTCTGCTGGAGGAGGCCAAAGCATGAAAACCGTCAACGTGGCTGTCGTCGGTCTTGGTTTCATGGGCGTCACGCACCTCAAGGCGTACCGCCAAATCCCCGGCGTTCACATCGCCGGCATTTGCGATGCCGTTCGATTGCCGCTGGACGGAGATTTCTCGTCCATCGGCGGCAATCTTGGCGGTGGTGAGCCGCTCAAACTCGACATGTCGCGGACAAAAGCCACCAAGAATCTCGACGACCTGTTGGCCGATCCGGCGATTGATTTGATTGACCTTTGTGTGCCGACGATGGCGCACCCCAAACTCGCCATCGCCGCGCTCCAGGCCGGCAAACACGTCGTCTGCGAAAAACCGCTTGCTCGTACCGCCGCGCTCGCCCGTGAGATTGTCGCTGCCGCCGCGTCGGCGAAAGGATTTTTCATGCCGGCCATGTGCATCCGGTTCTGGCCGGAGTATGCGTGGCTGAAACAGGCGATGGAGCAGGGGACGTACGGCAAGGCGCTGGCCGCCCGGTTCCGCCGCGTCGGCGAACCGCCCGGTTGGTCGAAGGAATTTATGGACGGCGCCAGGTCCGGCGGAGCGCTCCTCGATTTACACATCCACGACGTGGACTTCGTGCAATACTGTTTTGGCCGTCCCCGTGCCGTGTATGCGAGCGGCTTCTCGCGTCTCAGCGGCGCGGTGGATCACGTCGTCGCGCAGTACACCGTTGACGGTGGCGCGGTCGTGTCGGCGGAGAGTGGCTGGGCGATGACGAGCGGTTTCGGTTTCAACATGGAATACACCGTCCTGTTCGAGCGGGCCACGGTTGACTACTCGCTTGCCCGCGGTGCCGACGCGCTGCGCCTGTTCGAGAACGGCCAGCAACCGCGCACGATCCAACTGCCCGCCGGCGATGGTTACCTCGGCGAACTCCGTTACATGGTCGAGTGCATCCGCGCCCACCAACCGCCCACCATCGTGACCGCTCGCGACGGTGCCAGCGCCGTTGAAATCTGCGAAGCCGAGGAACAATCCATCCGCAGCGGCCAGATTGTCCGCTTGATTTCATGAAGACGATCGGAGTGATCCTGTTGCCGCCTGTTGTGGCGGCGTTGGGAGCGTCGTCGAGGCGGATGCGGCAATGGTCTTGCGTGCGCGCCGGTGGCGAACAACAGAAGGACAACGAGGGTTTGGTTTACGCCGATGACCTGCCATGCTTGGGAACGGTTTTCGAGAAAAACTTTTGCGCGCAACAGGTGTTCATTTCTTCATTATGAATCCCGTGAAATATCTCTTTCTGTTGCTGTTTTCCACCGCGGCATACGGAGCAGCGCCCGCGCGCCCCAACGTCGTGTACCTGCTCGCCGACGACCTTGGCTGGGGCGACCTCAGCGTCAACGGCGGTAGCATCCCGACACCGCACATTGACCGGTTGTTCGCGCAAGGTGTTCGTCTCGACAACTTCATGGGCTGGTGCGTCTGTTCGCCCACCCGCGCGATGCTGTTGACGGGGCGACATCCGTTTCGCGTCGGTTCGGGGCCGGAAACGGAAGGCGAACTCCCGCTCGCAGAAACGACCATTGCCGAGGCCTTCCAGGCGCGCGGCTATCGCACCGGCATTTTCGGCAAATGGCACAACGGCAGGGACCCCGACACGCCGGAGTATCGCGCGGCGTTTGCCGAGGCGTTCAAAGACATACCGAACAAAAAGTTTACCGGTGGTCCCGGCGTCAACGAATACGGTTTCGATGAGGCGTGGGTTTACTATGGCGGCGGTGCGGACTACTTCACCCGGCGCACGGATAGCGGACGCGGCCCGGTCAGTTGGTGGCACAACCGCGAGTACCGCCCCCAGGATGTCGGTTACACCGAGGACCTGATCACGGAGCATGTGCTGGAGTTCATCCGCGCCAACAAGGAACGCCCGTTCTTCTGTTACGTGCCGTTCCACATTGTCCACGCGCCACTTCAGGCGAAAGACCCGGACCTGGCCGCGGTGGACGCAAAGGTGACGGACGAAACCAAACGCACCTATGCCGCCATGGTGCACGCGATGGATAAAAATGTCGCCGCCATCCTCGCCGAACTGGATAAACTTGGCCTGCGCGAGAACACCATCGTCGTTTTCACCAGCGATAACGGAGCGACAAAAAACGGCAGCAACCTCCCGTTCCGCGGCGGTAAACACACCATTTTCGAGGGAGGCACGCGACTACCGACCGTTATTCACTGGCCAAAAGGCAACCTGGCGGGACGACGATGGGACGGATTGTGCGGCTCGCTCGACATGTTTCCGACCTTGATGGCCATGGCGGGTTTGGAGATGCCCGCCACGCGCCCCCTCGACGGCAAGAACATCTGGCCCGCGCTGCGCGACAACACCGCCAGTCCTGTCGAGAGCTATTACTGGGTCTGGCACAACGAGGATGCCATCCGCACCGCCGACTGGCGGTTGCACCGGTTTTTTGATCACGTCGAGTTGTACGATATTCGCGCCGATGTTGGCGAAACCAACAACGTCGCAGCCTCGCATCCCGACGTGGTGAAGTCGCTTACCGCCCGGATGGACGCGTGGGCCGGGTCGCTTGGCGCCGCGCTTTCCCATCGGGCCGCTCCCGAAGCTCTCAATGCCCCGCCTGCGCCCGCGGGCGAGGTGCTCGAAGTCACTGTCACGGTGACGGCGCAGGCAAAACCGCGCGACATACTGGTCGTGCCGTTTGCCTCCTTCCAGGGCAATCATGTGGCGACCGACTATGTTGAGTTCGACATTGCCGTTGCCGCGGACAGCCTTCCGAGCGGTTTTTACTACTCGCCGTTCCGGGGCAACAACAACAAGAGTCTCGTGCTCGATTTCAAACGCGGCGAGGGAATTGACCAGTTCGGTCGTGACCAGTCCACCGGGCCCGAAGTCAGAGGCGGCGCTGGTGTCTGGGAGCACCGTGTGATTGGTCTTTGTGGCAGCGCGCCCGGAGCGTTGCCGCGTCATGGGTTGGTCTTTCGCGGTGGCAAACCCGGTACCTACAAGGTTTATCTCGACAACCTTCGTCTTCGTCATGCCGACGGTCGTATTACACCGATCTGGACCGGCGGCAAGGATACCCGTTTCCGCCCGATCCCCGACTCGGAGTGTTTCACCGGCGTCCGAGTGCGCACGGTGTCGGCGGATCAGGTCAAATGAAGGTCGTCACGGTTTTTTTCCTGCTTCTGTTGGCAGTGTTCGATGTGGGCGCGGCTCGTGTTGAATGCCTCGGAGAGTTTGCGCCAACAGAAGGCCGGGTGAAACCCGCGGAAAAACCGTGGCGCGCCGAACTCTGCCTCAACGGCCTTTGGCAATTTCAGCCGGGCACCAACGGATGGGACGCAACGCCGATCAAGATTCCGTCGCCGTGGAACGTCAACACCTGGGGATGCGGACGGAATCCGCCGCCGTTGTGGCCGGACTCGGTTTGGTTTCCGAGTTACCCTGCCTCTTGGGACAATGTCCAGAGCGGCAAGCTCCGCCGTACATTCCGCATCCCGTCGGACTGGGGTAACCGTCGCGTTGTTCTGCACTTCGAAGCCGTGGCGGGCGCGTGTGAGGTGTTCGTCAATGGCAAGCTGGCCGGCGAGCACTTCGACAAATACCTGCCGTTCGAATTCGACATCACGTCGCTGGTGAAACGCGATGCTGACAATGAATTGCTCGTCAGTGTTCGCGCCCACGCGCTCTTCGACAAGCAGAGCCAGCGTTACCCAAAGATGCGCAAGCCATACCCGTGCGGCTCGGAGACAGACCACCTCGTCGGTATCTGGCAGGATGTGTTCCTGCTTGGCCTGCCGCCGGTGCGGGTCGCGGACGTGTTCGTCAAACCGTGGGTGGACCGCGACACGCTCGAACTGGAAATCACCCTCCAAAACGATACCGGGCGCGAGCAGCCCGTCACTGTTAATGCCGAAGTCGCCGGCGCGTTTGCATTGCCGTCCACCAACCTGACCGTCGGCGCGACCGCGAAACTGGTGTTACGTGAGCAGGTGGGCGGTCGGCTCAAGCTATGGACGCCGGACTCGCCGAACCTGTATTGGGCGGTTGTCTCCATCAAAGATCAGGACCGGCACGTCACCCGGTTTGGCTGGCGACAATTCACGATTCAAGGCCGCGAACTGCGGCTCAATGGCCAGAAGATCCAGTTGTTCGGCGACTTTCTCCATCCGTTTGGGCCGTTTGTACTCTCGCCGAGTTATGTGCGGGCGTGGTATCAACTCATCAAGGACTTCGGCGGAAACGCCGTCCGCCCCCACGCCCAGCCGCATCCGCGCCACTACCTCGATCTCGCCGACGAGATGGGCCTCGTCGTGCTCGACGAAACGGCGCTGTTCGGCAGTTCCATTGCGTTGAACTTTGAGGAACCGGACGCGTGGCAACGCTTCGCCGAGCACTACGACGGCCTCGTGTTGCGCGATCGCAACCATCCGAGCGTGCTCGGCTGGAGTTTCGGTAACGAACTGTTCGCCATTTTCGAGCACAACAACGTTCCGAAAGATGTCGCCAACGGCTGGTATCGTCAATTGGCCGAATTGGGCGCGCGCGCCCGACGGCTCGACCCCACCCGTGACTGGATTTCGTGCGATGGCGACGAGGACCTGCGTGGGACGCTGCCGGTTTGGAGCAAACACTTTGGCCACGGCACGCCGTTGGATCGGTTGCCCGACATCAACAAGCCGCTGATGGTCGGCGAATCCGGCGGCACCTACTATGCCCGCCCCCGTCAGTTGGCCGAGTTCAACGGTCCGCGCGCCTACGAAAGCTATACTGGCCGGAACGAGGCGCTGGCGATTGACGTGTACGACAACATCACGCGCATGGCCAAACCCCGTTTGGCATTCTACTCTGCCAGCGAGACAGCATGGTTCGGCGTTGAACACCTCCCGTTCGGCTACCGCGACTTCTCGCGTCCGCCCGACGCCAACGACGGCGTCTTTTTCACCGCGTCGTTCATCGAGGGCAAACCCGGCATCCAGCCCGAACGACTGCCGCCGTATGTGGCCACGCTCAACCCCGGCTGGGACACGTCCCTGCCGCTCTACAAACCGCTGGCGATGTTCGATGCCCAAAAAGCCGCTCTCGCCGGCAAACCGTCCCCCTGGGACCATCGCGTCAAACCCGTCGCCCCGCCTCCCGCTCCGGTGCCGACGATGGAGCAGGTCGGCTTCATCGGCGACCGTCATGGCGCGTTGGCGCGTCGCCTCGTCGCGTTGGGCGTTCCTCTTGCCGAGGGGACGCGCGACTTCACCATCGTGGACGGATCGATTTGGAAAGAAGCAATGATCACAAACGGCACCGTTCTGGTGATGCTCGATCCCCGCGCCAGGTCGGAACGCGCCGCCACCGCCCTGGTGACGGACGCCACCCATCCGTGGACGGCTCCGTTCACGCTGCCCGACCTGTACTTTGCCGAGGACGGTGCCGACCGTTTCATCATGCGGTACGGCATCGAGGAACCGGGGCGTGTCCTGTTGCGGGCCAGCGACACCGACTGGTCGCTGTTCAACAACGCGCCCGAAAAAGCCAAATGCGCCGCCGTCCTGCTTGGTGAACGCCTCGCCAAACCGCCCGGCGCCGCGCTGGTGCAGCGCGGCAACGTCGCGTTCTGCTCGCTGGACTGGCGGGTCGGCACGAAATTCTGGCGAAAACTCTTTGCCCACATGGGCATCAAACTCAACCCGACGACAGAAACCATTCCCGCCTTCGACGAACACGGCGCGCTGGTCAACGCCACCGTGAAAGGGCGCGTCGTGTCCAGTCCCAGCCACGACCGATTTGTGTTTCACGAGATGAACCTTGATTTGCCGGAGAACGGAGAGTTCAGCGTCACCTTCGAGTTCCGGGTTCGCAGTCCGCGCGCCCTCGATGACCTGTTGGCCGACGGCCCCGACGCGCCGCGCGTGACCCTGTTCTGCTACGCCTCGGAGACCTGCCGTCTTTCCCTCAACGGACAGGAACTGACGCCCGCCCGCGCCGAGCCGGCCGATTACCGGACACGATATGAGTTCCAGAATGTCCCGTTGAAAAAGAACTGGAACCATCTGGCGGTTACGGTTTCTTCCCGCTGTTTGCGCGGCGACAAACCCGCCACGCTGGCCGTCCGCCTCCATTCCAACAACGACGAATACATCCAGCAACTTGAATCCGCCGCCACCGTCAAGGAAAACGACCGACACGGCGATCTTGCGCCGCCGCGTTGATCGTGGCAGGATGCCCGCCATGAGCCGACCCGTTGCCATGGCCATCGGGGCGCATCCCGACGACATCGAGTTCATGATGGCCGGAACACTGCTGTTGTTGAAACAGGCCGGGTACGAAACGCACTACATGAACCTCGCCAGCGGCTCGTGTGGCAGCCAGTTCCATCCGCCCGCCCAACTTCGTGTCATCCGCCGCCGCGAAGCGCAAACGGCGGCAAAGCTTCTCGGCGCGGTGTTTCATCCGAGCCTCGTGGATGACATGGAGATTTACTACGAGGACAAAACGCTGCGCCGTCTGGCGGCGGTGATTCGTGAAGTAGCCCCAACCATTCTGCTCGTGCCGTCGCCCCAGGACTACATGGAAGATCACGTCAACACCTGCCGACTGGCCGTGTCGGCGGCGTTTGTGCGCGGCATGAACAACTACCGCACCGCGCCGCGCCGTCCGCCCGTGCCCGGCGATGTGACGATCTACCACGCCATGCCGCAAGGACTGCGCGACCCGTTGCGGCGCCGCATCATCCCCGGCGCGTTTGTCAACACCACGGCGGTGTTTGCCCGGAAAAAAGCGGCGCTCGCCGCGCACCGCAGCCAGCAGGAATGGCTGGCCGAAACCCAGAAAATGAATCAATACCTCGCCACCCTGGAACGGTTCTCGCGCGAGGTCGGCCGACTCTCGCGCCGCTTCACCCACGCCGAAGGCTGGCGGCGACATCTGCACTGGGGCTATTGCGCCGAGGAGGCCGACCCGTTACGGGAGGCGCTCGGCCGGAATTGTCTCATCCATCGCGCATATGAGCGCGGTCTGGAGACGGAAACATGAGCATGACCCGTCGCGGGTTCCTTCAGATGGCAGCGGCGAGCGCTGCCGCCGTGGCGGCGGAACCGGTGATTCCGGGATTTGAGAAGGCGAAGACCGACACGGAGGCGGCCAAGCGATGGCAGCCGGTCTCGGATCGAAGACTCCGGGTCGGGATTGTCGGATACGGGTATTGCAAATTTGGGGCGGCCTTTGGTTTTCAGGATCATCCGAACGTCGAAATCGTGGCAGTCAGCGATCTGATTCCGGAACGGTGCGCGGGATTGGCGGCGGCGTGTCGGTGCGCGAAAACGTATCCCTCGTTGGAGGAATTGATCAGGGACGACCGGATCGATGCGGTGTTTGTGGCCACGGACGCGCCGAGCCACGCCCGGCATTGCATCGCGGCACTCCAACACGGCAAACACGTTGCCACGGCGGTTCCGGCCGTGTTCGGGTCGCTGGAGGAAGCGGACGAACTGTATGCGGCAGTCCAGAAAAGCGGGTTGAAGTACATGATGTTCGAGACCTCGTGTTTCCACGAGGACCTGCACGCGATGCGACAGATTTATCGGGCAGGCGGATTGGGTGAATTGGTGTATGCGGAGGGTGAGTATTATCATTGGCACGATTCGCCGTTGCCCTCCTACAAGGGTTGGCGGGAAGGATTGCCGCCGCAATGGTATCCGACCCACTCCAACGCCTATCACATCGGCGTGACCGGCGGCTGGTTTACGGAGGTCTCGTGCATGGGAATGCCGAGCCAACTTCCGTTTCTCCAACCGGCGAACAACCGTTACAAGAATCCATTCGGTACCGAAATTGCCCTGTTCCGCACCAAGGAAGGCGGCATGGCGCGGATGGCGGTCAGTTGGGATACGCCCGGCTACAACGGCGAGATGGGACGTGTGCGCGGCCAAAAAGGTTCCTACTACAAAACATTCGTCGGCCTCGCCCGCAACACCGCCGATACGCGGCGCCCGCCATTGCCGCCCGGCGTAGAAGCCGGCGGTCACGGCGGCTCGCACGGTTATCTGATGAACGAGTTTGTCACCGCCATCCTCGAAAACCGTTCGCCACTGGTAAACATCGCCTGGGCGTTGAATATGACCGTTGCTGGCATCGTCGCGCACCAGTCGGCGTTGAAGGACGGCGAACGGCTGAAGATTCCGACGTACACCTGATAAGGAGACAATCATATGCCACGCAAACTCAGTTCCATCTCGCCGGACTGGTGGGATTATACGACGCTGGACACCGAACTGATCGAAGAGGTCGCCCGACTGACGCCGCGCGATCTCGAACAGCTTTCCCGTCCCGGTTTCAAGGTCGTGATGTATGACACACTGGAGGATTTTTACCTTGCCGAAGCGCTCGAATACGTGACCGCCTGGCAGCAGAGCACCGATGACAATCCCGTCGGTATCTGCGGCCCGATTGGGCCGACGGAACAATTGCCGTTGGTGGCGCGCATTGTCAACGCGCTCGGTCTCGATGTGCGCTCGGCGCATTTCTGGGGCATGGACGAATGGTTCCTCGACGGCAAGGAAGTACCTGCGACGCATCCGCTCTCGTTTGAGCGCGCCGACCGCGAGCTTTGTTTCAACCGCATCGAGAAGAAACTGCGAATGCCCGATGCCCACCTGCATTTCCCGAAAGCCGACACCGCGCCGTATCGGAAAAGCTGGGAGGCGGGTGTCCGTTGTGCCGTGATGCAGGGAGGGCAGGGGGACGTGAAACACTGGGCGTTCAACGATCCGCCACAACGCACCGGCAAATACAAGGACGCGCCGCCATCGCCTGCCGAGTACCGGAAACTGGCAACGCGGGTGGTCAAATTGCATCCGCTCACCGTCGCGCAAAACGCCCGCACCAGTGGCGGCGGCAACATCGCGCTTGTGCCGACGATGGCCATCAGCGTCGGTCCGGTCGAGACCTGGAAAGCCGAAAAAGTTTCGATCTGGCAGGCCGGCAACCACGACAATCCGTTTGGCCAGCGGCTCACGGCCTACATGATTTCCAAACGCATTGCCGACAGCGCCGTCCCGATGTCGCTGCTGGCCGATCATCCGAACGTTCAATTCAACTATTTCCGCGGCGGCCTCGGCTCCTGCGCGGTGGAGATGCATTGATATGCGGGCGGTTGTGTGGGGCGCGATTTTACTGGCGGTTTTGGCACAAACGTCCGCGCGAGGGTGGGGTGGCCCCCATTGCGATATTACCAGGGCCGCATTGGCGACGTTGCCCGGCTGGGAGAAGCAACTGCTCAGAGACGAAGCGGTGTCGCTCGGTAATCGCTATTGTTTGATTCCCGACGAGGTTCACAAGGACAAAGCGAACCGTAAGTTTGCCATGATGGACAGCCAACCGGGCGCAGTGTATCTCGTGATCCTGCATTTGCCGGGAACGCCAACCGAGAATTACGAGGTGCTTCGTTACTTTCTGGACAAAGCGATTGGCGCGCTTCGGGCCGGTCAGATGGGCGATGCGGCGCGGTTTGCGGGAACGATTGCGCACGTGTTGGAAGATTGGGGGTGCCCGGCGCATTCGGTGCCGGGCGACAACATGTTCACGCTCTTCAAACAGTTTCTGCCGCCGCCCCCGTCGTACCGGTATGCGCCGTTGCACGGCCCGATTGAAAACGGGCGGCTCGACATGGACCTTGGCAACTATTCGCCGCGTTTGCTCGGCGTGTCGGCGGATGAAGCCGCGTTCCATCTTCTCCACCGCGTTCAGCAGGCAACTGTCAACGCCCGCGCCCAGGTTGTTCCAATTATCCAGGGTTTGTACGCGGGCGACTCCAACGCCGTGGCTGCCGCGCAATTGAAAGCGGCGACGCTTGACGCCATGGTGGTGGCCGATGCGTTGCACACGATCCTCTGTCTCGGCGCGCAAACGATCGAACCGCGCGCCGCGGAATCTCTCCGCACGGTGGATTTGTCCGCACAAAACCCGCTCGAAGCCGTCAATCTGTTCATGCCGCAAACGGCGTTTTTCAGTAAACCATACTGGGGACATCCCACGACAGGCGTAATTGGCACCAATGGCGTGCCGCTGAGGCTCAACGTGACCGAGCATGGCCATGTTGTGACAAAGCAGTTTGCCGACGGCATCGGCACCGGCACGCGCAGCGTGTTAACCTACCTTGTTCCTGAGGGTGTGTATTCGCGTTTCACGGCGCAGGTCGGGTTGCATGCGGAGTTGGGAACACACGGCTGCGTGCTCTTCGAGGTCATGGGCAACGGTCGGTCGCTTGTCAAACTTGGTCCCATTCGCGGCGACAAACCGGCGGCGACAGTGGACGTCGCGCTGGCCGGCGTGACCAACCTGCAACTCATCACCAGTTCCGCCGGCGGTGATGGCAGCGGCAACTACGCCATCTGGGCCGAACCACGATTGGTAAAAGACACCCACAACACCCCGTGAACGGACGCGATCATGAATGAGAAGCTGACGCGTGGGCAGGTGAAAACTTTCGCCGCTCTGTCGTTGGCAGCGTAGCGGGGAGCGACACTGCTGACGACGGAATCAAAACGCTTCATCAACGCCACTGACCGTCTTCCCATCGGTATCATTGGGTGCGGCAGCCGCGGCGCAACAGCGCCTTTTGCGGTGAGAAAGCGGTCCCGTCGGTGGACCATTCCGATCACTTTTTGGACCGGCTCCAGTGCCTTCGTGACAACCGCCTGCCCAAAGTTCCCATAGAGGCCGGCTATCAGCACGCCGTTGTCGTGATCATGGCGATGACCTCCTGCGAAACCGGTTACAAGCCCTCTACGATCCGCGCCGATGGGAAATCAAGACAACGGAGCCATCTCTTCCCGAATGCGGTCGCGGCGAACCGTCCAGAACAACGCCGAGGCGACCGCCAGCCCGCCCAGAACATAGGTGACCGAAAAAGCGCTGAACCCAATGGCCAGTCCGCGTACCGAGCCAAAACGATCCGAGAGCCAGCCCAGTAGCAGCGGCGAGGTTGAGCCGATGACGAAACCCACCATCACTTGAATAGCCACGGCAGCACCGCGGAACCGCGGTTCGATTACGTCAAACAACGCGGCATGCGTGTTGCACTCGTACAGGCCACGACACAAACCAAACAGAGCCATCGCCATATACACGCCCGTTGTTGTCGGCATCAGGCCAAGCGCAAAAATCATTGGCGCTCCCAGCCACATGGCCGCGGCCATCATCTGAAGACGGGCGTTGGGGTTGCGTCGTACCCAACGGTCGGACAGGTGCCCTCCTACCAGTACCGCCACCAACGCCGTAATGTGATGGAAGAACATCGAAGCACCACCGGCTTGCGTCATGGGCAGGCCAAACTTGTCCTGCAAAAGCCTTGGTGCCCACGTTACATAGGCGTTGTTCACGAACACGATGGCCGTGAACCCGACGAGCAACAGTGTTGCGGTTGGCACTCGAAACAGAATGGTCAGGTCTTGAAACACTCCGGGGCTGTCGCACCCCGTGTCCGATGGCCGCGGCACATCCTTCAACCGAACCAGGAACACCACACCCAGCAAAATCCCAAGACCGCCGAACACGTAGAACGCCGCGCGCCAACCAAACCGTTCGGCGATTGCGCCGCCCAGAAACCCGCTGGTCATCACGCCGATATAGACCGCCGACTGATGTACAGACATCGCGAACGCCCTTGTCTGGCGATGAAAAGTGGCCAGCAACGAGTAGGCCGGTGGGCTGTAAAACGACTCGCTGCCCGCCGTTGCCAGGCTACGGAAAACGATTAACATGAGCATTCCATTGGCCAGTCCGGTCAACATGGTTGACGCGCTCCAAAATATCAGGCTGAACGTAATGACGGTTTTACGGTGGAAACGGTCGCCGACATATCCCGCCAGCGGCATGCACAAGGCCAGAGTGAAAAACATGACCGTATTGATCAGGCCAAGTTGGGCATCGGTCAGTTTCAGGTCGGCGCGAATGGCGCTGTTGACGACGCCGAAAATCGCCCGATCGGCAAAGTAAAAGAAGAACGCCAGAAACAGCAAGCCGAGCAATTCCCATTTGTAATACTTGTGAAAATGCGGCGTCATCCGTTTACATTTCGCAGTCGGGCGGAACCATTTGTGCGGTCACGCCGCCGTCCACCACCAGGCGCGCGCCGGTGATGCGAGACGACTCATCCGACGCGAGGAACATGGTGGCAGCGGCAATGTCCTCGGGTGTGGCTTCTTTGCCGAGCGGGATGTTGGCGCGGCGACGGGCTGCGTGCGCCGGGTCGAGCGCGTCCCAGCGCGTGGTGCGGATGTAACCGGCGACTACCATGTTGACGCGGACGTTCTGCGGCCCCAACTCGATGGCCATTGCGCGAGTCAGAGCGTCGAGTGCTCCTTTCGAGGCGACGTAGGCGCTACGATGGCGAATTGGGCGATCCGACGTGTTTGAGCCGATGTGAACGATTGCGCCGCTACCCTGTGCGACCATCATGCGCGCCGCCAGTTGCGACACGTGGAAGGTGCCGAACAGGTTCACGCCAACAACCTCGGCGAGAAAATCGAGCGAGGTTTCGAGGAACGACGGGCCGATGCCGAGGTGAGCAGCGTTGTTGATCAGGATGTCCAGCCCGCCACACTCGCGTTTCACCGCCTCGAACATCGCCTCGACCTGCGCGCGGTCGGCGATGTTGGCGGGGGCTTCGATGATGTGGGCACCGGTTTCGGCGCGGATGCTGGCTGCGGCTTCACGAACCCCAGCGGCAGTGGTGCTGTTGAGGATGACAATCGCGCCTTCTTTCGCAAATGCGCGAGCGATGCCGTAGCCGGTGTGCCGCGAGGCGCCGGTGACGAGAACACGTTTGTTTTTGAATCTCACGACTGAAAGTATCCTTTCGCGTCAGATGGGTGGATTTCCGTCAGTGTACCGATGTAGTGCCGAAGGTCGTGCGGTTGATACGGATGTTTGGCGATTTCGTTCAGATTCAGGTCTAATCCCAAACCGGGCGCTGTTGGGATTTCAAGCGACCCGTTCCGAAAAAACAGTCGCTCGGTGGAAATCCGGTTGCGATACGGAACGTCGGTGGCCATTGTTTCCAGCACGCGGAAGTTCACCGTGCAGGCCGCCAGTTGCAGTGTGGCCGCCATGGCGACCGGGCCGCTGGGGTTGTGCGGGCAAACGGGCAGATGCAACGCCTCCGCCTGCGCCGCGATGCAACGCAACTCGAAAATGCCGCCGATATGACTGACGTCCGGTTGCGCAAAATCCGCCGCCATTTTCTGGAAGAACGGCTGATACTCCCAACGCGAATAGAGTCGTTCACCGGCGGCGATGGGCACGCCGGCCCGTCGTTTGACTTCCGCCAGTGCGTCGAGATTGTCTGGTGGTACCGGTTCTTCAAACCAGAGAATGTCGAACCGCCGCAGTTCCCGTCCAATCCGAATGGCTGTGGGAATATCGAACCGTCCATGCCCTTCGATCATCAATTCGATCTCCGGGCCAACCGCCGCGCGCACGGCTTCCACACATTCCATCGCTTTCTGAAAATCTGCCCGTTCGATGGACAAATACGCCGAGCCGAACGGGTCCCATTTCAGGCCGCGGAAGCCGGCCGCGACGGTTGTCTTCGCTTTTGCGGCGAACTCGGCCGGTTCCTTGGCGGGCGCAAACCAGCCGTTGGCGTAACATTTGATCGAGTCGCGCACTTTGCCGCCGAGCAGTTCGTACACGGGGACACCAAGCGCTTTGCCTTTGATGTCCCAGAGTGCCATCTCGACCGCTGCGAGCGCGCTTTGATACACAGGTCCGCCGCGGAAATACACGCCGCGGTAGGCGGTGTGCCAGAGGTCTTGGATGCGCGACGGGTCTTTACCGATAAAGGAGCGCGCCAGTTCGGTGATTGCTTCCGCCACGGTTTTCTCGCGGTACTCCAGTGTCGCCTCGCCAACCCCGTGGACATCCTCGTCGGTGTCCACCCGCACAAAGACGTAGTTGGTGCGGTACGCATCACAAATCAGCGGCGTGATCTTGGTAATTCTCATGGCAATATCGCACTTTTTTCCGTGATGAACGCAGGGGCATCGTAAATGGGAATGTCCTTGAAGACGAGCTTTTCACCTTCGCGCACAATTTTTCCCTGGGGAATCTCATAGACGCCGCCGGTAATGATGTCCACCCAGACCGGCTCGGTGAATGAAGCTTTGGCGATGGTAAAGGTTGCCGGTACGATATCATTGCGGTCGGACGGTACGTTGCTTTTGTCCCAGAAAACCAGCAAATGTTCACCGGCCTGTTTCTTCTTGTAGCCGTAGAGTGCCAGCGGCTTTTCGCACTGAACCTCGCACGGATAGTTGGGCACGCGCTGCCACGTATCGTCGAACACGGCGACGACGTTTTGCACGGCGTAATAGGCCATTTTGACTTTGAGCACGCGGTAGCGTCGGTCGGTCTTGATTAGTCCGTAACGATCCATGTGGCCGGGCCGTTCGTCGTCCCAACGGTAGTAGTCGAGGTCGGCAATGGTGAACACCAGCGACTCGATATCATGGCCGAGGTCGCCGAGCATCCGTCGTGTGTTCCACTTGGCCTGCGTCAATTCCGTCCACGGATACTTGCACAGGGCGCCACCCAGACAATACTCCGATTGCGTGCCGGCTTCGCCCTGCCAGAGTTTGATATTCGGGGCGTATTGCTGGAAGAGGGCCTTGAGTTTCTCGACGTTCTCGTAATGTTTCTCATCGGGATTGCGGGTGTAAGCGTGGTAGATGAACCAAGTGAACAGCGATTCTTTCTTCCGCTCCGTCACGCGCTTTAGCCAGCCTTCGGCGTAGCTGAGGTTGGGGCTGTTGAGCACACCGCCGGCGATGCGCGCGTCGGGGATGATGCGCTTGATGATTTCGGCCGTGCGAATGTTGAAGTCAGCAGTGAGTTCCGGCGTATGTTCTTTGTTGTTGTTGGGTTCGTTCCACATTTCCCAATCGCGCACCTTACCCTTGTAACGTGTGGCCATTGCCTCGACCCACTTATCCCATGCGGCGAGCGCCTCCTCGGAGGTTGGGAAGCCACCGGATAGATGACGGCTACCGCCGCCGGGATAGATTGGGTTGCCGTAGTTGGTCTGCAAGAGAATCTCCAGACCGCGACTCAGCGCGTCCTCTATGATGCCGTCAAGCCAGCGCCAATCGTATTTGCCAGGGTCCCGTTCCGTCTTGGCCCAGCCGCCTTGAAGTCGGATTTTTCTGATGCCGAGCGGCACGAGGTAATCCTTGTAGGAATCCCAGTTGGCAAAATCGCGGTCGAGGGTCTCGCAAC
Source organism: uncultured Verrucomicrobiota bacterium (assembly GCA_964541945.1). Lineage (GTDB taxonomy): Bacteria > Verrucomicrobiota > Verrucomicrobiia > Palsa-1439 > Palsa-1439 > CAIKAP01. The sequence continues at coordinate 20,036 of CAZISE010000049.1, forward strand.
CCAGCGACCAGTTTTGCCCGGTGATTTCGCCGACACGCCGCGGTTTGATGGTACCGATGCGTTTCATGCCGGGGTCAAGTGTGGTTTGGACGCGAGTGTCGGAGGTGTCAATCACCTGTGCGGAAACGACCGCTGCCATTCCAAGCAGTGCTGCGAATAGACGTGTTGGATTGATGGGTTTCATCTTTGGTTGCCTTTCTGCAAAACGCATAGCGACTCATGTTTCTTGTAAATCAGCACAGCAAGAGAGTTGCATTCCGGTTGGACAATTTGTTCGCCCGCCGCTACGGCGGTGACATTGACATCGCCAATGGCATCATGTTCCTGATGGGCGAAATCCTGATCGGCGAAATGAGGGATACGGATGCTGGCTGTGGCGGTTTTCTCCGTGCTTTGTGTCAACACAATCGTCATGCGGCTGCCGTTGACGAAACAACGCGTCTGAACCTTGGGAAAGCCCCCGGTGTCGCAGGAACAGACCTGTTGTCCCATGCCGCGGCGGTAGAACTCGCTCTCGCGGTCAATCAGTTTGTCATTGAAATAGAGCATGAATCGTTCGCTGCTTTTGTTGATGTTCGCAATGACTTTCGCTCGTGCTGCATTGCCGCCTGGGCCGAGGCGGGTACTCGATAGGAGTCCGAGTACCCGTTGTCCATACCGTTTTGCCACCAACCGAATGCCAAAACCGTGTTTTCTCTTGCACTGTCGCCGACTTTCGTGATCCGCTCGTTCAGGCCGTCAAACCGGAAGAGCTTTTCGCCGTATTGATGGACGAAGATGATACGTTGCCAGCCTTTCATCTTGCGCCCCCACAACAGCACATCGCGCGTGCCGCTGCCAAGTGCCTGCCCGTTTCCCGTATGTTTTTGAACTTTGATGCCAACTGCCCAATACGGTGTGATGGTGTTGGCGCCGTGAACCTCGATTCCCTTCTCGCCGTCGTTGCGGTCGAAGGAAAGCTGCCAAAGCGACTGATCGCCTGCGTAGTTGTGCCCAGTGCTCAGATTCCGCAACGAGGTCAGGTTCTCGTTTTCGTCAATGGTGATCTTGACCTGTTGGTCTTTCAGCATGTGCGTGGCAGGCCATGCCATTGCTGTGAATCCCCAGA
>CAZISE010000050.1:0-20563 GCA_964541945.1 uncultured Verrucomicrobiota bacterium
CCAGCCTCGCGGCGCAGACATCTGCGCGACCAACATGGCTGCGACTGTTTGCAGCGACGTCGAAGCGGCTCTGGTTGCGTGTAAACACAGGGGGGCTGGCAGGGAAACACCATTGTTGGCAGCCGTTGCACTGGTCACGGGTGAGGTAGATGGTGATCGTCCGAACCGGGGTCGAACGGTGTGCGGGAAGCGGTGTTCCTTACGATGCGCGTTTGACTGCAGACCGGGGTGCGCGGCGGTATGGCATCGGCGCGTGGCTTAGACGGACATGTAGTGTGGCGGAGACCTGATGACGACGGCGGTGCATGTTTATGTGACAACGGTTTCCTTATCGGTGTTCTATGGTAGCGGTGGGAAACGAAGTTGGTCGCTGGCCTGTTGCCAACGGGAACCCTTCGCCTGTGTCCACGCACGATCATCCTGTGCCGTTCTATCACACCCGCTAAAACTTGATGTGCCCACCCTTGCAAAGCGCGGTCTTTTTTCTTGTGTTGACAGGAGCGGCGTTGCGCGGTTATGCCAGCAGGCATGCCATCAAAACCGAGCGGGAAAATCGAGCGTGTCCGCGTCGCATTAGGTGAACGAAGTTATGACATCGTGATTGGTGAAGGGCTGTTGCAACAAGCCGATGTCTTTCTCCGTCCGTTGGGGTTGGGGAGACGATGTCTGATTATTTCCGACACACACGTGGCTCCGCTCTATGCGTCGTCGCTGATGGAGGTCCTCCGTCGGGGTGGCTACGAACCGGCTATGTTGACCGTGCCGGCCGGGGAAGCCTCCAAATCCTTGCGACAAGCGGAGCGTTTGTTGGAAAAACTTCCCGGCCTGCGCCTGGATCGTCAGTCGTTTGTCGTGGCGCTTGGTGGCGGTGTGGTGGGTGATCTGGCGGGATTCGTGGCCGCCACCTACCTGCGTGGCATCGCCTTTGTGCAGGCGCCGACCAGCTTGTTGGCTCTGGTGGATAGTTCGGTGGGAGGAAAAGTGGGGGTGAATCTGCCGCAGGGCAAGAACCTGGTCGGCGCATTCTATCAGCCGCGCCTTGTGATTGCCGACACGGCGACTCTGAAGACGCTGCCCAAACGTGAGTTGCGTTCGGGATTTGCCGAGGTGATCAAGTACGGCGCGATTGCCGACGCGGCATTTTTCCGGTGGCTGGAACGTGAATATCGCCAGGTGTTGCAGTTGAACAGCGAGGCGCTTCGGAAAGTGGTGAAACGCTGTTGCGAGCTGAAGGCGAAAGTGGTCAGCGCTGATGAACGGGAGTCCGGGTTGCGTGCCATTTTGAATTACGGTCATACCGTGGGACATGCCATGGAGGCATTGGTCGAATACGAGGGGCTGCTTCACGGTGAGGCGGTGGCCGCTGGCATGTGTTGCGCCGCCTGTTTGTCTGTGAAACACGGGGGACTGAAACGCGCGGAAGCGTGCCGTCTGCGCGATCTCATTCGCGCCAGCGGCTTGCCGACCCGACTGGGGCGGCGGTTCAGTCCGGAGGCATTGCGGGAGGCCATGCGTCTGGACAAGAAGGCGCGCGGAGGGAAGGTGCGATTTGTGTTGTTGAAGCGGCTGGGCGCGGCGGTGGTGAGCGACGAGGTGAGCGACGCCGATGTGGAGGAGGTTTTGAATGTCTGCCGTTGACGAAACCATCGTGCGCGAGTACTTCGAGGCCCACGGGTTTCTGGTCTGTCAGCGGCGCAAATACGTTGTGCAATCCCGCCAGAAACGGGCCGACGAGGAAATCAGTCTCATCGTCCTGAACCCGCAAGCCTCCGGTCATGGGCCGTCCGAGTTTGAGTTGAACAGTGAGACGCTTCCGCAGGTCTCGCGCGCCATCGTTTCCGTGAAGGGATGGCACACCGAGGTGTTCGCCCCCGGCGTGCTGGCGCACCAACCCAAGATTTTCCGATTCGTGGAAGCCAGCGCCGTCGAGGAAGCAAAAAAACTGGTCGGCAGCGATGGGCTGCTGAAGATTTTGGTTGTTCCCGGATTGCCGCGCGACCAGAAAACAAGGGACCGCAGCATTGAGTTGCTCCGTGCCAGGGGGGTGGATGGCGTGATTTCGTTTCGGGAGATGCTTTCGGATCTGATCGCGCGCGTCCACACCAACCGCAACTACCAGAAATCGGATTTGCTCCAAACCCTGCGTTTACTGAAGAATTACGAGCTGTTGCGCGACCCGCAGTTGGAGCTGAAGTTGAAGGCAAAACGGCGCTAGGGAATGACATCGCGGGAAGCTTACATCGTCCTCAATATGCTCGACGAGGTTGGCCCCGTTCGGGTGCGGCGGCTGCTCGACGCCTTCGGCTCGGCAGAAGCGATTCTCGGTGCGACACGGGCGGAGTTGACGCAGGTGGATGGTATTGGCGAGGAAGTGGCTCGTTCCATCGCGCAATGGCGGGAACAAGTGGACCTTGACGCCGAGCTGTCTCGGATCGAAAAAACGGGTGTTCGTGTGGTGACACGGGAGGATGCCGACTATCCCCGTCATCTGCGGGAGATATACGATCCACCCCTGGTGCTGTACGTAAAGGGCACGCTCAGTGAGCGGGACGCGGTCTCGATCGCCGTTGTCGGGTCGCGGCGAACGAGCCTGTACGGACAGGAGATGGCGCGAAAACTTTCCTATCAACTCGCCCGACTTGGCGTTACGGTTGTCAGCGGACTGGCGCGTGGGATTGACACACAAGCTCACAAGGGAGCGTTGCAGGCCAAAGGACGCACCGTAGCCGTGATCGGATGCGGCATTGACATTGTTTACCCCGCCGAAAACAAAAAATTGGCCGACGAAATCGTCGAACAAGGAGGCGCCCTCGTCACTGAATTCCCGTTCGGCGTCCAACCCGACCGTCAAACCTTCCCCATGCGCAACCGCATCATCAGCGGCTGGTCGCTCGGCGTCGTGGTGGTGGAAGCCGCCCTGAAAAGTGGCGCCCTCCTCACGGCAGGATTTGCGGCGGAACAGGGGCGACACGTGTTCGCAGTGCCAGGGCGAGCCGATTCCCCCCTCTCCAAAGGAACAAACAAACTGATCAAAGACGGCGCCAAATTGACCGAGGACGTGGAGGACATCCTCGGCGAATTTGAGTATCTTCTCCCCAAACCGAAGGAAACAAAAACAGAAACCAGCCTGCCGCTCACCGAAAACGAACGCCGCGTCCTGGATGCCATTGGCGAGGACGAAGTAGTCATGGATGAGATTATTCAGCGCTGCGGTTTGACAAGTGCCTGCGTTTCGGCCACCCTGCTCGCGCTGGAAATGAAACGACTCGTCCGACAATTGCCGGGCAAAGTCTTTGCAAAGCGAATCATCAATTGAGACAAACGATGGGAAAAACACTAATCATTACGGAAAAACCGAGTGTCGCACAGGACATCGCGCGCGCCCTCGGTGGATTCAAAAAAAACAAGGATTATTACGAGAGCGACCGCTACCTCATGTCTTGGGCGATCGGCCACCTCTTTGAACTGGCCGTTCCCAAAACGATGAAACCCCAGGACAAATGGTCGCTCGACAAACTACCCATCATGCCGACGCAGTTCGATCTCGCCGTTCGCGACAAGTCCGAATCGCGCGTCAAAACCCTCGACAAACTGCTGAAATCAAAAGAAGTGACCGATGTCATCAACGCTTGCGACGCCGGGCGCGAAGGTGAGTTGATCTTTCGCTATATCCTCGACCACGCCAACGTCCAGAAAACCATCCGCCGCCTCTGGCTGCAATCCATGACCCCCGACGCCATCCGCGACGGATTCGCCCAACTCCGTACCGACGCCGAAATGCAGCCGCTTGCCGACGCCGCTCGCAGCCGCAACGAGGCCGACTGGCTGGTCGGCATCAACGCCACCCGCGCCTTCACGCTCCGCCTCAGCGGTGGCCGAGGCAGTACCGTCACCTCGTTGGGACGAGTTCAAACGCCAACCCTGGCGATGATTGTGGAACGCGAAAAACGGATTCAACAATTTCAAGAAACCCCCTTCTGGGAGGTCTTTGGCGTCTTCCACGCCCACGCAGGCGAATACACCGGGCGCTGGTTCGACGAAACCTTCACCAAAGACGAAACCGAAACGGCCCGCATGGAACGACTCGCGCAACGCCTCGGCCTCAAATCACCACCGCCGAATCTGACCGCGGTCTGGGACGAACATCGTCTCCCACCGCGCCTCTGGCAGGCAGAACTCGCTGCCGCGCTGTCCCAAAAATGTTCTGGCAAGACCGGTGTAGTCGAACTGGAAGAGAAAAAGCCGAGCACACAAGTTGCGCCGCAACTCTACGATCTCACCACGCTCCAGCGCGAAGCCAACACCCGCTTCGGTTTTCCAGCCAAACGAACCTTGCAGATCGCTCAGGCCCTTTACGAGAAACACAAGCTGATCACCTATCCGCGTACCGATTCGCGGTGTCTGCCGGAAGACTACATGGGAACCGTCAAAAAACGGCTCGCCGCGCTCGGCCCGTTGGCCCAAAAGGTTCTCGACAACGATTGGGTGCGTCCCAACAAGCGCATTTTCAACAACGCCAAGGTCAGCGACCACTTCGCCATCATCCCTACCGGCAATGCGCCGTCGGAACTCGACCGCGATGAACAAACCGTTTTCGATATGATCGTCAAACGCTTCATTGCGGCGTTCTATCCGCCGGCACAATACGAAAACACCACCCGTATCACGCGCGTCGAGGGAGAACCCTTCAAGTCGGAAGGGAAAATCCTCCTCGTGCCCGGATGGCTGGAAGTGTACGGGAAAGAATCGCAAGAGAAGGATCAGGAAAACCTCCCCGCGGTGTCGCAGGGCGAAAAGGTGAAGACAGAGCGCGTTGAAACCAGGGAAGATCGGACAAAACCGCCCGCCCGCTACACGGAGGCCACCATCCTCAGCGCCATGGAAAACGCCGGCAAACTGGTCGAGGACGAGGAACTTGCCGAAGCCATGAAAGAACGCGGACTGGGCACTCCCGCCACACGGGCGGCGATCATCGAAACCTTGATCGCGGCACACTACCTTGTCCGACACGGCAAGGAACTCCACCCGACCCCCAAGGCCATTCAAACGATCTCGTTGTTGAAAAATGCCGCTCCCGAACTGACCAGCCCGGAAATGACCGGCGAATGGGAATTCCGCCTCCGCGAAATCGAACACGGCAAACTGACACGGGAGAAATTCATGGCCGATGTCCGCGCGTTGACCGCTCACATCGTCAAGGAAGCCAAAGAATTTCATCTCGACGAACACGTCGAAAATAGCGAACCGTTCGGCGAATGCCCCAAATGCCACTCCAAACTGATCGAGCGCTTCAAGAGTTTTTCCTGCACAAACAAAGACTGCGATTTCGCCGTGTGGAAGACCATCGTCGGACGATTGCTCAGTCGCGAAGAATTCGAAACGCTGTTGCGCGACCGCCAGGTCGGCCCGTTGACCGGCTTCCGTAGCAAGACCGGCAAACGTTTCGAGGCGACACTGAAGCTGAATGACGACGGGAAAACCGAGTTCATCTTTGCGGTCAACGATTCCGGCCTCAAATGCGAGAAGTGCGGCAAACCGCTCATCATTCGTAGCGGACGCCGCGGTGAATTTCTCGCCTGCAGCGGCTATCCCGAGTGTAAGAACGCCATGAGTTTCAAGCGCGATGAATCCGGTAAAATCATCCCGCTCCCACGCGAGGAAAACGCCGAAACCGCCAAAATGCCCGAGACGGGTATTACCTGTGAAAAATGCGGCAAAGCCATGACGATCAAGATGAGCCGACGCGGCCCGTTCCTTGCCTGCAGCGGTTATCCAAAATGCAAAAACGCCAAATCTCTGCCCGATGAACTGAAAGCCAAACTCCCGCCGCCCCAACCCAAAACCGCTCCTGTCTTGACCGACCAGAAATGCGAGAAATGTGGTGCCCCCATGGCCCTTCGCAAGGGGCGATTTGGCGAGTTCCTCGGTTGCAGCGCCTATCCCAAGTGCAAGAATATCCAAAAAATCAATCAACCGAAGGAGCCGACTCCGACCCCCTCATCGCCGGGTTCCTGACCTACCTGCGCGGCGAACGCAACGCTTCCGAGTTGACCGTCCGCAACTACGGCGCGGAGTTGAGCGCGTTCCGCGCATGGTTTGAAGACCGCACGAAAACCCGTTGCGACTGGACACGCCTCGATCTGTTCCATATTCGCGGTTACCTCGTTCACCTCACGGAAAAAAACTACGATCGCGCGACCGTCCAGTTGAAAATCTCCGCCCTGCGCAGTTTCTACAAATGGCTCCTCCGCACCGAACGCGTGAAACAAAACCCACTGGCTGGTCTTGCTGCCCCGAAAAAGAACCGAAAACTTCCCCAATTCCTAACCATTGAACAAATCGAGACGCTGCTCGCCGCGCCGCTGGCCGACCGTGACCCCGATCACGCCTTTGCGGTCTGGCGCGACAAGGCGATGCTGGAAGTCCTTTACAGCGCTGGCCTCCGCATCCACGAGTTGGTGGGACTGAATGACGACGATGTGGATCTACTTGGCGAAGTCGCCCGCATCCGCGGTAAAGGAAAGAAAGAGCGTCTTGCCCCGCTCGGCGGCCCCGCCATCGAAGCGTTGCAACGCTACCTTGAGCTTCGTCGCCGCACCGCCCGCGGCCCGCTTTTCGTCAACCAGGAAAACGGAGGCCGTCTCACCGCCCGCAGCGTTCAGCGGATCCTGAAAAAATACCTCATGGCCGCCAATCTTGACCCGTCATTGACGCCGCACAAGCTCCGCCACAGCTTCGCCACGCACATGCTCGATGCCGGCGCCGACCTGCGCAGCGTGCAGGAACTGCTCGGTCACGCCAACCTCTCAACAACGCAAATCTACACGCACGTCACGCCCGAACGCCTGAAAAAGGTCTATGAAAAAGCCCACCCTCGCGCCTGACGACGCGAGGGTGAGCGGCAGGGACCAGAAATGCACAGACGAATCAGGCGCGGCTGACGTATTTGCCAGTGCGCGTGTCCACGCGAATGACATCACCAGGCTCGATGAACAGCGGAACGCCCACCTCAAAGCCGCCTTCGACTTTCGCGGGTTTGGTGACGTTGGTGGCGGTGTCGCCGCGAACGCCGGGAGGCGCTTCGAGCACCTTCAGTTCGACAACCGGCGGCAGTTCCAGCTCGGCGGGTTTGCCCTCGACTTCCATGAGGACGCAGGAGAGGTTTTCCGTGAGGTATTTGGCGTTCTCTCCGACGAAATCCTCGTGGAGAACGAGGTCCTCGTAGGTATCGGGGTCCATGAAATGGTAGCCAACCTGGTCCTTGTAGCTGTACTCGACACGGCGCGTGGTCATCGAGACGACTTCAATCGGTTCGGTCGAGGCAAAACGGACGACGGCGCTTTTACCGGTCTTGAGGTTGCGCAGCGTGGCCTGCACGAACGCGCGGAGATTGCCCGGCGTGCGATGCTGCATGTCGAGGACGATGTTGACATCGCCGTTGTATTTGATGGCCATTCCTTTACGGATATCATTGGCTGAGGGCATGGTGTTGGGTTCCTTTGGTTGGTTACATGAGTTTGAGTTTCGGTAGATCCTGCGAATCCACAATGCCGACCGGACGCTTCCGTTTGTCCACGACGATCAGATCGTCAATCGGGCGTTGTTGAAAAATCTTTAGCGCCTCCACTGCCAGAGCATCCTGACGAATGCAAATCGGATGGCGCGTCATGATCTCGCCCACCAACGTCTCCAGTCCGTTGTCCGCCCGCGCCATGTACCGGCGGAAATCGCCGTCGGTGAACACACCGGTGAGTTTGCCGCGCGCATTGACGACGCTGATGGTGCCCGATTTGGCCCTGGTCATCGCCAGAAGCGCGTCTTTGACGGTGGCGCGTTCGCTGATGACCGGGTTGCGGTCGCCGGTTCGCATGATGTCCTTGATGCGAACCAGCATGGCGCTGCCAATGGCGCCTGCCGGATGAAGCCGCGCGTAGTCGGATTTTTTGAAGCCGCGGGCGTCCAGAACGCACATGGCCAGAGCATCGCCCATGACGAGCATGGCCGTGGTACTGGAGGTGGGGGCGAGGTTGAAAGGACAGGCTTCTTTGGGCACGTGGATGGGCAACACCGCGTCGCTGTGACGCGCCAACTGCGATTTGGGATGCGCCGTCATGGCAATGAGGGTCACGTCAAACCGCTTGATGGCCGGCAAAATGCGGAGAAGCTCTTCAGTCTCGCCGGAATAACTGAGGGCCAGAACCACATCACCATCATTGATGATGCCCAGGTCACCGTGCAAAGCATCGGCGGGATTCAGGACGACGGCGGTGGCACCGGTGCTGGTGAGGGTGGCGGCAATCTTGTGGCCGATATTGCCGGATTTGCCAATGCCGGTGACGATGATCTTGCCCTTGTTGCGGAGGCTGCGGACGACAAGGTCAACGGCCAGCGCAAAACGTTCGTCGAGCTGGGCGCGAGTGGCGCGCAGCCCGGCGATCTCGATGTCAAAGACATTCCTGGCTCGTGTGACGTAGTTCATGGGGCGAGGATGGCGAAAATAACGGAAAGCCACTCGTTTGGCAAGGGTCAGGGACGATTTCGGCGGAGGCGGAGAAGTTGATTCAGAGGGATGCGAAAAACCCCAAAATAAGGATCATGAACAATGAGTTGATCGAGTTCTGGCGCGAGAGTGTCCGTGTGGAGAACGGAACCGTCGGCCGCCTGAACTTCCCAGAGATTGGTCGAGGCGACCGTGGGACGCAGAAAAAGAGCGGCGGCCTGGTTGGTCAGGTCCAGCCTGCGAAGGCCAAAAAGGGTACTGTTTAACTGGAGCGCATGGTTGTCGAGCTTGACGAGGTCACCGTCCAAAAAATCGCCGTTGCCGAGCAACACGCCGCGACGGTCGGACGCGATCTTGTTCAGATGAAACTCGGGGACAACTCGAAACAACACGCGCGACACTTCCAACGTGGCAATACTGAACGCGCGATGGGCGATATTGAACTTGGCGACGGAATCGTCCATGCTCCGAAGCTGAACGCTCATGGTGGAGCCGTTGCGCAACGTCAGCAGAGGATGCGGGGATTCGACGCGCGCGACGGCAGTGCTGAAAGTGATCTGGAGAACGTGAGCAAGCGGGACGCGAAAGGCCGCGCCGACCGGCGGCGTAACGATCAGGGTGTCCGCCGTGTGGAAAAACATCTCGCCACTGGCCACGCGATTGTCGCGTGTCTGCAAGGTGCCCTGCCAGGCGAAACCAGAGGCCACCCACAACAGGTTGAATAGGATGAGCAGGAAGCGCCTCATCGTTGGTACAGGGGCAGGTAGTGATACGGCATGGCAAGAATGGTGGTGAACACAGCGGTGCAATAGAGCGGACCGGGCGCGCGCGAGTCCAGGTCGGTCGTCCAGTAGGCTGTGTCGTTTTTTTGCTGGACGTGTTCCAGGAGCAACTTCTTGATGTCGGTGTACCATTTTTCCCACGTGTCGCCGCCGATCATGTACATGGCGGGCGCGGCATAGAAATGGCCGTAGGTGAACCATTCCTGTTTGCGTTTGGACGGAATGTGGCCTTCGCGCATCAGGTAAGCGGCGCCGGAAAGAACCTGCTCGTCATCGTAGCGTCCGCAAACCTGCAACGAGTAAATGGCGGCGGCGGTGCGGGCAAAACCGGGGGCGCGCTGGCGCGGCTGATAACAAAAACCGCCGCTGCTTTCGTCGTAACAACTGTGGACATATTGCACTGCCCGTTCGATGCTTTCCTGCGGTACGTCGAGTCCCGCGTTCTTGGCGGCGCGCAAGGCGACGACCTGGAGCACCGTCACGGAAATGTCGGCATCGCCGACTCGCGGGCTGTAACGCCAGCCGCCCGCGGCGTTTTGCGAGCCGAGAATGATTTTGACGGCTTTTTCCAGTTTGGACCGCAGTTCGGCGGACCGGGTTTGTCCGTACAACTCCGCCAGGGCGATGGTGGCGATGCCGTGGCCGTACATGTATTGGCCAATGTGGCGCGGCTCATATGTTCCGTCGGCCTGAATCGAATCGGCCAGGAAACGCGCGCCGTTGGCGACCACCTTGCCGTACTCGCCTTCGCCGGGAAGATTGCCGGTGGCCATGAAAGCCAGCAACGTGTAACCGGTCATGGCCGTGACGTATTTCTCGTTGTGCTCGGTCCATGAACCGTTGGATTGTTGTTCGCTGGCGAGATACTTCAAGGCGCCACGAATGACGGCAGCCGTTTTTTCATCCACCGTGACCCGTTCCTGACCCACCCCCGCGCCGCGCGGTTCGCCAAAGCCGATGGCCGCGAGAAGCAAAGACAAAAGCAACAGCGCTGGTTTCATTTTCCGTCCGAAGTTTGGTCGGCAAGATTTTTCATGTACTGCTCAATCAGGGGACCGAATTCCTGCGGGTACTTCTCGGATTGCGATTGTCGGATGGCAGCTCGGTCGCGTGGCGGCAATCCGATGAACTGGCCTCCCGCCGCCTTTATCGCGGCGAGTCCACCGCCGGCGGGAGCGCCATTCCAGTTGCCTTCGCCGCTGCTCGTGCCGCTGGGGGTGCCTCCTTGCGCTTGTCCCTGGCCCTGTGCTTGTGATTGTCCCTGGCCTTGTCCCTGACCTTGCGCTTGGCCTTGTCCTTGGGACTGTTGTCCCGATTCGGCGGCGAGAGCGGCGCTGAGGGCGGCTTGGGCTTGTGCCATGGCGTTTTGCGCGGCGGCGGCGTGGGCGGCGGCGGCCCCGGCTTGGGCGGGTGTTGCGCCGCTGGCCTGGGCGGCGGCGTTGGCGAGAGCCATTTGCGCGTTTTGGATGGGCTGCGCGATGGTGCCGGGGAGGTTGCCCGGATTGCTGGCCATGGCACCGATGATGTTGGTGGCATCTTGAAGGGCTTGTGCCGCCTCTTGCATGGTCGCCTGGCCGTTGGGGTCCTGACGTGTGCCGGCCAGTTGTTGGGCGGCTTCGAGGAGTCGTTGTTGTTGTTGCGCGAATGGCTGAAGGGAAGGCGTCGGTTGAGACGTTGGCGCGGCTTGTCCGGGTTGAGAAGACTGCGCCGGTGGGGTGGGCGGATTGTTTTGTGACGGTGGGTTGTTTTGTGTTGGTTGAGATGGTTGTCCCGGCTGGGCGGGTTGTTGCGGTGGCGTCGGTTCAGCGGCGGTTTGTGCGGGTTGTGGTTCGGGCGGTTGGAGCGCGGCAAGCGCCTGTTGCATGGATTGCATGGCGGCGTTGAGGTTACCCTGGGCAAGCTGGTTGGCGGCCTGTTGGGCGGAGCGCTGGGCGACGGAAGCAGGGGCGAGCGGGTCTTGCGCAGCGGGGGATTGGCGGAGGTTTTGGGCGAGTTCCTGTTGGCGTTGCTGGAGTTGTTGCATCTGCGCGCCGCCGACCTGGTCGAGAAGTTGCTGGGCGTCGGCAGTGTCTTGCTGGGCTTTGGCGAGGTCCTGCATGGCGCGGGTGAGTTCGGGGTGGTTGTCGGGAAGTTGACCGAGTTGAGCTGCGAGGTCGTCGCGTTGTTGTTCGAGGGCGTTTTTGGCCGCGTAGAGATTGGCGAGAGCTTGTTGTTGTGGCGGGTGAGCGGCGTCGGCCCTGGCAGACTGGAGCCAACCGGAGGCGGCGGTCATGTATTGCCGGGCAGAGGCAAGCGGTCCGTCGGCGGCGCGGGCGTTGGGTGGCAGGTGGGTGCGGAGAGACTCGGTGTCGGCGGTGAGTTGTTGTTGGTTGGGCGCCAGTTCGGTGGCGGTGGGTTTGGAGGCGGTGTTGGCGAGGAGTTTGGCAGTGGCGAATTCGAGTTTTTGTTGGCGTTGAATGAGTTGGGCGAGGGTGGCGAGGACGGCTTCGACGCTTTTGAGTTCGTCGGCGGCTTGGTCGAGTCGGGCGGCGTCGTTGCGCATGGCTTCGGCAGCCTGTTGAAGGGCGGCTTGTGCGGCTTGTTGGGCGTCGGTGGCGGGTTGTTGTGATTGGAGGGCGTTGGCGGCTTTTTGCATTTGGCGGGCGGCTTCGCCGAGTGCCGCGGCGGCCTGGGGTGAGTGGGGCGCGGTTTGTTGTTGAAGGTTTTGGGTTTGTTGTTGGAGGGCGAGTTGTTTGTCGGCCTGTTGTTTGTCCGGTTTGGTGGCGGAGTCTTTTTTGAGTTCGTCTTGTTGCTGGCGGAGGGTGGCGAGTTTTTTCTGTGCATCTGTGAGCGCGGCGCGCAGGTCGGTGGGTTTGGTGGAATCCGGTTGTGTTTTGGCGAATTGTTGTTCGAGTGATTGGCGGGCGTTTTGGAGGTGTTGGAGAGCGGTTTGTTGGCTGGGAAGGGCGCGCGAAGGTTCTATGCCGCCGAGTTCGGCGCGAGCTTTTTGCATTTCGTAAATGGCGTCCTGAATCTGGGCGCTGGCGATCGGGGCGAGGTTTTGGGTGTCCTGGCGGAGTTGATCGGCACGGTCAATGTTTTCGGCTTGGCGAGCGGCCAGGGTGTTGTCAGGACGGGTTTGGGTTTGCGCGATCAGTTCGCGTTGATGATGGATGACGGTGTCGAGGTCGCGTGTGGCCTGGCGGAGGCGGGAAACGTCGTCCTGCGGTGCTGACAACAATCGGGCGACGGCCCGCAAATGGTCGCGGGCGATTTTTTCATTGCCGGCCGCGCTGAGGAGGCGGGCTTCGGCGAGGTCGTTGACGGCGGCTTCGAGGATGGTTTCGAGGCCGGCGGTTTTGGCGTGTTGGAGGGCGAGTTTGGGGCGCTGATCGCTGGCGGGGGCGGCGGCCAATGTTTCCAGTGCGGCTAGAAGCTGGACGGTTTCGTGGTGGATGGCCTTTTGCTCGGCGGATTGCAGGTCGAGGGCGGATCGTTGCGAGTCATCGAACGAGGAGAGGCTTTTGCCGCCGGTCAATTCGGACAGTGCAATGGTTTCGCGCAGATTCAGTTCCTGACGCGCGGCAAGGTCCCGGAGCAGACGCCCCAGTTCATGGAGCGTTTCGCGTCGTTGGTGTTCGAGGATGAGTTGGTGGAGGCGGAGGAGAATTTGTTTCTGGCTGTTGAAGGCTTTGAGGGTGGTTTTCTGTGTGGTGGCGGGATCGGCGGCGGCGCGCGCCGTCTGGAGGAGCGCGATGACCTCCTCCATTTCTTTGTCGGTCAACGTAGTGAGCGCGTTGCGAATACCCTGCAAAATGCGGACATCCTGAGCGACGCCGAGACCGTTGCGTTCAAAATCCGCAATCAAGGCGTCAATCTCGACGGTAACCTTCTGGATGTTGGCGCGGATTTGGCGTTGCCGCAGCTCGGCGTCGCGGAGCGGTTCTCCCGTTTCGACGGCCGGCGTGTCGCGAACGGTCAGCGCGCCGGCCATCGCCGCCAGACAACAGCATCGTGACAACCATCTCACAACTGTAATATAGAAGGAACAACGGGGTGGGCGCAATCCAAATGCCGTGTTTATGAGGCGGCTTTTTCAATCACGCGGATGGCGCTGTCGTTGTCATCGGTCTTGAACACCGCATAAAAGCGGTCCGCGCCGGCAGAGGAGGCGTAGGAGTAAAGGATGTTGATGCCGGCGCTGCCGAGGTGTTCGCCCACGGCAGCCACCGCGCCCACATGGTCGGCGTTGCTGACGAGAACGACGGGGGTGATTTTGTAGCTGTATCCGGCGCTTTCCAGTGCCTGTCGCGCCACATGGATATTTTCGGTGACCAACAACACCACGCCCTGGTTGCGTTCGCTGTAGGCGCAGTAGGCGAGGATGTTGATTCCGGCCTCCGCGATGGCAGCAAACAATTTGGCCAGTTCGCCGGGTTGATTGCCGATTCGCACCGTCAATTCCAACTCTTGACGTGCCTTTGCCATAACCACCGGTGTTACTTTACGCCCTCGGCGGCCATGGCGCAAATGACGTCACGCGAGGGACGTCAGGACCCCATCGGAGCGCAGGAACAAACCAGATGACGGTCGCCGTACACGTTGTCCACGCGGCCAACGGGCGGCCAGTATTTGTGGGAGCGCAGCGAGGGCGACGGGAACGCAGCCTGTTCGCGCGAGTAGGGGCGATCCCAATGATCACTGCAAACCGCGGCAGCCGTGTGCGGCGCGTTCTTGAGCGGATTGTTCTGGCGGTCAAGGGAGCCGTTCTCGATGGCTTGCATCTCGCCGTGAATGGCGATCATGGCATCGCAGAAACGGTCCAACTCCGCCTTGGACTCGCTTTCGGTCGGTTCCACCATCAAGGTTCCCGGCACCGGCCACGACATGGTTGGGGCGTGGAACCCGTAATCCATGAGCCGTTTTGCCACGTCCTCGACCTCGATGCCGGCGCGCGTTTTCCATTCGCGCAGATCGAGAATGCACTCGTGCGCGACCAGGCCGCGCGCGCCGCGGTAGAGCGTGGGGAAGTAGGGCGCCAGGCGTTTGGAAATGTAGTTGGCGTTCAAAATCGCTCGTTTTGTGGCCATGGTCAGGCCTTCCGCGCCGGACAGGGCGATGTACATCCACGAGATGGTCAATACGCTGGCGCTACCGTGGGGTGCCGCGGCCACATGACGGGGCAGGAACGGAGCCAGATGTTTGGCCACACAGATCGGCCCCACGCCGGGACCGCCGCCGCCGTGCGGGATGGCGAAGGTTTTGTGCAGGTTCAGATGGCAAACGTCGGCGCCAATGTCGCCAGGACGGCAGAGGCCGACCTGGGCGTTCATGTTGGCGCCATCCATGTACACCTGGCCGCCATGTTGGTGGATGATGTCGCAGATTTCCCGGATGGCTTCCTCGAACACGCCGTGTGTGGAGGGATAGGTGACCATCAGCGCGCCGAGGCGGTCGGCGTGTTGCGCGGCTTTGGCGCGCAGGTCGCCGAGGTCAATGTTGCCGGCGGCGTCGCAGGCGACGGCCACGACCTGGAAGCCGGCCATGACAGCGCTGGCCGGGTTGGTGCCGTGGGCAGAGGTGGGGATGAGGCAGACATTGCGGTGGGGTTGGCCGTTTTGTTTGTGATAGGCTCGGATGGTCAACAACCCGGCGTATTCGCCTTGTGAGCCGGCGTTGGGTTGCAAGGAGACGGCCGCGAACCCGGTGATTTCCGCCAGCCAGGATTCCAGTTGGCGGAACATCTCGTGGTAGCCGACGGCATCCTCCGACGGGGCGAACGGATGCAACCGGTTCACCGACGGCCATGACAACGGCAACATGGCCGCCGTCGGCGTGAGTTTCATCGTGCAGGACCCCAGCGGGATCATTGCCGTGTTGAGCGCGAGGTCTTTTGTTTCGAGGCGATGAATGTAACGGAGCATCTCGTGCTCGGTGTGATAGGAATTGAACACCGGCGCCGTCAGAAAAGGCGTGGTTCGCAACGGCAAATCGGGCGCCGCCACGGCAGTGGCGCAGGACGGCAGTTCGGCGGCGAGCGCCTCCACATCGGCCTCGGTGGCGGTTTCGTCCAGCGCAATGACGCGGTCGCCCACACGAATGGTGTCAAAAAACGGTTCGTTGCCGACGCGGGCGACGCGGGCAGCAAGTCGGCAGGTGAGTTCGTGGACGCGGCGGGCGATGCGTTTGAGTCCTTCCGGGCCGTGCCAGACGGCGTACATGCTGGCGAGGACGGCCAGGAGGACCTGTGAGGTGCAGATGTTGCTGGTTGCTTTTTCGCGGCGGATGTGTTGTTCGCGTGTCTGGAGCGCCAGGCGCAGGGCGGGTTGGCCGTGGGCGTCTTTGGACACGCCGATCAGGCGGCCCGGTATCTGGCGTTTGAACTCCTCGCGCGTCGCAAAAAAAGCGGCATGCGGCCCGCCGTAACCCATCGGGACGCCGAACCGTTGGGAATTTCCCACAACGATGTCGGCGCCGAATTCGCCGGGCGGTTTGATGAGTGTGAGCGCCAACAGGTCGGTAGCGACGACCGCCAATGTTTGCTGGCGGTGCGCCTGGTCCACCAACGGGGCGTAATCGCGGATGGCGCCGTTGGTGTCCGGGTATTGCAGGAGCAGGCCAAAGGCGTCGGGAGTGAGTTCCTCGCCGAGGACGACGCGGATGCCGAGCGGTTCGGCGCGGGTTTGGATGACGGCGATGGTTTGCGGGTGACAGCCGGGCGAGACAACGAAGGTGTTGCGTCCGGCGACGGTGTTGAGCCGATGACACATCGTCATCGCTTCGGCGGCAGCGGTGGCCTCGTCGAGCAACGAGGCGTTGGCAATCGGCATGGCGGTCAGATCGCAAACCATGGTCTGGAAGTTCAACAACGCTTCCAGGCGCCCCTGGGAGATTTCCGCCTGATAGGGTGTGTAGGCGGTGTACCAGCCGGGGTTTTCCAGAATGTTGCGCTGGATGACCGGCGGCATGATGCAGTCGTAGTAGCCGCGTCCGAGGAAACGGTGTCGAAACCGGTTTTTTGCCATCATGGCTTCGAGGTCGCGCAGCGCCGTTTGTTCGTCGCGGGCGGGCGGCAACGTCAACGGGCGACGAAGACGGATGGCGGCGGGGACAACATCGTCCACCAACGCATCGAGGGTCGGGTAACCGACGACAGCCAACAATTGGTCGAGTTCTGTCATTCGCCGGTGAGGTTGGCGTATTCGTCAGGACGAAGCAGTTCTTCGACCTGGAGTGGATCGCTCATTTTGAGCTTGAAGAGCCAGCCCTGGCCGTAGGGGTCCTGATTGACGAGTTCGGGTTTGTTGCCGAGCGCGGTATTGGCTTCGATGACTTCGCCGCTGACGGGCGCATAGATATCGCTGGCGGCCTTGACGCTTTCGACAACGGCGCATTCTTTGCCGGCCTCAACGTTGTCGCCCACCGGGGGCGGCTCGACATACACAATGTCCGTCAGTTCTTTCTGGGCGTGGTCGGTGATGCCGACGACGGCGGTGTCGCCTTCCACGCGGACCCATTCGTGGGTTTTGGTGTAACGCAGATTTGCAGGAACGCTCATGTTGTTTTCTTCCACAGGGGTTTGGTTTCGATGACGGCAGCAAACGGTTTGCCGCGAATGTCCACTTCGATGGTTGTGCCGGTAGCAGCCATGCCAGACTCTACATAACCCATCCCGATGCCAATGCCAAGCGATGGCGACGGCGCGCCGCTAGTGACCTCGCCGATGGCGCGTCCGTTGGCGAGCAGCCGGTAATGCTGGCGTGGCGGGGGGGATTTTTCGACCATTTTGAATGCCACCAGCCGTCGGGAGACACCCTTTTGTTTCTGAGCCAGCAGGACATCGCGGCCCACAAACTCACCCTTGTCCAGCGCCACGAAACGGCCCAGCCCGGCCTCCAGCGGCGTGGTCGTCTCCGTAATGTCGTGGCCGTGTAGCGGATAACACATCTCCAGCCGCAACGTGTCGCGCGCGCCCAGTCCGCACGGTTTGGCGCCGCGCGCCAGCAGCTCTGACCAGAGCCGCGCGGCGTCCGCGTTGGAACAGAGAATCTCGAAGCCGTCCTCACCCGTGTAACCGGTGCGGGCGACGCGGCATTCGATGCCGAAAAGTCGGAAGCGGCCAATGTGGAAATGTGGCAGGTCAATGCCCAGCCGTTTGGCGGCCTCAGGCCCTTGCAGGGCCACGGCGGCTGTCTGGTCGCTCTGGTTTTCAACGGGAATATGCCGCTGAATCCAGGCCAGATCGGCGGCAATGTTGGAGGCGTTGACGATCAGAAGAAACTGGTCCGGTTCCAGGCGGTAGATGATGAGATCGTCAATGATACCGCCACGCTCGTTGCAGAGCAGAGTGTATTGCGCCTGGCCGAGAGCGAGCCGGCGAAGATCATTTGTCAGAAGACGATTCAGCGTCGCCTCGGCCGCGGGACCAGCGACGATGAACTCGCCCATGTGCGAAATATCAAACAGACCCGCATGGTGACGGACGGCGTGATGTTCTTCGATGATGCTGGAATAATAAACCGGCATTTCCCAGCCGCCGAACGGCACCATCTTGGCGCCGGCGGCGACATGAAGCGCGTGCAACGGGGTCTGACGCAAGGAGGCAGACGCAGTCATGACGGCCTACCTGGCAAGGCCGAAAGCGTCGTGAATGGCGCGGGCGGCCTTGTCGGCGTCGGCTAGATTGATGATCACGCTGATTTTGATCTCGCTGGTGGAAATCATGCCGATATTGATCCCCGCGGCGGCGAGCGCCTCAAACATCTTGGCCGCCACACCGGGATGGCTGCGCATGCCGATGCCCACCACGCTGACCTTCGCAATGTCTCCGGTGGAAGTGACCCCGCTTGCGCCCACCTCGGCGACAACCGGCTGGAGCACTTTGACGGCCTTCGCCGCGTCGGTGTCACCCACGGTGAACGAAATGTCGGTGTGCCCCTGGGCGCTGACGTTTTGAACAATTACGTCAATGTTGATATGGGCATCGGCGATGGTCTTGAAGACCTTGGCCGCCACGCCGGGCTTGTCTGGCACGCCGGCGACGGTGACTTTGGCCTGTTTCTTGTCCACGGCAACGCCGCGGATGACGACATCTTCCATTTTGGCGGTTTCGGCTTTCACAATGGTTCCTGGGTTGTTGTTGAAACTGCTGCGCACTTCAAAGACGACATTGAATTTCTTGGCAAACTCGACGGAACGGGCCTGCATGACCTTGGAGCCGAGCGCGGCCATCTCCAGCATCTCGTCGTAGCTGATTTCCGGAATCTTCTTCGCGTCGGGAACAATCCGCGGATCGGCCGTGTACACGCCGTCCACGTCGGTGTAAATCTGGCAAACATCCGCTTTCACCGCCGCCGCGATGGCGATGGCGCTGAGGTCGCTGCCGCCGCGGCCCAGTGTGGTGATGTGTCCCTCCGGGGTTTCGCCTTGGAAACCGGCGATGATGACCACATGACCTTCGTTGAGTAGTTCGTGGACGCGTTTGGGGGTGATGTTGGCGATTTTGGCCTTGGTGTGGACGCCGTCGGTGACGATGCCGGCCTGGGCGCCGGTGAGGGATTTGGCCCTGGCGCCCAGCGCGTGCAGGGCCATGGCCAACAGCGCAATGGTGGTTTGCTCGCCGGTGGCGAGCAACACGTCCATTTCGCGCTCATCCGGGTCGGGATGAATTTCCTTGGCCAGCTTGATCAGCGAGTCGGTCACGCCGCTCATGGCCGAGACCACCGCAATAACCTGATGGCCGGCCTGTTGGGTTTCAAAAACGCGACGGGCGACGTTTTTGATCCGTTCCGGATTGCCGACGGATGTGCCGCCGTACTTTTGCACGATCAGAGCCATATCAATCAAAACTCTCCACTCGTAAAACCACGGTTTTGTCCTTCACCACGTCCAAACGGTCAATCTCCGCCACCGCGTCGCGGACAGCGCGATCCCGGGCCGTGTGCAACATCATGATCAATGGCACAATATTGGTCTCCGATTCGCGCTGCAATACCGAAGCGATGCTGATTTGGGCGTCGCCAAGTACCTTGGAAATCTTCGCAATCACCCCGGCTCGGTCTTCCACCGTCAACCGCAGGTAGTAGCGCGACTCCACGTCATCAATGGTCCGCAGCCGGGCATGCAAGCGGTGCGATACAAAAGCGGGGATTCGCTGGACGCTGCCAAACTTCAAGTTCAACGCCGCATCGGCCAGATCGGCGATCACTGCGCTGCTGGTGGCGTCGGCGCCCGCGCCCCGCCCGTAAAACATCGTGTCGCCCACCACGTCGCCACGCACGGCCACAGCGTTGAACACGCCGTTGACGCTGGCCAACACGTGCCGCTGGGGGATGAGCGTGGGATGAACCCGCACCTCGACGGCGCCGTCGGTGGACTTGATGATGGCCAGCAACTTGATGGCATACCCCAGTTCGCGCGCCACCTGAATGTCCATTTGCGAGACGTGGCGGATCCCCTCCACATAGGTGTTGTCGTAGCCGGTCCAGAAACCGTGTGCCAACGACGCCAGAATGGTCGCCTTGTGCGCCGTGTCAATGCCGTCAATGTCCAGCCCCGGATCCGCCTCCGCATAGCCGAGCCGTTGCGCCTCGGCCAGCACCTCGCTGAAATCCTTCCCCTCGGCGCTCATGCGGCTGAGGATGTAGTTGCAGGTGCCGTTGACGATGCCGTAAATCAGCGGGAAATGATTGGCGACAAACCCCTCGCGCAACGCCTTGATGATCGGAATGCCGCCCGCCACGCTGGCTTCGTAGAACAGATTGGTCTTGTGACGGGCAGCCGCCGCGAAAATCTCCTCGCCATGGTGCGCCAACAACGCCTTGTTTGCCGTGACAACAATCTTGCCGCGACTCAGGGCATCGAGAATCAGTTTCCTCGCAAAACCGGTTCCGCCAACCAACTCGACCACAATCGGAACATCGGGATCGGCAAGCACCTGTTGGGCGTCGGCGGTCTTGGCGGCGTCGGGCAGGGCAATAGCGGCCAGGCGCGACGGATCCTTGTCGCACACCCATTTCAGTCGAAGACGAATACCAAGACGATCCGCCAACAGGTCGGCGTTGCGAGTGAGATTCTTCACCACGCCGCCACCGACCACGCCGGCGCCGACAAGACCAATGTTCAATTCTGGGGGATTGCTCAAAGCGCGGGAAAAATAACGACCACCGGCGGCGGGCGCAACAGAAAAACCACCGTCCAAAACCGCCGACCCGCCGATTGCCCGAACCGCGTTCGGTTCCAAAGAGAGCGCGCATCCGTTTGCCCGTCGGAAACAGTGAGCAGGACGGAAACTCGTCCACCG
>CAZISE010000051.1:0-20323 GCA_964541945.1 uncultured Verrucomicrobiota bacterium
GATGCCGGGCAAGATCGAACTGGTGAGCGGGTTCAGCGAGCTTTCAGGGTCACGCTGGCCGTTTGTTGGACCAGTAGGTTGCCGCGTCGTTCCATCAGAAACAGGGCCAAGCGCACCGCATCGCCGGCCTTGATGTCGGCCAACAGTTCCGCGAGGCGGTCCAGCGACTGAACTTCTTCACCGGCGATGTGGGTGATGACGATGCCGCGCCGCAACCCGACGGTTCCGGCAGGGCTGTCTTTCTCCACGTCCACGATCAACAGCCCCTGTGCCACGGGAATCCCGAGAGCTTCGGCCAGATCACGGGTCATCTCCTGCACGTGCAGACCAAATTTTGACTGCATCAGGCCCGTTGCGGAGAGTTTCGGGAGCGCGGCCAGCGCGATGCGGAAGGTTTTTGTTTTGCCGTTGCGTTCGACATCGAGTTTCAGTGTATCACCGGCCTTCTTGTGGATGAGGTAACGTTGCAATGGCAACAATTCGGTCTGTTTCTGGCCGTCCACAGCCACCACGATGTCACCGGAGGCCACTCCGGCCCTGGCGGCAGGACTGTCCGCCTGCACATCGGCGACGACCAGTCGTTCGTCCTGTCGGGCAAACCGCAAGCCGAGCCATAGTCGTGCCCGTTTTTCGGGTGTGAGCCACGTTGCCAACATTTCGGCGACGCGCTTGGCAGGGATGGCGAACCCGATTCCCTGCGCTTGGGAGAGGATGGCCATGTTGATGCCGACAAGTTGGCCGCGGGTGTTGATGAGCGGGCCGCCAGAGTTGCCGGGGTTGATGGCGGCATCGGTCTGAAGGATGTCGTTGAAGGTCACATCGCCGGCTTCGTATTTGCGGCGTTTGGCGCTGATGATGCCCTTGGTGACAGTGTGTTCCAGGCCGAAGGGGTTACCGACGGCGATAACCGTCTCGCCGAGCATCGGTTCACGGTTATCTGCGATTTCGACAAATGGCAACGGTTGTTTCGCCTCGATCTTCAACAGCGCCAGATCGTTCTTGTCATCGCCGCTGAGGAACCTGGCTTCATAACGGCTACCGTCGGAAAGGACGACGTGAATTTTTGTCGCGCGTTGCACCACGTGGAAGTTGGTCACGATCCAACCGTCCTCGTCCACGATAACGCCGGAACCGAGGCTATGGGTGCCACCGATGCTGGGGCGACGGCCCCGTCCGAAGAACTGCCAAAACAATTCCTCAAACGGATCGGCGAACTGACGTTCGACCAGTCGTTCGGTGCTGAGGTTCACAACGGCGGGCAGGGCCTTTTGGACAGCGGCAACCACCGGATCGTCGGATTGCGCTACCGCGGTGACGGTGACAGACAGAAGAGCCAGCAGAAAACAGAATCGCATTTTCATTGTTGTTCCAGTATATTCCGCCACAGGAAACAGAGCAAGTCATGGTGGCGACACGTTACGCCGAGTTGCGCAACCGGGTTTTGCGGGAAACGCCGTTAGAGGGACCGGGCCGCGTCGTCCTGCGCGACGCCGAGACCGCCTATGTGCCAATTTCCATTACTGAGCGCCTCGTCCAAGCCATCTGGTATGATCAACGACTCGATGCGAGCCGACTCGTCACCACCGATGGACAGCCGCTGCGTGTTCTGTTCCCCGGCTGGTGGAATGTCGAGGCAGGCCCCGATTTTCGTCATGCGGTCATCCAATTCCGCGATGAGCCGGAACGCAAAGGCGACATTGAAATCCATCTGCGAGCCAGCGACTGGCAACATCATCGTCACCACGAAGACCCACGGTACAACGACGTGATTCTCCATGTCGTACTTTGGGAGGCTGACAGCGACACGTTGCCACGTACTCACGACGGCCAGATTCTTCCTCAACTCGTCCTCCAACATCATCTCGCCGCGCCATTGGACGCGTTGTGCGACGACATTGATCTGGATGCCTACCCCCATAATGTCCGTCCTCATGGCGGCGGTTGCATCCAGGTGATGAAACAACTCGACAAGATGCAAACCGAGTCTCTCCTCGACACTGCCGGCGAGGAACGTTTTGCCAGCAAGCTGCGCAAGTTCAAACGCTGGATTCAACGAAGCGGTCCCGAACAGGCCTTCTACGAAGGTTGGATGGAAGCGCTCGGTTACAAGGCCAACAAGACCCCCTTTCGCAGGCTCGCCCAACGTCTCCCGCTTGGCGAACTGACCGCGCGCCGCTCGGAGATCGCTCCCCTGCTCTTTGGCGTCGCCAACTTCCTCCCCACCGAGAGCCTTGGCAACCCCTATACCAAACGGCTTTGGAAAACCTGGTGGAAACTACGCCCCGATTTTGCCGACCGCGTCCTGCCCGACACCGCCTGGCACCGCGCCGGTATTCGTCCGCTCAATCATCCGCATCGTCGGCTCGGCGCTGCCGTCGCATTATTGAAGAAACATCCCAATCTTTTGGAAAAAGCCCTCGGCGCCATCGAAACCGACGGAGACCCGCTAAAACTGTTCCTGCAGGTTCACGATGAGTATTGGGACCGTCACTTTACCCTCGATGGCAAAACACAGTCGAAACCCGCCGAACTGATCGGAGCCGCCCGCGCGCGGGAAATCGTTTCCAACGTCGTCCTGCCCTTCGTCGCCGCCTACGCCGAAATCCACGACGACTCGTCTCTGCTGAAAAAAGCGCGCGACCGTTATGCTCACCTCCCGCCCGGCGAAATGAACAATCTGTTGCGCCTGGCTGGCCAGCAGTTTTTCTCGACCGATACCGAGGCGCGACAGTTTCTCAACACCGAGCGACGTCAACAGGGTATTATGCAGGTTTTGTTGGATTTCTGCGTCAATGACAAGTCCGGTTGCCGCGCCTGCCGGTTCCCGGACCTGGTACAAGCCTGGAGCCGCGCTCCTATGGCGAACGATTGAGTTGTTTTTTTAGTTCCTCGAGACCTTCAGGACTGTTGACCACAATTCGTCGTTTGGTCACCGGGGCTTCTTCCATTGTCCGACGGTCGTGAGACTCCGGCCGTACCGCATCAGAGAGAGCGGCTTGTTTCGCGGTAAAATTGACTTTCGGCATCGAGCGAACGGGCGCGTCAAGCGACGAAATCTCGCGGCGCTTCAATTCCACTTTCTTTTGCGCCAGCATCTTCAACTCTCTCTGGTTCAGCGCCTTTGTCGCGGCGACATCCCGCGGAGACACGGCGTAACCCTTGACCTCGGCGCCTTTCACATTGACGGTAGGCAGTTCCACAGTGGATCCCGGCGTCGAAGGCTTGTTGATGGCGTTCTGAATCTTCTCGATATTGGTCCAACGCCGCACATCGTTGGTGCTCCCCGCATCCGCGCGGGAAAGAAACGCCGTCACCACCACGCTCGCGATCAGAGCCGAACGGAAAAACTTCGCCATCGTTGTGCTATGCTTCATTTTCACCTTTATTTACCGATAGTTTTTCCACTTTGTCAATGACGGGTTCGGATGATTTTCGTTGTGCCTTGTCAAGCCTGAAGAGCTACAGTAACATCCGGGCTGCACAAATCATGAGAGACATCCTTATCGTTTGGGTGATTGCAGGCCCCTTGATGGCACAGGGGATGGCCGTGCCGCCGCGACCTTCGGAACAAGGCGGGCCAATGCCCTCGGCGCCTCGCGCCGCTGTGTCAACACCGGCTCTGCCTCCCATACCGGTGCGCGTTGAGCCACGCGAATACAATTTTGGCACGACCAACACGCCGCCGTCGTTGACCGGCACGTTCACATTTCAGAATATTGGTAACGAGCCGATCCGTTTTCGGAAACCCTCGACCTCATGTGGATGCGCCGTGGCAAGCCTGGAGCCGCCGGTCTTGCCGCCCGGTGGAGAAGGCAAACTGACGTTCGTCATCAATCTGACCGGATTCACCCGTGGGAAGATCGAAAAACAGATTTATGTTCAAGCGGAAGGCTACTCCCCAACAGGCACAACCCTGACCATCAAAGCCGACCTTGTCCCCCTCTACGAGAACGATCCGATGCAGGTAAACCTCGGCGACATGCGGCTGGGCGAAACGACCAACTTCACCGTGCGCCTCTGGCGTACCGACAATCAGCCACTGGACATCACACGGCTGCAACCTTCCCAGCCATCCATTGCCGCCCGCATGGAACCCGTGCCGGGTTCCAACAGCGTGGCCACCCTCCAAATCGCGGTCAAGGCGGAAGGTAATCCGCGATGGGTTTATGAGCGTATCGGTCTTTACGCCGCCAATCCGACACAGGAAGTGGCCTCTGTGCCGATATACGAGCGGTTTGTGGGCGACATTGTCCTGAGCCGCGAGGAAATTTACTGGGCTGTGGTCAACCGCCAGATTCCCGGCTCCCGATCCTTCCGTGTCCGCGCTTCCGACCCGAAACAAAAACTCGAAATCAGAAACCTGACCTGCACATTGAAGGAGGTCGCCCTGACCTGCCGTCCGCTGCCGGAAGCGCAGGGTTACGAAGTGCTCATCGAATTGAAAAATCTGCCCGCGGCGACCACCAAGGGCACCATCAGTTTCGAGACAAACATGCCGGGACAACCGCGTGTCACCGTGCCTCTGACCATCAACATGCTGCGGTTCTGACAACGGCTCATGCGCCGCATCATCTGCCAAGCCCTCCTGATCGTCGTGTTGGGGAGCGCCATCGGATTGGCCGTCAATTGGTTCTCGCCGCGCCGAATCCCGTGGCTGCGTCCGCCCAAAATGAAACTGGCAGCAAACGACCAGATCTCGCTGGAACAGGCTACTGTGTTATGGAAATCGGGCGAAGCGATCTTTTTGGACGCGCGTCCACCGACAGCATATGTGGATGGACATATTGTCGGGGCATTGTCGCTGCCCATCGAGTCGTTTGACGTGTTTTTTCCCAAAGTTCAACCCCGGCTGGCAACAGACATGATGCTGGTGTTGTATTGTGACGGCGAACATTGCGACGACAGCCATCGTTTGCTGCTGAAATTACGGGCACTGGGGTATGCCAACACGCGCGTCCTGGTCAACGGATGGACACGCTGGCGATCCGCCAAACTCCCCACCGTCACCGGAGAACAACCATGAAACGGCTCATCCCGTTTCTGATTCGGTTACTGCTCGGCGCCGTTTTTGTCGCGGCCGGCGCCCTGAAAGCGCTTGACCCGGCGGCGTTTGCCAACGACGTGGCGCGGTACGGTATGGTGCCGTATCCGCTGGTGAATCTGGTGGCGCTGACCCTGCCGTGGGTGGAGCTGTCAGCGGGCGCGTTGTTGGTTCTCGGCGTTTGGAAACGAGCAAGCGCTCTGGTGATCGCCGGTTTGAATGTGGTGTTTCTGGCCGCCATCAGTGTGGCGCTGGTTCGAGGGCTGGAAGTGTGCGGCTGTTTCGGCGCATCGGTAGCACGAAAAGCAAGCCCGTGGTCATTGGTGGAGGACGCGGTATTCCTGGCGGCGGCAGCGTGGTTGGCTTGGAAATCGGAAGATTGATCAAAAAGGAGACAACAATGAAACGACTCGTGGTGACAACCGAAACAGCGCCCAAAGCCGTCGGGCCATATTCCCAAGCGATCTGGGCAGGCGATTTCCTGTTCTGTGCCGGACAGATTCCTCTGGACCCTTCCACCGGCCAGATAGTCGTCGGCGGCGTGGTGGAACAAACAAAACAGGTCTTGCAAAACATACAAAAATTATTGGAATCGCAGGGATTGACCCTGGGACATGTGGTGAAGACCACCGTATTTCTCACCGACATGAATCATTTCCCCGCCATGAACGAGGTGTATGCTCAGTTTTTTGCGTCGTCCCCGCCGGCGCGTTCAACGGTGCAGGTGGCACGTTTGCCCAAAGACGCCCTGGTGGAAATCGAGGCGGTGGCCTGTCGCTGACAGAAGAACAACCTTGTTGCCTTCGCCGGGGGAGAGAATGGCGATGGAACATTCGAATCCTCATGTTTTTCCAGCAAAAACGCGACTTCGTTCGTCCCCGCGAGATCGAATAGACACGCTCGGAGTTTCTGATTGCGTCACACAGAACCAATCGTTATATTCCCGCTGCCAAATGCGTGCGGACGTGGCGGAATTGGCAGACGCGCAGCGCTCAGGACGCTGTGGGTAACACCGTGGAGGTTCGAGTCCTCTCGTCCGCACCACTTCACGTGTCATCGCAGCAGCGCCTTGTTTTGTTTGCTCCCGAATCGCTGCCCTATCTTGAAAACAAGCATCTCCAGGGATTGCGACTGGTAAGAGCACCCAATCCGTGTAAAATGAGCGTGGATTGAAACGCATGCTTCACTTCCTTTTGCTGCTGTTGTTCGGGCTAACGTTGTTTGCGTTGTTACTGCGCTGGCGCGAGCCGACAATGATCTATTACCCAGTGCGGGAGTTGGATGGGACACCCAACCAAGTCGGATTGAAGTACCAGGATGTTTGGCTTACCACACACGACGGTGTCAAAATCCACGGTTGGTATCTGCCCGCCGCCGCGACCAATCCCCCCGCCATCCTCTTCCTCCACGGTAACGCCGGCAACATCTCTCACCGACTGGAAAAACTCGCCATCTTTCACAGTCTCGGTGCCGCCACGTTCATCATTGACTATCGCGGCTACGGACGCAGCGACTTGCGCCAACCCGACGAACAAGGAACTTATCAGGA
Source organism: uncultured Verrucomicrobiota bacterium (assembly GCA_964541945.1). GTDB lineage: Bacteria > Verrucomicrobiota > Verrucomicrobiia > Palsa-1439 > Palsa-1439 > CAIKAP01. The sequence goes on from CAZISE010000051.1 coordinate 6,591, forward strand.
CGCACAAGCCGCTTACGACTGGTTGGTCAAACAACACCCCCAAATCATTCTTTATGGAGAATCGCTGGGCACGGCGGTCGCCGTGGAGCTTGCCATGCGCGTTCCGTGCGACGGCCTCATCCTCGAAGAACCTTTCACATCCATCGCCGATGTCGGTCGAAAATTCTACCCTTTCCTACCCGTCAAATTGCTGGCCAAAACCAAGTACGATTCGCTCAGCAAAATGCCGAAACTCCGTGCTCCCCTACTCATTTTCCACAGCCGGGAAGACGAACTGTTCCCCATGAGTTACGCCGAACGCCTCCTTGCCGCCGCCGCGAGTCAACCCAAACGTCTCATCGAACTCCGCGGTAGCCACAACGATGCTTTCCTTGTCAGTGCCCCTGTTTATCGCGCTGCGCTCGCCGAGTTCCTTGTGTCGCGGCGTTGACAAGGCGCAACGGTTGTGGTCAGCTACGCGCCACCATGATTGAAGAAGTCAAAGCCAGATTGGACGGCCTCCAGCAACGCCACCAGGCGTTGAGGAGGTATCTTTGACGTTTCCAAACAACAAACCCGCCTGATCGAACTCGAAAATATCATGGCCGCTCCAACCTTCTGGAACGACCAGATCAAGGCCAAAGCCATCCTCAACGAAGCCACCATCATCCGCCGACGGCTCGAAACGCTTACCGAGCTTGACCGCAAAATCTCCGACGCCCAAGTCCTGATCGAACTCGGCGAAGCCGAAACCGAAGTGGTAAAAGAAGTCGAAGCGGCCGAGAAACGATTCAACCAATTCGAACTGGAAAACCTCCTCGCCGGCGAACACGACAAATCCAACGCCATCTTCAGCATCCATGCCGGCGCCGGCGGCACCGAAAGCTGCGATTGGGCCAACATGCTCCTGCGCATGTACACCCGCTATTGCGAAACACGCGGATGGAAATGCGACATCGTGGACATCCAGCCCGGTGACGAAGCCGGTATCAAAAGCGCCACGCTGATGGTCACCGGCGATTACGCTTTCGGCTACCTCAAGGCCGAGCGCGGCGTCCATCGCCTCGTCCGTATTTCGCCTTTTGATTCCAACAAACGGCGTCACACCAGCTTCGCCTCTGTGGATGTCGTCGCCGAAATTGAGGACGCCGAAATCGAGTTGAAAATGGAAGACGTGCAGGTGGACACCTTCCGCAGCGGCGGCAAAGGCGGCCAGAACGTCAACAAACTCGAAACCGCCGTGCGCATGACCCACATCCCCACCGGCATCGTTGTCCAATGCCAATCCGAGCGCAGCCAGCACCAGAACCGCGAACTGGCCTTGAAGATGTTGAAGGCGCGCCTTTACGAGAAGCAGCAGGACGAAAAACGCGCCGCAATGGAGAAGTATTACGGCGAGAAGGGCGCCATTGCCTGGGGCAATCAGATTCGCAGCTACGTTTTCCAACCTTATCAGATGGTCAAAGACCTCCGCACCGGCTACCAGACCAGCGATGTCCAAGGTGTCATGGACGGTGATCTCGACCCGTTCATCAGCGCCTGGCTCAAAGCCGGTCAACCCCGCCAACGCAAACAAGGCGTCACCGACGAGGAATAGCTGTGCCGACAATCCTCGACAAAATCGTTGCCGTAAAACGCCGCGAAGTGGCGACCTTGTTGCCCCGCGCCGAGGAACTTCGAGGACGAGCCGCTGCCCGCAAGGATTTCCGCGATTTTGCCAAAGCCATCGTTGCCCGCGAAGGAATCGCCCTCATCGCCGAGGTCAAGAAAGCATCGCCCTCGGCAGGCATCATCTGTCCCGACTTCAATCCCGTCCACATCGCCCGAAACTACGAACAAGCTGGTGCTGCCGCCATTTCGGTGTTGACCGACCGCGAGTTTTTCCACGGTAACATCGAATATCTTCATCAAATCCGTGATGCCGTCAGCCTGCCGTTGCTGCGGAAAGATTTTATCATCGAGGAACTCCAAATCCACGAAGCGGCCGCCTACGGAGCGGACGCCGTACTCCTGATCGCGGCGATCCTTGATGACCAACAACTGCGCGATTTCCGCGCCGTGACCGAATATCTCCACATGGCCGCGCTGGTTGAAGTTCACGACGAAACCGAGATGGACCGTGCTCTGGCGGCCGGTGCGCAACTCATCGGTATCAACAACCGTAATCTGGCCACGTTCACCGTTAGTCTCACCACAACCGAAAAACTGGCCACCAAAGTGCCAGAAAACCGCCTCATCGTCGCCGAAAGCGGCATCCACACCCGCGCCGATGTCGAGCGTGTCGCCCGCGCAGGGGCCAAGGCCATTCTCGTTGGTGAATCCTTGATGCGCAGTGGCAACATCGTCACCAAGGTGAAGGAATTGCTCGGATGACATTCCCCCATGCACATCCCGCGCCGCGTCGAGTAACGCGCCTATAACAAATGACGCCTCCACGGATTAAAATCTGCGGCATCACCAATCTCGACGATGCCCGCTTGGCCGTCGAACTTGGCGCGGACATGCTCGGCTTCATCTTCTATGCAAAAAGTCCGCGCGCTGTCAGCCCTATTGTCGTCGCGCAGATTTGCCGGGCAGTGACCGTGGAAAAAGTCGGCGTCTTCGTCAACGAGACCGAAGTGAACATTCGGCGAATAGCCGAAGAATGCGGCTTGACCGCCCTCCAGTTTCACGGCGATGAACCGCCCTCGTTCTGCCGACAGTTCCCTCTCAAAAGGATCAAAGCCATCCGCGTCCGCAATGAAACCTCGCTCCAACAGGTTGCCGAGTACGATGTTGACGCTCTGTTGCTCGACACCTACACTGACAACCAACGTGGCGGCACGGGAATGACGTTCGATTGGTCGCTGGCGGTAAAGGCGAAATCGCTGGGCAAACCGATCATCCTGTCGGGCGGACTGACTCCCGACAACGTGTGCGACGCCATTCGGATCGTCCAACCGTTCGCGGTGGACGTCGCCAGCGGCGTCGAAGGCGAGCCGGGGCGGAAGGATCCAACAAAATTGAGGAGATTTTTTGAAGCGTGCAAAAACGTATAAAAACTGTTCCTGATAGGACCGGCCATTTCGGCCCATATGGCGGCATGTTCGTGCCGGAAACCCTCATGGCCCCGTTGCAGGAGCTGACCCGCGAATATCAGACGGCACGCAAAGACAAGCGGTTCCAGCAAGAGCTGGCCTACTATCTCCGCGAATATGTTGGCCGCCCCACCCCGCTCTATTTTGCGGAGCGAATGACCGAGGAACTACGTGGCCCGAAGATTTACCTCAAACGCGAAGACCTGCTCCACACCGGCGCCCATAAAATCAATAATACCATCGGCCAGATTCTGCTCGCCAAACGCATGGGTAAACACCGCATCATTGCCGAGACCGGCGCGGGACAGCACGGAGTGGCAACGGCAACCGTTGCCGCCATGTTCGGTTTGGAATGCGTCGTTTACATGGGCGCGGTGGACATGCAACGCCAAGCTCTGAATGTGTACCGGATGCGATTGCTCGGCGCGGATGTCCGTGCCGTGACCGCCGGACAGCAGACATTGAAGGAAGCCATCAACGAAGCGATGCGCGATTGGGTTACCAATGTCCGCACCACCCATTACATCCTCGGCAGTGTTCTCGGCGCTCATCCCTACCCGATGATGGTCCGGGATTTTCAGAGCGTGATCGGTCGGGAAGCCCGGCAACAGATTTTGCGGAAAGAAAAACGATTGCCGGATGCGCTCGTGGCCTGCGTCGGCGGCGGATCGAACTCTATCGGCCTTTTCCACGCCTTCCTCGGCGATAAACGCGTTCGCATGATCGGCGTCGAAGGGGGCGGACGCGGTATCAAGCCCGGCCAACATGCCGCGCGATTCCAAAAAGGCGGTTCGCTCGGTGTGTTACAAGGCACGCGGACTTTTGTCCTCCAAGACGACAACGGCCAGATCATGCTCACCCATTCCGTCAGCGCGGGACTCGACTACGCCGCCGTTGGCCCCGAACACAGCTACCTGCGCGATCAAGGCCGCATCGAGTACACCTATGCGACCGATGAGGAAGCACTGGAAGCATTCCAGTTCTGTTCCCGCGTCGAGGGCATCATCCCGGCCTTGGAAAGCGCACATGCCGTCGCTTATGTCATGAAGAATGCAAAAAAACTTCGCGGTATCGTTATTATCAATCTCAGCGGACGCGGCGACAAAGACGTGATGCAGGTTGCCGACATCTTGAAACTGGAGAAATAACATGCGCAGCATGACCGGATACGGACGTGGCGAACACGTCCAGAGCGGATTCAAGTTCACCGTTGAATTGAACTCGGTGAACCGCAAACAAAGCGACATCTCGATCAAGTTACCGGCAGAACTAGAGGAGTTGGAGCCGCGCATCCGCGACGAAATCAACACCCACATCTCCCGTGGACGAATCAACGCGGTCGTTACCCTGCACCGGGCCAGCGCCCCCGAACATGTCGAACTCGACACAGCGCTGGCCAAAGCCTATCTGCGCGCCATCCAAAAACTCCAAAAAGAACTCAAACTCAACGGCACCCTCACCCTTGACCTCATCCTGCGCGCTCCCGGCGTCCTCAAACTCGCCGAGACCGCCCTTGATGCCGAAACCGTCTGGCCGGGCGTCGAAAACGCCTTGCGAAAGGCGTTGGATCGCCTGGTCAAGATGCGCGAAAAAGAAGGCAAACATCTTGCCGCCGATCTTTCCGCTCGACTCGATTTGTTGGCTACCGGCATTGCCGCCATCCGACAAGCTGCCCCAGAAGCCGTGAAACGTTATCGGGAACAATTGCACGCCCGCATCAAGGAAGCCGGGCTTGACCTGCCGCTGGATGACGAGCGCCTTGCCAAGGAAGTCGTCTTCTTCGCCGACCGCAGCGACATCACCGAGGAACTCACCCGTTTGGAGAGTCATCTTCAACAGTTCCGCGCCTCGCTGAAATCGGCAGAACCGGTGGGACGCACCTTGGATTTTCTGGCCCAAGAAATGAACCGCGAAATCAACACCATCGGTTCCAAAGCCAATGCCGCCGAAATCTCCCAACAAGTCGTCCAAATGAAAGCCGAACTGGAAAAAATCCGCGAACAGGTCCAGAACATCGAATGAATTGCTTTCCTTGTCATTCCACCAGCACGCTTATCCTCCCTTTGCTTGTCACCCTGAGCGAAGCGAAGGGACTCGCAATCCTCGCGCGGTTTCCGTTCATCCGTTGTGAGATTCTTCGCTTCGCTCAGAATGACACACTTCAGAGGTCACAATCATGAGAACTGGTCTTCTCATCATCATCTCCTCGCCTTCTGGCGGGGGGAAAACGACGCTCTGTAACCGCCTGCTGGAGTGGGACAAAAACATCACTCGCGTCGTCACCTGCACCACCCGTGCTCCACGTCCCGGCGAACAGAACGGCAAGGATTACCATTTCTTCACCAAAGAGGAGTTTGAGCAACGCATTGCGGCGGGCGACTTCCTCGAATACGCGCAGTACAACGGCCACTACTACGGTACCCCGCGACGATTCGTCGAAGAACAACTCGCGGCAGGCCGCGACGTGTTGACGGCCATCGAGGTTCAAGGCGCGGGCAAGGTGATGCAGTTGGTGCGCGATGAACGATTCCCCTACCCCGATTCGCTGGTCACGATTTTTCTCGTGCCGCCGACGATGGAGTTGCTCGAACAACGGCTCCGTCGCCGGGCGCAAGACGATGAAGCCACCATTCAACGCCGGCTGCGGATTGCCGAGCAAGAACTGGCGCATTGGCGCGAGTACGATTACGCGATTGTCACCGGAGACATTGACGACGACGTGGCGCACGCGAAAGCGATCCTTATCGCCGAGCGTTGTCGCACACGTCGCGTCCCGAAAGGAGGCCAACCATGGGTGCAAAGAGAACTGTTGCATTAGGCATCACCGGCTCCATCGCCGCCTACAAAGCCGCCGACATCGCCAGCCAACTGGTCAAAGCCGGGCACACTGTCCATTGTGTGATGACCAAGGATGCCACACACTTCATCACGCCGTTGACCCTGGAAACGCTCTCACGCCAGCCGGTGACGATTGACCTGTTTGCCGAGCGCGAGTGGTGTCCAACGCATATTGCCATTGCCGATGCCGCCGACCTGCTGCTTGTCGCGCCGGCCACGGCCAACATCATCGCCAAAATGGCCAACGGCATCGCCGATGACGCCCTGAGCACCATCGCGCTCGCGTTGCGACCGGAGGCGAAGGTACTCATTGCGCCCGCCATGAACGGCAAAATGTGGTTCCACCCGGCCACGCAAGTGAATGTCAAAACACTGGAAAAACGCGGCGTCGAGTTCATCGGTCCCGACAAAGGACAACTGGCCTGCGGCTACGAAGGTATCGGACGCCTCTGGCCGGTGGAAGAGATTGTGAAGAGGACATTGGAGTTGCTCGCGTGATCGTTCGCCCCGTGAAGTCACGCAGCCTACACCCCATGAAACCGCTTCGTTTCCTCATCACCGCCGGGCCGACCCGCGAATTTCTTGACCCGATTCGGTTTATCTCGAACCGTTCTTCCGGCAAGATGGGCTATGCGCTGGCACGTGCCGCTCGCCGCTACGGGAAGGTAACACTGGTGAGCGGTCCGGTCGCTTTGAAGCCGCCTGCAGGCGTAACCTTTGTGACGGTCACGACGGCGCAGGAAATGGCCGATGCTGTGTTTACGCGATTTGTCGAAGCCGACGTGGTGATTATGACAGCCGCTGTCTGCGATTTTCGTCCGCGCCGCGTCGCTGTTCGCAAGATCAAGAAGGACAGTTTTACCGGCACGCTGGAACTGGTGCCGACCGTGGACATTCTTGCCACACTCGGCAAACGAAAAAGCCATCAACTTCTTGTCGGTTTCGCGGCGGAGACCGACGCGCTGGAAGCCCATGCGCTCGACAAGTTACGACGGAAAAACCTCGACCTGATTGTGGCCAATGACGCCGGCGCCATGGAAGCCGACACCAATCGGGTGACATTACTCTACCGGGACGGTCGTGTGGAACGCCTGCCAGAAATGCCCAAGGCGCGCGTGGCGCAAGAAATCCTGCGCCGCATTACCGCACTTCGTACATGACCATGCCGGAGAGGAGCTTCGGGTAGAAGTCGGTGCTCTTCTGCGGCATTCGGGAACGGGCGTCGGCGACGGCTTTGACAGCGGAGACGGGCGTGGGTTGTAGGAAGAATGCCAGTTGTGCCTTGCCGGTTTGCACTTGCTCCAACGCTTTCTCCGGTTCGCGCCAGTAGGTGACGTTGGCTTCCTCACGGAGTCGCACTTCATCAATGCCGAGCAATGCTTCCAAAATGGCCACGTGCAAGATCGCCACGTCCAGCGTATCCCAAAGTGGCGGTTTATTGGCGAACAACGGTTTGAGGGCTGCCGGGTCTTTGGGGCGCAAGGTGAAGAAACCGGTGCCGTCGAACATGCCCAGTTCGTGAGAGGGACATCTTCCCTGTCCAGAAGGAACAACGTCGGACAGGCTGGAAACCTGTCCCACATGGAAACTGCCAGCCAGTTTTTTGCGGAACTGGCGGGGGTCGAAACCGGCCAGGTTGGCGACGGTGCGGTGAGTGGGCAGAATCACCAAACCGGGATCGTTCATGTCCACGATGGTCGCCATGACGTATTTGGATGCTTCCGTGCCAGCCTCGTCGCGGTAGGCCAGAGCGGTTTCGTACCGGTGATGCCCGTCGGCAATGTAAAATTTTTGTGGCTGGAGCACGGCTTGGATGGCGGCGATTTGGGCGGGATCTGTGATTTCCCAGACGGTATTGGTCACGTTGTAGTCATCCACGAGGGAGTAGAGCGGCGCGCTGAGTCTGGGCGTCGGAATTGCTTGCGGGTGAAGCATGAAGATCTGGCCTTGCTGGGAACCAACGGCGCGCAACAACGACATCCGGTCGGCTTTGGGTTTGGAGAGCGTGTGCTCATGAGGAAGAATGACGCCTTCGTCCCAGCGGTGCAGTCGAACCCGACCAATCAAACCGCGTCGGGTCAGTTTCTTTGATCCACCTGGCGGGGTGAAGCTCTGTTCGAGCCAGTAGAACGCGGGTTTGTCGGCGCGGCGTAGGATGCCATCGGTCAACCATTGTCGGTAGAGCGCGGCGGCGCGGGTGTATTTGTTGTTCGACTCAGTGTCGCCGGGTTCTTCCTTACCGAGTTCGATGCGGATGAGGTTGTAGGGCGAGGCGGCAAGATACCGCTCGCGCATCTCGGCATTAATTTTGTCGTAGGGTTGAGTCAACACATCGGCGGGACAAACCCGCTCGGTATTGTAAAGCACGCCGCGGAAGGGTTGGATGTCAGCCATGATGGCCGTGGATAGTAGGCGGGTAGTCGGTCGTCGTCAAGAAGCCGTCGTGGACGACTTGTTATTCTTGCGGTTATTGAGGCGGCGGCGAGCGGCGTAGATGGTGGCCAAGCTGCTGACCCAGAGCAGGAGGACGTTTGGTTCGGGGATGACCAGCATACCGCCCTGCACGTAATCGAAGTACAAGTCTTGTCCGTTATTATCCAGTCGAGCGACAAATCCCCAACCATCAGTACGCGGCTGGAGATGTGTGCCCCAGAACCGGAACAGGTTCGTGTCGAATCCCACAATGCTGTCGGCATGAGCAACCAGGAACGAGTAGGTACCGGTGGGGTTGAAGTTGGCCGGGTCAAATGCGATGACATCAACGTCCAGTGACCTGAAGGCACCTGTCAACGTCAGTGTTCCGACGACATTGACAAAGTCCCAACCATTTGTCGGTCCAGCCAGCGGATCGGCATCCGTGAGGGTCCACTGCAACCGTCCACCGCTTCCCCACTCCAGGCTGTCGAGCGTGATGGCACCAGCCACAAGGTTGCTTGGATTACTACTGTACAGGCCGGGCGCCAAGACACCACGGTTCTCCAAGGTCACCGCTCCAACCGTGCCAGTTCCCGCCAGGATACCGCCAGTGGTGATTTGCACGCCTCCGCTGCCGGTTGCAGAACCGGCTGTGTTATTGGCGACCAACACGCCGTTGCTGGTAATCGTTGTATTGCCTTGATACGTGTTCGCGCCTGTCAGTTCAACCACGCCACCAGAGCCAACATTCAGCCCGCCCGTGCCGCTGATTTCGCCGCTGAACGTCAGCCAGCTATTCCGCACCGTGGCGACGGTGGCCGTCGCATTCAGATTGACCGATCCGCCAAAGGTCGCCGTACCGGCTTCCATGATACCCAGAACACGAGTGCCGCCGGATTGCACCACAATGTCGTTGTTGAGGGTGATGCCGTTTCGCAAATTGAGAGTCGCGCTATTGGCATTTCCATCCTGGCCGACCAGGACGCTGCCGAGTCCCAAGCCGCCATTGTTTCCAACCCGGACTTCACCGGCCTGTACCAGAGTCTGGCCGCCATAGGTGTTGTTGCCGTTCATCAGAAGGACGCCGTTACCTGTCTTGACGAGGTTTCCGATCGAGCTGTTCGTGATCGAGGCGTCAATTTGCAGGTCCACACTGCCCGCCGTGCCGCGCGTCACATCAAAGATTCGATCGCCAGCCAGATCAACAAACCCGGCAATCACCGGCGGCGCGCTGAGCGCCGCGCTGGCGCTCACAGTGCCGCCAAGTGTCAGCGTTCCGTTACCGGTCGTCAAGGTGCCACCGTGCATTGTCAGGTTATTCAACGTCTGAACGTTGCCATTGAGGTTGAGGCTGCCCGCGTTGACGGTGACCGCGACATTGCTGAGGATCTGATTGGCTTGCTTTAAGAGAGCCATGCCGCCGCTGACGGTCAATCCACTCTGTACCGCGGCGTCACCCGTTCGATCCAGCGCAAGGGTACCGTTGCTGACCACCACACTGTCCAACCCGGCCGCCACACCGCTCAACGTAACCGTACCGCCGCCTGTCTTGATGGCCTGAACGCCGGCCACCGCGCCCGTAATGAGACCGCTGAAGGTAACATTGCCGTACGGAGCCGCGTACAATTGGGCAGAGTCTTTCAAGCTGACAGTACCGGTGTTGGTGGCCGTGACACCGGTGCCCACCCCAATGGCCGCGAGGCTCGCGCTGCCATTGGTCACAACAATCTCGCGGGAGAACGTAACGCCATTCCCCAACAACAACGTGGCGGCATTCACGCTATTGGGATCGCCCACCACGACCGGCGACACGTTGCTGCCCAGCGCCGAGCTGCTGGCTGCCACCAGAGTACCGCCTCGCACAAAGGTGCTGCCTGTATAGCTGCTCGCACCACCCAGTGTCAGCGTGGCGCCGCCGCTCTTCACGAGGCTGCCCATGCCGGTAATGTTGCCGTTGTAGGAGATCGCGCCGCTGTTGTTGAACATGAGCGTGCCGTCGTTGAGGACGGTGGCGCCGCTGTACATGCTCGCGCCGCCAATGACCACCGTGCTGGCATCCTGGAGCGTGAGGCTGCCGCTACCGCTCAGGTTGCCGCTGAACGTGAGCGTGGCGCCGTTGCCGCGGACACCGACGGCATTGACCAGGGTAAAGGCATGCGGATCGGTCACCGAATTGGTGATCAACAAGGTCATGCCGTTGAGGGTCACCATGTTGGCAAGGGCACCGAGGTTGTTTCCAGAGGTGATCTGGAGAGTGCCGGCATTGATCGAAACATTTCCGGCAAACGTATTCGATCCGCTGAGCAACAAGAGGCCACTGCCGGTCTTGGTGAAGCCATAATTGCCGCTGATGGTGCCGCCGATGGACAGGGTTCCGCTTCCCGTGGTGACGATGGCGAGCGTGTTGGAAAGAATCAGGTTGCTGGCGATATACACCGTGCCGCTGTTCGCCTGTTCGATGCGCGGCATCGAATAACCACCGAATTCCAGGGCGTCGCCGGCGACAACCTGATTCGAGCCGGCATTGATGTCGAACTTCAGACGGTTCACCTGGAAAGTGCCCAGGTCGTTGCTGGAGATGCCATGACCCTGGAACAGGATCGCCGTGGTATAGCTACTGGTGGGCGCTTCGCCGGCCGACCAGTTGGTGTCAACCGACCACGGGGAAACGCCGCCGTTGGCATTGATCCATGCATTGGCTTCCTTGTACACGAGATAGAGGTTGGTGCCGCCGGAGAGGGTGAGTCCGAAGGTGCCGCCGTAACTGTTGAGGAAGTTGGTCGCCACCAATTGGATCGTGGTGATGCTGAAGTTAGTGATGCCACCCGACGCGGTGAGGATCAGCCAGTTCGTCGAGACGCCCGGATCGAATCCCGCCAACCCGTTCATATGCGTGGTCGGATCAAGGGTGCCAATGTCAATGATGAACGGATTCGCCGTCGTGTTGTTGGTCAACGTCAGCGTGCCGAGCACCTTGATCAGGTCCCAGCCGCTACCCGCAACGCCATTGGTCAGGTTCTCGCCGTACCATTGATAGGTGCCGCCGCCGAACCAGGTCGTGTTGGTGGCGATGGTCAGGGTGCCGACGCCGCTAACGTTGGGTACCATGGATCCGGCGGTGATGACGGCGTTGCTGTTGACAACCACCAGACGCTCGATGGTGCCGCTGCCGCCCAGGATACCGCCACTGTACACCGTCACGGTCCCGCCGCCGGCGGTGAGGGTACCGTTGATGTTGAGGCGACCTTGTTGCACGTCGGTGACACCGGTGTAGGTCAGGTTGCTGTTCAGGGAGAGGGTGCCGGCGCCGAACTTGGTGAGCGAGCCGCTGCCGATGCCATCGCTGATGGTGCCGCCCCAGTTCGCCGTCACGCCCGTGTTGACACTGATGGTGCCGGCGGTGTCGAGGACCATGTTGCGAGTGGCGTCGAAGGCGCCGAGCACCTGCAACACGCCGTTGCTCATAGTCACGGTGGGCCGCGCCACGGTGTCACCGAGGCCAAAGTCGTTGGAGACCGCCAGGGTGCCGCTGCGGATCCACGTGCCGCCGGTGAGGCTGTTGGTGCCGGTGAGAGTCAGGGAACCGCCGAGAACTGTCAGGGAACCGGTGCCGCTGATCGGGTTGCCGTAGCTGAGGTTGGCGGTGACAACCAGCGCGCCGCTGTTGCTGACGGCACCGCTGCGGAACTGGGTGCCGCTGATTTGGAGGGTACTGTTGGTTCCGATGTAGGTGACACCGGTGTAGAGGTCGGCGCCGGCCAACACCAGGGTTCCGCCGCCTTCCTGGGTGCGGGTGCCGGTGCCGCTGATGTTGCCGCTGAGGGTGAAGGTGTTGCCGGCGGTGATCAGGAGGTTGACGCTGTTGGTCATGTCAAACGCATGAGCGTCGGTGAAACTATTGGTGAGGCGGACGAGTACGTTGTTGAGGCTTACCAGGTTGTCGGTGTTGCCGAGGTTGCTGCCGCTGCTGATGCTCAGGGTGCCGCCGGTGATGGCGACGCGACCGCTGAAGGTGTTGGCGCCGCCGAGTTCCAGTTCCCATGCGCCGGTCTTGGTGAAGCCGTTGGTGCCACTGATCACGCCATTGAGCTGGAGTTTCGGATTGCCGTTGAACTGGATGTCGCTCATCGAGCTGTTCATGGTCAGGGCGCCAGCCAGTTCGATGTTGTTGTTGATGACGTAGCTGGCGTTGCTGCCGGTGTTGTTGAAGATCAACTGTGGCGCGGTACCGTCGAAGCGGAGCGCATTCCCCGTGAGAGTGCCCGTGCTGTTGTCGAGGGCATTGGTCAGGAGGATGCGGTTCAGCGTGAAGGTGCCGACGAAGTCGTTGTTGGCCGTGTAGTTGCCGTTGGTGAAGACCAGGTAGGTCAACGTGCCGCTGGCGGGGACGCGGCTGTCCACCCACTTGTTGCTGGTGGTCCAGTTACCGGTGGTGCCGCCCCAGATGTAGGCGGACATGTAGTTGAGGTAGAGGTTTGTGTCGTTCAACAACGATACGCTGAAGGCACCCACAAACGGCGGGGTCACATTGAAGTTGGTCGTCACGAAGGAGAACAGGTTGGCGTCAAACCCCTGGATCGGAGTCGCGGCGGAGGCCACGAGCCAAGAGGTGCTTGTTTCGGGCCAACTGAGCGAACCGATTGTACCGAGGTCGAAGATGTACGGATTGGCAGCAGAACCGCCGCTGAAGGTCAAGTTATTGAGCACCTGGAGTAAATCCCAATCCGTCCCGGCGGTGCCGGCGAGGTTGGAGACATCCCAGCGATAGACCGAGCCGCCGTTCCAGGTGTAGTTGGAGACGGTCAGGGTGCCGGCGCTGTTGTTGCCGATGGCGAGGGCGCCGCCGTTGTTGGCGATGACGCTGCGGTAAATCGTGCCGGTGCCGCCAAGGGCGCCGCCGCTGTTGATGGTGACGGCGCTGGTGGCGGCGCTGAGGGTACCGTTCACGGCGAGGATACCGCCGTTGATGGTGGTGGTGCCGGTGTAGGTATTGCTGCCGGTGAGGTTGAGTGTGCCGGTGCCGATCTTGGTGAGCGACCCGGCGCCGCTGAGGATGCCCGTGTAAACGGTGTTGGAATTATTGTTGCCAACGCTCAGCCCGATGGCGGTGCCGGACAAGGTGCGCAGGAGCACATCGCCGCTACCGGCCAGGCCGCCGAGGGTGAACGCGGTGGAGTTGCTGAAGGCGAGGCCGTTGTTGACGAGGTTGCTGACGGTGCTGTTTTGCAAGGCATTGGCAGTCGCCAGGCGCAACTGGCCCGCGTTGATCGTTGTCTGTCCGCTGAGGGAGTTTGCCGCGGCGAGAACCACGGTACCCGTTGTGTTCTTGTTCAGAGTGGCCTGATAGCCGGTCTTGTCGGCGAGAACCAGGTCCACCAAGCCGGATTCGAGGGTGTAGGTTTCCGCCTTTGCCGCGCCGCTGCC
>CAZISE010000052.1:0-20284 GCA_964541945.1 uncultured Verrucomicrobiota bacterium
TGCGGCGAATGCGCCGTCGTCCTCCTCTTGCGCGCCTGTTGGAAACAGGCAGAACTTTGGCCATGAGTCAGTCTATTACACGAGTCTTAGTATTTCCAATCCAAAGGAGCTGGTCGTGAATCTGGCACGCACTTCATGCAAACGCTCCCTTCGTGAGGAGATTGTACTGTCCACTGGTAGCACCAGCAAAGTTGGTAAAAATTACGTGGGCCAGATGATATGTTTTGTCATGGGGCACTGGAAACCGGATGAATTGGCTCGGCAACGCTCGCCGAGTTTACGCAAAGCACTCCTGGCACTTCAGCAATTCAAGCCACAATTTCCCAAGAACAACTGACCCATACCCAATTTTTCACCAAGATCCTCTTCACACGGTTGGCGACTTTCTGACTGCGTTTTATCCCTCGTACTCCCATAATGCCTCGTATGGATGCAGATTGTAGGCGCGACTACTCACGGAGACGGTCTGAGGAACGACCGTGACATTATGCAGACAAATTATCCGGTGACGCCCGTCGAGCGAGGTGCGCCGCAGCGCGAAGACGGCGTCGCCCACATCCAATATTTTTTGCGGCGCGTAAGGGTGAAAGGCGGGCGAGGTCGCTCGCTTTTGCAGCAATGCCCGGTAACCCGTAAAAATCCGGTGTCGTTCCGAAACCGGATCGGCCAGTGTGCGCTCCAGGTGCGTGCGCGCCAGTTTCTGGCGGTTGATGGCGCGTTTGTGTCCCATTTGTTCAACGCCCTGTGGCCAGCCGCGGGAACCGAACAGGCTGTGGAAGTAAATCCCCGGCAGACCACGCAGCGACAACATGATGGCCTGCGCGCAGAGAAAGGCGTTGGCGTTGCCGCCAAGCGCATCGAGGTAGTTTGCGTTGAGTTCGTAAGGACCGCTTGATCCGTAGGAGACAAGTTGATCACGACACAACGCTTCGATCTCGGATTCCGTCAGGATGCCGCGCGCAGGGTTGAGACCAATACCGTCGTGGGAAGCGAGAAAGTTCAAAAAAGTAACGCGATCAGAAGGCAATGTGAGAGTCGCAGCCCAGTGCGACAACTTCGCGGCATTGCCGCGGCGCAGTGCGTGCAACGTCAGGGGCGGTAATGAGAAATTATAGACAAGATGCGCCTCGTTTGTGCCGTCGCCAAAATAGGAAATGTTGTCGGTGTGCGGGACATTTGTTTCCGTGATGAGCATCACGCCGGGGGCGACGAGGTCGAGCACGGCGCGGATGAGTTGGATGATGCGGTGGGTTTGCGGCAGGTGGATGCACGGTGTACCAATTTCTTTCCAGAGGTAGGCGATGGCATCGAGTCGGAGGAATTGCGCGCCGTTGGCCACGTAGAACAACAGGGTGTCGAGCATCTCCAGCAACACATCCGGGTTGCGGTAGTTCAGGTCCATCTGGTCGTCGCTGAAGGTTGTCCAGAGATGCCGTCGCCCGCGCGCTGTTTCCACTGCCGTTAGTAACGGCGAGGTGCGCGGTCGGACCACCATCGAAAGGTCAGTTATCGGGTCACATTCGATGAAGTAGTTAGCGAACGGTGGTTCGCCGCGACGGTAAGCTTGGAACCAAGCGCTTTGTGCCGAGACGTGATTGAGCACGGCATCCAGCATCAACCGACGGTGTTCGCCGAGCCGATGAACGTCTTCCCAACTGCCAAGCGCCGGGTTAACCCGACGGTGATCAATGACCGAGAAACCGTCGTCGGAGGAATATGGGAAGTGGGGAAGCAAATGAACCCCGGTAATAATGTCGGTCGTGTGCCGATCGAGAAAATCGGCGAGCGTTTGGAGCGACGGCCGCCCTGGCGCAGTAACCTGATCGCCATAGGTGATGAGCAAGTTATCGCGTTCCGAGAGGGGAGCCACGGTGGCGCGCAAGGGTTGAGCGAGCCGGGGGGCGAGTCGTTGCCATGTGGCGCATCCCTGCTGATGGCCGTAGAGGGCGCACAGGTGAGCGCGAATCTTTTCTTGTCCCGCGCAATCCACGGCCACAGAATACGCTCAAAGCGTGGCAAGCGAAAGCGCTTTGGCGAGGCGGCGCAGGGACAGCGGGATTGGCGTGACGGACCTGTGGCGAGCTTGCGGCAATGTGGACGACCAACGGGACCGCGATTCACGGGGGTATCAGGCGCGCTGTTTGTCGCACAACTCGCGCAGTAGCGTTTCGTACCGCCGCGCAAATGCGTGCAACGAGTAGTGGGCCAACACTACACGGCGGTTGCGCGCCACCAGTCCGGGCGGCGGGTGTGACAGGAAGCGTTCCAATGCCTGTGGGTCCGCTTCCCGGTACAGGTGACGGAGGTCCATACCGGCAGCAGTGAAATCACGGGTAACTTCCGGGATGTCGCGTCCGATCACCGGCTTGCCACAAAGCCAACCCTCCAGAAACGCATACCCGAACCCCTCCTGACGGGAAGTCGTGAGAATCGCCTCGGCTGCATGAAACAGCGGAAGCGGATTCTCAAATGCTTGGCCAGCTCCAATTACCACCGGTAATTTGTCGTGTCGGATGCGGCGTTTGAGCCGTTCGCTGTAGGCACGATCGCGTGGCGAACTGGCGTCGAGGCTGATGACCAGTTGCCAACCGCGCAATTTCTTGATGAGCGCTACGGCTTCGGCATTGTTTTTTCGTTCCATCACCTTCATCGGTGACAACAAAAACGGTTTGTGCGGGTCAAAATGATAGCCGTGCTCGCGCGCGTACGCCGCGATAATCGGACGGGCGTCCACCGTGCAAGGCCGCGTAAAAAATTCGTCGTCCACCGGATTGGGTAGAACGCGGATTTTGCCCGGTGGTACGCCACGCGCCGCCAATTTGTCGGCGTCGGCGCTGGTCAGCGTCACCCACAACACATTCGGCAGGTCGTAATAACAGATGGCCCGCCAGAAACGTTCGTCGCGCTCTCCCGTGCAATGGCGCAGGGCGTGAAGCAATGCGGGGCGGTTCTCCTCGGGGAAATCGTGGACCTGGTTGAGAAGGCGGACATGCCCTTGTTCGGCCAGCCATTTCACGGCGCAGGTCAGGCGCGGATTCTTGCCGAGGCCGATGTTGTGAGTGTGAAGAACGCCTTCCTGTGGCAGTCGTTTCAACAGTGCTCGTGCCTCGGCCAGAAACGTCTCCCGGTTCGCAGCGGGACGCTCATCGTAACCCCAGTCGGCCAGGATGCTGACCTCATGTCGCGCTGCCAGGGCGCGTTGGGTGTTACGGATAACGGTGGTCACACCGCCGGGCTTGAGGTGGTAGTGGAGCAGGTAAATCTTCATAGTCGTTCCAGCAGTTGCGGCAGCCGCTGGATGTCACCTGTTGGACCAATGAGTACAGGACAGAACCCAACCTCGCGGGCTGGCTCGATGTCGTTAACAAGCGAGTCGCCGACAAACAGGCATTCGGTGGGCGCGATGTGGTGGGCAACCAGCGCGTCGGCGGCAAGACGGAATGCGGTGCGATCGGGCTTGGCAACGCCAAGGTGGCAGGAGAGAAAGATGAGGCCGGGATCAAAGAAATCGCCACCAAGTCGTTCGCGGAGTTCGATGAGGGTGTAGAATTGGGCATTGGAGATGATACCTTGGCGGAGACCACGTTGTTGGATGGCCAGCAGGGTTTCGCGGGCGCCCGGTTGTAACTTTTTGGGGTTTGCCCGCCGCTCGAAATAGAGGGCCACTTCGCGCGCGGGAAAACCGGGCAACAAGTTTTGCCAGACTTCCTCGATGCGAATTTCAGGATGGAGAATACCCGCGGCGATTTTTGTCGCCCGTTGTTCGGCGAGGGCGCGGAGCCAGCGGTGATGCAATTGTTCCGCCGTCATCGTCAAGTGAAACTGGCGAACGGTTTGCTCGAAGGCGCCCCGCAGTTCCGCCTCGCGTCGAACCAGCGATTCGAGGTCGCCGCGTGGCGCAGCCAGCAACGTGCCGTATACGTCCCAGAAAACCGCGCGGTATCGGTTCATGGAAAAAGGTTGCCGGTTTTTCCGGCTCGGTGCAAACTCTTTTCACCATGAGCGATTTCTACCAGAGCGGAGTCATCACCACGTTGCATTGGTTGGGCAAGAAGTTCGATCTCAAAACCATTGAGGAAACGCTGGTGCACTACACCGAGCATCGTCCCGTGGCGTTGGTTTTACCGTGTCTGGCCAGCGAGATGGAGCGGCCCGCTCTGCGCAACATCGTCGAACAACTCCGCCATGTTCGTTACATCCGCCAGATTGTCGTCGGACTGGACCGGGCGGACGAATCGCATTTCGAGCGTGCACGCCGCTATTTTTCGGTGTTGCCGCAGGAGGTGCGGTTATTGTGGCGGGATGGCCCGCGAATCAAGAAGCTGACGCAATTGCTCATCGAGAACGAAATTTCGGTGGGCGGCCCCGGCAAGGGCAGCAACCTGTGGATGGCGTCAGGGTTGGTGTTGGCGGACGACAAGTGCAAAATCGTGGCGTTACACGATTGCGACATCGTCACCTACAACCGCGAGTTGCTTGCCCGCCTGGTTTTTCCGTTGGCCAGTCCGAACATGGATTACGTCTTCTGCAAGGGTTACTACGCGCGCGTCTCCGACAAGCTCTACGGACGGGTCACGCGCCTGATGGTCACACCGCTGATCCGTGCTCTGCAAAAAATCCTCGGTCGCGACGTGGACCTTTTGAATTTCCTCGACAGCTTCCGTTACCCGTTGGCTGGTGAGTTCTGCATGTCCACGGATCTGATCCGTATCAACCGTATCCCGGCGGATTGGGGCTTGGAGATGGGCATTCTCTGTGAAGTGTTTCGCAACATCACCAACCGCCGCATTTGTCAGGTGGACCTTGCCCAAACCTACGAGCACAAACATCAACCCTTGTCCGCCGACGATGCCGCGCGCGGGTTGACGAAGATGAGCGTGGACATTGCCAAATCCCTCTTCCGCAACCTCGCCACGGAAGGCATCGTGCTTTCCGATGCGACGTTCAAAACGCTTGCCGTCCGTTACCTGCGTGCCGCCCAGGACGCCGTCAAGCAATACGAGGACGATGCCGCACTCAACGCCCTCCCTTTCAACCGACACGACGAGTTGCGCGCCGTCGGCGCATTCACCAAAGCCATTCGCCTGGCTGCCGACGAATACCTGCGTGACCCGCTTGGCATCCCGCTGATCTCCAACTGGAACCGCGTCACCTCCGCCATCCCTGATTTCCTCGATCAACTCAAGGAAGCTGTGGACCTTGACAACCGCCCGTCATGACGCCAGCAACGCGCGAGCCTTGGCCAGTTGCTCGCCGCTGCCCAGCAACAACAAGGTGTCACCCGCGCGCAACTCTTCGTCAGCTCCCGGATTGATGATCTGTTCGCCGTTTCGCTCAATCGCCACAATACTGGCGCCGCTGTGGCTGCGTAACGCCAGCTCGCGAATCAACTTGCCGGCGACGGGCGAACCCGACGCGATTGTGACCGATTCAATCTGTGCCTGCAAAATCGAGGGCAACACCCTATCCGTTCGGTTGCCTACCTCCGCTTCCGCTTCGGCGGAGGTTGTCTGTGCAAGCGTCTCCCGTAATGCCACCTGCGCCTTCGCATGAATCTGAATGAAAAACCGCCACAACAACACTCCCAATAAACCGATCAGCGCCAGCAATACCAATACCCCCGGCCACGGTGGCAAAAATGCCGCGCTGATCACCAACACCCACACTCCCAATCCCACCGTGCCAGCCCACAAAATCACCCGTGACACAAGAAACTGCACCGCCGCCGCCGAGCGTCCGCCCATCCCACCGAGGCTGGCGCTGATTTCCGCCAGCAACATGGCCAATGCCTCCAGCTTGCGTACCGCCGCAATCAATGCCGGCATCGCCACCAATACGGCCACCAACCACAACAACCCTTTGCCGCCCCCCAGCCACGGCGGGATGTCCCGTAACCACGACCACCGTTCCGACAACCACCCGGCCGCCGGCATCAACAGGAGCACTCCCGTGGCAAACAACACGTTCAATCCGATCTGCCAGAGCCAACGCCGAGCCAATCGTCGGGCAGGACTATCCCGACGGCTCAACTGAAGCCGTTCCGTCCATTGGGTGTATGCCGCCAGCACCTCCATCCCGCTTCGTGGCAGGCGTTGCTCCAGCCATTCGGCAATTTCGGCGGCATGACGCGACAAGTAGGGCGACAACGGCATGGTAATGGCCGACACGCTCACCGCCACCGAGTACAGGAAATCGCTGGTCACACCGAGGCTCACGCCCAGCGCGGCAATAATGAAGGACAACTCCCCGATGGGCACCATGCAGGTACCCACCCGCAACGAGGTCCGCAAGTCGTGTCCCGTCAGGAATGTCCCGCTGGAAAATGCCACAATTTTGCCCGCCACGACCACCGTGCTGATCATAAGAATCGGCACGGCATACTGCCGCAACAAGAACGGGTTGATCTGCAACCCGATGGTCACGAAAAACACCGCGCTGAACATGTCACGCACTGGCTCGGTCAGAAATTTGATTTTTCCGCTCTCTCGCGCCTCCCCAATAATTGTCCCAATCAGAAACGCCCCCAGCGCGATACTGTGCCCGAGTTTCACCGCCGCCAGTGTCACGCCAAAACACAACCCCAACACTGCCACCAACAACATCTCATCGCTCTTGTAGCGGGCGATGTGTCGCAACAATCGTGGCACCACAATCAGCCCCACGATCAACACTAAAACCACAAACACCGCCACGCGCCCCAACGCTCCCGCCAATCGCCCCCATTCCACGGTTCCCGTCAGAGCCAGCCCCGATAACAGAGCGATCATCGTCATGCCCAGCGTATCTTCGACAATCTGAATGCCGAAGATGAACTGTGCGAACCGCTGTTTCAGCAGGTTCAATTCGGTCAGCGTCTTCACAATCAACGTCGTCGAAGTGATCGAAAGCATCGCTCCCAGAAAAATGCTGTCCATCTGGTTCCATCCAAATAGTCGCCCCAACTGGTATCCAGCCCACAGCATCAGCAGGATTTCGAGGGCCGAGGCGACCAGCGCCGTCGAGCCGACCTCCACCAGTGTTCGCAGGCGAAATTGCAGTCCCAGGCTGAACAGCAGGAACACCACCCCCAAATCCGCCAGGGTGCGGATGGATTGTTCGTTCTCAATCAGGGGAAACGTATGAGGCCCCACAATGAACCCAGCCAAAATATATCCCAACACCACCGGCAACCGCAGACGGTGAAAGATCACCGTGACCATGGCCGCCGCCATCATCACCACCGCCAGGTCGCGCAACAGCAAATTATGAGACAGCTCACTCATTGTCGTTCCGTCCGCAGCAACCCGCGCCTGTCCGGTGCCTCTGCACGGTCTCCACCCGCGTTGGTTCCGAATGTCCGCTTGTTCATTTCTTCCTCAACCTGACACCCGCGACCAAACCAGCCACACAAACACACTGGCGGCGGCAACCGCTGCCACCGTAAACGGCACTCCGACAGCCATGAACTCGCGAAACGAGACGAGATGCCCCCGTTTTTTGAGCATTCCGACCGTGACGATGTTGGCCGAAGCGCCGATTGGCGTGATGTTGCCGCCCAGACATGAGCCGATCAGTAAGCCAAACAACAACAGCGGCACCGGCGCGCCCAGTTGATCGGCCACTTTCTGCGCCACCGGGATCATCGCCAGCAAAAACGGCACATTATCCACAAAACCCGATACCACCACCGAGACGGCGACAATGGTAACAAACGCCTGAAACAGGTTGCCGCCGACACTGTTGGCAATCCAAACCGAAAGCTGGTCGAGCCAACCTGATCGGCTCAGCGCCCCCACGATCACAAAGACACCCATCAGGAAAAAGGTCGTGTCCCAATCCAACGTCTTGATGAGTTGCCGCGTGGGCTCCCACCTCGGCCCCAGCCGGTACCAAATCAATCCCGCCACGGCCAAAAACATCGTGAGCGTCCCGGCTAACCACTTGAACTCGGGGTCGAACGCCGAACACACGGACAACCCGACAATCAATGTCACCAGCAATCCCGACGGCACCAGCGAACGCGGTTTCTCGACCGCAACCAACGTGACAGGGTTGCGATGACGGCGCAACAAAAATGCCACCACCGCCATGGCCGCCACCGCCCCTACCTGCACGGCAAAGAAAATTCCCGGTCGCCCCCGGTACACAAAGAAATCGTTGAAACTCATCTTCATGTAGCCCGCCAAAATCATGCTGGGCGGGTCGCCGATCAGCGTGGCCGTCCCCTGGAGGTTCGTGCACACCGCGATGCAAATCAATAATCGCACGGGCGAGATTTCCAGCTTCTCCGCCAGGCTCACCGCCACCGGCGCCACCAGCAACACCACCGCCACGTTTTCCACAAAGGCCGACAACAGGCTCGACAAGACGCACACCGCCATCAGGGCGCCGCGCACCGTGCGCGTTCTGTCCACAAAAAACTCCGCCAACACCGCGGGCATCCTCGAAAGCATGAACAACTCTGCCAGCACCAGCGTGCCGAAAAACAGGGCGATCACATTCCAGTGAATGCTCTCCCACAACGCTTCGCGCCAGCCCAATGCGCCTGTTAACACCAACAATACCGAACCGCCGCAGGCCGTTGCCGCCCGCCATTTCGGAAGCAACACGAACAGCAGATAACACGACAGAAATACGACCAGCGGAATCCACGCGACAGTCTTCATGACGGTTCCAAAATTCTTTTCGGTGATCTCATTCTAACTGGGTTTCATGCCGTGGCAATGTGATTCAGCCAAAACCGTCGGACGCGACGACATTGTCGGCTCGTTCACTTGACGGGCCAGAAGTTCATAGTAGGATTTTGGCGAATGAACCGTTTCTTTTCGATGGTGGAAAAGGGCGTCGTCATCGTGCTGGCGCTGTTGATGGCGATCATCCTTTTGGTGTCGGTGATCGAACTGGGTTGGATGGTGGTGAAAGACATCATAAGTCCACCAGTGCTGTTGTTGGATATTTCCGAGTTGCTGGATTTGTTTGGTTTTTTCCTGTTGGTGTTGATTGGGGTTGAATTGTTGGTCACGATCAAGGCCTATTTTACCGAGCATGCGGTACACGTTGAAGTGGTGGTGGAGGTTGCCTTGATCGCGATTGCCCGGAAAGTGATTATCTTGGATGTCAAAGAATATGAACCGCTTCAATTGGCCGGTATCGCGCTAATCATCATCGCGCTGGCCGCCGCGCACTTTGTCGTCAAACGCAACCCGCGTTTTTTCGCTCCAAAGTCAGTCCCCGATTGATCCGGGAATTGTAATGTCTTACCAGTATGAGCAACAACTGAAACGGAGGTAACAATATGCTGGTGAAGCCGAGTGAAAAGGAAGAACAGTTTTTCCGCGAACAGGAATTGAAACGCCAATTGGCGCAGGCACGCGCCGAACAGGAAGCCATGGCCGCCGCAGAGAAACAGCGTCTGAAAGAACTTCATTACATGCACTGCCCGAAATGCGGCCAAGCTCTTATTGTGGAAAAGTATGGCGATGTGGAAGTGGATGTCTGCGGCGGATGCAAAGGGTTATGGCTGGACGCCAACGAACTGGATCAAATCCTGGCGGCCAAGGAACAAACCGGCCCGTTACGCCGTTTCCTCAAGATACTCGGCGGTTGACCAATCCCGTCCGGTCCGTCGTGGCGACAACACGCGCCCTTTGGCGTCCCCCGTGGCGAGCCGCGTCACGCTCCTTTGAACACCGCGCTGATGAAGACAAGGATGAACAACGCGATGGTCTCGATAATGCCGAGCACCATCAGGTAGTTGCCAAAACCCTTGCCCGTCTCGGCCAACGCATCGCAGCCGGCCGCGCCCGCCACGCCCTGCCAGTAGGCGGACGCGCCAATGGCCAGCCCGCCAAAGAGTCCGGCGCCAAGCATAGCGCCCCAGTTGGTGAATCCGGCGGCATTGCAGAGCGCAACCATCTGGTTCATCAGGATCATGCCGTAGATGGTCTGCGACATCGGGGCACCGGCAAAGACGATGAGAATGAACGGCGCCGTCTTGTTTTGCGCGAAGCATTTCTTCCATGCCCCAATCGCGGCGGGGCCAGCCGCGCCCGTCCCAAGCGCCGAGCCGACGGCCGAAAGGCCAAACACGGTGGCCGCGCCCATTTTTCCGAGGGTAACTGCTGTTTGTGGGTCCATGACGATTTCCTTTCCGGGTGATTAGGATTCCATCTGAGGTTGTTTGACGCTGCGAAACGGCTGAAACGGGATGCCGGTCCATTGCATGCCGATGTGTCCGGAAAACTCCAGCGTGTTCAGGCGCACTCCGTGCACCATCACGCCCATCAGGCACAGCACGATGTTCAGCCCGTGTGCCAGCAACAGGAACAACGCTGCCGCCAGACCCGATGCCCAGTGACCGAACATCGGCGCCAGGGTCGCGTTGAAGTTGTTGGCAACAGCAAAAGACGCCGTCCCAACGGCAAACAGGCGGATGTAGGAGACAACGTCCACGAAATTGCTCACGAGATTCAGGGGCAACATGGCGTGGTTGAACCATTCGCTTTTAAATTGGCGCAGCGGCGTCATGAAACACACGATGCACACCACGCCCGCCACAAACATCGGCAGCGCAAAGGAAGGCATGGGACGGCCGAGCACCATTTTCAGCGCAAAAAAGTACATGGTCCACGTGGTGCCGATCCAACCCAGTTGCGCGAGAGATTGGAGGCTGCGCGGGTTGCGCGCAATGTTCCAGAGGTGAGCCAGTGACAAATGAATCGCACCCACAAGGAAACAGAGGTGTTTGACGTTTTCCGGATCGGTGAGCCACCTCACGCGCGCGGCCGCCAGCGCGCCACGCTCCACGGCAATGCCGAAGTAGGTGCCGGTGAGCACGCCCCAAATCATCGTGGCCACGCTCATGACGGTAAACAGGGTGAACACCTTGCGGGGTGTTTTGGGAAACTTCCGGGCAGCCAGACGACTGCCGATCAGAAACAACGCCCCATAACCGGCATCGCCCACCAGCACGGCAAAAAACAACGCAAAGAAAATCAAAAATGCCGCACTGATGTCCACCTCCCGGTAACCGGGCAGTATTCCGACCAGCTCGAAAAGCGGCTCAATCGGTTTGACCCAGCGCGGATACCGCAACAGGGTCGGTACCGGATCGTTTTCGGAAGGATCCTCCACCACCAGTCCCCAACCATGTCGCGGAGCAACCTCCCGCAGGCGCGTCGCTTTTTCGGCAGGACAATATCCCTGCAAATAAGCGATGGCTTCGCCGGCGCCCACGCCCATCCCGTTCCGCGCCTCGGCAAACCGCCATTGATCCTCGGCGTCGGCCAACAACGCCGCCACCTGCGCATAATCGCCACTGAAGCGGGTGATTTCCTCCCGAATCGCGCGCTGCCGTTCGGACATGGCAGCGAGGCGTTGTCGCATCGCCGTGAGCGAACGAATCGGCAACGGAATTTCCTGCGCATTCTCGATTTCGACCGGGCCACGACTGATCACAACGAAATGGACCGAGGTCTTGTCCCGCTGCAGTTCCACACACACCGCGTCGTCCGGTACGACCGGTTTCGTGCCCGGTGAGGCCTGGTACAGCCGCACAAAAATGCCGCGCCCACGCAATGCCTCCACGGCAGCCGGTTCAAAATCGCCGAACGGACGGTACCGTTGTTCCTCGTGGCGGAGCGATGTCGTTTCGTCCTCCAGCGCGCGTTGTTCGTGGATCAGTTTCCACAGTTCCTCCACGACTTCGCGCGGCGAAAGTCCCGACGGCTTACCGTTCGGTTCCGGTGGCAGGATTTCCAGCGCCGTGCGGACGTATTCGTATTCGCGACGGGCCGCCTCGACCGATTCGCTCTCGCGCTGGGTGACCGGTTGGAGATGGACGATGCCGAGATCGCGCAATTGCTCCAGCGTCGCCTCCCGTGTGTGCGCGAGGCAGAGCAATGTCACCTTTTTCATCGGCACAATCATGCGGTGGCGCTCACTTTCTCGACCGTCTTGGACTTGGCGAACTTCGATCGCACCACGTCGGCGGTCATCTGGTCGCCGAGCACGATGCGGATAACGCGGATGTTTTCGCGGGTCTCCGGGATTTTGACCTTCTCGAATAGATTCACGCGCTGGGTGGTGATTCGCAGCTCCTCGCGCAGCCGGTGAAGTTGTTCCTCGATGATTTGTGTCTCGACGCGCAGTCGGATCAGATGTTCCAGCATCTTGATTCCGTCGTCCACCCAGGCCGGTGTGGCGAACAGATCGGGCAGGTGACGCTCAAATTCGATGGACTCGAAGACCGGGAAGCTCACCCCGGCGATATTGCCGGTGGTCGTGTTGATTCTGGCCACACGCAGGTACTGGGAAAAATCAATCGGCTCGGAAAACAGTTTCACCCACGAAGCCAATTCCCGACGGGCGGCGGTTTCCTCGGTGCGTTTGGCTTCCAGCGCGGCCTCGGCGTGGCGGACTTCGATCTGCATCTGTTGCTTCTTCAACTGCAGCGTCGGCAGATACCGCCGGAAACGCGCCAACGCGTCGCGCTGCGCTTTCAACTCGTTTTTGGTGTACTTGATCTTCGCCATGCGGCTAGTTCTTCGGCCAGAATTTGCTGATCAATTTGGTCGGGATACCGGTCTCTTCGGGAGCAAAACAATCGGCCAGAATCTGCCAGCCGAGGTCGAGTGCTTTCTCGATCGGGATGTTGACGCGCAGGTCCATCATCTCGGCTTCAAATCGCTGGCCGTATTTGAGAAGTTTTTGATCCCAACCGCTCATGCGAAAGCCCATCGCCTGTTTTTCCAGCGTCTCTTTGTAACCGGCGTAAAGCTGGATCATCGTGTTCATAATGGTGCGATGGTCTTCGCGGGTTTTGTTGTTCACGAGCTGTTTCAGGCGGCTTAGCGACCCGAACGGCTCGATGCGTCCATTGCGGAGATAAAACTGTCCTTCGGTGATGTAGCCGGTGTTGTCGGGCACCGGGTGGGTCACGTCGTCGCCGGGCATGGTCGTCACCGCCAGAATCGTGATCGAGCCGGCGCCCTCGAAGTCCACGGCTTTCTCGTAGCGGGCGGCCAACTGGCTGTAGAGGTCACCGGGATAACCGCGATTCGACGGCACTTGTTCCATCGTGACGGCGATTTCCTTCATCGCATCGGCAAAATTCGTCATGTCAGTCAACAACACGAGCACCCGCTTATTTTGCAGCGCGAACTGTTCGGCAACAGCGAGGCTCACATCTGGCACGAGCAGACATTCGACAATCGGGTCGGCGGCGGTGTGAATGAACAAGACCGACCGGGACAGCGCGCCCTGTTCTTCGAGTGTGTCACGGAAGAACAGATAATCGTCGTGCTTCAATCCCATCCCGCCGAGGATGATGATGTCCACCTCGGCCTGCATGGCAATGCGGGCGAGGAGTTGGTTGTACGGCTCGCCGGCCACGGAGAAGATCGGGAGTTTCTGCGATTCGACCAGCGTGTTGAACAGGTCAATCATCGGGATGCCGGTCCGCACCATTTTGCGCGGGATAATGCGTTTGGCCGGATTGACCGACGGGCCGCCGATGGGGGTCATGTTTTCGGTGATGGCGGGACCGCGGTCGCGGGGTTGGCCGCTGCCGTTGAAGACGCGACCGAGTAGCGCATCGGAGAACGGCACTTGCATGGTGTGACCGAGGAACCGGACCTGCGCGTCGGTGGAAATGCCGCGGCTGCCGGCGAACACCTGCAAATCCACGCGTCCGCCTTCGAGTCGGATCACCTGTGCCAGCGAGGTGCCCTGTCGGGAGGTGACCTGTGCCAGTTCCCGGTAGCCCACGTCGTCCGCCTGCACCGTGATCACGCTGCCGGCAATCTTGTCAATCTTGCCATAAACCTTATGCATACTCCGTCACCTCCGCGACGGCTTTCTCGATTTGTTGCTCCAACGCGGCGAATTCGGGTGATTTCATGTCCACCCGGTTCCAGTCCTTGGTGGTCTGCGTTAGTCGCAGGAAGAATCGGCGCGCCGTGTCTTTGTCGGCAAACTTCATCTTCGTTTTCAGAATCTTGTGGAGCCGATGGAAGACATACCGCTGTCGCTCGGCCGGTGTGGCCGCGTCAATTTCGTGATAAGCGTCCTGTTGCAAATAGACCGCATCGAGGTATTCCGCTTTTAGATACAACAGGAAATCCTCCATCGGCGTGCCTTCTTCGCCGACGACTTTCATCATCTGGTTGACTTCGTTGCCCTCGCGCAACACGCGCCGGGCAAACTCGACTTCCTCCGCCGGCACGACGCCGGTGTATTTCGACCAGCTTTCCAGCGGGTGAATCGCCGGATAGCGGCGTTGGTCGGAGCGTTCCCGGGAAAGCCCGTGAAATGCACCGACCACTTTGAGCGTGGATTGGGTGACCGGTTCCTCGAAATTGCCGCCGGCGGGGCTGACGGTGCCGCCGATGGTGATGGAGCCGACCGAGCCGTCCTTGAGTTTCACCAGGCCGCCACGTTCGTAGAATGCCGCGATGACCGATTGCAGATAGGCCGGGAAGGCTTCTTCGCCCGGTATCTCTTCCAGCCGGCCTGACATCTCGCGCAACGCCTGCGCCCACCGAGAAGTCGAGTCGGCGAGCAAGAGCACGTGCAAACCCATCTGCCGGTAGTACTCGGCAATGGTGACCGCCGTGTACACCGACGCCTCGCGCGCGGCGACCGGCATGGAACTGGTGTTGCAGATGATCAGCGTGCGCTCCATCAGGCTGCGGCCGGTGCGCGGGTCTTGCAGGTGCGGAAACTCGCGCAAGGTTTCGACGACTTCGCCCGCGCGTTCGCCGCAGGCGGCAAAGATGACGACATCCACGTCGGCGTGTCGGCTGGTGATCTGTTGCAGGACGGTTTTGCCCGCGCCGAACGGGCCGGGGATGCAGTAGGTGCCGCCGCGCGCGACAGGGAAGAAGGTGTCAATGCAGCGGATGCGCGTGACCATCGGTTCGACGGGGCGCAATCGTTCCGCGTACGCTTTGATGGGTAGCTTGACCGGCCATCGTTGCGAGAGTTTTGCCTCCTGAACATGGCCGTGATCATCGCGCAGCCTGGCAATGGTCTGTTCGACCGTGTAGTCGCCGGCAGGAGCGACTTCGACGAGTTCCCAGGTGCCGCGCCAGAGGAACGGGACCATGATCCGGTGTTGGAAAATGCCTTCCGGCACGGTGCCGAGTGTTTCGCCCGCGGTGAGCCGGTCGCCGGGTTTGGCGACGGGCGTGAAGGCCCATTTTTTATCGCGGGGCAGGGCGATCTCGTAGCGGCCGCGTTGGAGGAAAAACCCGTATTTAGCGGCAAGGTTCGGCAGAGGATTTTGCAGGCCATCGAAAATCTGAGTCAGCAGCCCGGGGCCGAGTTCGACGGAGAGCATTTCGCCGGTGAACTCGACCTTGTCGTTTTCGCGCAGGCCGGTGGTGTCCTCGAAGACCTGCAACTCAGCATATCGGCTACGGACACGGATGACCTCGGCTTTCAGGCGCAGGTCACCGAGGAGGGCGTAGGCGACCTCGTTTTGGGAGACGGGTTTCTCGAACTCGACCATCAGCAGGTTGCCGCTGACGCCGACGATTTTTCCGATGTTTTCACTCATGCGTTGGTGTTCTCCCAGCGCGCGTTGGCGCTGACAAATTGTTCGACGGCCTTCTGGCCGTCGGCATCCTGCAGGCTAGCCCAGTGTTCGGCAATGCGAAGCTGGATGGCAAAAGCCAGAATGGGAGCCAGTCCGAACGGTTCGGGGCGAGCCAATTCTTCCGCCAGATGCCAGCGGCAACGATCCAGTTCACGAACACGTTCCAGCGGAGTGGCCTTGGTAAAGGCGTTGGTCACTGCGTCTTCGATGAAGACGTCGTAACCGGTGTGTGGGTGTTGATAGGGGCGCGCTTCGACGCCGAGCTGGGCGGCGCGGGCGCGGGCAATGGCGTTGCGCAATTGTGTTTCCTTCGCCTGCCATTGATCGGCAAAGCGGCAACCGCCGATGGCGCGCCCCTCCAAAAAAGCGTCCACAAACACCAGGTCTGCCTCCGGCAACACCCCCTGAAGCTGCTGTCGCCATTGCGCCGAGCGCAGCGGCGGCGGGTCGCCGAAAAACATCATCGGGAGGCTGGCCAGGATGTAATGGTAACTCACCGTTCGCTTTCTCCGGTCTTGCGCGCGGCGCGATGGACAATCTCGGCCATGTGCGGGCGCAGAAAGTTACACAACGCCTCGGCGATGGCTTCGTTGGTAAACTGATGTTCGATGTGCTGGTCCACCAACCGAACCTTGAATCCTTTGAAGATGCTGTTGTCGGCACGAATGTCCACACCGCCGATGAGTTTTTGCCGGTACATCTCGGCAAAGAAGGCAATGATTTCTTTCTGGTCTTCGGGGCTGATCAACAGGGCAATGCGGTTTTTCGGTCCCTCCTCGCGGGCGTAAGCCTGCGCGACCGTCAACAGCATCTTTTTCAACGTCTCGCTATCGAGCGCTTGTTTGACCGCCTCGCCCACAATGTCTTTGAGGATATTCTCGACGCCCTGGCCAACGGTGATCAACAGGTCGCGGGCGGCTTGTTCGAGGGTTTTGCGTCCGCGTTCAACGAAGATTTCCGAATCCTTCTGAGCCTTCTCGATGATGGCCTGAGCGCGGGCCTCGGCCTCTTTCACAAGGCTGGCCGCTTCGGCTTTCGCCTTTGTCAGGATTTCAGCGCTTTCGCGCTCGGATTTTTCGATCGCTTCCCGCTGGATGCGATCAATCAAATGTTGCAGTTCTTCGGCCATGACCAACTCCTCTTGAGGGGGTTTTCTCCTGGACGGGCTGTATCCTAAACATCAAGCGACGTCTTGCAAGCCCAACTGCATGAGGAACGCCGTTTTTCTTACGAAAATTGCCCGGCGGGCGGCAACGGCAGTTTCCCGTTCCAGACTCGCACATGGAAAGAATGCGGTTCCCCGGACGGCACGCTCTCGCAGCGTCCTCCCGCCTCCTCCAGTGCCAGCAACCCGGCGCACACATCCCAGAGTTTGATTCCATACTCGATGTACGCATCGAATCGGCCGCAGGCCACATACGCCACATCGAGCGCCGCCGCGCCCATCAACCGCATCTTGCGCGCCCGCAGGATCAGGTGCTGGAAATCCGCCAGTCCGCGACGAATTGTTTCCTCGCTTTTGAAAAAGCCGATCCCGATTATGGCCTCCTCCATCCGATCCCGCTCGCTCACGCGGATGGGACGTCCGTTCAGTGTCGCCCCCTTGCCGCGTTGCGCCGCGAACATCTCGTCCGCCTCTGGCGCGTACACCACCCCAGCCACCGTCTGCCAACCGTCGCCCACGCGTTCCTGAGCCGCGACGCTGACGGCATAATGCGGGATATTGTAAAAATAGTTCACCGTCCCGTCGAGCGGATCAATCACCCACCGTACCGGCGCCTCCGACGGACCACTGACGCCCTCTTCGCCAAGGATGGCGTGGTCGGGAAAATCCGCAAGGATCACCTTCGTGATGGCTTTTTGCGATTGCTCGTCCAACTCCAGCTTGATGTCGCGGTGGGTCGCCTGATGGACGACCAGCGACGAGCCGAAGTTTCGGCGTAATAATTTTCCGGCAGCGTAGGCTGCCTCCATGGCGGTTTCCAACATGCTGTTGGTTGTAAACAGATGCTGCCCCCAGCGCAACGGCGAAATTCACCGCCTCGTCACTTGTTGATTTTGTGGTTGACGGATGACGGAGGTTGGCGTAAAGGGCGGGCAGAAGGCAGGGAACAATAAATCAACCACCAACAGGAGGACTTCATCCAATGAAATCTCTCATTGCCGCATTGACCATGGTCGCCATGGGACTCGCGTACACGGGTACCGGTTTTGCTGCCGACAAGCCCGAAAAGAAGGAAGGGAAGAAACCCGAAGTCGCCACCAAACAGTTTACGGGCACTGTCGAGTCCTGCGACGCCGCCTGTATCAAGGTCAAGAAGGGCGAAGAAACCAAGACGTTCACCGTTAACGAGAAAACCAAGGTCGCCACTGCCGAGAAGAAGGAAGGAGCCATTGGCGACATCAAGGCCGGGGATAAAGTCACCGTTCTATATGCCGGAGAAGGTGACACCGCTGTTGCCAAGCGGATCATGGTAGGTGGGGCCGGCAAGAAGAAATAACCACAACGGTCAGTTCCGTCTTTTTTCGCCACACAGGGAACCCGTTACCGGGTTCCCTGTGTGTTTCTGGTAACTATTTTGCGGAATCGGTTTGAGGATTGTGGTTTGTTGTTTGGTTGGGTTTTGGTTCATGGCTACGCCTTTCGAGATTGATTTCATGGCTTTGACTCTTTGTGATTTTTCATTTCGTGTTCTTGCTTTTCGCCTTTTTCCAGTTTCTTTTCCGATGGCTCACAACGGCAGCAACCTCAATCGCATGATCTGTCCATTGCGAGCCATGTTGTAGAATCAGGTGGTGAAAACCAATCGCCACCGTGTTGCGTCATTTTTCAATATAGCGCAGATAAAACCCCTTCATCGTCTGGTTTATGTACCCCAACACATGTTCAATCCGCGCCCGCATCCTTGACTTCTGGCGATTCGATTCTTTCGGATGGTCGTTCAGTGGACGACTCCGATACGCCCATTCGTGAATCTGACAGCCGCGAAGTCAGGAGACCTTCACGGAACAAAAGAGTTTCAGTGTTAAACTTCCCGATGGCAGCCAATGGCCGTGACTTGGATTGTTCCCGTTTGATCGTCAATCAAGCTAAAGCACTCGGTAATCACCGACCCGAATACGATAGCCGTCGTGCCCATGCAACTTCTGAACTCCGGACGGACGCGGGTTATTCTCCAGTTCGAGAAGCTTGGCAACGACGCGGCAGTGGAGAGGTACTGGTAAACGAGCGAGTTCCTTTTCTGCGGATCGCTTGAGAATGACCGTGTAGGCCATGACAAATGGCTACCCGGTTTCTCGATCCGCAAGATACTCGCGCAACGGCCGCCCCGGTTCATGGCGACGCTGCTCAATCGTGGCTATATCCAGCAAATCTTCCCGAAACTCCCGGTCGCGCAGCAAACGCTCGATCACCGCTTCCCGTTGCCTCGGTTTGAGGCGACGGAAGGTCGCATACACCGTGTCGGCTGTCTCTCTGATAACCTTTGCCATGCGCTCAACTTATTGGCCTAACCGTGTTTTCAACGCTGTCGTTTCTGCTCAGCAGCGGCTGTGTGACAAGGGCGGAATTGGCCACGCCGATTTGCACTGCCTCCTATTTGCCTTTTGCCGGGGATTCCGGAGGCTTTTCAGTGACGAGACGGTTGATGAGGCGACGAAATGCAAGAAAACCGATGCCTGCCGTTGCGGCTACGGCGGCATGTTGCGCCGCTTCCTTGTATTGTTTCTTCGTTGTCTTGTCAGCCGCTGCAAACGCGCCGCCAGTGGCAATCAGGCTGCAAAACGTAATCAGAAGCAGCAAGGCATACTTGGCGAAAACCGACAGGATGACCGCTCCGATTGTCCTGTTCGCCTTGAACGAATGCCACACGGCGGACCGTCAGGAGACCGCTCAAGGCCGATACCAACCAGAACGCCCACGGTTCCACGGCATGAAGCGCAACGACGACACACGGCCACGAAATCAAGCTGATCCAAGTCGAATGCAAATCAGCGCGCCCGTAATACACCACAATCTTGCCATTGAACCCGGAGACTGCCGCCGCAACCGCTAGAAAGCAGTGACTTGATTCCGTGCCTTAGATTCATAGTGTGCCTGTTTGCACGTAGCATCACTAGAACTTTGCAACCTGTGGGTGTTCGGTAGTGCCAACGAGGTTTTTGAGTATGAATTTGAATATCGCGTTACCACGTTCATTGATTAGGTTGGCCCATTGTTGTGGCGACTTCCATCTCTTCCGGTTTTTTTGGTGCCAATCGTAGGAGCCTCCTTTGCATTCATATTCTTTGTCTGCTGGATGCTTCTTGCCCTGGGAAGTATTTTCACTTCGTGTAATCAAAAGGAGATTTCCGATCCCGTTGATGCACTCGTCGATTTTTCCGCAAAAGGCGGCCCATTCATCCTGAGACATCGCCTTCAAAAAATCATCCTCATCTTTTATCCAGTGCCATTCTTGGGATAAAATGTGTTCGACCGAGATGTCTTTCATTATTTCACGCATGTGCCGGATGTTCGCTCGCTCACTAACTTCGTATTTGTAGATAGCTATACTGCTCCCCTTGAAAGGGGGCGGTGGATTTGAGAGTCCTAGCAGCAAGAAAGGATATACTGCTCCCCTTGAAAGGGGGCGGTGAATTTGAGAGTCCTAGCAGCAAGAAAGGACTCAATGAAACGCAGGAAATGGACAGGCAAGGAGAAGCTCCAGA
>CAZISE010000053.1:0-20046 GCA_964541945.1 uncultured Verrucomicrobiota bacterium
TGCACGGGCCCGGTGAGGACCAGTAGCGCGTCGTGGTCACTGAAGTCCACCAGGAACGAGCCGAGCGATGTGCTGAATCCGCCACCGCGTTCGGTGGCGCGGAACGTTTTCACGGTGCCGGTGACGCGGACGGGGAACGTTTTCTTTTGGCCGAGTCCCCAGACCAGAATGTCGCCGCCGGGGACGCTGTAATTGCCGCGCGAACCGCGTAATAGGGCGGTCACGATGATGTCATCGGCGTCGGCCCAGCGGTTGCGGAACATGTAGAAATCGGCGGCTTTGTCTTGAACGGCGCGTGGCAGGACCTCGCCGGGATTTTTCTCGGTGAGGCCGAACGGCCAGTTCACCAGCGCGAGCACGGCTCGGTGGGGATAGGGGCTGACGGTGTCGCAGGGGGCGCCGGCGATGTCGTCGGCGGTTTTGAAGGTGCGATTGTACATCCAGAGCAGGGCGGGTTTGAACTCGTCGGCAATGGCGCCGAAACCTTGTGCGAAGGTGCCGCTGCCGCTGAGGCCGCGGCGCGCCCAGACGTTGTGGTCGTACACGCCGCGGTGAGGGAAGTTGTGTTTTGTCGGGTTGGGAACGATTTGGGTGAGCATCAGCCATTTCAACGTCATCCATTGGGCGGCGGTGTGTGTGGTGATGAAATCTTTCCCGGCTGCCGTGCGCCAGGCTTGTAACGCGGGAACCAGCGCGGTATCGGAGGAGATTGCGCCGGGACCGTCGCCCTCGGCAAACCAGCCGTGATCACCCCAGCCGGTGGCGAGCTGGCGTTCGATGCATTTCTCGTTGGCGGCGAGGAGTTCTTCGATGTGGGGCGCATCTACGCCGGGGTCGCCGCGGATGGCCAGCAGGGCGAGGCTGGCGCCGCCGATTTGGGCACCCCAGTGGTTGCTGCCGGGGTGTTGGCGTTTGCCGCGGGCGAGGTCGTCGAGATTGCAGTGGGGCGTGCCTTTTTCGTAGTCTTGAATGGCGCGGGCGACACGCTCTCGAAACGCCGGTTCCCAGCCATCATAGCAAAGGTCGTAGCCAACCGCGTACCAGCCGACCGACGGCCCGGCGCGGAGCGCGCCACTCGGTTCTTTCCAACTGTAACGGCCTTTGCCGTCGCGGTCGCGCACGCCGGCGAAAGCCCACTCGAAACATTGGCGTCCGAGGTCGGCGTATTTTTTGTCGCCGGTCAGTTGGTAAAGCATCCCGAAGCCGGCGGCGTGACTGATGGAGTAGGCGCCTTCGGGCAACTCGATTTCGGGGCTTTTGTCGCCAAACGGGGCATCGAGGGGGCGTTTCGCAGTCGGCATGGTTTCGCCGTCGCTGCCATTGAGCAGGAAACGAAGGCGTCGAACGATGGCCTGTCCTTCGGGAGTGGCGGCTTTTTGGCGGAGCGCAGGGACATCCTCTTTGTGGAAGAATAACCGGGGATGTTCTCCCGGTGCCACGGCCAGTAACACGGCGGTTGCCACGGTGAAAAACATGACGGTGTTCTATCCCAAAAGGTTTCACCTTGCAACCCGCGCGAGTCACTGCTTATCATCCTGCCCCATGCAGAACAGCCATTCCACCCCGACGACCGAAACGTTGCGCACACTGCCCGGCGACGAAGTCCGCCAGATCATGTGGCGCTACAGCGACCGTTACGACCTCCAAATGGCCGTGCAGGCCGCCCGCTCCGTCGCACGCGGCCTCGTCGCCCGCCTGGTGGCCGACGGCGTGCGCAATACGCACGACTGGAACGCCCGCAAAGAGGAGATGCTCAAAGCGATGGACGACGCCGGTATCACCGCCGCGTTCATGGACCCCGAAGACGGCGGTTACATCGCAGGGCCGAAAAATCTCGTGTTGGCGTTGATCGCGTTTGAGTTGTCGTGGGTGGACGGCGGCGCCGCCACGGGCAGTCTCGCTGGGAACCTCGCTCTTTCGCCCATTTACGAGTGCGGCACCGATGAGCAACGCCATTTCTACATGAGCATGGCTTGTCCGCCGAAACCGGGCGAGAATCGCAAGGTTTGGCGCGGCGCATTTGCGTTGACCGAGCCGCTGCCGTATGTCGGTGTCGAGACCGGCATTCTCAGCGGCAAGGTGCGCGTGGCCGAGTGGAAGGAAGGCCAGGAACCGATTCTCGAAGTCAACAAGCGCGGCCGTTTCATCACCAACATGGGGTTTGCCAACTTCGTCACCGCCGCCGTGGACACCGATGATCCGCGCATCAAATC
Source organism: uncultured Verrucomicrobiota bacterium (assembly GCA_964541945.1). Taxonomy (GTDB): domain Bacteria; phylum Verrucomicrobiota; class Verrucomicrobiia; order Palsa-1439; family Palsa-1439; genus CAIKAP01. Next base: position 2,214 of record CAZISE010000053.1, read on the forward strand.
CAGTTGCATGATCATCCTTCACGAGGACGATCCCGGCACGTGGGACCGGGGCACGGCCACCAAGAAACTCGTTCACCAACTCTCCTCGACCTGCGACCCGGTGTTGAACGTCAAAGTGCCTGCCAGCCGTATCATCGGCGGCTATACGATCAAGGACGGTGTCATTGTGCCAAACCTCAGCCACGGTGAGATCATCGAGGCCGTGTTTAGTCACACCCGCGTGACGGTCGGCCTGATGACGGCGGCAAAATTGCTTTCCTCCATCGAGCCGGTCATTCGCTATCACCGTTCCCGGTTTCGCGGTGGCGCCGCCGCTTCGCCCGGCACGCCGCGCTATGACCTTGGTTTGCAGACGAAAGAAGACGCCCTCCAGCGGCTCGTGGATGTCTGGGCCACAGGCGAAGCCGCCGCGTCGCTCGGATTCGCCACGGCGCGGCTTTTCGACGAACTGGACCCGCTCACGAAACAGAAAAACGCCTATTTTGCGGAACAGAAACTCACGGGAGCGCGTGCCCAGTTCAAGGCGATCCAGAAGTTTGAGAAGGATGCCATGGAAGCGCTTCGCGCCGGCAAGGTGCCCGGCGAGGATCCGATGATTCAGTATGTCTTGCGGGCCAGCCAGGCGAATGTGCTTTGCCCGGCCTGCAAACTCTGGAACACCGGCCACGGCGCCAATGTCATGCGCGAAGCCGTCAGCCTCGTCGGTGGTTACGGCATCACCGAGGATTGTCCCGGTTTCCTCGGCCACAAATGGATGGATGCCCAGCTCGAAGCGACCTACGAAGGCCCCGAAGCCGTCCAGCGCCGACAACTGTCCGTCACCATGACCAACGAGTTGTTCCTCGAACAATTCAAAGGCTGGATCGCCGAGATGCGCCGCATCGGTGCCGAGCGTCCCGGCACGGGCGCCTGCGCGCTGGCCACGGCAATGAAGATGTGGCTCTGGACGTTGGAGCATTTGCAGGAAGCTACCGATGCCGACGGCAAGAAACTCTTTCATGGCAACCGACATGGCGTGACGTTCCCGCTGGCCGATGCGCTTTGTTGGTTGCTGGCTGCGCGGGCGTTCATCCTCGATGTGCTGGAGTTGGAAGCGAAAGGCCCGCAGAATCCGACCGTGGCCGAAGCGTTGCCCGGCCTGTTGCGTTTTTACACCGACCTCGCCCACACCCAGGTTGCCCGCGCTGCCGGGGAAGTCGGTCGCATCTGCGCCGAACTGGCCTACGGATTCAATCGTCATCCCGCATGGGACGCCGCCGGCATGGCGCAGTGTTACCGGGAGATCGAGCTGGAAGAGATCGAAAACGTCATTCCCGGTATCGCCGGTGCCGCGTCCGCCTACGGGGAGGTCGCCGGCCAGGGACAGGAACACCCGGTCAAAGCCGGCCCGTGTGTTCACTTCGAGGGTATGGACGAGTTCATTCGGCTGCGTACCAAACTCGACGGTTGCCTGACCGGTTCGCGTCTGGCCAAAGACCGTGCTGCCGAGGCGTTGACCCACGTGATGATTCCCGAAGCGCTCGATTACCCGGTTTAGTCATAAAGCATCACCAGCAGTTGCGGCGACGAGAAAACTTCACGATGACGCGGATGACGCGCGTTCATCTCCGCCAGCACCTGATTGTGAAACCCCGGCTGCTGGAAGTCCGGCCACAACACCAACCAGATTCGTCTTGGTGTTTGCGACGGAAGTCGTCCATTGCCGATGGCCCGACACAACGACGGCTCCTCGTCGGTGGGGCGAACCAGACCTTGGATGACTTTGTCGCCGAGATAGAATTGAAATGGACGGTAGGAAAACCGCGAGGAGTGCACCACGATATCGTCCGACCGGTAGTGCCGTCCGATCGTTTCCGCCGCCTCGCGCAACGGCGACCGAATCCACGGGTTTGGCGTGAAATAGTAGCGTTGCAGCGCAAAGAGGTTGGCTGCTGCCAGCAGCACCGCCAGTGTTGCGCCTTTTGCATCCGCAGCGGCGCAGCCGATCAGCAACGCAAACGCCGGCGTCACCATCAGCAACGCGCGCGGCAGAAACGCATTCGACCGCAACGACACCAGCGCCAGCAAAATGACCGGCACCAGGAGCCACAACAAAATTGCCCCCACCTGTTTACCCCGACGAATGGCCGCAACAACCAGCAGCAAAATGCTCAGTGTTGCCCAGGGCCAGTAGGGAGGCTGTTTCGGGATGGTACCGCTTAACAATGCAAAAAACCGCGGCGGATCAGCCCATGAAAACTTGCCGAGCCAAAACCCAAACGTACCGCCAACCAGATGATGCATGAACAACGGCACGCACGGCGCAAACAACAGCGCCACACCCGCTTGCGCCAGCACCCACGGACGCAATGCCTGGCGCCGAAACACGATCACAAACAACCATTGCGCTACCAGCACAAATGCTGACGTGTACTGTGCATACAAGCTCAGAGCCGTTGCCACCGCGTACGCCGTCCAACACCGCCAACAACGCGAATCCAAAGCCAGAAATAACAGCCACCACGAGACCGTGACCAACAACGTCTGAAGCGCATACATCCGCGCCTCTTGTGAGTACCAGACATGCAGCGGAGACAACGCCATCAACACCGCGCTGATTGCGCCGGCAACGTTGCCGCCCACTCTGCGCCCAATGAGGAACACCAGCGCGACTGTCAACACGCCGCAGGCGACGGAAAAGGCGCGCGCGGCCAGTTCACCGCGCGGTAGAAAATGGAGAATGAGATAGTAAAACGGCGAGTGTGTATCATCCTGCGCTGCCGCGAGAATGTCGGGGACGCTTGCTTTTGCTACCAAAAGCGAGACCGCTTCGTCGAACCAGAGAACCCGGTCTCCCACATGAAAGATGCGGGTCGCCAACGCCAACGTCATCACGGCGATCATCAACGAAATCGTCCGTCTCATGCGCGCATACTATCCGAATTTATCCCTTGCTCACAATTGCCAACTGATGTGGTGCGCCAATGGGAGGTCGCCGCAATTCCATCCCCCCGATCAACTCCGCCCCTCTCCATCCTTCCAAAACAAAAAGTGGCTAAACTTTGGAACGATCGTTCCAAAGTTTAGCCGTTTTTTTTGGGTGTGTGTGTGGAGGGATGGGGAAGGATGGAGAGGGCGCAAAGTTGAAGGAGGAATGAGAAAGGGGTGAGTAGAGGTTGCGGGATTATTGCGGGTTGTGGGGGTGTTGCAACAAGTCGTCCACGCGACGCTTGACCGATTCATCCATTCGAATGAGCGGTGGCCACGGGCGACAGTCTTTTTCGCCGGGAAGTTTGTGGGTAGCGTCAATACCGAGTTTGCTGCCGAATCCGAGCACGGGCGTGGCGTGGTCCAGAACGTCGGCAGGGCCTTTTGTGAAGATGAGGTCGCGTTGCGGGTCAATGTTGGCACAGAGCCGAAACAACACCTCGCGTGTGTCGTGGACATTTACGTCGGCATCCACGACGACGATCATTTTGCTGAACATCATCTGTCCCATGCCCCAGAGGCCGTGCATGACCTTCATGGCGTGATAGGGGAACTGTTTCTTGATGGAAACGATGACGAGGTTGTGAAAAACGCCTTCCGCCGGCAGGGCGATGTCCACAATTTCGGGGAACGTCATCTTGAACACGGGCAGAAAAATTCGTACACTGGCGGTGCCCATGTAGAAGTCTTCCATCGGCGGGATGCCGACAATGGTGCTGGGGTAAATCGCGTCGGGCCGGGCGGCGATCCGTTCGATGTGGAATTTCGGGTACGGTTCAGGTGTGGTGTAGTAGCCGGTGTGATCGCCGAAGGGGCCTTCCATCTCTGGCGGTTCGTTGGGGTCCACATAACCTTCCAGCACAAAATCGCAGTCAGCAGGCACTTCGAGGTTGTTGGTCTGGCATTGGGCGAGTTCGACGGACTTTTTTCGCAAAAAACCGGCCAGTTGCATTTCGTCCATGCCATCGGGCAACGGTGCGCTGGCGCAAAAGGCATAGACAGGATCGCCGCCGAGGGCGACAGTGACGGGCATTCGTCGGTTCAACTCGCGGTATCGTCGCCAATGGCGCGCGCCGGTCTTGTGCAGTTGCCAGTGCATGAACGTGGTGTGGTCGTCAATGACCTGCATTCGATACATTCCGAGGTTGCGCGCTCCGGTATCGGGGTCGCGGGTGATGACCAGCGGCAGAGTGATGAATCGCCCGGCGTCGCCGGGCCAACATTTTTGGATGGGCAGTTCGCCGAGCGCGGAAAGCTGCTTGCTGAACGTGGCCGTTCCGATCTTCGGTTTTGCGTGTCGCAGTTCCAGTGCCGTGCCGAGCAATGCGATGGCGTCTTTGAACGAGGTTGGCGGCTTGGCTTTCAAGAGCGACTCCAGTTCGCGCGCAATCTCCTCGACATCGCTGACGCCAAGCGCCATGGCCATTCGTTTGGTCGAGCCGTAGGCGTTGATGAGGAGCGGGAACTGGCTGGCTTTGCATTTCTCGAACAGCAACGCCTTGCCGCCGTCGGGCGATTTCATTTCGCGGTTGGCGAACTCGGTGATTTCCAGCACGGGATCGGCCTCGACGCGGATGCGTTTCAATTCGCCCGCCGCTTCGAGTTTTGAGACAAATTCGCGCAGAGAATCGTAAGCCATGGACGTTTGAAGGCTACCTGCTTGGGCTTGCCCGCACAAGCGCAATCATGTTATGAGCAGGGTTGTGCCGGAGATACCCGTCCAACCCAGTGACAGTGAACTTGTTCGCCGTGCCCGCAGCGGCGATTTGGGAGCGTTTGAGGAGTTGGTGGATCGTTATGAGCGGCGCGTGTACACGATTGCCCGTCGGGTAACCGGCAACGAACACGATGCCGAGGATGTGACGCAACAGACCTTCATCAGCGCGTTGGAACATCTCGACAGTTTTCGAGAAGAAGCGAGTTTCTCGACGTGGCTGCTTCGGATTGCGACGTACGGGGCGCTAAAGATCCTTCGCAAACGCAAGGGGTTGCCGACCGTTTCGCTGGACGAGGCGGTGGCGCCCGATCCCGACGATGACTACGCGAAGATACCCCACCCGGAGTACGTCGCCGACTGGAAGGAGTCGCCCGAACAATTGTCGCAGCGGCATGAGACACAGCGGTTGATTGAGGAGGCGCTGGCGGCGCTCGACGAGAAACATCGGTTGGTATTTCTGCTGCGCGATGTCGAAGGCTTGTCTGTCAAGGAGACTGCCGAGGCGCTGGGATTGAGCGAAGCCAATGTGAAAGTCCGTCTTTTGCGGGCGCGTCTGCAACTGCGGGAACATCTGACCCGGTTGTTTGGCGATGAGACGCGGCGTCTGGAACCGCACCGTCACGAGGAGGAAGAGTAACCTTTTTACGTTATGAGGCTCAGTATCGTCAGATGAAGTGCGAAGAACTTTTGAAGCTGCTCAACGAATACGTGGACGGCGAAGTGGATCCGGGCCTGTGCGAATCGTTTGAGAAACATCTGGCGGGATGTAATCCCTGTCAGGTGGTGGTGGACAACATTCGCAAGACCATTACCATTTACAAAAATGGCCAGCCGTATGATCTGCCGGCCGACTGTCATCAGCGGTTGCACGACGTTTTGCGTCAGCGCTGGAAAGAGAGACATCCCGCGGCACAGCGTTAGCGGGGGAGCGGTTGGTTGCCGTTCTGTTTTGAAGAAGCTGCCCGCCAGAGGAAATAGATGGTGGCGATACAGGCTCCGAGAGCCAGGCTGCAAATGGCCGAACCGGCGGTGGTCAGACGGAGGAGCCGAATTTCACTGTCAAATCCGCGACGATAGGTTTCTGGGACAGTTCCTTGGGATAAGATGCTGATTGAGTGGGCCACCCCTAGGAAGAGCGCCACAAACAGCACGGCGAAAACCGCAAAAACCGCCGCGGCCCGCAAAAGACCGCGCGAACTCATGGGACGAAGTAAAGATTTCATCTGTCAATTCTCATTCGTGTAAAAACAGCCGGCGATTTTCCTGTAGCAAGCGGCGGGCCACTAATGGCCCGTGGCGCTGCCGGGTTTGCACCAGAGCCGGTTCCGCACGCCGGTGGAGTAAGCCATTTCGTTGAAACGCGCAATCGAAAGCCATTCCACATGTCCGTCAAAACAACCGATACAAGCGCCAGGACTGTGACGGGTGTCCAAGCCCTGCGAGGGGAACTGGCTGAGATCGTCGCCAGCCCCCATTTGCACGGAGTCGCCTTCCCAGAACAGAATGTCATCGGGATTGAAACGGGAGAGTTTATAGGTACAAGTTCCTCCAAACCCGCAAACAGCGCCATTCATAACATAGGAACTGAGTTTGTGTGGAGTGGATTTGTAGGGTGGTTTGTCCGCGGGACAACGATAGATTTTTTCGTTCCGCAGGTAGGGCCAAAGCACTCCGTACATCAGATCGGTGGTGCTACCCGTGTAGGATACCGCCCGATTGTACGCCCAGCCCGCTCCGCAGCTTTCTTTCGACGCCCAGTTGGGAAACGGCAAAAAACCGTTGTTTTCAGACGCGTACTGGATGGAAGCCAGCGCCAGTTGACGAAGATTACCCAGACAAACGGTTCGTAGCGCCTTTTCTTTCGCGCCGGCGAATGTTGGAAACAACAACGCCGCCAAGATGGCGATGATGGCAATCACCACGAGCAGTTCAATCAGTGTAAAAGCTTTTTGAAGTTGTTTCATTTCAAGCCATTGCGAATATCGGCCAGGGTGACACCAAACACACGTCGGGCAACTGGGTCGAGATCTTTCTCCTCGCCCTGGAGATGAATGGTGCGGTGGATATGTGTCCCGGAACGACCGGGCGCCAGCGCCAGCGCGGGCGAAGAGGTTTCAAGTTCATAGAACTGCCCCATCTTTCCGTCGTCATTGTAACTGTTGATGACATCCCCGTCGTACGGATTTTCCTGCAACTGCCACATGGAATTGACGTATTCGGTCGCGCCGTTTGGCCGGTTAAATTGCACAACCGTCAATACTTTGTTGACGGCATCGTAGCTGCCCAATACGGATTTTGCGCGTTTCGGCGACAATCCGATTTTGCTCCGACACTTCCCGTCGGCGGCAAAATAGAGAACCGCATCTTTCACTGCCAGCCGCTCGACGGGCACTTTGCCGAAATAAGCGTCGTTGACAATCGGGCCGAGTTTCGTTTCCGGTCCCTTGACAAACGGGATTACCACGGTGGTGGCCGGTGAAGCGTTGAGCATTCCCAACATCCAAATCGAAAGCAGTCCGGTTTCTTTTCGCCATGGCTCGACGCCGATGTTTTTGATGGTGTTGACTGATTCCACGGCCACGGCTTTGACGGACGGTTTCAAACGGATTCCCAGGTGTTGGGCGGCGTCCACCAGACGGACTTCGCGAACAACTTCGAGGTCGAATTTCGTGCCGGAGTAGTTGGTCAGCTTCATCGTCTTGCGAAAAACGGCTTTTGTGGCGCTGGCGCTGATTGTCTCAAACGGCTCGGTGTCAATCGGCGCCGGCGTGAACCAATGCTCCAAATCAAACGGCGCGCCCTTGGCAAAAAAAATCGAGAACTGTCCGCCCTCCGGACCGATCCAGAAACGGTCTTCACCGCCAAACACATTGATGTGTTTTTGGAACTTGCCCGACGCGATAAGTGGGCGATTGACCCAGCCAAAACTGAATCCACCTGCTCCGTCGGCAGTGCTGGTCATGATACGACCCTGATAAGCGGGCACGACGGCAACCTGGGCGTTGCCATCGGCAAGCACGATCACATCGGTGTGTTTTTTGAGGAAATCAACATCATCCTGAAACGAAATGGCCATGGCGGGAGCGGCTCCTTTGAGATAGATGGTAGTGATGAGGCTGATGAGAAGACAGAAGGCTGTTCTCATGCCGAGCAGAATCTCAAAAAACGCCGCCGCTTGCAAGCCGTATAAGTGACGGCGGGAAAAGCGGAGTTTCAGTCGCTTTGGCTGAGCCGTTTTTTTGGCTCGGCATTGTAAAGGGCGTGCGCTTCGCGGAGGATGGCGGGAATGCGGTCGGCAAACGGGTTTTTAGCGCAGGCGGTGCGCAGGGCGTTTTCGTTGCTCATGCGGTCGGCTTTTTCGCCGGGGAACCAGTGGCCGCCGCCGCCGCTGAGGAGATTGTAGCGCATTTTGGCCCATTCGTCGAGGCCGAGGGGTTTGGCATAGGTCCAGAGGCGGAGGATTTCGACGACGTTGATCTGGTCGGGAATGTCTTTGTATTCGGGCAGGCCGTCGCTCCAATGGGCGCACCAGTCGGTACCAAGGATGCGCTCCATTTCGGTGCGGAGACGGGCTTCTATGGGGGCAACGACTTCGGCGGCGCGGTCGTAATGGTCGAGGGCGGCGATGTGTTCATCGAAGTCGGACGGTTTGGCGACGCCGCAGCTCAGGGTGTGGATTTGGGGGCGGGCGAGGCAGTAGAGGTCGTTGAATTGCATGGGAGAGAGCGGAGCGCAGAGTTGGGTCATTTTGGAGGGATGGTTTTGGAGCATGCCGCCCTTGTCGTTGGGGCTGATGATGAAGACGCCCATGTCGAGCCGGGTAGCAGCTTCGATGCTGGGCCAGTTGAGGGGGTTGACGAAGTACCAGTGGAGGTTGACGTAGTCGAATTCGCCGGTGCGGACGGCGGTGGTGATGATGCGTTCGGTGCCGTGGCTGGCGAATCCGATGAAGCGGCAGCGGCCATCGCGTTGGAGTTGGCGGGCGGTGTCGAGGCAACCGCCTTTGCGAAGGGTGAAATGGAGAAGTTCGTCGTTGTTGATGCCGTGGATGCCGAGCAGGTCCACGTAATCGAGGCGGAGGTTGTGCAGGGAGCGGTCGAAGGTGGTGAGGAATTCCTTCGGGTCGGCGGTGGGGAAGACTTTTGTTTGAACGATGATTTTGTCGCGGGGAAGGGAGGGGAGGATGCGGCCGAGTTGGAGTTCGGAGGTGCCGTAACCGCGGGCAGTTTCGATGTGGTGGATGCCGAGTTCGAGGGCGCGGTGGATGCAGGCTTCGAGGTTGGCCTGGCTTTCGGCGGTGATGCCGGGGGCGTCTTCGTCTTTCCAACTGTGTTGGTAGCGCATTCCGCCGCAGGAGATGACGGGCATTAGGAGGTTGGTGCGACCGAATCGGCGGTATTTCATGGGGAGTCGAGGTCGTAACGGAAAAGGAGGCCACCGCCGTTGCCGCCGCTGCGGGTGGCGGCGTAGAGGGTGTTGTCGCGGATCAAGGGGGCGATGGATTCCTGGTTATCGCCGTCGTTGGCGCCTTTTTCGAAGGGGTAGAGGATGTGGAAGTGGTCGGCTGCCTGGCAGAGGGAGATGTTCAGTAGGATGAGACTGGTGATCAGACGCTTCATTGGAGTGTTACTTATCACAGGAGGAGGGTGGTGGAAAGGGGTTTGTGGCTGTGGCATCGTAATCTGAATCATTAGCATGAAGGTGAATGGAAACAGGGCGCGGTTAGGAGTGCTGGAGTAATCCTCGTCGCGGCAGGCGAACGCGACGGATTGAAGGCCGCGACCCGTTCGATAACCAACAGCAGCCCCGTAACGCCTCACCAAGACACACCTCCGGCGCACAAGCACCGGTGTGAGACCTCATGGGACAAACAGAAACGCTCTCAACCGCTACCGGCCACCGTCACAATTGTCGCCACTTCGGCACTAGCTCCGCCAAGACCCCACGCCGCCCAAGCCGACGGCGCGTACAGACTCCCCTTGATCCGCCACGCGTGCCGTTCCATTTCTAGCAGTATCAACGGTGATGTTGAATCAACGTGCGCACCAGCAACAACTCCACCCATAACATCTTCCATGAATAAAGCCCAATTGCTTTCATAATTGATCGTCGCTCCTTCAAACCATTTGCCCGACACTTCGATCTGCGTGTCGTCAAAGAAACATTCCAACCGGCCGTTGACCAACAACCGTTCCCGCTTCACTCGCGCCAGTGTCCAGGCCACAAATTCCCGCCTGATCCGGCCCACGCCTCCCAACCGGGCTCGCCGATGGTTCGCAACCATTCGCCCAACGCGCTCTGATCGGGATTCTTCTCCACGCCCAACAACCTCTTCAACGACTCATCCTCATCGAGCTGCTCTCCGTCGGTGATAGCGACACCGCCACGGTCAGTTGTCCGCCGTGCGTGGTTGCCTGAGAAGCTGGCCGAAACTCAATTACACACCGGGAGGGCTACCGCGAATTATATTTGCTCATACACTTCTTTGACCGGCCCCTGCGGAAAACATCCACCCAAAAACGACCACCTCCGCGCCAATGATTTCAGGGTTCCCACTTTTGATCACACCCGGCTTGACGAGGGTGCGGGAGGGAGATTAAATAACTGCCCCTTCGATGGGGAAGCAGGAGAATTACAACTATGGCAACAGCACCTAAAGGCGTTACACACGCGCGACCGAAAGCAAAGGACGAGAAGAAAGGCGGCAAAGAAAAGGCCCCAACGTTCCCAAGCGAGTTCGGTTCGCATGCCTCCATGGTCAATGAGGAATGGACCGGCAAGATTGTCGCGGCCAAACAGGACGCCACCGATCCGTGGCAGATCCTCACCGACGAGCGCGGCCAGTACGCCACGCGCAAATCTCGTCTCGACTCCGGTATGGCCGACCCAAACCGCTGCGCGGATCAAAGCGCGCGGGAAGAACTGGTCCGACAATTGACGACCGCCTGAACCATCCGATCCATCTTCTCGCAGGGGCGCACGTCGTGCGCCCCTATTTTTTTGCCTCGGCTACGCTCAGTTGTCGCACGCCGTCAAACACGTACCACATTCCCGACACCAACGTGAACAATCCCGCAGCGTACAACGGCCATTCATACGAGGGTTGTTGGATTTTCAACAACACCCAGCCCAGCGTGATCATCTGGAAAAATGTCGCGCACTTGCCCACCAGCCGAGGACGGGCTGTCGCATGGCCGGTCAGCATGTGAATCAGAATCGTCCCACCCAGCAAAATCAGGTCCCGACTGACCACCAGAATCGGAAACCACAACGGCAACAGGTCAAACGGCGAGCCTTCCTTGAACCGAATGCTCAATAAAATCAACGCCGACATCAACAACAACTTATCCGCCAGCGGGTCTAGAAACGATCCCAACTCCGTTTTCTGCCGGTAACGTCGCGCAATGTAGCCGTCCACGGCATCGGAAAAAGACGCCACGGCAAAGACCACAAACGCCAGAAGTCGCTCCCATTCGCGCCCTTGTCCCCGCTGGAAATCGCGGATGTAATCCAGGGTCAGCCAGATGAAAACCGGGATCAGCAGGATTCGAATCACCGTGATCTTGTTGGCCAACGTCAACTTGGTAACAGGCTCCGTCATGCTTTGAACCGCTCCGCTCCCCGCCGTAACCGCGCCAGCACCCGCTCCCGTCCCAACACCTCCAGCATGTGATACAACGACGGTCCGGCGCTTTTGCCGGACACCGCCACGCGGCACGGATGAATCAGTTCCGCCGTTTTGACACCGAGTTCGGCAGCCAACGCTTTCAGCGCTGCCTCCAACGAGTTCGCTTCCCATGTTGTGACCGCGGCGAATTTGTCGGCCAACCCGGCCAACCGCTCGCCGGTCTGCGGGGCGCTGCAGGATTTCGCCACGGCAGCCGGGTCAAATGGATAATCTTCGGTGAAAAAGTAATTGGTCCAGTCCGGCAGTTCCTTCAACAGCTTGACCTTCTCCTTCACAAGCGCCAATACCGACGGGTCCGGGCGGGCAACAAACGGCCCGGCCAGCTCGATGAATCGTTCCAACGGCATGGCGCGAAGGTATTCGCCGTTCATCCAGGTCAGTTTCGTCACGTCGAATCGGGCATTGTGGCGGAGAATCTGCGGCAAATCGAACATCTCGATGAACTCTTCGATGGGACGGATTTCCCTGCCGTCCTTCGGAGAGAATCCGAGCAGGCAGAGGTAGTTGCGGACGGCTTCGGGGATGAAACCATCCTCGACGTAACTGGCCAGCGAGGCCAACCGCGCCTTCGCCGGATCGGGGTCGCGTTTGCTCATTTTGGTGCCGTCGAGGTTGAGGATCATGGGGATGTGCGCGTACTTGGGCGGCTCGACGCCGAAGGCGCGGAACAGGGCGATGTGTTTTGGCGTGTTCGAGAGATGATCCTCGCCGCGAATGACGTGGGTGATCTGCATCTCCATGTCGTCCACCACGTTGACCAGATGGAACACCGGGGTGCCGTCGCTGCGGACGATGACGAAATCCGGGTCAAGCATTTCCGTTTCGTTCAGCGAACGAACGACGCCGCCGACGATAATGTCGGGAATCTCGATCGGTTGGCGGGTCATGCGGAAGCGGATGGCGCCTTCGCGTTCGTAGGCCATCCCTTTGTCCATCAACTCCTGAACACGGCGTTTGTAGATGTCAGCGCGCTGGGATTGGAAATACGGTCCCACCGGGCCGCCTTTTTCAGGGCCTTCGTCCCAGTCCAGACCGAGCCATTTCAGCCCGTCAAGAATCGTGCGCAACGACTGCTCGGTGTTGCGGGCGGTATCGGTGTCTTCGATTCGCAAAATGAACGTGCCGCCCGTGTGGCGGGCGTACAACCAGTTGAACAGCGCCGTGCGAACGCTGCCAATGTGCAGGAACCCCGTTGGACTCGGCGCAAATCGTACTCGAACCTCGCTCTTCATGCCCCGCACCCTAGCAGACCCACGGCGCTTCCGGCAAGTGCGTCGGCGTGCCCGACGGTTTTGTTGACCGGGGTCAATAATCGCCGTGACAGCCCATGTTACGGTTCCGCCATGAAACCGACGGAAATCTTGATGGCGGAACACCGGGTGATCGAACAGGTGTTGAACGTTCTGGAGAAAATGGCCGACCGCGCCGAGGCGGACGGTACGCTCGACAAACAAGATGCGCGGGATGCCGTGTCGTTCTTTCGCGTGTTTGCCGACCAGTGCCACCACGGCAAGGAAGAGGCGCAACTGTTCCCAGCCATGGAAGCCAAGGGCTTTCCCCGACAGGGCGGACCGACCGGGGTGATGATCACCGAACACGAGTTTGGACGCGCCGCTGTGCGTGCGATGGCGGAGGCCATCGAACAGGGCGCGGCAAAAGCGTTCGCGCGGAACGCCCGCGGTTACATCGAGTTATTGCGGCAACACATCCAGAAGGAAGACCATTGCCTCTTCGCCATGACGGACCAAGCGTTCACGCCGGCCGACCAGGAGAAATTGCTGGCGGCGTTTGAGGTCGTCGAGCGCGACCACATGGGCGCGGGTACGCACGAGAAGTTCCTGCGGCTTGCCAACGATCTGGCCGACCGCTACGGAGTGGCGCACACGGAGGCAAACAGTCTGGCGCCGCATTGCTGCTGCGGGCAGCATTGATAAAACGCGGAGTTTGTTACCACGGCCGACGTTGCGAGGGAGTAGTTTGGGAGTAGTACTGCCAGAGCAAACCTGCCAGTACCAGTGAGAGGGCCAACGTGGTCCACGTCAGAATGATGGCGACGTAGTACAACGTGGGAGAACGGCCTTTGGCCAGGCGGATTTCCTTGTAGTCGCGCAGGTCGCGGAAATACCGCCACGGCATCAGTCCGGTCGGGAACTTCGCGCCGTGAAGATAGAGCGTCACGCAGACGACAAACCAGTATAGCACCAGCGTGAGCGAAGCCAACCCGGCGGTCGCCACGGCGAGGCCGTAAATGATCCATTGATCGGTCATGCCGGAGTCTGTAGCACAGACCATCGAGGCGCTCAAGTCTGGTCCTGTTTGCATTCGACGAAGGTTGCGCTAGAGTGACGCCTGCATGTGGAAGAAAATCATCACCCTCATCACGATGCTGGCCGTCAACGCCCTCGCGTTACTGGTTGTGGATGGAATGTTTACGCGGATCTGGTTCGACACTCCCGGTGCCGCCATTGCCGCGGCCATTGTGTTGGCGCTGGTCAACACCTATGTCCGCCCCATGGTGCTTTTTTTGACCCTGCCGCTGAACTTTCTGACGCTCGGCCTGTTCACGCTCCTCATCAACGCCGGAATGCTGAAGCTGGTCAGTTGGCTTATTCCCGCGTTTCACGTCGAGGGGTTCTGGACCGCCATCGGCGGAGCGCTGGTGCTCAGCCTTGTCAGCGCCGTGTTGAATTTGTTCCTCAAACCTGAGTCTAACCGTGTCCAGTTCCAAATCCACCGATTCTGAAAGGAGATGTCTTCATGCCCAGATTCCTGCACACTCGTATTCGCGTCAGCGACCTTGACCGCGCCATCCGTTGGTATGAGCGGCTCGGCTTTGTCTGCGCCCGTCGCCAGCGTTCGCCCGCCGGCAACCAGCTCGCGTTCCTCGAACTCCCCGGCAACGAACACTTTCTCGAACTCTGCTATTCGCCGGATTACAAGTTGGCCGTGCCCGAAGACTTGATGCACATCGCCATCGGATACCCCGACCTTGTCGCCAAATGCGATGAACTCGAAAAGAGCGGCCTCGTCATTTGGCCCGATGACTGGCGCGGGAAATTTTCCCACGGCGGCATGAAAATGGCCTTTGTCACCGATCCCGATGGCTACGAAGTCGAACTGCTCGAAACGAAATGAAGACCTTTCAGGCCGTCATCTTCGACATGGATGGCGTGCTCGTCAACAGCGAGCCGCTTCACGACAAGGCGTGGACCCTTCTGTTTGCCGAACTCGGTCATGCCCATGATCACGGCATTGTCTTTACCGATTACGTTGGCCGCTCCGACCGCGTCTTGCTGCGCGATCTCATCGCCCGTCACCGTCTTCCGCATACCACCGACGAACTCATTCAGCGCAAGCTCCGCCACCTGCTCAAATTGCTCCGCGAACATCACATCGAATTCGACGGCCTGCGCGACCTGTTGCCTTCGTTGGCGCGGCGTTACAAGCTCGGCCTGGCCACCAGCGCGCCGCATGTGGCCGTGGATGTCGTTATGGAGGTCACCGGCCTGCGTTCATATTTTCAGGCGATTGTCGGGCGCGAAGACGTTGCTGCCGCCAAGCCCGATCCCGCTGTTTATCTCACCGCCGCCCGGCGTCTTGGCGTTGCCCCTTCTCTCTGCTGCGCCATCGAGGACACCGCTGTCGGCATCGAGTCCGCCGCGGCAGCCGGCATGACGGTCATCGGACTCACGACCAGTCTGCCAGCGGAAAAACTTTGCCGAGCCGACCATATTGTCCACAATCACCATGAGCTTTGTCGGTTTTTGTTGGCATGAGTTTCCGCCAATATACCCCCGCAGTTCCGCGACACTGGTTGTTTGCCGTCAGCGGCCTGCTCTGGAGTGGTGTTGGCCTGATGCTTTGCGCTCTGGCCGGTCACTGGCTGCGGCACAGTGGTTGGAGGGCGCTTTGGGTGGTTGTGCCGGGTTTGTCTCTCGCCCTGCTGGCGTGGCGTTTCATGTTCCGAAAACTTGCGTGGAAAAACATCGCCCGCATCGAACAGCGGCCCACCATGACCTGCTTGTTCGCTTTTCAAGCCTGGCGCAGCTACGGGTTGATGTTGTTCATGATCGCTCTCGGCGTTTTGCTTCGACGTTCCCACGCCTCCCGTCACTATCTGGCGCTCGGCTACATCGCCATCGGCGGCGCCTTGTTCCTCGCCAGTCTTAGCTATCACGCCCGCTTCTGGCGCGAACGCAAAAATCTTTCCAAAAAACGCGCTGTGTAAGAACCGCGCAGCCCCTCCGGTGGTCCCTGCGCCACAATCCGCCCGCCGGCGTCGCCGCCTTCGGGACCCAGATCAATCACCCAGTCCGCCTCGGCAATCACATCGAGATTGTGTTCGATCACCATCACGGTATTGCCGGCGTCCACCAGCCGATGCAACACCCGAATCAACTTCTCCACGTCGGCCATGTGTAACCCAATCGTCGGTTCATCGAGAACATAGAGCGTCGCGGCGTTACTCGCCTTGGCTAACTCGGTGACCAGCTTGATCCGTTGCGCTTCGCCGCCAGAGAGCGTCGGCGACGGCTGGCCAAGAGTCAGGTAGCCCAGCCCGACTTCCTGAAGCAATTGCAGGCCGTGATGGATGTTGTGGTGCGCCGCGAAAAACTGGACCGCCTCGTCCACGTTCATTGCCAGCACATCGGCAATCGTCTTGTCTTTCCACCGCACCGCCAGCGTTTCCTCATTGAACCGTCGTCCCCGGCACACTTCGCAATGCACCGTCACATCGGGCAAAAACGACATCTCGATAGTCTTCATCCCTTGCCCTTCGCACTCCGGGCAACGCCCTTCTGCGACGTTGAACGAGAATCGGCTCGCCGTGTATCCGCGCATTTTCGCGTCCGGCACACTGGCAAACAACCGACGAATATCATCCCAGAACCCGACATACGTTGCCGGACATGAACGCGGCGTTTTGCCAATCGGCGTCTGGTCCACTTCAAGTACCCGGCGCACTTGTTCCGCGCCGATGATTTTCTTGCAGCCCACTGGCTGTCCCCCTTTCAGACTCCGATACAACACATCCCGCACCAATGTGCTCTTGCCGGAGCCGCTGACGCCGGTGACACAGACTAACCGGCCCAGCGGAATCTTCACGCGCAGGTTCTTCAAGTTATGGAGAGTTGTGCCGACAATCTCTAATCTTGAACCTTGAACCTTGAAGCTTGAACCTTTCCGCAGCGGATGCCGCAACGGTTCCCGCAAAAACTTTCCGGTCACCGACTCCCGACAGCGAATCACATCCTTCACCGTGCCTTCCGCCACCAGACGACCGCCATTGACGCCCGCGCCCGGTCCCAAATCAATCACATGCTCAGCACGGCGAATCGTCTCCTCATCGTGCTCAACGACCACGACCGTGTTGCCTTTGGCTTCGAGTTTGTGAAGCGTGTTGAGCAACATCAAATTGTCACGCGGGTGCAGGCCGATGGTCGGCTCGTCAAGAATGTAACAAACCCCGCGCAGGTTCGAGCCGAGCTGCGCCGCCAGCCGAATTCGTTGCGCTTCGCCGCCCGACAACGTCGGCGCCGCGCGATCAAGCGCCAGATACGACAGCCCGACTTCATTCAAGAACGACAGCCGCGACCGCAATTCCGCCAGGATGTCGCGCGCAATCTCCTCCTCGCGTCCGCGCAGCTTCATTTTACCGAACAGTTCCGCCGCTTCGGCAACCGATAGAGCCGTCAACTCCGCGATGTTCTTCCCGTGAAACCGCACCGCCAACGCTTCCGGGCGCAGCCGTTTCCCGCCACACGCCGCGCAGGGGCGTTCCTGTCCCTCAAACCATTCGTTCCACCAAATCTCCTCGCCCGTCTGCTCCTCATCAAACCCGGCAAGCTGCAGACCGGTTCCGTAACAACTCGGACACCAACCATGTTTCGAGTTATAGGAAAACAAGCGCGGATCGAGTTCCGGGAAACTCCGTCCGCATTTCGGACAAGCCCGGCGCGTCGAAAAGATCGTGTCCCCTGCGATGACAACGCCCTTGCCGTATTCCAATCCTTCCTCCACCGTTCGCACCGGCAACTCGATGTTGTGTTCCTTGAACCGGTCCAGTCGCGGCCAGTGGTCCGTCGGCACCAGATTGCCGTCCACGCGCAGGTGCGAGAACCCTTTTCGCGCTGCCCACTCGGCGAGGTCATTGTAAAGCCCTTTGCGTCCCACCACCAACGGCGCGAACAACGGCACCCGTTGCTCGCGTTGAAGTGTACAGATTTTTGAGACGATCGTCTCAAAATTGTGTAAACTTATTGGGACATGGCAATCGGGGCAAAATTGAGTGCCGAGTTTGACAAACAACAGACGCAGAAAATGATAAATCTCCGTGACCGTGGCGACCGTGCTCTTGCGTCCGCCCCGACTGGTGCGTTGTTCAATGGCTACTGTCGGCGGAATCCCAAACACCGCATCCACATCCGCCCGTGTCGCCGGCTGCACAAACTGCCGGGCGT
>CAZISE010000054.1:0-14499 GCA_964541945.1 uncultured Verrucomicrobiota bacterium
GCCAGCAACTTCCCGACGGCAGTTTCTGCGACCGCAGCGGGCGCAGCGATCTTTACTACACCGTCTTTGGCCTCGGTTGTTTGCAGGCGTTGGACGAACCGCTCCCCGATAACCTGGAAAATTACCTTCGCCGTTTCGGCGACGGCAACGGTCTTGACCTCGTCCACTTCACCTGTCTGGCACGGTGCTGGTCGGTGTTGGAACAATATCCGTCGGCGCTGGTCCGCCGACTCGTCGCCTTCCCGCAGCCGCAAACCGTTTATGACTGTTACCTTCTCTGTGGGGCCTATCAGGATTTGCAGACGCCATTGCCCGACACCGGCTCGTGGGTGCGCTGCATCGAGTCACTCCGCTCTCATGACGGCGCGTACGGGAACGCGCCCGGCCTGCCGCTTGGCTCGACACTTGCCACCGCTGCCGCCGTGATGGTGTTGCGATCCCTCGGCGCGCCCGTGCCACCGGAAATCGTCCCGTGGCTGCTCGCGCAATGCCGGGCTGAAGGCGGCTTCCTTGCCATGCCGCGCGCGCCGGCGCCGGATTTGTTGTCCACGGCCACGGCGTTGCACGCGCTGGCCTCGCTCGGCATACCACTGGATAACATTCGTGAACCGTGTCTGGATTTTCTCGACTCGCTCTGGAGCAATGAAGGCGGGTTCCACGGCCACTGGGCGGACGATCATCTCGACGTAGAATACACCAGTTACGGTCTGCTGGCATTGGGACATCTGGCATGACTGACAGGATTCAAACGACTCTTACTCGTGCCCGCGAACAGTTGTTGGCTGCCCGTGGCGTGCATGGCCACTGGGAGGGCGAATTGTCCGCCAGCGCGTTGTCCACTGCCACCGCCGTCATTGCGCTTGCGCTTGTGGACAAGGAACGACACGCCGCGCTGATTCGTCGCGGTCTTGACTGGCTGAAAAACCACGCCAACACCGACGGCGGCTGGGGCGACACCGTGCTCAGCAACAGCAACATCAGCACCACCACACTGGCGTGGGCGGCGTTCGGGTTTCTCGGCGAACCCGCGCCAGCTGCTGAAGCTTGGCTCGCCAAACACGCCGGCGGCGATCTTGTGCGCGCCATCATCGCCCGCTACGGCAAAGACCGCACGTTCTCGGTGCCGATTCTCACCGCGTGCGCCCTGACTGGCCGATGCGGCTGGGAACAAGTGTTACCGTTGCCGTTCGAATTGGCAGTGTTGCCTCCGAAACTTTTCAAATGGTTGCGGCTGCCCGTTGTCAGTTACGCCCTGCCAGCGTTGATTGCCATTGGACAAATCCGCCATCATCATCGGCCCGAACGACGCTGGCTGCGCGACTGCGCCCGCGAAGGCTCGCTGCGGGTGTTGGAAAAAATCCAGCCGTCAAGTGGCGGATTCCTCGAAGCGATTCCGTTGACCAGCTTTGTCACGATGTCGCTGGCCGGGATGGGACTCGCACATCATCCCGTGGCCGAGCGCGGCGTGAAATTTCTCGTTGCCGCCGCCCGTTCCGACGGTAGTTGGCTGATTGACATCAACCTTGCCACATGGGTCACAACGCTTGGTGTCAACGCGCTTGGCGACAGTCTGTCGGAATCGGAGCGCGCGCCGATCCGCGACTGGCTGCTCGCGCAGCAGCACCGCGAGTGGCACCCGTACACCAACGCCGCGCCCGGTGGCTGGGCCTGGACGGATTTGCCGGGCGGCGTGCCCGATGCCGACGACACGGCGGGCGCATTGCTCGCGCTGAAAACGCTCGGTGCGCCCGTCTCGCCAGAGATTGCGGCCGGCATTCGTTGGCTGAGCCATTTGCAAAATCGTGACGGTGGTATCCCGACCTTTTGCAAAGGTTGGGGCGCGCTGCCGTTTGACCGCAGCAGCCCCGATCTGACGGCGCACGCTCTTCGCGCCTTCAACGTTTGGCCGCTGAACCGCGCCGTGGCTCGCGCCCAGCAACGCGCCCTGGCGTATCTTGCCCGCGCACAACGTCCCGATGGCGCATGGTCGCCGTTGTGGTTTGGCAACCAGCACGCGCCCGACGAGGAGAACCTCACCTACGGCACGGCCAACGTGGTTCGCGCGTTGCCGCCCGGTCCGATGCGCGAGGCCGGCCTTCGGTGGTTGTTGGCGGCGCAGAACGACGACGGCAGTTGGGGCGGCGGCGTCCGAACCGCGCCGTCCATTGAGGAAACCGCCTTGGCGGTCACGGCGCTGGCGCCGCTCCATCGAGCGTCGGCGATGCGCGGCGCCGAATGGTTGGTACGCGCCACGGACGAAGGCCGTGTTTTCCCACCGTCGCCCATCGGCCTGTATTTTGCCAAGCTCTGGTACTACGAGAAGCTTTACCCGTTGATCTTTACCGTCGCCGCGTTGAAAAGGGTTGGAGATTTTTCTTGAGCGTGACGGAACGGGTGGTAGTCTCCGCGCCAGTTCTTTGTTGTGCCAAGAGCGTCGGCGCAGGGAACGCCGTGAGAATCGGCGACTGTGGCGCATCTGTGACTGGATACGACGTCCCATCATGCCATCCAAACGGAGAAGGCGGGACGAAGGCCCGAAGCCAGAAGTCAGAATAACGGCCGGCGCAAACTCGAACCAATAACCTTCGAACCAAAGGAGATTGCGTCATGACGTTTCGTTGTTTGTTGTTTGGCCTTGCCGCGCTGGTTGTGTCTGGCATCGCTGTCGCGGCCGAGCCTGCCAATACCAACCGCCTTACCGAGGTGGTGGTCACCTCCACCCGAATTCCGTCCGAAACCGAAAACACGCCGACCGCGGTTACCGTTTTGCAAGGGGACGAACTGGAGCAGCGCCAGGTCCGCACCGTGGCGGAGGCGTTGCGTGAAGTGCCAGGGGTTCACGTCGTGCAACAGGGCCAACCCGGCGGCGTGACCTCGGTGTTTCTGCGTGGCGGCAACTCCAAACACACACTGGTGTTGATTGACGGGGTCCGCGTCAACAACGGGTTCGACAGTCTGTTCGATTTCGGCAATCTGCCGATGGACAATGTCGAGCGCATCGAGGTGTTGCGCGGCCCACAAAGCACCCTCTACGGCTCGGAAGCGCTCGGCGGCGTCATCAACATCATTACCCGCCGCGGCGCAGACAAACCCAACGGCTGCGTTCAATTCGAAGGCGGCAGTTACGACAGCCTTCGCCCCCGCGCGTCCTTTGCGGCCACCTACGGGAAACTCTCCCTAAGCGGCGGCGCCACGTACTTTTCCAGCGACAACGATCGCCTCAACAGCGCCGTGCGCCAGCGCGATGTCAACGGCAGTGTGCGTTACCAGTTATTGGAGCGCATGGACGTGGCCGTATCGGGCTGGTATCGCGCCAGTCACACCGGCTCGGCCGGGCTGGACAGCCTCTGGGGCAACGATCCGAACGATTTCCTCAACGACGAAAACGCCGCGCTCATTGCCACGCTCCACGCCCAACCCTGCGAACCTTGGGATGCGCGTCTGACCCTCTCACACCAGCACGACCGCAAATTCTGGAGCGGCCCACCCAATGTCCCCGGTGGAGATTATACCTACGCATGGACGACGACCGACCGCGACCAGATTGACTTCCAAAACCTGTTCGTGATCACCGACCAACACAAACTCGTCGCTGGCATGTCCTTCGACAACATCCACGCCAATCGTGTCCACGACGAGTTCACCTGGTGGAGCGGCCCGTCCAGCGGCACCATCAACCCGACCATTCAGAGTTTTGCCGGCTACGGCCTCTATGAATGGACACCGACAGAACGTGCCACCGTCAGTGCCGGTGTCCGCATGGACTCCTACAACACCTTCGGCGCAGAAACGACCTGGCGGCTCGGCACCCGTTACACCGTCTCGCAGACGGAAACGATTCTGCGGGCCAACCTCGGCACCGGTTTTCGCGCCCCCGGCGCCGACGACCTTTATTTCCCCGTTTATGGCAATCCGAATCTCCAGCCCGAACGCAGCCTCGGTTGGGACGCCGGTTTCGAGCAGCCGCTTCTCGACAACAAACTGCGCTTCGGCGCCAACTACTTCCAAAACGAGTACGAGAATCTTATCCAATACACCGTCACCAACTGGTTCACCTGGGCCGGCACGATGATGAACGTCCAGCAAGCGCAAACCATCGGGGTCGAATCGTTCATCACCTGGACACCCGTGCCCGAACTGCTGGTGCGCGGCAGTTACACCTGGCTGCCGACCGCTGAGGACCAAACGACCAACGAGCGCCTATTGCGCCGTCCGCGCCACGCCGGTGAACTGCTCCTGAACTGGCGATTCCTGCAACGGTTCAACGCCACCGGCCGTCTTCAACTGGTCGGCGACCGTCACGACTACGATCCGGTCACCTCCGAGCGCATCAAAGCCGGCGCGTATGCCCGGCTCGATCTCGGCCTCTCCTACGACGTGTGCAAACACTTCACCGTCTTTGGCCGCATCGAGAACGTGACCGACGAACAGTACTACGAAGCCGCCGGGTATCCCGCGTTGGGACGCGCGCTCTGGGCCGGCGCCGCCATCAAGTTCTGAGATGCGTCATGCCTTCCATCACTTCCGCCGACTTGGCGCGGCTGGTGGCCGCGCTCCAGGAGGAGCCGTTGGCCCAACAGAAAACCTGTCCGGCCTGCGGCGCCGTGTTCCCGTGCCTGCCCGGCGCCTGCTGGTGCGCCGCCCTGCGGCTCAGTCCGCAAACACTGCGCCAACTGCGAACCAAATACGACAGTTGTCTTTGTCCCGTCTGCTTGTTACCGTTGAGCCAGTGATTGGCCGTCATGACAACCGTGGAGCGCTTCGACTGCGCGCGGTTTCCAGCGGCATAAGCGTGCCGCCGCGTCGCCGTCTGGCTCCTTCGTTGTTAACGGCCCTTGTCGCGCACGCCCTGCTTGTGGCCGGATTGATGGCCTGGCGCCTGCCGGTGTGGTCATCGCCGCTGTCGCGTATCGAGCCGGTGAGTGCCACGATTACCTTTACCGGGATGCGCGAATCCGATGGCAGTGGCGGTTCGCCTTATGCCGGCGGTCGTGGCGGCGGCAGCGGCAATGCTCACAAAACCAAAGTGGAAGCGAGGGAGGTCGCTTCGGTGGTTCCCCTTCGTCCGACGTTGGAAGGGCCGCCGCTGCCTGTGATTGGAGTGCACACCATGAAGCCGGTCGTCACGGTGGCGCGGGTGGACGTGCCGTCGCCGGGCACAATGACGATGGGTATGGGGGCGCGTCCGTCGTTTGCGGGTGAAGGCGATGGCAACGGCATGGGGACGGGTGACGGGCACGGCGTCGGCAACGGCATTGGGGATGGAATCGGCAACGGGTTTGCTCCCGGCGTTGCCGGCAATGGCAACGGAAGCGGTTTGGGACGGCCGGATTACCTGCGCAGCCCGCAACCGCGTTATCCGGCGCAAGCCCGTCAAAACGGTTGGGAGGGAACGACGATTTTGCGGGTCGAGGTGTTGGCGGATGGCGTGACAGGGCGCATTGAGGTTGTGCAGAGTTCGGGGTATCGAATTTTGGATGAAGCGGCCATAGCGGCGGTGCGGGAGGCACGGTTTCAGCCGGCCCGGCTGGAGGGGGTGGCGATTGTCTCCTGGGTCGAGGTGCCGATCACGTTTCGCCTGAATCGTGGTTAGGCGCCGATGTGGGCTTTGATTTTGGCGGTGATGTCGTCAGCCAGTTGTTGGATTTGCCGTGCGTCGCGGCCTTCGATGAGGAGGCGGGCTTTGGGTTCGGTGCCGCTGTAGCGGAGAAACACGCGGCCGTTCTCGCCGAGGATGCGCTCGGCTTCTTTGACGGCGGCCAACACGTCGGGCAAGGTGTTCCAGTCGGGTTTATCTTTGACCTTCACATTGACGACGAGTTGGGGGAACTTGGCAAAGGTCTTGCACAGTTCGCTGAGCGGTTTGCCGGTATCCATCATGATCCGCAGGACCTGCAAAGCGCTGACAATACCGTCGCCGGTGGTGGCAAAGTCGCGGAAGATCATGTGGCCGGATTGTTCGCCGCCGACGTTGAGGTCGTCTTTGAGCATGGCTTCGAGGACATAGCGGTCGCCGACCGTGGTGCGGAGGACCTTGCCGCCGTGGTTGCGGATGAAATGGTCGAGGGCAAGGTTGCTCATGACAGTAGCGACGAGGGTGTTTTTATGGAGCGCGCCGCGCTGGAGCCAGTCGAGGCCGGTGATGGCGAGCACGTCGTCGCCGTCCACAAGCACGCCGCGCTCGTCACAGAGCAAAACGCGGTCGCCGTCACCGTCGTGGGCGATGCCGAGGTCGGCGCCGAGTTCCTTGACGGCGGCGCACATGGCTTCGGGGTAGAGGGAACCGCACCCTTTGTTGATGTTGGTGCCGTCGGGTTGATTGTTGAGGGTAGTGACGCGGGCGCCGAGTTCGCGCAGGACGCAGGGTGTGCTCTTGTAGGTGGCGCCATGACCGGCGTCCACAACGATGCGCAGTCCTTCCAACGTCATGCCCTTGGGGAAAGCGGCCTTGGCGTATTCGATGTAGCGACCCAGCGCGTCGTCAATGCGGAAGGCTTTACCAATTTCGCCGGCGGTGGGGCGGATGTTTTCGATGGCGCCCGAGAAAACGAGGTCTTCGATTTCGGCCTCGATGGTGTCGTCGAGTTTATATCCGTCGTGGAAAAAGAATTTGATGCCGTTGTCTTCGTAGGGATTGTGAGAGGCGGTAAGCACAATGCCGGCGTCAGCGCGAAGGCTGCGGGTGATATAGGCAACACCCGGTGTGGGCAACGGCCCGATCAGCAACACGTCCACGCCCATGGAAAGAATGCCGGCGGTGATGGCGTTTTCGAGCATGTAACCGCTGAGGCGGGTGTCCTTGCCGACGACGATTTTGTGGCGGCCATGTCCGCGGGGCAACGGGACACGTTGTTTGAACACGTGGGCGGCGGCGCGGCCGAGTTTGAGGGCGGTTTCGGCGGTGACCGGTTCGATGTTGGCAATGCCGCGAATACCATCGGTGCCGAAGAGGCGGCGGTTGGGATTGAGCTGTGTCATGAGATGCCTCCAGATTTGGGAAAATCAGCGCGGGGTTTCACGGATGCGGACATCCGCTTCCACGCGGGAATAATTCAACAGCATGATATTGGGGTCGGGTGGAGCAAGGTCCACCCGTTCGCGAAAGGAGATGCGCCGTCCCGTGAGGTCAATGGGGAGCGTCTCGATGCTGGTGAGCGGTTCGAGCAAGGACCGGGGGCCTTTGATGCGGACTTTGCTGGGGATGACGTTGGTGCGTTCCACCTCGTAGCCGGCGGGTAACTCACCGGTTAGCAAGGAAATAACCGCGGCATCACGCTCGATCAGTTCCTCCACATGGACGGTCAGGCGGGACGGCACCACCTGCACGACCTGGACCCGGGGCGGATGGCGAATGATGGTGGGGCCGAGGGACAAGGTTTTTTCTCCGGCCTGTTTCTCGCCGGCGAGGTTCAGCACGGCGGAGAGCTGCTCACGGGTGACCTGACGGATGTCGTCGTGAGCGCCGCGCAACACCACCGCAACCGTCGCCGCGCTGGCGCGGGTGACGGCGAATCCCGGCGGGAGACGGATTTCCAACGGAATACTCTCCACCGTACGTGATTCGCTGATGAGCGCCTTGACGAAAAACCAGCCCACCGTCGCCAGCACCAGGGCGATCAGTTTCAAACCGGCGTTGGATTTGATCCACTCCATCAAGGTTTCTTTTCCTCCGGTTCAACGGGGGCGACCGAAGACTCGCCGGCGGACTCCGGGGTTTCGGCGCTGAAGGTTTCCGTGACAACCTCACGCGGTTCCCGCAAAAACAAGCTGCTCAAAAAACGGCGAATGGCATCGGTCACCCCAAGCCCTCGCGGAGTGGCGGGCGCGAGGATTTTTGAGAGATATGCGCGTAACGCGTCGGGGTCCAACCCCCGATGCAATTCTCCGCTCACCGCGACGGAGATGTCGCCGGTCTCCTCGCTGACGACCAGAACCACCGCATCCGTTTCCTCCGACAGTCCGATGGCGGCACGATGGCGCATGCCGAGGCTGGGGTTCAATCCCTGTCGCTGCGTCAGTGGAAAGACACAGGCCGCCGCCGCGACCCGTCCGCCGCGCAGGATGACACCGCCGTCGTGCAACGGTGAGTTCTCGAAGAAAATCGTCGTCAACAGTTCCGGGGAAAGCCGGGCGTCGAGTATCACGCCGGTTTCGGCGAGGCCGCGGAAACCGATTTCGCGCTCCACGGCGATCAAGGCGCCGCCATGTTTCTGCGAGAGCGATCGGGCCGTCTCAACCAGCACGTCAATCAATTCACTCCGCAACCGTGTGCTGCTGAACGGGGTCTGACTGCCCAGTTGGGCCAGCGCCCGCCGCAGTTCGGGCTGGAAAATCACCAGGATTGCCACGGCCAGCAGCGCAAGAAACCGGCTCAAAATCCAGTTCACCACATCGAGCTGAAACAACTGCGTAATTCCGGTAATCGCCAGCAACGCAATCACAAACCCCGTCAAAATGGCTGCGCCGCGCGTGCCGCGAAACAACAACAAAAAATAATAAATCACGGCGGCCAGCAGGAGGATTTCCAGCCCCGCTTTCCAGTAATTGCCGATGAATTCCTGAATCTGTTCCATGAATCATTGTTGGATGGCTTCCACCATCCGCACCACATCCACGGTCGCCGCCACATCGTGCACGCGCACGATGCGCGCGCCATGGGCAACCGCCCACGCCGCCACGGCCAGTGAACCGGCCAATCGTTCGCGCGGCTCGCGTCCCAGGGTCTTTCCGATAAACGATTTCCGAGAGGCGCCCACAAGCACCGGACAATCCAGCGCGCCGAACTGTTCCAAATGCCGCAACAACGTGAGGTTGTGCTCCACACTTTTCCCGAAGCCGATGCCGGGGTCAATGGCGATTTGTGATTTTTTGATCCCGCGCGACTCCGCGAACGCGATTCGTTCCGCCAGAAACGCCCGCACCTCGGCGGCAACGTCGGTGTAGCACGGCGCAATCTGCATCGTTTGCGGTGTGCCCTGCATGTGCATCAGCACCACACCCGCCCCCGCCGCCGCCACTACCTCGGCCATCCGCGCATCAAACCGCAATGCGCTGATGTCGTTGATTATCCGTGCCCCCGCCGCCAGGGCGCGCTCGGCAACCGCCGCTTTTGTCGTGTCCACGGAGATAATGATGGGTGATGGACGGTTGGAGGTCGCGGTTGTGACGGCCACCCCGTCGGCAACCAGCCGCTCGATGACCGGCACCACACGCCGAATTTCCTCCTCCTCGCTCACCGACGCGGCGCCCGGTCGCGTGCTTTCGCCGCCAATGTCAATGATGTCGGCGCCCGTCGCCGCCATCTCGCGCGCGTGCGCGACGGCCCGCTCGACATCGTCGAACGCGCCGCCATCGGAAAAAGAGTCCGGCGTGACGTTGAGGATGCCCATGACCAACGTCCGCGCTGTGTTCCACTGGAAAGGCGTTGTCACGCCATCAGTGTACGCGAACCGGCGTCGGGCTGCGACATCATTATCACATGGGCGGCGTCGGTTTTTCCGCCCCCGATCGTTTCTTCCTCGCAGACCGGTAAATCGGGGTTAACCCCGGAAGGTCCATTTGTCGGAGGAGCGATAGAACTCAATGGGGTTGTGGAAGACGAGTTGCTCGATCCGTTCGCGGGGATAACCGCGTCGGCGCAGTTCGAGGGCGAGTTTGGGGACGCTGAGCGGGTCGGACACACCCCAATCGGCGGAGGAATTGACCATGAGGCGTTCGACGCCGTATTGCTCGACGATGTTGGCGGCGCGTTCGACGGTGAGTTTGGTGACGGCGTAGATGGTGAGGCCGCGCCACCAGCCGGTGCCTTCGTACAGTGGCATGGTTTCCTCGGTGTTGTGGTCGAGAAGAGTTTTTGACGGGTCCATTCCTTCTTCGGCGACAATCCGCAGGGTGCGTTCGGTGCCGAGCCGTTTGTACTGGTGGGGGAGATGAATGATGACGGGCAGGCGGTGTTTTTTGGCGAGGCGAAGTTGGTAGCGAAAAGCGCGTTCCTCGGCGTCGGTCTGGCGGTCGAGGCCGATTTCGCCGATGCCGACGACGGTTTCGCGCTGGCAGAATTTTTCGACGACGGGCAGGACTTCGTTGGCGAGCGGTTCGTTGTTGGCCTCGCGCGGGTTGAGCGAGATGGTACAGAAATGCTCAATGCCGAATTGCCGGGCGCGTTGTGTTTCGAAGCCGATGAGATGCTCGAAATAATCCACAAACGTTCCGACGCTGGTGCGAGGGGAACCGAGCCAGAAGGATGGTTCAACAACAGCCTCGATGCCGGCTTCGGCCATGTGTTCGTAATCGTCGGTGACGCGGGTGATCATGTGGGTGTGAGGGTCAATGAGTCTCATGATTCAACTCCGATTTTGGGACAGAGATGGTTGAGAGGACAATGCGGGCAGTCGGGATTTTTGGCGGTGCAGATACGGCGTCCGTGGAACTGGAGGAGATGACAGAAAGCCACGGCGTCATCCGGAGGAACGAGCAGCACAAGATCGGCCTCGACCTTGTCGGGGTTGGTGTTTTTGCTGAGGCCGAGTCGCTGGGAGAGGCGCAGGACATGGGTGTCCACGCCGATGGCGGACCGACCAAAACCGTCGCCGAGAATGATGTTGGCCGTCTTGCGGCCGACACCGGGCAGGGTGAGGAGGTCGTCGAGGTTGTCGGGCACGTTACCATTGAACTTCTCGACGAGGACGGCGGCGGCGGCGCGGATGGATTTGGTTTTGTTGCGGTAGAAGTTGATGCGGCGGACATCCTCCTCTTTGAGGCGAGTCCAGTCGGCGGCGGCGCGATATTTTTTGAAGAGGTCGGCGGTGACGGCGTTGACGAGGTCATCGCGGGCTTGGGCAGCGAGGATGAGGGCGACGAGTAGTTCAAGGGGGTTGGAGAAGTGCAGCGCCTGTTTCGCGTCGGGATGGGTTTTCCGCAGGATGGCGATGATTTTGCGGATGTGCGATTGGGTGGGGGGCGACATGGCTGGAGGTGCTCCGGTCAGAACAGCGGGACGTTGACAGGGCCGATGATTTGCTGGAAACGCGGGTTGAAGCGGAGGGGGGCGAGTCGCTGATCGTTTCGGGCTTGTTCGCGCAGTGGAGGAGAGATTTTGACGGCTTTTTCCAGTGAATCGAGGGCTTCGTTGACGGCGCCCTGATTGGCGCGGATGATGGCGATGGCATAGTGGGCCTGGGCGTCGCGAGGATTGATGGCAAGGATGCGTTGGAGGGTGCCGAGGGCGCTGTCCACCTGTCCGATTTGCAGGTAGGTTTGTGCCACGAGGATCATTTCGTTGCCGCCGAGGTTGGGTTGGACAATGTAGGCGTCGCAGAGGGGGCGGATGCGGTCGGGTTGACCGGCGCGGAAGTAAGCGTTGGCCAGTTGGAGGAAGATTTGGATGTTGCGCGGGTCGTTGCGGAGCATGGCTTCGAGGGTGACGATGTCTTCGCGCGCTTTTTTGGCGTTTTGGAGTTGTTGGCGGGCTTCTTTGATTTTGATGTTGAGCGGGTCGAGGCGTTCGAGTGCTTCGAGGGTGGCGATGGCGTCGTCCACGCGGCCCAGTTCCATGTAGAGTTGGGCGCAACGGAAACTGGCTTCGGGGCTTTCGGCGCAAAGGCGTTGCGCTTGTTTGAAGGCGTATTCGGCTTCAGCGGCCAGGCGTCGGAAGGCGTACACGCCGCCGATGGCGGAACGGAGTTTGGAGAAGGTTTTCTGCGCGTCGGTGTCGCGTTTGAATTCGGGGCGGGCCATGAATTCTTTTTCCAGTTTGTCCCAGTAGGCGCGGTCGCGTTGGATGATCGTGGCCCAGAGGCCCGGATTTTGTTGGGGGGTGGGCAAGGGGTCCTTGTTGATTTTCATGATGATGCCGGCGGGTTCGAGGTAGGGGTACATCCAGGGGATGACGTAGCTTTCCTCGACATAAAAGGAATGTTTGTCCTTGTTGCGTTCAAAAATCCAACGAGTGAGGATGCCGTTGATGTTCATGACGCCGGCGACACCTTTGACGCTGACGCGGCCATCCACAATTTCGACCTGTTCTTCGGGCAACGGCGCGCGGGTGCGCAGTCCGGCGACGTATTCCTGGAAGGCGCGTTGGACATCTTGTTCGCTGGGAATCCAGATTGGCTCGCGCGGGTACATGTTCTGGCGGTCCAGTGTTTTCCATGCCCAGCCGAGGAGGCGGTTTTGCCAGGCGGGGCGGTTGGTGAGGGTGTTTGGATTGTTCCAATCGGGGCGCGAGTAGTCGTAATGGTCGCGGATGTAACTCATGTAGGTGGAGTCTGCCAGGGCGTTTTGGGTAATGATATAAACGTCGCGGCGGTCGAAGTTTTTGCCGCCTTCGGGATCGAAGTGCGAATCCTGGAAGCGGTCTCTGGGTGCCACGCGGCTTTCGCAGAAGATCATGTAGGTCGGCACGAATCGGCCGGGATCGGTGCCGCCGTAGAGGACGGCATTTTGGTCCATGGGGGGGTAGTCGCCGCCGGGGTAGAACATGCGGTAACCGAACTGGTAGCCGAAGTCGTGGCCGCGTTGTTCGCATTTGGCCCAGTTGACGTGGAACGGAATCAACGGTAGCAGCAGCAACGCGGCGCCAGCCACCCAGATGGCCGGTTTCGGCAGTTGTTTCCAGGAGACCACCGCCGAGGCGAGCGCGAACGCCAGTCCGTAGCCGAGCATCATTGCAAAGAAACCGTGAGCCGGGGCGAAGAACTTCAGGTTAATCTCCTGGTTTTGGCGGTCGAGCGCGGGGTTGATGATGAACAGCAGACCGATGCTGGTGGTCAGGAATGCCACCCAGACGAACACCAGCCAGGCGCGTCCGCGGGAGCGCATCCGGCGAAAGGCCAGCACCGGCAGACCGAACGACACCACGCCCAACAACAGGACGCTGACCGCGTTGAAGAGTGTTTTGGCCGCTTTTACTGCGCCGGTGGCGTTTTCGGTGTCGGCGAGGTAGGTGTACTGTTTGACCAGGGCCGTCGCGAAAAGATTGAGCTGGATGTAAAACTCCTTTCTCAGCGGCGAGGCGATGTGCAATCGTTCATACTGGCCGCGGGTGATGTGGTGCAGGAACCCTTGCGGGGTGCGTGTGTATCCCCAGTTCATCGGCGGATTTGTCGCCGAGGCAATCGGCATGTAGGCGTAAAAGCCGACGCCGATCAGAAACACCACCGTGCAGATCAACGACCGATGCCAGCTCACCAATTGTCGCTTCCACGCATAGCCGAGATACCACAGGCCGAGCACGGTAAACAGCACCGCCGCCGATTCCAACGGAACCTTGCCAATAATCGGCACGGGGACAAACTCCTTGAAAAACCGCATCCCCGCCCAGGCCATCACATAGGCCCAGGTCGCCGCCGACAACAGGATCGCCACCACCAGTTCCGACACCACTTTGTAGCGGCTGACCCGCGTCAACACTCCCAACCCGACCGAGGCCGCCCACCACAGGACCAGCACCTTCACAAACTCACCCGTCAACCAGCCGATCCCTTTGCTGGCCACGCCAAAACTCAGGACCCGAATGGCGAACTCGCCCCAGTTCGTTTGAATCTGCGTGCGCAACGTTGCCGGCATCGCGCCGCTGGCCTGCAACAAAATCACCATCGTTGCCAGCGCCCCTGCCGTGGGCACCCAGTCCTGTTTGATCGCCAGCACCAGCGCGTCGCGGAAGGCCGACACCGGTTTCTCGTCGCGCGCCTCCAGCAGTTCCAACACAATCGCCCCCACCACAAACGGCAGCGCCATTACCATGATGGTCTGGTGGTTGCTGATGCCCAGGCCGTACACCAAAATGGTCGCATACAAAAATCCGTGCCGATGCGGTCGCAGCATCCAGGCAAAAAAGGTGCAGGCGGTCAGCGTGAACATGAACACGTTGAGCACGCGCATTTCGGGCACACACGCCCAGAGCCAGACGCCCCGGTTGAAACCGAACATCAACGACACCGTCGCCCCCACCGCCAGCGCCAGCCAGTGTTTCACGTCGTCGGCGATCTCCTCCGCCCACGTCAACGACCGCAACAACACCATGATGCTGCGCGACATCAACAGCGTCATCACCCCCACCACCAGCGCGCCCGTCAGCACCGACATCAGGCAGATTCGCCAGGCCGGGTTGCCAAACGGGATCAGATGCCGCCACAACCATCCCAACAACGCCCACAACGGATACCCCGGCGGATGCGGCACGCCGAAATGAAACGCACCCGTCACCAGCTCGCCCGAGTCCTGCAAGGTCACCTCCGGCGACATGTCGTAGAGAAACCGCGCGCCCGCGATCAGGAAGGTCGCCAGCGCCAACACCCAGTCCCGCCACTTGAACAGGTGCGGCAGGGACACGGACGCCAACGGCGCCGACGTGGTCGCGGACTCTGTCGCGGGAGCCGGTTCCGCCGGTGCCGACGGCTCGGCGGCGGGCTTGTTTGGGTTTTGGGAGGGTTGGGGTTGGGGGGTTTTTGCCATGTTTGGAAACCTCAATGACGAAAATGACGGATCCCCGTGAAAACC
>CAZISE010000054.1:14599-19447 GCA_964541945.1 uncultured Verrucomicrobiota bacterium
TTTTTGCCATGTTTGGAAACCTCAATGACGAAAATGACGGATCCCCGTGAAAACCATCGCCAGGTTGCGTTCGTTGGCTGCGGCAATCACCTCAGCATCGCGCACACTACCACCGGGCTGAATCACCGCCGTCGCACCGGCTTCCGCCGCCGCCAGCACGCCGTCGGGGAAGGGGAAAAAGGCGTCGCTGGCGACGACGCTGCCCGCGAGGGACAGCCCCGCTTCCTTGGCTTTCCAGACGGCGATTTTGGAGGAATCCACGCGGGACATTTGACCCGCGCCGATGCCAAGTGTTCGACAATTCAAGACGGGAGAAGCCTCGGCGCCTTGACGCTTGCCCGTTGCGTCGCTGAGACCACTTTGACTTTCACAACCCGCAAAGACAATGGCGTTGGACTTGACGTGTTTGACCACCCGCCAGGCAAACAGCATGGCGTGACGTTCCGCCAGTGTCGGTTCCCGCCGGGTGACAACCTTGATGTCGTCGGCAGACACCAGCCGGGTGTCGCGTTCCTGCGCCAGGAGCCCGCCGAGGACGGAGCGGACGACGAGGCCCGGCGCCGGCAGGCCGAGTTGGCGGATCAAGCGCAGGTTTTTCTTTTTTTGGAGGATGGCCAGCGCCTCCGGCTGGAATTCGGGCGCGACAATGACCTCGCTGAAAATCTCCGCGATGGCCGCCGCTATGTCGCCGTCGAGGGGGCGGTTGACGGCAATGATGCCGCCGAAGGGGGCCTGTTTGTCAGTCGCGTAGGCGAGGTCCCAAGCCGCTCGCAACGTGGCCGCGCTGCCGACGCCGCAGGGGTTGGTGTGTTTGAGGATGGCCACGGTGGGTTGTTCGGGGAATTCGGCCACCAGTTCGGCGGCGGCGGTCAGGTCGAGGATGTTGTTGTAGGAAAGTTCCTTGCCGTGGAGTTGCTGGAAGTATTTTCCGAAATCGCCGTAAAGGGCCGCTTTCTGGTGCGGGTTCTCGCCGTAGCGCAACGCCTGCGCTTTCGGCAGTGACAGGGTCAATGTGTCGGGCAACCCGTCGCTTTTGCCGAGGAACGCCGCGATGGCGCCGTCGTAGCGGCTGGTGGTGGCAAACACTTTTACGGCCAATCGGGCGCGCAGTTCGGGGGTTGTGGCGCCGCCGTGGGCTTTCATCTCGGCCAGTACCGCCGGGTAGTCCGCCGTGTCCACGACGACGGTGACGCTGGCGTGGTTTTTGGCGGCGCTGCGCAACATGGAGGGGCCGCCGATGTCAATGTTTTCGATGGCCTCATGCAGGGAGACGCCGGGTTTGGCGACGGTTTTTTCGAAGGGGTAGAGATTGACGACGACGAGGTCAATCGGTTGGATGCCGTGTTGGGCGGCGGCGGCTTCGTGGGTGGGGTTGCCGCGGATGTAGAGCAGGCCGCCGTGGACTTTGGGGTGAAGGGTTTTGACCCGTCCGTCGAGCATCTCCGGGAAACCGGTGTACTCGCTGATTTCGGTGACCGGGATGCCGGCCTCCTTGAGGGCGCGGGCGGTGCCGCCCGTGGAGATGATTTCCACACCGAATTTTCTCAGTTCACGGACGAACTCGACCAAGCCCGTCTTGTCGGAGACGCTGATGAGAGCGCGTTGAATCTTACCCATAGCGCCGCGCAGGGTAGCGAATCGCGGCGTCTGTGGCAATCACTTTGCGCGGATGTAAAAGGAGCCGCGGAAAATCGCCGCGTGGCCGATGTGCGAGGTTAATGTGACCCGGCAGGGGCGTTTGGAGAGGCGGCGGGGGAGGGTTGGCGCGGAGCATTCCGCCACGAAATCGTCGCGGATGGGTTGTCGGAATCTGACGCTGGAGCGATAGACCATCACGTCGGCCTTGATTCCCTGATCGCTCAACAGTTTTGTCAGCAGACACCACGGTGCCAGGACCAGGGCGCTGTAAATCGCTCCGGCAAAGGCGGTGCCCTTGTCGTTGCGGTTGGGCGCTAGGGGCGCGCGAATCCGCACGGTGTGAGGCGGGTGGTGTTCGATGCGAAACCGCATTGCCCCGGTCAACGGAATCTGTCGGCTCAGGTTCATTCGAACTTCAACTCCGGGGTGTCGGCTCGTGTCAGTTTCCAGCCGTCGTCGGTTTTGCGGAAGAAAAGGCGGACCCGTTCGGCGTTGAGTTCCGTTTCCCCGCCGCCGGCGCGTCGGGTGAGGATGCGGGCCACGAGTGTGGCGGTGGCGGTTTGATGGTCGTCGGCAACCTGAATGACCATGTCGCTGATGTGGATGAACATGGCATCGTAGTGCGAGCGGGTGGCATGTACCATGGCCAGCAGGGTGGATTTGTCCAGCCCGCGGTCGTCGCTGTAGTCACGGGCAATGCAGTCGCCCAACACCAGCGGTTTGTTTTTTTCCACGGCGTCGGCCATGGTGGCGATGAGGCGTTTGATGCGTGTTGGGTCGGTAACAAATACCCGTTGCCAACCCTGCCAGGCCAGCCAGACCAACAAACCTGCCGCGGCGATTCGCCAGAGCCATTTCATTTCTTCCACCTTCCATGCCACAGGAGACGGCCAATGACCAGCCGGGTGGCCACAAAACCGTACCAGCTTTCCGTGCCGCCTTCGCCCCGGTTGTCGCCCATGACAAACACGCGGCCCGGCGGCACATTGGTGGCGGCGAGGTCCCAGTCGGAGTTGTTCGTGGCGTAGGACTCGGTCAGCGGCGCGCCGTTCAGTTGTACTTTGCCGTTTTTGACGGCCACGGTCTCGCCGGGCAGGGCGATGACCCGCTTGATGAAGTGAATGGGCGGATCATCCGCCGTGCGGAACATGATGATGTCGCCACGCCGGGGCTGGTAGTGATACACCCGTTGCATCAGACAAAAATCCCAGGACCGTAACGTGGGTGCCATGCTTTCGCCGACAACCACAAAGGGTCTCACCACGTGGCGGCCAAACAGAAACAAGCCGACCGTTGCCGCCAGTAGCCACAAAAGGGTTTTTGTTCGTCGTCGCACGTGGAAGGCAGCTTACCGCATCTGCCGCTCGCGGGCAATGCCTGCCACAATACTGCTACCGTTGTAGCGTTGTTATGGTAGGAAGCCGGGACGAAGACATTAGGATGAGCGGCGGCAGATGACGGATCGAAGACGGTCCGCGACAGCAGCCATCAAAATCGCCGAGGCCGGAACGGCAGGCAACAAATACCGTCCCTGTCCCTCGAACACGAGGATGGCCAGCAGCGAGATCAGGAACAACAGGACCGCACAAACAAAAACAGGGTCCCGATTTCCCGCCATCACCACCACACCGGCAACCGACAGCAGAAAGATGACAATGGCAGCCACATCGGTGATACCGTTGAGCAGCGGTACGGCCTGGTTGTCGCCGTTGAATGCCCAGTACAGGGCGCACGTCCCGCCCGTGAAATAGGTGTTCCAGAGCCGTTTCCAACATAACTCAAGAAAATGCAACGGGTCCCGACGAATGTTGTCCGTCGCCATCCGAAACGCCGCCTTGTCCACCGCCGGCGTCCATTGCATGTCCTTCAAATCCTCGTCACCCTCTTCCAACAAGGATTCGACTTTCAATGAGCGGAAGACCTCCCGCTGTTCCGACGTCAGCGCGATCTTCGACAACGGCATCCAGACGCCACGGTGATTGGCCGGGTTGTTGTTGACCAACAAAACATAACCACTGTGCCCGGTCGTGGGAATGAACGCGTGGAAGACACGGTAATTGCGGATGATCCACGGACTGAGCGTCAACACGAAACCGGCCAGCAACCACCCAACCGCCTGTTTGCTGTGCCATTTCCAGAGCCATCCCAGCCCCGCCAACGCAAAGGGCAAGAGGATGAACTGCGGACGGGTCAGCGCCAGCAACCCACAACAAATTCCCAACAGAAATCCCCCCCGTCTCACCAGTAACAGGATCAACATCACCCACAAAATCGCCAATAACTCCTGTGCCAGCACCGACACAAACGTGATCATCGGCGGATAAAACCCGACCACCACCAACGCCAGCACCCGCGACAGCGGCGAGAGATTCTGCCGTTCGAGGACCTTCCAAAAGATCAACAACGACGATACCGCTAGAACCGCATTGGCCAATTTGCCGACAAACACACCCGGCCCGAAAAGGCAAAACAGGACGCCAAGAAACAACGGATATCCCGGCGACTGAAACACATACGGCGTACCGTAATGACTGAGATGACCCGTGCGGGCGAACTCCGAGGCGATGTCAAAATAGCGCTTGAAATCCGAAAACGGCATCGAGTTCGAAGCCAGTGCCCACCACACCCGCACGGCAATGGCCAGCGCCAACAAACACCAGCCTGTCTTTCGCCAACTCCATGTTGCCTCGTTGTTCATCGTCTGAGAAACCCTTTACCCGCGCC
Organism: uncultured Verrucomicrobiota bacterium; assembly: GCA_964541945.1. Classification (GTDB taxonomy): domain Bacteria; phylum Verrucomicrobiota; class Verrucomicrobiia; order Palsa-1439; family Palsa-1439; genus CAIKAP01. The sequence goes on from CAZISE010000054.1 coordinate 18,962, forward strand.
CTTCAACGAAAGCAACCCCACACTGCCCCCATCACGGCAAGCGGGCGCGGGCGCGGAAAAACGCCGCGCCGTTGCTCGCAGGGAAGGTAAACACCGTCACGCCGTTGCTGCCGGGCGCACTCGCCCATTCCCTCCACCCTCCACGCAGATCCGTCGTCCCTTCCACCGTGTACACTCGGCCCGTCACCGTCCCAGCCAACACCACACGCACCGCGTTGCTCCCTCCCCCCCCCCCACTCCACCGTCATCCGCGGCCACTCCTTCCCACTCACCGGGTTGCTCCCCCACAAATACTCCAACCGCCCCGTCCATCCGTCCCCATCCGTATCCCCGGCATCCTGCGCCTCAAACCCTTCCGTCACTCCCCACCCCACATACCACAAATACGGTGTCCCGTTCGTCGTCAACGTCGGCGCAAAATTCGCCACCAGATTCGTGTACGGTTCGTTCACCACCACCGTCAACGGATTCAACCCCGTGTTGGTC
>CAZISE010000055.1:0-17889 GCA_964541945.1 uncultured Verrucomicrobiota bacterium
GGCGTTTTTCCGCGCCCGCGCCCGCTTGCCGTAGGAGCGGACGGACGCGACGGAGTGTGTCTCTCCAGAACGGTGACGGAGATGTTGGGTTTGTGGTGTGGGGATTTGGTTTGGCGTGGAAATTGTTGTGTTGTCCGTCGTGATCGCGGGGGAACGCAATAGAGGTTTGCCAAGGAGAGGTGAGTTGCGGTAAAACCTGATTATCACAACACAGAAGGAGCCTGTCATGAACCATGAGCCGCAACGCAGTCCTTGCCCCTTCATGAATCGTCGCCGTTTTCTCCGGGAGGTCGCTGTCTGGTCGGCGGGCGCGGCGGTAGCGGCACCGCTGTTTCGCCTCTTGCCGACGGCAGAGGGCGCGACGGTGGCGTCGCCGACATTGGCTGTCGGGAAAGGGACTGATTACGAGGCGTTGGTGGCAAAGGTGTTGGAGCCGCTGGGGGGGCTTGAGCCGTTTGTCAAGAAAGGCGACCGGGTGGTCATCAAGCCGAACATTTCCTGGGATCGCTCGCCCGAACAGGGGGCGAACACTCATCCGTTGTTGGTGAAAGCGATGGTCAAGCTCTGTTTGGCCGCCGGGGCGAGTAAGGTGCTGTTGTTCGATCGGAGTTGCAACGATATGCGCCGCAGCTATGCCAACAGCGGTATTCAGGCCGCGGTGCAATCGCTCAATGATCCGCGCGCGGTGTGTGCCTTTGTGGATGACCGCAAGTTTGTGCCGGTGAAAATTCAAAAGGGCAAGGCGGTAACCGAGTGGGAGTTTTACAAGGACGCGCTGGATGTCGATTGTTACATCAACATGCCGGTGGCCAAGCATCATGTGATCGCGAAGCTGACCATCGGTTTGAAGAACATCATGGGCATTGTCGGCGGCAAACGCGGCCAGCTTCACGAGTCGCTCGCCCAGAAGGTTGCCGATCTCAACACCGTGGTCAGGTCGAAGTTGACCGTGGTGGACGCCACCCGCATTTTGCTCCGCAACGGCCCCAGCGGCGGCAAGCTCGACGACGTGAAGGAACTGCACACGCTGATTGCGTCGCCGGACATTGTCGCGGCGGATGCTTACGCCACGACGCTGTTCGACAAGGCGCCGGATGCGCTGGAGACCACGCGCGCCGCGGCGGCCATGGGGCTTGGCGAAATGGATTTGAACAAGGTCAAGATCGTCAAGGTCTGAGCGCCGCGTGAAGTCTCGTTTCTCCGGCATCCCGTGGACCTGGTGGCGACGCGCCACGCAGCTTTTGATGTTGGCGCTGTTTCTGTGGTTGTTTCGCCGCACCGAGAGCACCGGCGCCGACAACCTGAATGCGGCCGTCAATGTCCTTTTTCGGCTCGACCCGCTGGTGGCGCTTTCGGCGATGCTGGCGGGCAAGCAATTCATCAGTCTGCTCTGGCCCGCGGTGGTGACGGTTGGGTTGACATTGTTGTTGGGGCGGTTTTTCTGCGGCTGGATTTGCCCTTTGGGCACGCTGTTGGACGCCACGCGGCGGGTGGTACCGCGTCGGAGTGCGTCGCCAAAGCCACGTTGGCGTGTGGTGAAGTTTTTCCTGCTTGGTGTTGTGCTGGTGAGCGCGGTGCTGGGTGTGCAATTGATCGGCTGGCTGAATCCCTTCTCGATTCTTGTGCGTGGCCTGACGGTGGCCGTGGACCCGATGCTGACGTGGGCGTTGACGGCGCCGTTTACGTGGTTGCTGCGCCACGCGCCGGAGCCGGTGACCAACATCAGCGAACCGGTGTATGCGTGGCTGAAGACGCATGTGCTGGCGTTTTCGCAGGCAAAATACGTGTGGGCGGGCGTGTCGCTGGCGATGTTGGTGGCCGTGTTTGCGCTCGAACTGGTTGAGCGACGGTTTTGGTGTCGCAACCTCTGTCCGAGCGGTGCCCTGTTGGGGGTGTTGGGACGGTTTTCGTGGTTGCGTCGCGTGCCGGGGCGCGTCTGTGGGAACTGCAAGGCGGAAACCGATTGCGGCGAAGATTGCCGGATGGGCGCGTTCGACGAACAGGGGCGATTGCTGGCCGAATCGTGCAATTTGTGCATGGATTGTCTGGAACGCTGCCCGGTGAATGCGGCGCGATTTACGTTCAAGAAGACAACGTCTTCGGTGCCCTTTGAGCCGTCGCGGCGATTGTTTCTGGCGTCGCTGGCGACGGGGGTGGCGGTGCCGGTGGTCGCGCGTGGCGCGGGGCTGGCGCATCGGTTACCGGACGATTTGATTCGACCGCCTGGCGCGCTGGCGGAGAGAGAGTTTCTGGATGTGTGTGCGCGGTGCGCGGAATGCATGAAGGTTTGCACGACGAATGCGTTGCAACCGGTGATGTTCGAGGCAGGGTTGGCGGGCGCGTTTTCGCCGCGGTTGGAGCCGCGAATCGGGTACTGCGAATACAACTGCACGTTGTGTGGGCAGGTTTGTCCGACAGGCGCGATTCGGCGGCTACCGCGTGCGGAGAAACAGAAGTTTGTGATGGGGCTGGCGGTCTTTGACAAAAAAATTTGCCTGCCGTTTGCGAAGGGCGAATCGTGCATCACCTGCGAGGAACATTGTCCACTTCCCGAAAAAGCGATCCGTTTCCGCGATGTCGAAGTCACGAAGAAAACCGGCGAACGGGTGATCGTCAAACAACCGTTCACCGTGCTGCGTTTGTGTATTGGCTGCGGCATCTGTGTCACCAAATGTCCGGTCGAAGGTCCCGCCGGCGTGAAGATCGTGCGGACGGAGGCCGTGCCCCTTGCCGTGCGCCAGGAGTATGAGCGACTCGAAGCCTCGACTCCCGCCGGTCACGCCGAAGGCGGTGGTACATCTGTTTATTGAGAGGATGCGCCCGAAATGATGGTCAAGGTGGAGGCAACTTCCCGCTTGCCTCGATTCGTGGTACGGGCGGGGTGCCGGTGATGTTTTTTGTTGGCAGATAAGCCGTAAGATGTCCTGCAATGCAGTATGTTGCCCATTACTTGTGAGATCACCCTTCTTGAGGACGGTTCTTGCCTCCCGATGAACGGGTTTGCTAAAATTAGCTTCAGTGAAGGCCATTATCATCGGACTGCTGGTGGGCGTCGCAGGATGGACGCATGCCTCCGACATAATCGGTTCTCCCGCCGACTTGAAGGCGCGAATCGCATCGCAACTGCGCATCACCAGGCCGGACTACGTCGTTTTTGTGCCGGAGATCACGAACGAGGGTGTCAACGACACCGGCAACGAGCATTTCCTTGTGTTTGACGGTCCGGACGGTTCCTTGATGGCCGTTTGGACGCAAAGTTCCGCCGAGACACAGCCCGACCAGCACATTGTCTTTTCGCGCAGCGCCGACGAAGGGGTTACCTGGTCGAAGCCGCGTCTTCTGGCCGGGCCGCGCCGTCCGGGAGAAGAGCACATGGCCAGTTGGGCGTATCCGCTTGTCAGCAAAACCGGTCGCATTTACGTCCTTTACAGCCAGCATGTCGGTCGGGTGGACAATTTTCCCCATCACACCGGTTGGCTTCACGGCATTTACAGCGACGACAACGGCGCCACCTGGTCCACACCGCAAAACGTGCCCGTGGCCCGCAGCATCCACGACAATCCCGACCCCACAATGCCGCCGAACATGCTTTGCTGGCAAAAACCGCTGCGCCTCGGTCGGGAGGGCCGCTATCTTGCCGGGTTTACGCGCTGGACCAGTTTTGCCGTGCGAAAAAATCCGACCCGCTTCTGGATTTCTGCCGACTCCCGTGTTGAGTTCATGCAGTTTGAAAACGTGGATGACAATCCCGAACCATCGGCGTTGAAAATCCGTTGGTTCATGTCCAACGAACGGGCACTTGCCGTGCCGTATCCGGGGCATCCCGACGTCAGTGCCTGCCAGGAACCGACGCTTGTGAAACTGCCCGATGGACGTTTGTTCTGCGTGATGCGCACGGCGGCAGGCAGCCCGTTTTGGAGCGTGAGCGCCGATGGCGGCGAAACCTGGACACCGCCACGTCGCCTCCTGCGTCGGGACGGCGGCGAACCGCTGCGGCATCCACTTTCACCCTGCCCGATGTACGATGTCGGCGGCAACGAAGCCGGCAGCGGCCGTTACGCGCTTTTCATCCACAATCACGACGGCCATTACAAAGATTACGGGCCGACCGATACCCAGTTTCATCGTCGCCCGGTGTACCTGGTGCCCGGCCGTTTTCAAGCGGGCGCCGACCAGCCGGTCTGGTTCGATGAACCGAAGTTTTTCTTCGATCACGATGGCGTGGCGCTCGGCAAACCCGGCACGAAAGGCCGCCTCGATCTGGCGCTGTATTCCAGTTTCACGGTGCGCGGCGGCAAAGCCGTATTGTGGTATCCGGACCGGAAATTTTTCCTGCTGGGCCGCGTGATCGGCGAAGAATGGTTCTCCCGACCAACTGAATGACGGACGACAACAAACCAAAAACACCACACCGACATCTGGTTTGGCGGCTGGCGCTGACGTTGATTGTCCCGCTGGCGTTGCTGGCGGCGACGGAATGGGGGTTGCGCCTGGCGGGGATGGGACATCCCACGACATTTTTCGTGAAACACCACGACGGCACCGGTTACTCGCCCAATGCACAATTCGGCTGGCGGTATCGCTGTCGGGAAATGGCCTGGCCGTTTCTGATGTCTTCGCCCAAACCGGCGAACACGCTGCGGCTTTTTGTGCTCGGAGAATCGGCCGCCTACGGCACGCCCGATCCAACCTTCAGCGTCAGTCGCCAACTGGAAGTGATGTTGCGCGCGCAATACCCGCAGGCGCGGTTGGAAGTGTTCAACACCGCCATGATGGGCATCAACTCCCATGTGATCCGCGACATCGCCCGCGAATGCGCCCGGCACGGGGCGGACCTGCTGGTGGTGTACATGGGCAATAACGAGTTGGTTGGCGCCTACGGCGTCGGCGCCGCCGCGGAAGGCTCGACAGTCGGGTTGTCGTTGCCGCTGATCCGGGCGTCATTGTGGGCGCGCGGCACCCGGTTGGGACAGGCGACGGATCGTTTCCTCGGCAAACGCGACTGGTTGACGCCCAAAGACCAGGACGAGGCTTTTTTTCAAAAAAACCGGATTCACCCTGATGATCCGCGACGGGAAAAGGTGTACAAAAACTTTCGCGCCAACCTCCATGAGGTGTGCCGCAGCGGGCCGAAAGTGTTGCTCTCCACAGTAGCGGTCAACCTGCGCGATTGTCCGCCGCTCGGTTCCCTGCATCGTCGGGGACTGACCGCGGCAGAACAGGCCCGCTGGGAAGAAGCCTACCGCCGGGGCGAAACGAACGCGGAACGCGGCAACTGGTCGGAGGCCGTGCGCCACTACCAGATCGCGGCGGAACTGGACGGACAATTTGCGGATTTGCAATACCGGCTCGGCCAGGCGTTCGAGGCGCTCGGCAATCTCCCGCGCAGCCGACATCATCTGTCGCTGGCCTGCGATTACAACGCGATGCCGTTCGGCGCCAACAGCCGCATCAATCAGATCATCCGCGACATCGCCCAACAACAGCCGCCCGACCGCGTGAGACTGGTGGACGCCGCGGAATTGTCTCTGGAACCGGACCTGTTTTGGGAACATGTCCACCTGACGTTTCGCGGCAATTACCGGTTGGCGCGGACGCTGTTGCCGGGCGTCGTGGCCCTGCTGGAGGCCTCGCTCGGCCCGGCCACGGGAACAATTCTTTCAGAGGACGAGTGCGCCGCCGCCCTGGCGTACACGCGCTGGGATGAATTGAAACTGACCCAGCCGGTGGTGCGGTTGACCGCTCGCCCGCCGTTCACGGCGCAATTGGATCATGCGCGGCGTCAGGCGCGAGCGGAAACGGCGCTGGCGGCATTGGCGCGCGAGTTTCAGCAGCCGACACAACAACAGCAATCTCTGGAAATCTATCACGCCGCCCTGCGACGATCGCCCGACGACTGGATGTTGCGCCATAATTATGCCGAACTGCTGGCGGCGTTGCGGCGTTTTGAAGAGGCGGCGGCCCAAATGAAACTGGTGGCGGATCGGTTTCCTCGTTACACGCCATTCCAATGGATGTGGCGCGCCTACCTGGCAGCGGCGACGGAAACGCGCGTGACCGAACTGGTCAAACAGGGCAACGAGTTGTACAAACAGGGCCGTTTCGCCGAAGCCGCGCAGATATATCGCCGCGCGCTGGCGCTCGCCCCGCAGCTCCACGGCCTCCACAACAACCTCGGCGGCGTTCTGCTTCGGACGGGCGCCACCAATGAGGCCATCGCGCACTTGGAAGAGGCGTTGAAACTCTCGCCCGACTATGTTCCCGCTCTCATGAACCTGGGAACCGCCTACGCCGTCACGCGCAACGACGCAGCGGCCATCCGTCTTTTTCGCCGGGCGCTGGAACGCGAACCGGGATCGCGCGACGCCGCTTTGAAACTGGCCTGGGTGTTGGCCACCGCCCGCGACCCCGCGCAGCGTAACGGCGCGGAAGCCGTGCGCCTGGCGGAGACGCTTTGTCAGGCGCCGAACGGACGAACCCCTGGCGCGTTGGACCTGCTGGCGGCGGCGTACGCCGAGACAGGGCGGTTCGATGACGCGATCCGCGTCGCCACTGAAGCGCAAGAAGAGGCGATTCGCCGCGGTCTGTTATCGCAGGCTGCGGTCATTGGAGAGCGGCTCCAACGCTACAAGAACCGTCAACCGTATCACGCCCCATGACGATGTCTTTTTTGAGAACGGCGGGGACATGGTGGAGACGACTGGCGCGCCAACTCGGTCGGGCACAGACGCATCTGCTCGTGGCGATTGTGTACTGGCTGGTGGTACCGGTGTTTTCGCTGGTCCGTCTGGCTGATCCGCTGCGGCTGCGACGGAATGCCCGCCACAGTTTCTGGATCATTCGCCGCCCGCCACGGCACTCGTTGGAGGAGGCGCGGCGACAATACTGAGCCATGTATATCCTCGGCCTTTCCTTTTTCTACCACGATGCCGCCGCCGCGTTGCTTCGTGACGGCACGTTGGTGGCCGCGGCCGAGGAGGAACGGTTTACACGCCGTAAACACGACAACGGTTGGCCCGCCCACGCCATCGCCTACTGTCTCCAACAGGCTGGCATCACCATGGCCGAGGTGGACCACATCGTTTTCTACGAGAAACCGCTGGTCAAATTCGACCGTATCCTGTCCAGCTACATCGCCACGTGGCCGCGGTCGTATGGCGCGTTTGCCCGGGCGCTGCCGCTGTGGTTGAAGGAACGTCTCTGGTTGAAAGAGCAGATTCAGGAGCAACTCGGCGTCAAGCGCGAGATTTTGTTTGCCGAACATCACATGGCACACGCCGCCAGCGCTTTTCTGGTGTCGCCCTTTGAGGAAGCCACCATCATCACCGCCGATGGCGTGGGGGAATGGGCCACCACCACCCTCGGACGTGGCCGCGGCACGCAGATTGAACTCACCCGCGAGATTCGATTCCCGCATTCGTTGGGGCTGTTCTACAGCGCGTTGACCGCCTATCTCGGCTTCGAGGTCAATGACGCCGAATGGAAAGTGATGGGACTGGCCGCTTATGGCCGACCCGCCTACGTGGACAAATGCCGTGAACTGATCGAGACGAGGCCCGACGGTAGCTTTGCTCTTCACATGCGTTATTTCGCCCATCACTACAGCGCCCGGCAACTGTTCACACGGCGATTCGAGGAACTGTTTGGCCGTCCGGCACGGAAACCGGAATCGGAGATCGAGCCGTTTCATGCGGATGTGGCCCGATCGGGACAACAGGTGTTTGAAGAAACAATGATCAACCTCGTCCGCGGCGCACACGCGCTTCACCCCGGCGAGAATCTTTGTCTCGCCGGCGGCTGCGCGTTGAACACCGTTGCCAACTGGCGTCTCCTCGAACAAACCCCGTTCAAGCGCCTCTTCATCCCTCCCGGCGCGGGCGATGTGGGCGGCGCCATCGGTGCCGCCTGTTACCTCTACCACACCGTGCTCGGACATCCGCGCGCTTTCGTGTGGCGCGACGCCGGCCTCGGCCCGTCGTTTGACGAGTCCGAGATGGTCGCCGCGCTGTCCGCGCATGACCGGTTGCCAGTGGAAACGCTCGACTGGCAAGAACTATACCGTCGCGTCGCGGCTTTGTTGTGCGACAACAAGGTTGTTGGCTGGTTTCAAGGTCGCATGGAGTTTGGGCCGCGCGCTCTCGGCAACCGCAGCATCCTTGCCAACCCGATGAACCCGCGGATGAAAGAAATCATCAACAGCAAGATCAAGTTCCGCGAGTCGTTTCGTCCTTTTGCGCCAGCGGTCTTGGCGGAACGCGCCGGGGAATTTTTTGAGCTTCGCGGACACGACTCGCCGTTCATGTTGTTGACCCCCCTGGTGAGGCCGGAGAAACGCGCCTTGATTCCTGCTGTCACGCATGCCGACGGCACGGCGCGGGTTCAGACGGTATCACGCGAGATCAATCCGTGTTTTTATGGATTGATCGCTGCCTTTGGCGAACAGACGGGGGTGCCGGTGTTGCTGAACACCTCATTCAATGTGCGCGGTGAGCCGATTGTTTGCACGCCGCGCCATGCGGTGAACTGTTTTTTGAAGACCGGTCTTGATTACCTGGTGCTTGGCAATATGCTGGTGGGCAAACCATGAGCAAGACGCGAATTGCGAGGGAGTTTTTGGAGTTCCTCTGCAAGGAACGAAAATTCTGGCTGATCCCGCTGGCCTTGCTTCTGTTGTTGCTGGCCGCGCTCGTTATCTTCGCCGAAGGCTCCGCTCTCGCCCCCTTCCTGTACCCCTTCTATTGATGTTGAGTTTGGCAGTTTTGTTACGCCTTGCGGCGCGCGAATCAATTCTGTGTCAGGGCGCGACTCCCGTTCGGAGAACCCGATACAGGCCGGCGGGAAAACCGCCCGTCAGCACAAGGCATTTTTGTCACGGTTTCACAGGTGGGATGCGGGCTTTCACCTGATTTGGGTCCACTCCGATGGTCCAGCCAATGGCGCGGGCAACGAGTGGACAGAACTCCCGTTTCGCTTCGGGATGCGGGCTGACAATCATGATCCGCCCTTTCTGCCATGTCATGGCCAGGATGGCCGGTGTGCCGACCATTTCCTGGTGGACCGAGCCTTTCTTGCTCGTGACCGGACTCGCGAAGTGGGCAAGTACCGTGACCGGTGCGCCTGCCCAATCGCGAAAGACCGGACCGCAGTTGTAGGGCGTCTCGAAGCGCGTAAACTCCGTGCCGAGCAACACTGCGCCTTCTGCCGTGAGTTCGACCTTGAGTGTGCCGCGGCCTTTTGCCCATGGCAGATCATGTTTCAACGGGATCATGCCGGTGTATTCGGGTCTGCCCGAAGTTGCAAAGTACGCGCCGGCGCAAACACCAAAATAACCGCCGCCCCGGGCGACAAACTCCCGCACGCGCTGGACACCGTCGGGTTGAAGCGCCTCTGCGATTCCCCGACCGGTGCCGCCGGGAAACAGAACCCCAATGCAACGGTCGAGGATCCCCTCCCGGATGTCCTCGGGACAAACCGCCACCGTGCAGGCGTCGAGCGTGGTTTCGTCCACCGCGCGTTCGAGCAGGGTGCTGCCGTAATAACCGACGCCCTCGGCATCGTAGAGCGCCAACGCCCTGGGTGGGCGAAACTCCGTCGGCCACGTGCCGGCAAGGGGTTTCATCATGTTCATTTCCGACAGGCGCATGAGCACAAGCCGACGCGCCAGACGAAACTGACGGGCCAACGACACGCCGGATCGCGGCCGTGGAAATATCACTTCCCAACAATTGGTTTGCGCTTTTGGCAGCGTTTCTGTTGTGACACGGGAGATGACCTCTTCGGGATAGGAGTCGGTCATGGCCGCCAGAAGCGTTTTGCGGGCCGTTTCAATCGCGGCGGCTACCAACGTGGGTGCCGCGTTGGACACCGGAGTTTTCTCGGATGAACGCCAAGAAAATCGTAATTCGAAGTCGCTGGCAGTGGCCGCGGTTTCATTTGTGCGGACAATGAGCGTGCCGTTGGTCGGACGCAACGCGGCCAGTTGCGCGTCCAAACCGCAGGATTTCTCGCGCCGGTCACGCAGAATGGTCACTGTGAACGTCGGTTCAGCGTGAGCGATGCACACCAAACACAATGCAAGAATGGATCTTTTCACGAACAAGGTCGTATGCTCGTCGCCGTGCGCTGACAAGCGAAAAACGCGGTTTTTTCGGGCAATTCTTGTTGCCGGATTGCCGGCGATGTGTCGCCGCCCTGACGAATGTGTTCGTGACGGCGTGGTTTTCGGTGACGGATTGCTGTTATGGAGCGGTTGACTTCGTCGGTCGGTCTCGCGATGGTTCCCGGTGCGTGTCATTCCGAGCGGAAACACTGAATGCCGCCGGCAGGTTTTTCGTCTGACTCGGCTGGTTGTCGTTGTGTTGACGGGGATCTCGCTTATGAAAAAGAATCTTTTGCTGATTGCTGGCGTGTTGGCGGCAGGGGTGGCGATTGCCGCTTCTCGGAGAGCCGAACCACTCGAAGGAGGTGTGGACCCAAAACGGATTCAGGCGATCAGCGCCATGCTCGGCGACGAGCCATTTGGGTTCGGGTCGAAGATTGACGACCGCGCTGCCTGGAAACGGCTCGCGTCCACAAAAGCATATGCAACGGTTGTGCGCGAGGCGGAAAAGCTCCTGGGCAAACCGATGGCCGAGATGACCGAAGAGGTTTACATGCTCTTCAAACAAACGGGCCGACGCACCGCGGAATACAACCGGGTACGCCGCGATCGTTATGGGCGCGTCGTGCAATACACCCTCGCCGAGTGCCTGGAGAACAAGGGACGGTTTGTCAAACCACTGGAAGCGGTGTTGCGTGCCATCTGCGAAGAAAAGACGTGGATTTACAACTTTCACGATGCCAGCCTCGCCAACTACCACGGCAAGACCGTCAGCATTGATCTCGGTTCCGCCGACCTTGCGCAGAACCTCGGCGCGTGTTTGTGGTTGCTTGGCGACCGTCTGAGCGCCGAGACTCGTCAACAGGTCATGGCACGACTACGGGAACGCATTTTCGAGCCGTATCGCCGGGCGGTCGAAGGCGTGGGATCGCGTCAGGGCTGGATCACCAGCGAGGCGAACTGGAATGCCGTTTGTCATGCCGGTGTGGTGGCGGCGGCATTGGCTGTCTGTGACGACCGCTCGGAGCGCGCCTTTTTCGTTGCGGCGGCGGAGAAGTATTCGCAGGATTACCTGCGCGGATTTGGCGGCGACGGTTATTGCGCCGAGGGGATGGGCTACTGGAACTACGGGTTTGGCCATTACATTCAGTTGTGCGAGACCGTTTATCAGGCGACCAGGGGACAGTTGGACCTTTACCATCTGCCCGGTGCGCGGGAGGCGGCGCTGTATCCCGTTCGCATTCGTCTCTTCGCGGACATGTATCCCGCCTACGCGGATTGCTCGGTAAATGCCCGGCCGGACTTTCGTCTCATGAGCTACATCAACCGCCGCTACGAACTCGGCTTGAAGGAGTTTGTTCTCGATGATTTTGCCACGGTCTCCGGGGGCCTGCCGTCCGCGCTCATGTACTCCTGCCCGAACTCTGCCACTGCGCGTCCGATGGTGGATGGCCGTGAATTCTATGAGATTCGCAGTTTCTTTCCCAACGGCGGCGTGTTGAATGGTCGGCCATTGCCCGGTTCGGCGTGTCGCATGGCCGTCTCGTTCAAGGGCGGTCACAATGCCGAGCCGCACAATCACAACGACCTCGGCTCCTTCGTTGTGGCCGTTGGCCGCGAGATGCTTATCCTCGATCCCGGCGGCGAGGTTTATACGGCGCGCACCTTCAGTAAGGACCGTTACAAGAGTAACCTGCTCAACTCCTATGGCCATCCGGTTCCCGTCGTGGCCGGGCAACTTCAGCGAACCGGGGCGGCAGCCAGGGCGGTCGTTGTGGCGACGAATTTTACCGAAACCGTGGACACCTACACGCTCGATTTGCGCAACGCCTACGACGTGCCGTCGTTGCAGACGCTGACGCGCGAGTTTATCTACAATCGCGCGGGGACAGGTTCGCTGACGGTAACGGATGAGTTTGCGTTCGATTCACCCCGGACATTCGGCTCCGCGCTGGTCACGTATAGTCGCTGGAAACAACTTTCGCCAACCGAACTGCTGATTTATGGCGAGCGAGAAGCGGTGAAGATCGGCATTCACGCCGGCGGCGCGCCTTTTACCGTCGCGGCCGAGGTCATTGAGGAAGAAAATCCCAGTCGCACCCGGCCGACCCGTCTGGGTATCAACCTGACCGAGCCGCAAACCAAGGGGCGGCTCGTTTTCACCATTACGCCCTCCGCTGCGGAATAACCGGCCGGGAGAAAACATCCACGCGCTTTGACGCTGCTGAACCCGCGGACGGCTTCGGTAGAGCAGGGGGGCGACACCGCCTTCGACGGGGCGCCTGAGATCAATATTGTTTCCGAGCGGAGATTCGGCTCGCCGCGTTCTTATTCGACGCCGTCCCAACAATAGGTGCAAAGTTTTTCCTTGGGCAGGCCGATGGCAGCAACAAGGTCGGGCAATTGCTGGTATTGCAACGAGGTCAGGCCGAGGCGTCGGCGGATGCGTTCGACCATCGCGCCATATTTGTCGCTGGCCGGATTGGCGTACTCGGCGAGGACGACGTTATCGGTGCCTTCCAGTTCTTTGATGGCGCGGCGCGCAGCCAGTTCCAGCTCGGATTTGGAGCGGGAGAAATTGAGGAACTTGCAGCCGTAAATCAGTGGCGGACAGGCGGGACGCATGTGGATTTCCTTGGCGCCGTAGTCGTAGAGACGTTGAACGGTGTCCTTGAGCTGGGTGCCGCGAACGATGGAGTCCTCGCAGAACAGAAGACGCTGGCCCTGGATGAGTTCCTTGATGGGAATGAGTTTCATGCGGGCCACAAGATCGCGCATCGTCTGGTCCTGCGGCATGAAACTGCGGGGCCAGGTGGGTGTGTACTTCACAAAGGGGCGTTTGAACGGAAGTTTTTTGGCAATGGCATAGCCAATGGCGTGAGAGGTGCCGGAATCGGGTACACCAGCGACGGCGTCCACTTCGGTTGTGTCACGGCGGGCGAGCGCGGCGCCACAACGATGGCGCGCGTCCTCGACATTGATCCCCTCGTAACTGGAAGCCGGATAACCGTAATACACCCAGAGGAACGAACAGATTTGGCAACGGTTGCCGGGTAAAGCCACCTGTTCAATACCATCCGGCGTGAGGCAGACGACTTCACCGGGGCCGAGATCGCGGACAGGTTCGTATCCGAGGTTCGGAAACGCGCAGGTTTCCATCGTCGCGGCAAAAGCGTCCTTCTTTTGACCGATAATGACCGGGGTTCGACCGAGACGGTCGCGAGCGGCAAAGATGCCTTTCTCGGTCAACAGCAACATGGAACAGGAGCCAACAATGGCTTGTTGTGCGATGGCGATGCCTTCGGCAAAAGTGGACCCCTGGTTGATGAGAATAGCGACCAATTCGGTCGGGTTGAGTTCGCCGCCGCTCATTTCGGAGAAGTGGGCGGTGCGCAGGCCAAAAATCTTTTTCACCAGATCGGCGCTGTTGGCAATGCGACCGACGGTGACGATGGCATAGGTGCCGAGATGAGAACCAATGATCAGGGGTTGATCCTCCGTGTCGCTGATAACCCCGATGCCCATGGAACCTTTCAACTTGAGAATGTCCTGCTCGAACTTGGAGCGAAACTGGGCATTGGTGATGTCGTGAATAAACCGCATGACATCGCCGCCATGGCGCACCGCCAACCCGCCACGGCGGGTGCCAAGATGGGAATGATAATCAGTACCGTAAAACAAGTCCGCGACACAGTCCGCTTTGGAAACAACGCCAAAAAAACCGCCCATAGATACCTCCTTTGAAAAATTGATACCGGTTCACATCACACTCACCAGATACTCTCCACAGACTTGAAAACTATCGGCTGCCACCAGTCAAGGCAAGCCAGAACTGTATTCCCATTTGGCAGACAGACAGGTTGGCGGGGGATCAAAAGAGGTGGACCGCGTACTCCTTTGTAGGAACTGGCTCCAGCTTGCCCCCACCACCAGAAGCGCCTCTGCCGCCGCGCCCACAAGACAAATCGGGGCAGGCCGGAAGCCTGCCCTACCTTGACCATCATTTCTGATCATACCCGATTGGCAGCGCGGCCTTGAAAGCCGTGCGGACACCATGCTAAACAGGCGGATACCATGAGAACATGCGCGCGTTGTCTGATCCTGTCCCTTGCAATCCTCGGGTTCATCACCGCCACCGCACGGGCACTCGACCTGTACGTCGCTCCCAACGGCAACGACTCCTGGAGCGGACGACGTCCCCGCCCGAATTTCTGGCGCAACGACGGGCCGCTGGCGACATTAACCGGCGCACGCGACGTCGCCCGCAAACTCAAGTCGGAAGAACCGATCCGAATCATCGTCCGCGCCGGCCGCTACACGCTGACCGAGCCGCTTCTGCTCACACCCGAAGACAGCGGCATCCGCTTCGAAGCCGACCGTGGGGCCAAACCGGTCTTCAGTGGCGGCCGTCTCATTGGCGGATGGACACGCGGCTCCGACGGCGTTTGGCAAACGCGCATCCCTGACGTCGCGGCGGGCAAATGGTATTTTGAACAGTTGTGGGTAAATGGACGCCGCGCCACACGGGCGCGCACGCCGAACAAATTTTGGTTTTACATGCTCAACGTCAATGAAGAGGCGCTGGAAAAGGGCAACCCGCGCAAGGCGAAAACCGCTCGTCAGACCGTCTGGTTTCGCCCCGACGACTTCAAGGCCGTTGCCGGACTCACGGCTGACGAACTCAAGGACGTGAACCTCGTTATCTATCACAAATGGGACAACACCCGACGATTCATTGACCGACTCGACGAACCGGAACAGGCGCTCATCACCAGTGGCAGCGGCATGAAATCCTGGAACGCCTGGACCCGCAACACGCCGTTTATCCTCGAAAACGCCCGCCGTTTCCTCGACGCTCCCGGCGAGTGGTTCCTCAGCCGCGACGGCACGCTCTACTACAAACCGTTTCCCGACGAAGACATGCGACACGCCGAAATCATCGCGCCGGTCTTGGAAAAATTCATCATCCTCCAGGGCGACCCGTCAAACCGCAAATTTGTCGAAAACATCGTCTTCCACGGAATCACCTTCCGCCATGCCCAGTGGCTCACGCCGCCCGGCGGTTTCGAGCCGATGCAGGCCGCGGCGAGCATCGAAGGCGTTGTACAAGCCGACGGCGCGCGACAGGTGACCTTTGAGGACTGTGAGTTTTCTCATGTCGGCACCTATGTCATCTGGTTCCGCAAAGGCTGCCGTGAAAATGTGCTGCGGCATTGTTTGATCGAAGATTTCGGCGCGGGTGGCGTGCGCATCGGCGAGACGGCCCTGCCCAAGACCGAGGCGGAACAAACCAGCCACAACGTCGTTGACAACAACATTATCCGCCACGGCGGCTACATTTTTCCCTGTGCCGTCGGCGTCTGGATTGGATTCAGCCCCGACAACCAGATTACCCACAACGAAATTGCCGATCTTTTCTACACCGGCATCAGCGCCGGCTGGCGTTGGGGCTACAGCGAGAGTAACTGCAAACGAAACAACATCTCCTTCAATCACGTCCACCACATCGGCTGGGGCCTGCTCAGCGACATGGGCGGCATCTACACGCTCGGCCCGTCCGAAGGCACCGTTGTAACCAACAATGTCTTCCACGACATTTACGCCTACAGCTACGGTGGCTGGGGGATGTACACCGACGAAGGCAGCACCGGCATCCTCTTCGAAAACAATCTGGTCTATGACACCAAGACCGGCAGCTTCCACCAGCACTACGGCAAGGAAAATCTCATCCGCAACAATATCCTCGCTTTCAGCAAACAACACCAACTTCAGGCCACCCGCGTCGAACCGCATCTCTCGTTCACCTTCGAGAACAACATCATCTACTGGACCACCGGCCCCGCCCTCGCCGGGCCGTGGGACAAACTGCAAACCGTCACCCGCAGCAACCTCTACTGGAACACCACCGGCTCCAACGTGACTTTCCTCGGCAAATCCCTTGCCGACTGGCAACAGGCCGGCCACGAAACCGGCACCGTCATCGCCGACCCACTTTTTGTTGACGCCAACCGCTACGATTTCCGGCTGAAACCCGACTCACCCGCGCTCGCTCTCGGCTTCAAACCGTTCGATCCCACAAAAGCCGGTGTGTACGGCGACTCCGCTTGGATGGCAAAAGCGAAAAATGTCGTTTACCCGCCGCTGGAAATCGCGCCCGAACCGTCCCCTGTCCCGATCCGCGACGACTTTGAGCGCGACAAAGTTGGCTCAACTCCGCGCAGCTTCGAGGCGCACGTCGAAGGGAAGGGCGACTCGATTGCGGTGACCGACCAAACCGCCGCCAGCGGCCAACACAGCCTCAAAATCACCGATGCCCCCGGCCTCCAACACAGCTACTTCCCCTACCTCAATTATCAGGTCCGTTATACCGACGGCATTGTCCGCAACTCCTTTGACCTCCGCATCGAGAAAGCGACACATCTCGGTTTCGAGTGGCGCGACAATCAATCCCCCTACAACACCGGTGCCCGGTTTGATATCCAAAATGGCAAACTAAACATCACGGGCGCTTCCTCCATGGATCTCCCTACCGGCCAGTGGATCCACTTCGACCTCACCGGTGGCCTCGGCAAAACCAGTACCGGCCAATGGACACTAACCGTGACGTTGCCCGGTCAACCGCCGAAGAAGTTTGCGGGTTTGCCCTACCAGAAAACCGGTTTTACCAAACTGAACTGGCTCGGCTTCACCAGTGCCGCCACCACCAACACCACCTTCTACCTCGACAACTTCTCGCTCACCGTCACGCAACCGTAAACACCATCCCACTTTGTGTCCTTCCATCCACAACGGCACGCTTGTTGGCGACATTGACACGACGAAAAACCACAAGCTGCCAGCGTCTGACCGGTGATACGGAAACAAAAACAAGGTCGCGTCCACACTAGTGAACGCGACCTTGTGCAATGGCAACCGTCGGCCTGATTGAGCCGAAAGACCGCCTGATTACTTCTTGCCAAGAGCGGCACGAACCTCGTCGAGGTGGCCGGCGCTGCCGAGCACTTCGTTCTTGTGCGCAATCATCTTGGCGTACTCTTCCATGAACGGCTTGCCCACATCGCGCAGGTCAAACTTGTCGGGGAAGTCGCGGAAGAACTCCCGATGCACTCGCGTCCAAACAAGCCGCCCGTCGGTGTCAATGTTGACCTTGCAGACGCCCATCTTACCGGCCTTGGACAAGTCTTCTTCGGGCACACCAGAACTGTCCTTGATCTTGCCGCCGGCGGCGTTGATGCGGTCCACTTCGCTCTTCGGAACGCTGCTGCTGCCGTGCAACACCATGGGGAAACCAGGCAGTTTCTGTTGAATGGCCTTCACGACCTCAAAATGCAACCCCAGCTTCTTGCCGGGTTCAGCTTTGAATTTGAAAGCGCCGTGGCTGGTGCCAATGGCTACCGCCAGCGAGTCGCAGCCAGTCCGCTTGACAAATTCAACAGCCTGGTTGGGATCGGTGAGTTTGACACTGCCGACGATGTCCTCCTCAACCCCGCCGAGCTGACCGAGTTCGGCTTCAACGCTGATGCCTTTGGCGTGGGCGGCATCCACGACGCGTTTGGTGATGGCGATGTTTTCCTCGAATTCGTGATGGCTGGCGTCAATCATGACCGAGCTGTAAAACCCGCTCTTGATGCAATCGTAACAGGTTTCCTCATCGCCGTGGTCAAGGTGAACAGCAAAGACGGCTTCCGGGAAGACCTGTTCAGCCGCGCGAATCATGGCTTCCAGGAAACGCTTGTCGGTGTATTTGCGAGCGCCCTTGCTGATCTGGATGATGAACGGGGCCTTGCTCT
>CAZISE010000056.1:0-16405 GCA_964541945.1 uncultured Verrucomicrobiota bacterium
TACAATGCCGCCATCGCCCATGCCGCC
Organism: uncultured Verrucomicrobiota bacterium; assembly: GCA_964541945.1. GTDB lineage: Bacteria > Verrucomicrobiota > Verrucomicrobiia > Palsa-1439 > Palsa-1439 > CAIKAP01. The sequence goes on from CAZISE010000056.1 coordinate 28, forward strand.
GCGGCACCTGCAACGGCTCCAACCAGAAAGACGGGTCCCGGCGCGAACGTCATCACAGCAGCGCCGAGCAACACCAGAAGCAACACGAAAAAGACAAACCCGGCCAGTACACCAATCGGCCGCACCTGGGACGTGTCCGATGTCTCCGATGACACCTGGATGGCGAAGGCGACCGGCTGGGACCACCAGCACAGTAACGCCACCTTGCAGCCGATCACCATGCCAATTATCGGCCCTGAATTCAGGCGCGTCGAAATGGCCGCACCGCTGGCCGCCAGCAACGGCAACCACGCCGCCACGCGAACTGTGTTGGTTTTCACCAGCACGCGCAACATCTCCCAGTACCCGACCGGCACCCAGCCGTGCCACCTCAATAACGGCCAGTACCCGCCCAGCACCGGACCGGCGTGGAACATCGCCACTACCGCGCCAACCAGGGCCAGCCACCACGCCCGGTCCCACGGTAACAACACCGCCGGCACCGCACTCACCAGTGTGATGATGGCTGCCCGACGCCAATGTCGTGTCCACCAACCCGTTGTACCGCCCAACAAAAACTCCGCCACAAATTTTTCCCGTTCATTCAAGAATCGCGCCACCACGCGCTCCAACACATCGCCACCCGGAGGCGACGGCTCCAAAAACTCGCGGCGCGCCATCCGCGCCTCGACATCGCGTAGTTCCGAAGGCGCCACGAGCGGTTTCGACGGTTCAATTTCGTCCTCTTCAAGTGCCGTCGTTGACAGCCGCCATTCCGCGAGCGATTCCGGTTCCGTTTCCGAGAGCGCGCGCAGCCGACGCACCGCCCACGGCACCGTCGCCGCCAATGCCGCCAGCCCGATGAGCGGCAACCATTGTTGTCGCAACAACAGGATCACCCAACCCGCTGGCGTCACCGTCAACAACCATTCCAGTGACAGTCGTCGCACGTTTGTCTCGTAAGTGAAAAGGACAATCGCCGCCAGCAACGCCAGCCACCCGGCCAGGCGCAGCCGCCCGGTTGTCAACATCCCGGCGGATACCACCGACACCAGTGTTAGCACGCAGCCTTGTCCGAGCGCGCCGAGCAAGGCTTCGTTCCATGTCAGGTGTGTTGCACCAAGATAGACGTGGACCGAAATGAGCGTCAGCCACCAGAATGCCATCCGGCGCGCAAACTGGCGCAGGAGGAATCGGATGTAATCGCTCACCGGCATCGGCAGGAAGATCACCGGCCAATGTTGGTGTGCGTCTTCAAGGCGCGACCGTAAACTCGCACCGAGCAGCAAAGCTATTCCTGTCAATCCCGCGCTCAACAGTTCCCAGCCCGATACCTTCGTCAGTTTCATCAGGATGAACGCGGGGGCGCAGCCCCCCAAAAGGATTAGCCACACCAGGTCGCCACGTTGGTTCCAGCGGCTCCAGCGGTGGCGGCGGTACTGGCGGCGCAGCGGTTTCGAGCCGGCCAGTTCCGACTTTACCACTCGTCGCGCCGCTCGCTCGAACGCGCGCGAGTACAATGTCACGCGCCCTCCTCGTGAAGTTGCTGAAAAATATCTTCCAGCGCGCCGCCCTGTCGTTGCAACTTCATCACCGACGCGAAAGCGCGGACCGTGCCGTGTTGGAGGATGACAATGCGGTCGGCGAGCCGTTCCGCTGCGTCCAGCAACTGCGTCGAGTAAATCACGGTGTGTCCGCGTTTTGTCGCTTCGCGCGCGTGGCGCCTGAATCCGGTGATGCCGTGCGGGTCCATTCCCGATGCGAACGGTTCGTCCAACAGCCACAACTCCGGGTCCGCCGCGATCAACGATACCAACGCCATTTTGTAGAACTGACCGCGTGACAGCGTTTCCACAGCCGCGTCGGCCAGTGGCAACAGATCGAACTCCTTCAGCAAGGCGGCGACCCGTTCGGGCGCGTCGTTGTCATCGGCGTTGTACAGGCGGAGTATCATCCCGATGTGCCGTAGCACCGTCATGCCCGGCATTGCCATCGGGAAATCCGGCAGAAACAGCAATCGCTGGCGCAGGTCGAGACGGTCGCGGCGGAGTGGTTCGTTGTCGAAGAGCACTTTTCCCTTGTCGGCGGCGAGCACGCTGGCGAGGCAGCCGAGCAGGGAGGTTTTGCCGGCGCCGTTCGGGCCGATGACGGCGACTATTTCGCCGGGCATGAAGTCCAGCGACACGTCAACCAGTGCCCGGACGGAACCGTATTTCTTGCTGAGGTTGGCGACCCGGATGTTCACGCGCCCGGTTCTCCCGGCGCGGGTTAGTTTTTGATGATGGGCGGCACGTCGGTGATGATCGGCGGCGCAACAGGAATGGAAGCGGGATTTTGTACGGGGACGGCTTTTGGCGGGGCGGGGACAACGAGGTTTTGGCCGCACTTCGGGCAGGGAACGGTCAGGCCGGCGCCGGCAGCATCAATGGCGATGTGTTGTCCGCAGCGGGCGCATCGGAAGGAGATGTCGTTGGAAGGTTCCGCCTTGGGGGGCAGGGTCGAGGCCAGTGGCGCGGTAAAGCTGTACTGGCAATAGGGACAGGAGACGGGTTGACCGGCGAAATCGTCGTCGGCTTCAATATGTTGGCCACAACGTGGGCAGGCGAATCTCATCATGGTTTCGGTTCCTTTGGATGGTGGGTAGGGGTGTTTTGTTCAGATTTTCTCCTCGCCGCGAGCGATTTTTTCCAGTCGCGGACGGTTGAGAATGCAAAGTTGGTTGTCCCGGTAGGTGAGGATGCGTCGTCGGGCGAGCCGAGCCAGCAGACGCGAGAAGGTTTCCTTGGTGGTGCCGATGGTTTGGGCAATGGTGGTTTTGCTGACGGACATTTTGATGGGTTTGCCGGGGGAGGTGGCGGGCAGACTCAGGGCGTAGCTGGCGAAACGGGCGGGCACGTCTTTGAGGGTGAGATCGGTGAGAGCGTTGCGCATGATGTTGAGCCAGCGAACGAGTGTGCCCATGATTTTGAAGCTCAGTTTCGAGTCGCGGGCGAGAAGCTGTTTGAATCCATTTTTCTCAATGAAGACGGTCGTGGTTGCAGCAAGCGCCTCGGCACAAGCCGGATACTCGTCCATGAACATGGCCGCCTCGGCAAAGGTTTCGCCGGTTTCGACGACGTGGAGAACCCGTTCGCGGCCATCGGGGGTGATGCGGAAGACTTTGACGTGACCGGAAGCGACGACGTAGAAGCCGCGCGAGGGGTCGCCTTCGTGGAAAATGGTCTGGCCTTTGCGAAACTCCTTGCGGACCGCGATGTGCTGGATAGAGTCCAGTTCGCGGACGTCGAGGTCGGCGAACAAGCGGCAACTTTTCAACAGAAAGGTCAGGTCCATTGGCACGCGACTTGTTGTAACATTGTTGGTGGCGGCTTGTCGAGACGGCGATGTTGCCATATCGGTAAAAAACAGATGAAAACAAGGCGACCTTTCTTTATCCGAAACTGGCTGGGGCTGTTTGGCGCGGTGGTGGCTGCTGGCGGTTTTTTCTCGGCAGTCTGCCTGTTGGCGTTGGACCTGTTTGCCGATCGGACTCACCCGTATCTTGGTATCCTAACCTACCTGATCGCGCCCGCCGTGATGGCGACAGGCCTGGCGTTGATGGTGGCGGGCGCGTGGCGCGAACGACGACGGCAGCGGTTTGCGGCACCGGGAGAAACAGCGGGATTCCCGAAGATTGATCTGAACGACCCGCGACAACGACGACGGTTCATGCTGGTGACGGTGGGTGTGTTTGTGTTTCTGATGGTGTCGGCGCTGGGAAGCTATCGGACCTATCATTTTACGGAGTCGGTAGAGTTTTGCGGTCGGGTCTGCCACAAGGTGATGGAGCCGGAATACACGGCATATCAGCATTCGCCTCACGCCCGCGTCGCTTGTGTCCAATGCCATATCGGGCCGGGCGCAGACTGGTTTGTGCGCTCCAAACTGTCGGGCAGCTACCAGGTCTATGCGACGTTGGCCAACAAGTTTCCCCGTCCGATTCCGCGGCCCATCAAAAACCTGCGCCCGGCGCAGGACACCTGCGAGCAATGCCATTGGCCACAGAAGTTCTTCAGCTCCGTGGAACGCATCAACACGCATTTTCTCGCCGACGAAACGAACACTCCCTGGACCATCCAGTTGTTGATGAAAGTCGGCGGCGGCGACCCCGACCAAGGCCCGGTCAGCGGCATCCACTGGCACGTCGGCGGCCAGAAACAAATCGAGTACATTGCCACGGACGCAGCGCGCCAAAAGATTCCCTGGGTGCGCGTGACCGATCTGAACGGCAACGTCACCGTGTACGAGGCCAAAGAAGACGCGTTGAAACCCGACCAGGTGACAACCTCGGCCATGCGACGAATGGACTGTATTGACTGTCACAATCAGCCGTCGCACATCTATCGCGCCCCCGCGGCGCTGGTCAACCAAGCCATGGCCACCGGGCGCATTCCACGAACGCTGCCCTTCATCAAAAAGAACGCCGTCGAAGTCCTGACTGCAGAATACAAAACAACCGAAGACGCCCTCCAAACAATCGCAAAGAAATTACCGGCGCCGGCGGTGGCCGAAACGCAGCGTATTTATCGGCAGAACTTCTTTCCCGAAATGAAAGTGGACTGGCGAACCTACCCCAACAACATCGGGCACACCATTTCGACGGGCTGTTATCGTTGTCACGACGGCCAGCATGTGAACGCGAAAGGCAAGGCCATCCGTCATGATTGCAACCTTTGTCATCTCATCCTGACCCAGGGGCCTCCCGGTCAACTCGCCCCACTGAGCGCGCAAGGACAACCGTTCCAACATCCCGTGGACATCGGCGACCTCTGGAAAGAAACCAACTGCGCCGAATGTCACACGGGCGCGCTGACGAAATAAGAAACCGGGGTGCGCCAAACCGCGCACTTTGCTGCGCGAAATCGCTCTGATTGTGATGTCCTGTCGGCTTCAAATGCCCTGATGACCATGGAAAGACGCGAAATAAGTTTCCGTGGCATGAAGACTGCAAGGGAAGGGAACGGACAATCACAACGAGGAGAAAACATGAAAAAAACTGGTTTGCTACTGGTTGCATCAGCCGTTGCTGTGTGCGCTGTTGCCGCTCCCGATCCTGCCGGTTACGCGGGAACAAAAATGTGCGGCATCTGCCACAAAGCCGCCGACAAAGGCGACCAACTTGGCAAATGGCAGGCCAGCCCTCATGCCAAGGCATTCGAAATCCTCGGTTCGGCGGAAGCCAGGGAAACCGGCAAAAAACTCGGCATTGACGACCCGCAGAAAAGCCCCAAATGCCTGAAATGCCACTCCTCCGCCTACAACTTCGGCGAAACACCCGTGGTCGAAAAAATCAAACCCGAAGAGGGCGTGACCTGCGAGTCCTGTCACGGCCCCGGCAAGAAATACATGGTCAAAAGCATCATGGAAAGCCGCGAAAAATCCATTGCTGCCGGTCTGATTTACCCGGCCACAAAAAGTTGCGAGCTTTGCCATAACGAGCAAAGCCCGACTTGGAAGGCCGACCGCTACACCACCAAGGACGGTAAGAAAGCCGGTTTCGACGTCGAGCAGGCCTACGAAAAGATCAAACACCCCAATCCGAAGGTTAAACATTGATCCGTTGGGCGGTTCTTGTTGCGCTTCTGGCAGCCACCACGGCACGGGGAGCGCTTGAAAACAGTGATTGTTTCGCCTGCCACGGCGAGAAAGACCTCGTACGCACCAACGCCGCCACCAAACAGGTTCAATCGTTGTACCTCGATGCCAAACATTACACCGCCTCCGTCCACGGATCGAACCTCTGCGTCTCGTGCCATTCCGACATCAAGGAACTACCGCACCCGGAGAAACTCAAAAAAGTGGATTGTGGCCAATGCCACAGCCAGAAAAAAACCACGCCACCCACCGGGCCGTCTCCCGCGCCGGTGGCCTCCATCTACGAACAAAGCGTCCACGGCTTGGCCCGCGCCAAAGGAGTGGCCCGTGCCGCCGGTTGCGCCGATTGTCATGGCGCGCATGATGTGACCCGACACACCCTTCCGCAGTCGAAACTTTACTGGCAAAACATCCCCGCCACCTGCGGTCAGTGCCACGAGAAAGCCTACCAAGACTTCACGCGCAGCATCCACGGCAAAGCGGTTGCCAAAGGACTGCGCGAGGCTCCCGTTTGCACCGATTGCCACGGCGAACACACCATTGCGGCCGCCAAGGATGCGGCGTCCCGTGTCTTTGGCGCGCGCGTTCCCGAGACTTGCGGCCAATGCCACGGCCTGGAACGCATTGCCACCCGCTATCGCATGCCGGCGGATGTGGTGAAGACCTACTTGCAAAGTTATCACGGCTTGGCGCTGCAAATGGGCGGGGTGGCTGCCGCCAACTGCGCGTCCTGTCACGGGTTTCACGATGTGCTTCCTTCCAGCGACCCGCTTTCTTCCATCTACAAGACCAACCTCCCGCAGACCTGCGGCAAATGTCATCCCGGCATCGGCACCCGGTTGGCGCAGGGTGACATACGGATCCACACCCCTGCCGGGGCCGCGGCGGGCAAACCACGGCTGGTCAATTTCGTCACTCGTTTCTACATTGCCATCATCATCACCACCATCGGCGGCATGTTTCTGCACAACTTGCTCGATTTCCTGAAGAAACTCCGTGACCACATCCGTGCCGTTCGCGCCGGCGAAGGGCCGGTACGGTTGACGCCCTGGATGCGGGCGCAACATCTGATTCTGATGCTGTTATTTGTGGTGCTGGCGTACACGGGATTTGTCCACAAATTCCCCGATGCCTGGTGGAGCGCGCCGTTCCAGTGGATGGCCAACGGCAATGAGTTGCGCGGCATGATTCATCGCGTGGCCGGCTGGATGTTTACGGTGTTTTTTGTGGCACACCTGGGGGCGTTACTCGGCACGCGCGCCGGGCGCGGTCATCTGAAGGAACTGTGGTTTCGCGGTCACGACTTCGACGATTTGTGCAAACGGGTGGCGTACAATCTCGGTCTGCGCGAGACGCCGCCACCGGACCGGCGCTGGAATTACGTGGAAAAATCCGAGTACTGGGCGTTGTTGTGGGGATCGGTGATCATGATTGGGACGGGCATCCTGTTGATTTTCACCGTGACGGTGTTACGTTTGCTGCCGAAAGTCTGGCTCGACGTGGCGCAAATCATCCATTACTACGAAGCCTTGTTGGCAACGCTGGCCATCGTGGTCTGGCATCTGTACGCGGTGTTCTTTGATCCTCATGAACACCCGATGAACCCGGCATGGCTCATTGGCCGCAAAGCACCCCAGCGTCGTCTCCACCCGCACGCCTCCGCCACCGACACGGCGACAGCTCAGACTCCGGGGGAATCGCCAGCGGATGTTGCGCCCTAATCTCACGGCCAAGATTCTCGCGGCGGTGGGCGTCACAGTGGCCGCCCTGATTGCGGTGTATTCGTATTTTGTGTTTCGGGTGCAGAGCGAATGGTGGACGGAACGTACCCAGGCCCAAAACGTCATCAGCGCCACGCTGGTGCGCGAGTATCTCGAAGGGGTCATGCTCAGCGAACATCACGAGGAGGTGGCGCGATTCCTTCAGCAGTTGAAAAATGACAACGAAATCTGGCGGGGCCGCGTTATTGACACCAACGGTACCGTCATTGTTTCCACAACGACACAGGAGATCAAGCGGGTCTCGCTCTCTCCCTTGCCGGAGCTTTTCAAAGAACAACGCCTGGTACATGGCCTGCGGGAGGTGGACGGGCAGAAGATGTCCATTGTGATGGCGCCCGTCGCCAACCGTCCCTCCTGCGTTCGCTGCCACGATCCGAAGGCCGCGTTTCTCGGCGCGATCGTGTTGGAGCGGTCCCTGCAACCGGCGGAAACCAACGTGGCCAAAAACCGTAACCTGTTGATCCTTTACGGCGCCCTGATCTTTTTGATCGTGGGCATCGTCATCTGGCTGTTGATCGTTCGCCTGGTGGCACAACCCGTCAACAATGTGCTCGCCGAAATGGAGCGGGTCCGGGCGGGCGACCTCGCCGCGCGCGCTCCCGTGCAGAGCCGCGACGAAATCGGCCGACTCACCGAAGGGTTCAACACCATGGTCGAAAGTCTCCAGAAAACCACCCAGGAACTGCGCGAATCCCACGAGCGCCAAATCCAACAAGCCAGCAAACTCGCCTCCATCGGCGAGTTGGCCAGCGGCATCGCCCACGAAATTCGCAACCCGCTCGCCGGCATCGGCGCCGCCGTCGAAGTCCTCGCCGACAATCGCGGAAGCAACAACGGGCAGGACAAGGAGATCGTTGAGGAGATTCAACGCCAGATTCATCGTCTCAACACCACCTTGCGCGAACTGCTCGACTTCTCCCGTCCCCGCGAGCCTGAAATTACCCGCTGCGATCTCTGTGACCTCGTCAAACCGATGCTCGCCTTTATCCGTCCCGACGCGCAGAAACAACATATTCGCATCGTAGAAGATTGCGCCACTGAACTGCCCCCGCTTTGGGTGGACCCCTCCCAAATCCAACAGGTCATCCTCAACATCCTCATCAACGCCGTCCAATCCATGCCCCACGGCGGCACCCTCTCGCTGCACGCCGAGGCCGACGCGAAAACCCTCCGCCTGTCCGTGAGCGACACCGGGGTCGGCATCTCGCCGGAAAACCTCTCCCGCGTTTTCATCCCCTTTTTCACCACCAAACACCGCGGCACCGGTCTGGGGCTTGCCATCGCCCGATCCATCATGGAAAAACACGGCGGCGCCATCCGCCTCGACAGCGAACCGGGCCGCGGCACCACCGTCACCCTCGAATTTGCTGTCGGCCAACCGGAGACCTCTCATGCCCAAAACCAAAGTGCTGGTCATTGACGACGAGCGGCTCGTCCGCTGGTCGCTCGAACAGAAACTCTCCCGCGAAGGCTATGACGTGGAGAGCGCCCCCACCGGCGAGGAGGGACTGAACCTGTTGCGCGACGGCGGCCACGAACTCGTCCTGCTCGACATCCGCCTGCCCGGCATGGACGGCGTTCAGACCCTTCAAGAAATCAAGAAACTCGAACGCGACATCGCTGTTGTCATGCTCACCGCCGACACTGGCATTGCCCGCGCCGTCGAATGCGTCCGCCTCGGCGCCCACAATTACCTTTGCAAACCGTTTGACTTCGACGAGGTCCGTGTCGCCCTCGAAAAAGCGCGCGAAGACCTCAAACTCCGCCGCGAAGTCAGCCGCCTCCGCCGACAGCAACGCCGTGAGTTTGGCGTCGAAAACCTCGTTGGCCCCAGCTCGGCCATGCGGGCCGTGCGCGAACTGATCGAGAAGATCGCCGCCAGCGATGCCACCACCATCCTCATCGAGGGCGAAAACGGCACCGGCAAGGAACTGGCCGCTCGCGCCATCCATTTCAGCAGCGCCCGCGCTGATCAGCCGTTTCTGGACATCAACTGCACCGCGGTACCCGAAACCCTCTTCGAAAGCGAACTGTTCGGCCACGAACGCGGCGCGTTTACCGACGCCAAAACGATGAAAAAAGGTCTTTTCGAGATGGCCGACGGCGGCACCCTGTTGTTGGACGAAATTGGCGACCTCAAACCCGCCATGCAGGTCAAACTGCTGCGCGTGCTGGAGACCCGCCAGTTCCGACGGGTCGGCGGCACCCAGGACATCGCGGTGGATGTGCGGGTGATCGCGCTCACCAACAAAGACCTCGCCGCCGCCGTGCGCGCCGGCGAGTTCCGCCAGGACCTGTATTACCGACTCAAAGTCATCGGCGTCACCATGCCGCCGCTGCGCGAACGCAAGGAAGACATCGAGCCGTTGGCCGAGCATTTCCTCGAATCGTTCGCCGCGGAATTCAAAAAACCACGCAAGAAACTCTCCGAAGAAGCGCTTCAGGCCTTTCGACGATACCCCTGGCCGGGTAACGCCCGCGAACTGCGCAACGCCATCGAACGCCTCGTCATCCTCGAAGCCGACCCCGTCATCTGCCTCGATCACCTGCCGCTGGAAATCCGCGCCGGCTTGCCCGCCAACAGCCCGGCAGCCATCACCCTGCCCGCCGAGGGCATTTCGCTGGAAACCGTCGAACGTGACCTCGTTCGTCAAGCCATGGAACGCACCGCCGGCAACCAGACCCGCGCCGCCGCCCTGCTCGGAATCGAGCGCGACGCCCTGCGCCGTCGCCTCGTCAAATTCGGGTTCCGCGAAGGCGGCGGTTTGGTTGCGTGATTCTGCGCGGTTTCGGTGCGCGGAAACGCGCCACGCATTAGCTGTTTCCTCTCAAAGATTTGGTTTGATTTTCGAGCAAATCTTTTGTTTGGAGAGGCTTACACGCAAATGGAAAATCCGTGGCACAGTGGTTGCATGAACTGTCGTCGCAACACAGGAGAAGTGTAATGAAATGTAAGCGTTCCGTTTTCCTCATGGGTATCGGCGTCTGCGCGCTGTTGGCGCTGGCAATTTCCTGCGGCACCATTGACCGGGTGGTGGTGGCTCCGCCTCTCATTCCCGGCGCCAAATACGTCGGCAACGACGCCTGCGCCACCTGCCACGAAAAAACGGTCAAAAACTTCAAGCTCACCCCCCATTCCCGGATCCAGATTCCCGGCGAAGGTGACCGTGTCCAAAACCAGGGCTGCGAAGGCTGTCACGGCCCCGGCAGCCTCCATGTGGACGCCGGCGGCGGCAAGGGCAAGTTCATCGTTAACCCCGGCAAGAAACCCGATGCCTGTTTTCAATGCCACATTGACAAGCAAGCAGAGTTCAGCCTCGCCTACCATCACCCCGTCAAAGAAGGCCGCATGAGCTGCACCAGTTGCCATGACCCGCACGGCGACGACGCCAAGAAACCGAAGACGCTCTCGATTGCCCGCGTCAACGAGACCTGCGCCCAATGCCATCGCGAACAAACACGCCCCCACGTGTACGACCATAAAGCCACCCGCGAAGGTTGCACCACCTGCCACAACGTCCACGGCTCCATCAACCAAAAGATGCTCACCGAACGCGACAACACCCTCTGCCTGAAATGCCACGTGGACGTCTCCCCGGCCAACCAAATTCGGGTGGCCGGCGCCGACCATGTGAGCCGAATGCGCAGCGGTAGCTGTTGGAGTGCCGGCTGTCACACGGCCGTCCACGGCTCCAACATCAACGATCACTTGCGGTACTAAGGAGAAATTCCCCATGAAGCGCCATCCCTTCACGATCCTGTTGGCCGTTGCCATGGCCGCCGCCGTCGCGCAGGCCGCCGAGGAGAAAACATCCGAGCCGGATTTCACCACCCTTATTGAACCGGGCCTGACCTACGTCAACGTCCACGGCAATGCCGCCAAATTCCGCGAGGACACCGGCATCAAGGACAACTTCACCGGCGGCATCGAGAAATTCCTCATGACCGGCAAGGTCGGCAAGGACCTGGAACTCACCCTCGAAGGACGCGGCATCTTCAATGCCCACGATTACAAGGTCCAACTCGAACTGGTAAAACCGGACTTTTGGTTTTTGCGCGCCGGTTACACCGAGTGGCGCAAGTACTACAACGGCAATGGTGGTTACTATTCCACCAACAACCTCGGCCAGGTGTTCGTCCCACAAAACCAGGACCTGCACCTCGATCTGCGCAATATCTTTGTCGAAATCGGCTTGATCCGCCCCAACCTCCCCAAAATCACCCTCGGCTACGAACGCCAGGAAAAAGAAGGAATGAAGTCATTGACCGAATGGGGCACCGCCAACTACACCAACACCATTACCAAAACCTCCACCAACAAGAAAATCTGGCCCTCTTACAAGGCCGTGGATGAACATACCGACATCGTCCGTTTGGAACTGGAGCACGACATCAAAAACATCCACGTCGGCAACGAGTTCCGCTACGAGCATTATCAGGCGAAAAACATCACCTATAACACCGACACCGGTTACCTGCCGCCACTGACCAATGCCCCGACCAAATCCACCTATACACAGGAGATGAAAAACGACCTCTTTTGGAATGCGTTCCATGTGGATAGTCATTTGAACGAGCAGGTGTACTGGTCGCTGGGATACCTTTACTCGCGTTTTGATGGCGACGACGGTTTTGATCGCCTCTCCGGTTCCTCGCATTACTATACCACCGCCGTGGACCTCGACAGCCAGTCCCACGTGCTCAACGGCAACATCATGTATCAACCCCACAAGACGCTCACCCTGAATGTCGGTGTCCAAGCCGAAAAATCCGACCAGGATTCCTATCAGACAGGCGTCACAACCGCCAGCACCCTGTTTCTGACGCAAGTGGACAAGCGGAACCTTGAGGAAAACATCGGCGTCCGCTGGACCGCCATCCCGTTCACCACCCTCTACGGCGAAATCAAGCTGGTCCAAGAACAGGAATACCTCGATTACAACCTCACCCCCGCCCAACACGGGATCACCCTGCGCGACACCCAGGTCAATACCCAATGCCAAAACTTCAAAATCGGCTTCAACTCCGCACCCCTGCCGCGAATGACCATCTCCGGCTACTACCGCCACGGAATCCGCGAGGACGACTTCGACAGCTTCCAGGAATTCACCATCAGCCAGCGCTTCATCAGCGATGAAGTCGCCGCCAAACTCACCCTCCGCCCCTGTTCCCGTGTCAATCTCGCCTTCAAATACCAGCTCATCCTCAGCGACATCAACACGTTGGGCACCTATACCAACCTCACCGCCGCCTCCGGCCGCTACAGCTCCCAAATCTACACCCTCAGCGCCACGCTCACCCCCATCAACCGCTTGTACCTCACTGGCCTGCTCTCCTACCAGGACACCTACACCGCCTCCGCCTACAACAATGTGACCGGATTCAAACCGTATCGCGGTGACGTTTACACCGCCCTGGCCAGCGTCGGCTACGCCCTCGACAACAAAACAGACCTCACCGCCGAATATTCCTTCTCCTACGCCGACAACTCCAATGACGCCATCATCTACGGCGGCGTGCTCGATTACGGACTCGATTACCGCCGACATGGCATCCAGGTCGGCCTCAAACGTCAACTCACCAAAAACCTCGTCGGCATCCTCCGCTACGGCTATTTCGAGTACGTCGAAAGCAGCACCGGCGGCATCAACAATTACCGCGCCAACATGATCACCGCCAGTTGCGCCATGCGTTTCTAATCCCTCCCTCCCCGTGGTTTGCGTGACCAGGCAACCCCGCCCTCCGGCGGGGTTGCTTTTCTTCACGCCCGTGCTACGGTTCCACCCAACCAGTATGACCATCACGCCCCATCAACTCCGTCTCCTGTTCTGGGAAACCACCGCAGGATGCAACCTCGAATGCGTCCACTGCCGACGACTCGATGTGAGCCGCGAGTTGATGAAAAACGACCTCACCACCGAGGAATCCTTTCGCTTCATCACCAACCTCGCCAACTTCGCCAAGCCAATCCTCGTCCTCTCCGGCGGCGAACCGCTCTTTCGCCCCGACATCTTCGACATTGCTGCGCACGCCCGCCATCACGGCCTGCCCGTCGCGCTGGCCACCAACGGCACGCTGATCACCGAAACGGTCGCGGAAAAAATCGTCGCCGCTGGCATCCGACGGGTCGCCATCTCCATTGACGGCGCCGATGAGACCACGCACGACAATTTCCGACGCCAGCCCGGTTCGCTTGCTGCCGCGCTGAACGGGTTCCGCAACCTGAAACGGCTCGGCATGTCCATGCAGATCAACTGCACCATCACCAAGCACAACGTTCACCAGATCGAAACGCTTTACGCGATGGCGCGCGACCTCGGCGCCGACGCGCTTCACCTGTTCATGCTTGTGCCCGTCGGTTGCGGCGTCCAGATCGCCGAGTCCAATATGCTTCCCGCCGACGAATACGAGCGTGTTCTGAACTGGATGTTCGACAAATCCAAGCTCGGCGGCCTCCACCTCAAAGCCACCTGCGCCCCACACTTCTTTCGCATCTACCACCAACGCCGAGCCGAAGTGAGCGCTCAGGACTCAGGACTCAGGACTCAGGACTCAGGCCATCCCGGCATGGCTGCGATGACCAAAGGTTGTCTTGCCGGTAGTGCTATTTGTTTCGTCTCCCACACCGGTGAAGTGTTCCCGTGCGGTTACCTGCCCGTCAGCGCCGGCAACGTCAAACGCCAAACGATGGCCGACATCTGGGAGAACGCAGCCGTCTTTCACCGGCTCCGTGACGACAGTCTGCTCGAAGGCAAATGCGGCTGTTGCGAGTTCAAGCGGGTTTGCATGGGGTGTCGCGCCCGCGCCTTCTACGAAACCGGCGGCAATTACATGGCCGAGGAACCCTACTGCATTTACGAACCCAAACGGATGCGCATCCCGCATGGTTAACATCACCAAACTGTTTTGCGGCACCGATCAGCCCGCCGACGCTCTCCGTTACGGACACGGCGCCGGCGCGCCGAAGTCCGCCGCCGAACGTCGTCCCATCGTTGTCTGGAACATCACCCGGACCTGTAACCTGCGTTGCGTTCATTGTTACTCCGACAGCTACGCGCAAACCTATCCCGGCGAGTTGACCACGGCAGAAGCGAAAACCGTTCTCGACGATCTTGCCGCCTTTAAAGTTCCCGCTGTTCTCTTTTCCGGCGGTGAACCGCTTGTCCGGCCTGATTTGCTCGACCTGATTGCCTACGCCGTCGGCAAAGGGCTGCGCGTCACGCTCTCCACCAATGGCACGCTCATTGACGAAGCCGTCGCCGCCCAACTCAAAGCGAACCATCTCACCTACGTCGGCATCTCGCTGGACGGCATCGGCGCGACCAACGACCTGTTTCGCGGCGTTGACGGCGCGTTTGAGCGCGCCGTGCGCGGTTTCCGCCACTGCATGGCTGTCGGCCAAAAAGTCGGCCTCCGCCTCACGCTGACGCGGCGTAACTGCCAGGACTTGCACCAGATTTTCGATTTCATCGAGCACGAAGGCATTCAGCGCGCCTGTTTCTATCACCTCGTCTATTCGGGACGCGGCAACACCGCCGACGAATTGACCCCGGCGGAAATCCGACAGGCTATGGACACGATTCTGGCGCGCACGGAGGATTTTCATCGGCGCGGCCTCAGCAAGGAAATCCTCACCGTGGACAACCACGCCGACAACGCCTACATCTACTTGAAGCTGCGCGAACGCGACCCGGCACGCGCCGCGAAGGTGTACGAGTGGATGAAATGGAACGGTGGCGGTGCCAACTCCAGCGGGGTCGGCATCGCCAACATTGACACGCAGGGCAACGTTCATCCCGACCAATTCTGGCAGAGCGCCACGCTCGGCAACGTCCGCCAACGCCCGTTCAGCGCGATTTGGAGTGACAACTCGATTCCTCTGCTGCGCGATCTTCGCAACCGGCTACCACTCTTGAAAGGTCGCTGCGGCGCGTGTCGGTTCAAAGACATCTGCGGCGGCAGCTTCCGCGTCCGCGCCCTTCAGGTCTATGGCGACCCGTGGCAACAAGACCCGGCCTGTTACCTGAGCGATACCGAAATTGGCATTTCCGGCTCGCAAAAATAATCTGGTTTTTCCTCGGCCGCCGTTCTAAACTACGCTTCGCGAAGAGCATTTCGCGGGAGGAACTCATGCGAACGTGGCAATCGTTCATCTTGGGGTTGCTCTTCTCGGCAACCATCACCTCAGCCCAGGTTCCGCAGCTCATCAACTATCAGGGACGTGTGACCGTGGGCGGAACCAACGTCACCGGCAACTACAACTTCCGATTCGCGCTTGTGAACACCACCGGTGCCGTTACCTACTGGAGCAACGGCACCGCAGCCGTCTCGCTGTCGGTGAACAAGGGGCTGTACTCGGTGCTGCTCGGCGACACGAATGTCCCGAACATGGCGGCGATGCCAGCCAGCGTCTTCACCAACAGCGACGTGCGATTGCGCGTCTGGTTCGACCCCGGCAGCGGCGAGCAACAACTCAGTCCCGATCAGCGGATCAGTGCTGTTGGCTACGCGATGATGTCGGCGAACGTGCCTGATGGCTCGATTACCGCCAGCAAACTGGCGGCGGGCGCAGTCGGCACCGGTCAGTTGGCGTCGGATCTCGTCAATGCCATTGTGCCGTGGCAGGTCGCGGGCGGCACGCAAATCCAAGCCGCGCCGAACACCGGCTACATCTTGACGAACGCTGCACAAAGCGTCGTGGCGTTGCCGACAACGGCGAACATTGGCGATGTCGTCCGCATCTCCGGCACCAGCACAGGCGGTTGGGTAGCGGCAGCGGGAGCCGGTCAGGTGGTCGCTGGTGCAACTGATCCAGCCGGCGTCTTTTGGGCACCGTGCGAGAGCAATCGGAATTGGTATGGCGTCGCGTCATCGTCGGACGGCACCAAATTGGTGGCCGTGGCCAATAATGATCGGATTTACAAATCTGTTGATTCTGGTGCCACGTGGACGGCGTGCGAAACCAACCGAGCGTGGTCTTGCGT
>CAZISE010000057.1:0-15165 GCA_964541945.1 uncultured Verrucomicrobiota bacterium
GCTTTTTACCGGCCGCGTTCGAAGTAGATGTCGTAGCTCTGTTGTTGGGCGGCTTGGAAATAGACGCCGACGAGTTGGTCTTTGGTTTTGTTGTAGGTTAGCCGGTAGGTGCAGCCGGGGTAGCCGGCGTCGCGCAGTTCGACGAACAGTTTGAGCATCCCCTCTTGCTGCGTTGCCTGCGCTTCGGAAACGCGAATGGGATTTGGATTGTAGTAGCTGACTGTGGCTTTGCCGTTGGGTTCGATTTTGTGGATCATCAGCATGTATCCACCATCGGGTCGAATCCAATGTCCGAGGAGCGGTTTGAATGTCGCGGCATCGGTGGGAGAGGCAGCGGGCGCGGTGTTGCTGGATGAGTTGCAACCGATAGCCGCTGTGACCAGCAGGGCCAAGCCGATGCAGAGAAGTTTTCGATTCATGGCAATGGGCTTTTACAGTAACCGGTGTGCTGTCACAAGTTTTCCTGTTAGCGGGTTAGGGAGTGACGCTTGGAGTGAGTGGCACTTCCGGGCCGACCGGTACCAGTTCGGCGTCGTCCCAGTAGAGTTTACCGGAGGTGAAGTAGTTGAAGAGGCTGACGGTGATGCTGGTTGTTCCGGGCGGGACTTCGAAAACGGCCTCGATTTTGGTCCATTCGGTGGGGAGGGATTGGTTGGCGATCAGGCTGATGTGTTTGGCGTCGGCAATCTTGCCACTGAAACTGACCTGGAAAATCCCCGGCAACTGATTCTTTACATCTTTCCATGGGGTGATTCGCAGCATGGCACCCGGTGTGCCGTCCTGAAGTTGCGTGGTTTCGTCGGCGTGAACCCATGCGCTGGCGCGGTATCGTTCGCCCGGATTGGCGGTTACCCGGTAGGAGAGGGCGCAATTGGCCATGGCTTCGGATTGGACAATGGCACAGTCCTGTCCGCTGCGCGCGCCTTGGTTGACAATATCGAACCGGCATTTTTTGTTGCGGTGTTCGGGTGGTATCCAAAAATACCAATCTGTTTTTCCGTTCTCGAATCCGCCGTTGTTCAGGCGCGATGCGGATGCGGTTCTGGCCGCGGTGTCGGTCGGGGGTGCTGCGGTTGTCGCGTCGGAGGCGACCGTGAGGGTGAAGTCGTCGAAGTCGGCCGTGACGGTTCCGTGGACGGATGATTCCAGCCAGATTTCGCCCTGGGTGGCGCCGGGCGGGGCGGTGCCGGAGCAGGAGAGTTCTGTCCATTCGGTGTTGACGGGGAACAGGCGGGTAAAAATTTCGTTTCCACGGCTCCGTGTGGTGAGCAAGGTGCCGTTGGCGTCGTAGAATCGCAGATAAACCATCATGCCGGCGCCGGAGAGATTGCGCGCCCAGCAACATAGTGTGTAACGCTGGCCACCCATTGCCTGGAAACGGGCCGAGGCGAGTCCGGAGCTTTTCGTGTCGTCCTTGTCGGTGACGCGAAGGCCGAGTTTCCCCGAATGAGCGGCTTCGGGGGACGGTTTGCTCATTTCGTTGTCGGCGGTGGTCACCCAGTCATCCAGACCGTTCTCGAATCCACCATTGGCGAGGGTGGATCGAGGAATCGGTCTGTCAGATGCGGCGGGCTGGATGGCTTCGGTTTCTGTGGTGGCCACGGCGCCGGGCGGGTGCAGCGATTCCAGTTGCACATCGTCCCAGTAGAGCCTGCCGGAAACCGTGTGCGCAAACAGGGCGATGCTTGCGAAGCAAGCGCCGGTTGGCGCCTCAAAAGCGGTTTCCAGCTTTGTCCATTGCGACGACAATGGATCGGCGCTGGGTTTCACGAGCACCGGATTCGGCAATTGAAACCGTTTTTCATCCCAAAAGATGATTCGCACCATGGCGCCTGGTGTGCCGGGACGCACCTGTGTCCGGGTATCTCCCCGTACCCACGCGATGAGGCGATATCGTTGTCCGGGGTTGACGGTTTGCCAGTTTACGATGGCGTTGTCGGCGTGGGTTGTTGACTCAATGACGGCGCAATTTTTGCCGGTGCGAGCGCCTTCCTTGACAATCTCAAAGCGGCAGCCTTTTCCCTCCTGTTGCGACGAGGCCAGCAACTCCCAACCGTTCTTATCGTTCTCAAACCCGCCGTTGGCAAGTAAACCTCCTCCGGACGTTGGTGGCGCGGGCGTGATTTCCGCCTTCGCGTCGGGCGCGGCGACGGCAGCCGCAGACGGGGGTGCGGTTTGTGAGGGCGGAACCGTTTCTTTTGCCGCTGGCGCGGGCGGAGAAACCGTTGATGGTTCGGCGGCTTTTGCTTCCGTCATGGTGAGGGAAAAGTCATCGAAATCAGCCACCACCAGTCCTGCCACTGACGATTGGAGCCAGATTTCGCCTTTGACGGAACCAGGCGGGGCTCGCCCTGCACAGGAGAGTTCTGTCCAGTCGGTGTTGACGGGAAACAGTCGGGCGACGATTTCGTTACCTTTTTCGCGGGTGGTGAGCAAGGCGCCGTTGGCGTCGTAGAACCGCAGGCAAACCATCATGCCGGCGCCGGAGAGATTGCGCGCCCAGCATTTGAGTTGGTAGTCCTGTCCACCTACGGCGTCAAAACGCGCGGAAGCCAGACCGGAGCTTTTCGCGCCGTCCTTGTCGGTGACGCGCAGGCCGAGTCGGCCCGAATGAGCCGCTTCGGGGTCGGGCTTGCTCATTCCGTTGTCGGCGGTATTGATCCACCCAACCAGTTCATGCTCAAAGCCGGCGTTGGAAATGTTGATCGTCGTTTGCGCCGTCGCCAGCAGGGGGAACATGATTGGGATGATCCATCTCATGGGAACATGATAGCACAGGTGCTTTTTTGATGGCCACGAAGAAAGGTCATGGGAAATGAAGAGACCGCAGTTCGCAGGGGTGCAACGATAATTCCATCGGTCCGGTCGGGGTTTGAATGCGGACGCGGGGTTTGGCGGTGAGGCCGGTGTTGATGACGGCCAGCCAGGAACCGTGCGACGGCGTGCGGATGATGCGAACCACGACTTCGGGGTCATCACTGGCGTTGGCAAGCCGTTCACTTGGCAGCGCGGGCAACGCGAGGAAATTGGTGTTGAACTCGCGGACATACTGCGGAAAACCGCGGCCAAAATTGCTGCCGACAAGATAACCGATCATCGTGGGGTCGCCGTTGGCCATCGCATGTGCCTCGGCCAACATGCAGTATGGCCCGGCTCGCTCGATATCGGCAATGAAATAACCAAGCTTGTCCTTGTCCGCCGCGTCGAACATCATGTTTTCGTTGAGCGCATAATGGCGCACTATCGCCAGTCCTGACGGACCGCGGAAGGCGTCGAAGGTTTTCGGCGAGGCGACGGTGTAGAGACGGTTGAAGGCGTGCGTCAGCAACACGCCGGGCGTGTTACGGTAACGGTCGGGGTCGGCGGGCGGGTTGGCGTGGTGCCACTCCCATTTTCCCCAGTTCAGTTGCGGCGACAACAGCGCATCGAGGTAGAGGTTCTCGTTGACAACGCGCTCGATGCTGACAGGAACCAGCGGTGGCGGCCAGGCGGCAGGGTCATCGGTGACAATGCGTTTTTCCCATGTCGGGAACGACGGCCCTGGTTCGCCGCCAACGGCGGTGTAGAGAACGAGCGCGTCCTCAATGCCGCCCGAACGAAGATGGTCGCGCATGGCGACGAGGAATTCCCGTCGTTTCTCGAACCACCACGTTTCGTAGCGTTTCAACAGGTCGGGGTCAGCGAGGAGTTTGGCGCGTGTAACGGAGGGGTCGAAGCGGGCGAGAGTTTTGTCGGCAAAACTCATCGGCAACTGCCAGCGCGGACGAATCCAGATGCCGGCAAAACGGGCTTTGTCCTTGAGGCAAAGGACGGTGAGGTCGAGCATCTTCTTGAAGTCGGCGTAGGTGTCGGGATCGGTGATATCGGCATTGGCGGATTCGACCCATTTAATGTGGGTGTAGGCGTCGTCGCGGGTAAGCGGTTTGCAACGTCGTTGGTAGCCGAGTCCCTTGTATCCCTTGCTGCCGGCGTATTCGTAGTAGGGTAACACCTCAAATCCCTGTTCTCCCATGAGCGCAACGATCTGCGCCCAAAGATCGCGGGTGGCATAATTGAAATGGACCCAGTCGTTGCCGCCACCGGGCGTGGAATCCCAATGTTGACAGGCACCAAATTCGAGCAGGTCTTTTGTGTAGGTGTTGATGCCGAGCCAGCGCATCTGATTGGCCTTGTACCGATACCAGTCGAGACGGTTTTTCACGCCGCGCTCGGTCTCGTTTTTGCCCTCGATAACGCCGTCAGCCATTTCCTCGCGCCAGAAAATCCGCCGCCGCGGCAACGGCGCGGGCGGCAATTCCAACCGCTGCGTCAGCGCGTCGGCGTCCGCGATTTCGTACAGCCGGATTCGCGAGACGGCCGCGCCGCGCGAGGTCGGGTCATTTGGCTTCGAGAACTGGGCGATGACAACATCGAAGCCGTCTTCGGGAGTGAGTTTGCGTTCCTTCGCGCCGCGAAGGAAACCGAGGTCGGGGAAGCGGTCGTGGAGATTGAAGGCGAGCGTCCACGTCTCGTAACGGCCTGACAACGGGATGCGCAGCGATTCCGGGTTGCTGTTGACGTATTTGGCCTGAAGCGCGTCGCCCACGGTCGAACCGGTGTGAAAACCGCGACTGGTCTCGTTGCCGCCGTTCATCACGATGACGCTGCGCGGAGCGTCTTCGGGATACTCGACGGCCAGCACATAGGCCGCGCCGGGTTTGAGCAGTTTCCACCGGCCGACACGAAACGCCATGTACGAGGCTTCGTTCTCCGCCGGGCGAAGGACGCGACAGGGTTTGCCGAGAATCGGCTCGACGCGGCTCGCCCCCGCCGGGCTTTCGCGGAACTGATGGCCGGGCGGCTCGGTAGCGCAATCCACCTCGTCCACGAGGATGACTTTGCCGAAGGGCGGCAGTTCGCAGACAGGACGACGCGCTTGTTCCGCGCGAGCGCGTTGCAGGGCGGTGGCGCGTTCCGCGCGGGCGCGGAGTTCTTCGGGCGTGTACTCGTAGAGCGCGATCTCGGTGAAGTTCGCGCCGGCGGATTTCAGTTCGAGCTGAAGCTGGCGCGCCTCGATGTCGAGGGGAATACGGACCCAACGTTTGTAGCTCTTGCAATCATAGGTGGTCACGACCTTGCCGTCGGCGGAGATGACGAGGTCGCCAGTGCCGTTGGTGTCGTAAATCCAGAGCGCGGAGAGATGGCGCGGCGCGCCGAGGTCAATGGTGGCGGTGACGGGGAATTGCTTCCAGTGTTGCGACGGGATGCGCCAGCCGTGTTTTGGCTCGCCGTTGGGCGGGTCGCCGATGAGTTCCTGTTCGTCGGCCAACCCGGAGAAGTCCGCCCATTCGGCGCTGCTGCGGATCATCGCGGGATTCAACGGCAGGCGTCGTTCCTGGGCGAGCAGACTGCCGCCCAGCAGGAGCGTGGCTGTCAGAAGTGGGAGTGCGTTCATATTCTCAGTGAAGAAGCTCCCGCGGCAACAGCAGGGCGCGCGGCGAGGCGGCAAGGTAGTTTGGGACGTTGAAGAACCAGAGGTGACCGGGCACGAGTTCGCGGAAACTCCAACACCGTCCGTCCATACCGGCGGGCACGGGGATGGTGACAATCTCACCGGTTTGTTTCTGATGGTGGACAAGTTTGCCGTCGGGATCCAACACCTTGTGGGGCGGTCCCTTCCAGAAATACTGAATCGCGCGTGCGCCCTTCGGCACATAGAAGAACATCGGCGGCATCTGGCCGAGGTGCAGGTACCCGCGACCGCGTTGCAGCACCAACGTTGCCGCGCTGCGGATTCGCCAGCCGGCGGCAGAATCGTCGCACTCGAAGAAATAGGTGCCGGAGCGAGGAACCTTGAAGGTCAGCTTGTGGGGAACGCCGTCGAGCGGGAGGCGACCGGTGGCGTTGGTGGCGCCGGCGGTGTCGGTGAGCGTGTAGCGGGCTTCGGGACGGTCGCGATACCAAGCGATCGTGCCGGGAGTGACCTCCAGTTCGAGTGGATTGCCGTCGGGGCTGTGCAGGGCGTAGCGGGCGCTGCGCTGGTAATGTTGTTGCGCCTCGGCGGGCGGACCGTTGGTAAAGCCCGCGGGCGCGAGGTCGGCGGAGAACTTCACTTCGGTGACGGGTTGCGGTTGGAAATACGCCAGTCCTTCCTGAAACCATTGCTCGGTTTCGGCGGCAGTGACCGGGGTCTCGATCATCCACGGTTTGATTGAGCGATCGTGCGCGGTCCAGGTCGGTTCGTTGAATTCTTTTGCTGCCTGATTGACCCACTCGCTGCGCATGGCGGCCCAGTGGTTCATGTATTCGTAGCGGGTACGATACACCAAAGTCAGCGCGGCGAGGGTGAGTTCCTTGCGTCGCGCCTTGTCGGTCTCGTTGTCGAGCATCCAGCGGAGATGGACGTAGCGGAGGTAATGTTTGAGTTGGTCAAGTCGTGCCTGCACATCGGGCCGCGATCGGGCAAGTCGGACGGCCTCGGCCACGTCACGGAACGCCTCGCCGACGAGGCTGCGGCTCAGCAACGGCTCGTTCTCCGGCGCAAGCCGTTCGTAGTAGCGCCGCATCGCTGCCGCGCCGGGGCCGAAGGCTTTTTCGTAGAAGTCGGTAAGTAAAGAGGGAACGTCGGCGTCGGGATTCCAGAGCAGGCGGTTGGCAATGTAATAGCCGCGTCCGTGGACACCCCAGTTGTTGCCACTCTCGGCGTCAAAGCTGGTCGCGCCGGCGGCGAGGTAGCGGCGAATCATCTGTTGGGTGCGGGCAAGGTTGGCGCCGTTGCCGCCGGGCAGTTTGTCGAAATCCCAGAGCCAGACCGAGAAATACTCGTAGAAACCGAGGTTCCGTGTCTTTCGCGCCCAGAGGTCAATCAGTTCCTCATGCCGGTAGCGGCCGCGGATGAAGCCGGCGGTGAGCTGGACATAAACGTTTGGCTCCAGCGGGAACGATGGTGGTTCGCTGTGTTGGTTGTAGGCGAGGCAACCAACTTGTTTGCCGGGATATTTTTCCGCAACGGCACGCGCAACGATGTTGGCCAGCAGGAAAACACGGTCGGAAATGCTACCGAGTTTCGCGCAGTCGTCGCATTCGCATTGGCCGTCGCCATCAGAGCATTCCATCGAGACCATTTCGCGGTCGGGGTTCTTCTGGAAAAACTTCAATGCCCATTCCACCGCCAGATGTTGGACATCGGGGTTGCTCACGCACAATTGTTCGCCCTGGCGTTTACCTTTGACCAGCGCCCGATATTCGGGATGTTCGGCGAACACTTTCGAGTTGTCTGCAATGATGGACTGCCAGGCGTGCCCGGCCGAAACCCGAAACGAGCTGGCCATCCGATTGTGGCGCGCCCACGCTTCGTAGTCCTTGCGGGCGGTGGCGTCGAAAAAGCCGTACCCGTACCAGATCCGACGGGCGAGGATGCGCGGTTGGTCGGCCTCACCCACGGCAACCGCGAGCCGTCGCTGTGACGGGATGATTTCCCAGGCTTTTGAGGGAAAAAACCAACGACATCCGAGAAGCTCCAGGAGACGAAACGCCGCGTGCGAGACACCAAGGTCGCTGCCGCCGGCCAGCAACAATCGGTGCGGCTCGCTGCGAATGACAAACGCTTCCCGCGCGGGCAATTTTTCCACGCGAAGCACGATTCCCCGCGCGCCGTCGCCGGTTTGGATGTCGAACTTCGCGCCGCTGATTTGCTCCAGATAGCCGGCCAGTTCCGCCGCAACGGCTTTTGTGGCGTCGGAGGCATCCGCCGCGATGACAATCGGCAGGGCAGCCGTGCCGTGGTCGGCCAACAACAGTTCGGTCGGCCGGCCGGCCAACGGCGCGCAACCGGCGCCGAGCAACGCCAACAAGAGGGCGGCGTTGAATTTCATGGGCGAGAGGTTACGACACGGGATGACAAAAGTCACGGCGCAGTTATGTCGGCACGAATGGCTTCGATCTCGGCGAGGCAGACGGCGTATTTGCCGAAGGCGCGGGTTTTGCGGAGTTTGGTGGTCTCGATCTTGATGTAGCGGACGGGGCGGGTGCCGAACGGGAACGATTCGGGACCGGTCACGTCGGCGGGTTTGAGATCGGAGGTTTCGGGACCGACGGCGGGTTTACGGAAGTTCTGGCGACGGGCGACTTCGTCCCATTGTTGACCGTCCGGGGAGACCAGGATGCGGAAATCCACGGGGAATCCGTCGTAGGATTGATCGATCTCGCTGGAACGCACAAACGGTTCGCTGCAATGGGTGTGTTGCCAGGCGTCGCCGTGGTCGAGCGGCCAGAGTTGGACGGCTTTTAGTGGCGCAGGTTCGCCAAGGTCAATCTGTACCCACTCGGTGGCGACGGGTTGGTCATGAAGCGCGCTCGACCAGCCACGATGGCCTTTCTGTGTGTTGATGCGGGTGCCGTCGGTGAGTTTGGAGGCGTCCCAGTTCTCCTTTTCACCCGGTGGACGATAATTGCTGGAGGCGGTGACGGTCTTGTAGAGGGCTGCATTCCAGTGCGGTTGCGATTCGGGCAGCGGTTCTCGTGGAGCGATGGTGTAGGTTTTGCCCGGCTGGGTCGGGAAGGAGCAGAGGGTCTCGCCGTCTTCCGGCACGATGTCGGTACCGTTGACAGTGAGCGTCTTCTTAGGCCACGGGTTGAGGATGTGACAGGGACGACCTTTTTCACTGAAGACGGTAAACGGCTGGCAGACGCCGTTTTTCTTTTCAGCAGAGACAAGGAAGGCGCCGACAGCGCGGATGTTGACGAATTTGGCGTCGGGACGATCCCAACACGGGAACAGGCGCAGGAACCCCTCGTGGCTTTGAAGAAGCATACTGTTGACGGACTCGGCCAGAGCGCAACCTTCGGTGTTGCCGCCGCCGCTCTTGAAGTTGTTGATGCCGAGGTCGCGAAAATAGTACTTGAATCGTTCCAACACTTCAGGGGGATGATGCGCGAGGCGGGCGGCGATGGAAAAAATCTGGGGCGGGTTGTTCAGCCATTCGACGTAGTACTGCGGTTTGATGAGGAGCGTGTTGCGGGCGACGCGGAGCAATTCGGGATCGGAACTGAGCGTGACCTGTTCGGCGGGAAAGACCGGGTACAGAACCCAATCCTGTTCGGTCAACAGCGGGTTGAGCGATTGTTCGCTCCAGGCGAAAACCTTTCGCCCATACGCGAAACTCATCGGATAATCGCTGAGTTTTTCAAGGAAATCCTGCCAGCGTGCCAGATCGGCGGCGCCGCAACCGGTGTCCACACCGGCCGCGTGAAGATCGAGCGTGATGTCCATCATACCCCGATAGAACCGCCGCAGGAAGGCCAGTCCGGTAATGCCGTTGAAACGGTCGCGATCCGCCTGTTCCATCGGCGCGCTATCGGCGACAACATACCGGTACGAGTCACCCCGCAACGGTTGTTTGTGCCGCAACAGGTCCCAGTCCCAGTAGGCGGCCACATCCTTGAGGAACGCGAAATGACGCTTCATCCACTCCAGGTCGTAGGTGTAATACCAGTGATTGATCTGCACCAGCGCCGCTTCGAGGGCATGTGTTTTCTGATCCATGGTGAGCGCCTCGTTCAGATGCCCCGGCGCAGTCGCGATAAAAAAAAGCGTGCCCGGCGCCTTGCGGGCGGCGGCCTGCCGTTTCCCGAACTCGTTGGCCTCGGTCACCGTGCGATCGTACGGTTCGCTCAGTTCAACCCGGTTCGCCGAGAAAACGCTGTAGAAGGTCGCCTGATGGTTGTAGTTCCAGTGATAATCGCCGCCCCACGGCACCCGATCATCCACCGGCCAGCCGTTGCAACCCGCGGGATATTGTCCGACTTTTGTGGCGCACCCAAACACATACAACGCGCCAAAATAGACGCGCTCGACCAACGGCTCATTGTCCAGACGCACCCACGACTTGCGCCAGTAGGCATCCCACCATGCCCGGTGCTCGGCAATGATTTTGTCCGCGTCCACCGCTCGAACCGCTTTCAACGCCTCCGGCAACGGATCCGGCGGTTCCATCGTCAATGGCAACCCGCTGCTGTGAACCTTGGTGATGACGCGCGCCGTTTGTCCCGGCGCCAGCGTAAACGTCTGCCTTGTGTTCTCACCAGCCACCACCGGACCGATCACGCGGGTGGCCATGGCCGCCCACATCCGAAACTCGCGGCTGCCAAAATCATCGTGCGGTTCCGGCTTGTGCGTCTTGCGCGTCACCCACACAATGTCACCATCACGCCCCGCCCCCAACTCGAACACCACCTCCGGCCTCGGATGCGGTCGAGTGGCCGTCTCCAACTCAACCGACACGGGAACCGACCCTTTGTTGACGATGTCGTTGACCACGAAGTTATCGGCTTCGTGCGGCGTGACGGTGCGAACCTCGACGGCGCCAAAACTGGTGCGCGTCTCCGCCAGGTACATGTCTTGCGTCTGCCTGAACGCAGCGCCCTTGAGCGACGATAACCGGAGAGTCAATGTGCCGACGAGGACATTGGCGCTTTGCCACTCGGTCTGGCCGAGCTTGTCCATCCAGAAATCGGTCTTGCCAAGATAAAGCGTGAGTGAATCCGAGGCGCTCCCGATGGTAACCATCAAACATCCGTTCCCTTGCACGGGCGAATGATCCATGGTCGCGTACCCACCGACGGCAGCCCGCGGCTCTGAAACCGTGACCGAACACCGCTCCAGCAACGATTTCAGCTCATCGTTCGCCCCCTGAACCGAGGCGGCTAGAGCGGCTGCGACAACGCAGATGAGAAGGCCACATTTCACTTCTTGGCGGGCTGAAGCGTCACATCCTTGAGCCAAACCTTGCCCTTGGCCTGGCCGAGTTGGAAACCGATCCGATTGTTTTTCTCCACCGTCTCACTGGCCGTAAAGGAGAACTTGTAGTCTTTCCACTCCTTTCCAAGCTCAACGGACTCATCCAACCCGATCATGTGCCAGTCTTCCTGATCAATACCGGCCACCGCCTGGATGGAACGACTCTCGGACGCCTTGGCTTTGAAGGTGAAGACATACTCAACCCCGTTTTTCAGCGCCAGCCCGGTCTGGAAAAGCTGCACGTGCCACGATTCGCTGGTCACGTTGGTCACGTCAATGACCAACGCCTCGCCGTCCACGGACATGGCGGCTTTGGCCTCGTCATGTTGTTCGAGACGCCAGCTTTCGGTCTTGTTGGTGGGTTTCAGCAGGTTGGCGGTTTCGGCGGCCAAAGCAAGCGCTGTCAGTGTCAGGGTTGCTGCGATCAATCTCTTCATGATTGGTCTCCTTCGGTTCGCAATTCTCGACGGGCGACGCCAAACTGTCAATATCCGACTGCGGCAAAGGCGGCCCATAACTACCGGGGACACCGGACCAGGTAGATGTCCGTCAAGCCGAACACCACGCCCCAGTCCACGGCGCGGAACTGATTCTCCTCACCCTCACGAATCAGCCCGGTCACTTCGATCGGTCCCGAACGAGGCGCACACTCTTCGATGGGCTTGTCGAGTTCGTATGGATAACCACCCGACACCTCCAGCAGCGTTCCGTTAACTTCGATGCCGTTGTCGGCACAAATACCCAGTGTGCCGTTCGGGTCGCCCGCCAGAAAATAGCGCGCCCCGCATCCTTGCGGGACGTTGGCCGACGCGGTGGCGATAATGTTGTTGGAGTTTCCCGGCGAAATGGTAATGGGAACGGCATTGAAAAGTTTGACGCTGAACTGATTCGTGGCGGGTGTTGACAGAAGCAGTCCCACAACATCCTGTATCTGCTCCACGTGCGCCGCCTCGACACGTCCGCCTTCGGCCAGTGGCGTCCAGTCCGCGCCCGGAAAACCAGCAGCCCTTAGGATATCGGGTTTCGTCCAGAACACACAGACGGCGTTTGTCCGTGTGTTGAGAAAGTGCGGAATCAACTCTTCCACCGCCGCGCGCATCTGACCCAGTAGTTCCGGCGTCATGGGGACTCCGGCCAGGCCTTCTGTTTCCAGGGGCGAAACTGTCACTGGTGAATTCGCATCTCCGCCACCGATCTGAAACGCGCTGCGATCGCCCACCAGGGCGGTATAGGTCACGGTCATGTGTGTTGGAAGGTGATCGGTGTCGGTGAATTGAAGAGAGCGATCTTCCTCTTGATAGGCGTATTGCTCGGATTCCACAACCCAATGGGGGTTGAAAAAATCGCGGACAACCGTGTCGCTTCCTGAAGTGGCAGAATGAAAGTTCTGCGTCACCGTGTTGCCCTGCAGGCTCACGACTTCCGTGACCCTGGCCGTCCAATGGCTTGGGGAAACAGAGGGAACACCGGAACAATGGTTTGTCCGGCACAACAATTCTTGCAGCCGGTTGATTTCCCGCAAGATGGTTACAACCGTACTGGAATCCGTTACTACGTCAAAAGCGCGTTCGGCTTGTGGGGTGACCAGTCCCGCCGCGTTTCGCGCCTGTACCGCCACAAAGTTCTGTGATGCGACAACGGGAAACGTGCTCCATGGCCAGCAAAGGGCATACTGATATCGAGGATTCCCGTCCGTATCCAGTTGCGTGAGGCATCCCCGCCCGGTGTTGTAGCTGAAGTCCCCGTTACCGCTGTCGCGAATGGGACGGGAATCGGTCTCAATTTTGGCGCGCAAACTGGCCGGCAGATATTCATTGCCGGCGCCGACTCGATAATGGCTGCCGTTCACGAAAGCGATGGGGGTTTCGCTGCGATTCTTGGCGCCGTACGTCGCCACGACGGCGACCGGGTTGGCCTGTGAACCCCGGATGATTTGGCACCCGCCGAGGTCGGCGCGGTTGGTATGAATTTTTGCTGGCACCTCGTTGGCCACGCCCCAGGTATCACGTGTGGGAATCAAAAGGGGATTCCCACTCTCACGCACATAGAGCAGTTTCAGGTCGGCGACACCGGGTTCGTCGGTGTAGCAAATGTCGTTGTCCATCAAGGGAAGATATTTGCTGAAAGATTGGTTCTCGTTGTACGTGCGGGCGTATGCTGGAATGGAACCGAAATAGAGCGGCGGACGTAACGGCTCGTCCATGGCAGCCGGAATCCAACGGTACGCCACCCCGCAGAGAGATTGGATCACGGCATTGGTGTCCTGGGCGGCATCAGAATGGTTGCGGGAGTACCAGGTGCCAAAGATTACCGGGTCAATGTCGTGAGACCCGTTTTCATTCTGATCCCCATTCCAAATAGAGGGGCTGTCCTTATCCATTTTCCCCGCGGCACTGGCCTGCGACACCACTCCGTCCCCATAAATCAATACCCCCGACAACTCGCGTTCCGCTGCGGCAATGCGGGCGACAATATACTTGTCCACAGATATTTTTTTAAACACGTTGAAAACATATTCGATTTTCGGCGCGGGTGTATTCCAGAAGGTCTGAAGCAGGTCATTGACATGTCGCAGCCAAGCCGGGCCTTCGGTCCGAATGGCGCTGATATCTTCCACAGCCCCGTGGCGGGTGTACTGAAAGAAACCTTTTGTTTGAGGTAAAAACTGACCTCCCAGTCGCACAGGAACGAATCCTTCCTGGAGGGTTTGTTTCATTAGGAACAAACGAATCGTGTCCATGCGCGAGCCACCGGTGTTTTTGTAAGACAACAGCCAGTTGGCGTAGTTACTGCCGAGGTGCGGCGTGGCCAGTGTGACCAGTCGTCGTACACCGTGATCGGTCGGACGACGGATCAGGTAGTAGTGCGCCAGCACCCCGCCCATCGAGTGGGCAACCAAGACAAGGTTCGGCGCAGGAACATCCGGCATTTTGTAGGCATCGCGTATCTCCTCAATCCGTTTCCGCAAGGTTAATCGCCCATCAGCGGGAGCATTGGTAAGCACGTTACCCCACGATGCGGGAAAAGTTTTTGTATCCCGGTCGTCCTCCAGCACATTCCATTCGATGTGTTCAAACGATTGCGCGTGGTGCGGCCCACGATCCACGTAGTCGCCGTAGTTGAACGTGTGAAGATACGCTTCCTGTCGAGCATGAAAACCAAGCCGATTGCCAACGAAATTACGTTGTGCTTCATCAGGCAAGTCATACACCGCAAATTCACCCCGAAGACTCGGAATCACCACTTCACCCCAGCCCCGATCATCGTCGTTAATGCCGTGGACAAACAAAATCGGCTCTGGATGGTAAATGCGATTCCGTGCCTCAACATCTTCTTCACTTGGAATCCAATTATAAACGCGAGTTTGTTGTCCAAAAGCAGCCACGCCCACACCGAAAACCAAGCACATGAACAATTTCATAACCTCACCACCGCCCTTTGCCCATTTGCACCCCAATCAATTTGGCTTCACTGAACTCCACATCCGTAAACAGAATCCCGCGTACCGCGAAACCGATAACCCCCTCTCGCCCCCAATGCGGCCATCCCCAAGTCTTCTCGCCCCTCAGGGACACATGACGAATCACTCGTCCCGTTTCGACTTCGACAATCGTCCGACCGCTACCCGTGTAAAGTATCCTTTTCCCTTGCGGACTCCACGCGGGGTATTGGCCAGAATGTTTGTGGTTACGCTTGTCATCGGGATTGGGCAACATCCGGGGATTCGTCCCGTCTATGTCCATCAAATACAACCCACCAGTCTTCGCATCGCTGACTTGGCGATAAACAATCTTTGTGCCGTCAGGGGAAACCGCCGGTTGACCTTGCCATGGCCCGTTTGTAAGGCGAATAACCGTCTGACCGTCATCACTACACTTGGCAATCCGCCGAATGTTGCGCGGCCTTGTCCCGCGCAGTTCTTCCTCGAACACAATCCACTGGCCGTCGGGTGTCCAACTACACACATTGATCGCCCGTAAACACCCCTCCTCTGTCCGCTCGGACACCACCCGCCTCAATTCCGTCCCATCCATGTTCATCACCCATAACCCAATCAAATCGCTCCCAGCAAACCCAATCGCCACCGCAATCCGCCTCGTCTTCTCGTTCACGTCCAGCCAGGATGTCTGTCCCTGGGTGTCAACCGGGTATCTGACCTCACGCCACAGCTCCCGAATCTCAGTCTTGTCGCTCCCGTCGGCCTTCATCTTGCACAGGTAAATCGAAGTTACCCGCTTGCCGTCGCCGCCAACCAACGCACGGCTCACCTCATGCACCTGTTTCAGAAAATAAACCTCCTCCTCGGCATCGTTGAATTGCGGAGGCTCTCCCTTCTTGGCCGACAGCGTCATGGCCGGCCCCCAGTCGCACGCCAGGTATTCCACCAT
>CAZISE010000058.1:0-14737 GCA_964541945.1 uncultured Verrucomicrobiota bacterium
GCGCAAGTCCATCGCGGAAATCAAAACAGTTGCTCCAGATGCCGTGGAGGGACGCACTCCGTCGCGTCCGTCCGTCGTACCGGCTCGTGCCAACCCCACCGGCCCTGCAGCCATGACGGAGCGTGGCCCTCCAATGGAGGTTTTCGTGTAGCCATCTATCGTTTTCTGTTGTGGCCGGCGACTCATGCCCACGCGCCTCGGCGAAAAATCCTATTCATGGCCCTCTCGCCTGTCCATAATTTTATCGGTCACAACAAAGCGCGGCCCATCAATTCCGCTCGCCCTGGAGCAATGGTCTTTTCGTTGTCCAGTTTTCCGGGGATACTACACGGATAGCCACAAAACAGCAGTGCTCAGTTCTTCTTGTACTGTGCCAGCAACGTTTCTTCAGCCTGCTTTGTCCAGGGCGGGGTGATCGGAGTCAGTTTCAATCCTTTGCAGTCCGGGTACACCATGATTTTGCCGGGTAAAAGGTTTTTCTCGACAGCGCGAATGCCGTCAATGGCGCCTTCCAAACCGCTGACTGCCGCCACCGACAGGTTTGTGTCGAGCCGACCGGACACGACCTTGGCGAGAACGGCTTTCATGTCGTCCACCACCGAGCCGCTGGTACCGATGAAGTACATCCGTTTCGCGATGTAGGCGTCGAGGTCAATCGCCGCTGTCTTGTCGGCGGCAATGCCGGCGAAGATGTTGATGATGGCGCCCGTTCCGGCCTGTTGGACGGCCTGTGACACCAGAGCGGGTACGGGCGCCATGATGACGATGTAGGTGCATGGTTCGGTGAGGGTTTCTTTTTGCGGGTTGTAGGGGCGGAGCGCCGCGTTGTTCTGTTTTGCCACCGGTTCACAAAGGCGCTTGAGCACGGCGAGCCGCTCGTCGTTGAGGTCACCGGCAAACACCGTGACGCCGTTCAAGCCGAGTGACAGACTGCGGATGACGTGCATCATGCCCATCGGACCGGCGGCGCCGATGACGTTGACCCGGTCGCCGGCGCGGACCTCGGCGGTGGCGGGGATGGCCGCAAGCGCGTCCTGCGGGTTGTCGCCGGGGGTGCCGACGACGCGGATGTTGCCGTAGTGGACGCGCCCGATTTGCGCGGTGACGGGGCGCCCGAATCGTCCACCGCACTGACAGAGGATGAGCAGGCCGTTGGGGGCGAGATGGGAGAAGAGTTTTTCGGCCACGGACGGGTCGCTGCCGTAGTAAATCACGTCGTCGAATTGTCCCGGCGAGATGTCTTCGGGTTTGCGGACGACAAGGCGTTTACCGTCGGGTTTGAGGGTACGGCGTTGGACCTGGGCATAGGCGTTTTCGACGCATGCCCAAGGCTCGACCAGCGCAATGGCCGAGGCGGCGATGTTTTCGGGTACGGGAATCAGCATGGATTCGCCTTCGGGCGAGGTGATGACGCGTTCGTCCATGAGGACGTACTCTTGGAGGGCGCCCTCGAAGTTGTATCCGAACGCCGCGCACGAGCCGTCGGTCGGCAGCCAGCGGTAATCGGTTTGCACAAGGAAACGTTGGCCGAGTCGGGCGGATTTGACTTTGGGGCCGACGGCTACAATGCGGACGACAGTTTCATGGCCGGGCACGGTTGGTTTGTCGCCGGGAACATAGCTGGGGATTTGGGCGAGCACGCTTTT
This sequence comes from uncultured Verrucomicrobiota bacterium, assembly GCA_964541945.1. Lineage (GTDB taxonomy): Bacteria > Verrucomicrobiota > Verrucomicrobiia > Palsa-1439 > Palsa-1439 > CAIKAP01. The sequence goes on from CAZISE010000058.1 coordinate 1,647, forward strand.
GTCGAGTCCGGCGACGATCTCGCTTTTGCGGGCGTGGCCGGTGAATTGTTTGAGTAGTTTCAGGTCGGAGAAGCAGAGGCCGACCACTTCGACCTTGCAAAGGATTTGGTGCGGTCCCGGCAGGGGTACGGGTTTGGATTCGTTCAGGAGAAGCTGGTCGGGGCCAACCAGTTGCACGGCGCGTTGTGTTTGGGGGATCATGAGTTCATCCTTTCAAGGACTTGTTCCGCGGTCGCGTCCGCCGGCAGTTCACGTCCGGCGGCCTCGAAGAAATCGTTTTTGGCGGCGACAGTAGGGAATTTTTTCGCGGCCCAGTCGCTGAGATAACCTTGGGCGGCGTATTTTTGGAAGAGGGTGTGAGCGTAGAGGATGTGCGCGCCTCGCAGGAAGATGGGCAGCAGCGGTTTCAGCTCGGCGCTGTCAAAGTTGTCCACGAATTTGTTGCCGGGGCTGTTCATTTCCGTGCCGACGAGGATCGGGAAATGGTGTTTTTCGGCCAGCGCGACGACGTCGTAGAGGTTTTGGAGTTTGTGGTTTTTGACGCCGGGCGTGTAGTTGCGGTCGGGGATGATGTTCAACGCCGCCGCGCCGCTGCGGCGGGCGACTTCGAGGAGTTCCTCCATGCACTGCTCGCCCTCGGAGGTGCCGTCGAGCCATGTCACCGTCGGAATGGCGCCGCATTCCAGGACGAAGCGATTCATGTCCGCCATTCGCGGGAATGATTTTTCGTCAGGCGGAACATAACCGACGCCTCCTTTTTTCATCGTTTTGGCGCGGATCAGGTTTTGAAGTCGAGCGCCTTCGGGCGCGGCCTCGCCCAATGTCTCCCTCCAGAAGGTCGCCCGCGTGGTCGCGTCGGGGAAATGACGCCAGGCGGCCCGCTCGAATGCCTCGCAAAGATGGCGCTCAGTGGCGTTGCCATTCGGCGTCAGGGGCAACACGTCGCGCTCCCAATCAAGCTGAAGCGGGCCCATAACGGTGTTGACCCGCTTCAGCACGTCACGGGTGCGTTGGGCCGCGGCTGCGCGCATTTGTGTCAGAAACGGGTGCGACATGGATCGGGTAAATCCGGCGCCCATGTGATACGCGATGCCCGGCTCACCCGGTGAGTTGATCACGCGCGTGCTAAACTCCGGGACGAACACACGCGATTCGAGCGAGGCGATTCCCTTGATGCCGACCAGCCGGCACGCATCGAGGAATTCTTCCACCCCATCCAACACATCGAAATCCACGATACCGGCGACGCACAGACCTTCCTTGCGGGCCAGCCAGGCGAACTTTGAGGGCGAATACCCGTAGGCGTTGTACGAAAAAAAAGTGTGGCCGTGAACGTTGTGATAAGCGGTCAGCGGCGGTAGTTGAATATGGCCGTCGCGCGCCAAACCGACCAGTTCCAGCAGCGCCTGACGCCGCGTCGCGGCGTCAAAACTGTCGAGTTGTTTCTCCAGATGGGCAATACGGGCTTCCATGACGGCCAAGACTTATAGCCCACTCGCCGTGTCCCGGCAAAAAGAAAACCAGCCGGTCTGTTTGACGGGCATCTCCAATTCGATGCCGTCAGCCGTGGGGACAGTCCATCCCGCCCGCAGAAGCGCGGAATTTTTCGCCATTCCGCGCGAAGGCCCTTTCTTTACCCGTGTTCTTTCTATGCGTGGTCATTTGAGGCGGCTTACCGCGCCTGCCGACGGCAACCGTGTCACGCGCGACGGTGTTTCGGCGGTTTTGCTGCGGAGTTGAATGCGACGAGTTTTTCCCAATCAATCGAGCCGTCCGACCGACAGAAGTCGGCCATGAAATCCCGCGTGAATCGGTTGACCGCCTGATCCCATTCCGCTCTGAATTTTGGGCGGTTGCGTTCCGGCACATCTTTCATGAGGCGGATGAGTTTGAGGTAGAAATCCGGGTCACCGGTGATTTCCTGCCAAAACGCCTGTCCCGACCGGCGGCGAAAACGGAAGTTGTCGGTTGGCTCGCTGCTTTGCTGACCGTAAGCTTGCCCGACGAGCGGATCGAATTGTTTGTTCAGCTTGTAGAGTCGTTTGCGAAGAGCGTCAAAGTTCGTGCTCTGGCGCTTGTGTTGGTCGGCGTTTCCCCAATTCGGCCCTGATTTGACCGCAACAGCCAGATAGCGGTCCGTCGTTTCCAGCGCGAAGTCCACACCCTCCGATGGGGCAACGTGACCGCCTGCGGCAAGCTTGGCAATCGGTTCGAAGAACACATTGCCGAAGATGGTTTCATCGGATGACGTGACAAATGCCGCCATGATTTGTTCGACAATCTCCGATGCCTTCTGGATGCCCAGAGCGCGGTAAAGATAGGGATTCTTTTGGCGGAGGATTTTTTTGAGGCTGAGGTTTTGCAAGACAGCGAGTCGGCTGGCGTAAAACTTTAGGAGACAAGATTCAATTTCTTGTTCAAGCTGCGTCTGACTCAGTGCCATTGTGGCCTTTCTGGGATGAATCCCAAAGCGTCTCGCCAAGTTCGGCCTTGAGGGTTTGCCGTGCCAGGGCACAGTAATCCTCACGAATCTCAATACCCAGGTAATTACGCCCAAGCTTGGCGGCGGCCAGGGCCGTTGTTCCTGAACCGAGGAACGGATCAAGAACAAGATCACCCGGTTTGGTGAACAATCGAATAAACCAAGTGGGCAGGGCTTCGGGGAAAGCGGCGCTGTGCGAACGGTTGGAGCATTCCGTGGCCAAGTGAAGCACATTGGTTGGATAGGCAAGTTCCCGGCCGACCCATTTGGAGATGTTTTTGCCAAACCCGCTTCCGACCTTTGATTCGTCGCGGCGCTTATCGGTCTCACTGAGGCGGCGCAGCCGGGCGTGTCGCCAGTTTCCCATCGGGACGCGAACCGCGTCTTGATACATCGCAAAGCGGCGGTTTTTCGTGAAGTGCAGGCAACGTTCCCAGGCGTCGCGAAAACGGTTGGGCCATTTTCCCGGATAACAATTCCGCTTGTGCCAGATGTATTCCTCGGTCCAAAGCCATCCTTGACGGCGCATTCCGAGAATTGACTCGATGACATACGTGTGGCGTTCGCCGTTTACGGTTTTTTCCTTGATGTTGAGAACAAACGAGCCTGTCGGCTTCAGAACGCGCAACAGTTCGGCCGTGATCGGCAACAACCATTCGACGAAACGGTCGGGATGTATTCCCCCGTATGTGTTCTTTCGGGCATCGGCATAGGGCGGCGATGTGAAAATGAGGTCAACGCAGTCCGATGGCAGTTTCTTCAATTCAACCGCGCAGTCACCACAGATAATGCAGTTCACCGGCGGCGAATCCGGACGCGCCCAGGAACGGGTTGCGCCTTCACGAACTTGCGAGGGCATTCGCGGCTGCGCTCCATGTTCGACCGGTTTGTGTGGCATGGTAGGAGTAAATCACAATCACAACGTCAAGACAAGCATACCTCGCCATTGCGCTACCGGCGTTGGTGCGCGCGCGGTTTGCATTGGCCCTGAACGAATACCATCGAGCGGGATTTCCATGTGTTGTGGGCAACGAAAACAGTCGAAAAACGAATCGGGCGTCCCGTTTATCCGGGACGCCCGATGAGTGATTTTAGCGGATTGAATTACAGGCTCTTGCCGACTTTGCGGACGAGGTCCACGGTGCGGCAGCTATAGCCCCACTCGTTATCGTACCAGCTCACGAGCTTGAAGAACTTGCTGTTCAAACCAATACCGCGCTGTCGAATAAAATTACCGTTTACTGAGCGGCTTGCCTTTTTTGAATAGTGAATACCCCCTGCGGGCAATGATCAACGTTAACCCAAGCACCATGTAACCGACCGTTGATGGCTCTGGTATAGCAGGAGAAGTAATGCTGAAGGATTGCCATATTACGCGAGTCGGATCGGTGGCACCGAAGTTGTTATTTAGCGCCAAAAAGACTGAACTGAGTGGATCACTTGTGTAGGATTTTGAATACAGATAATCTTCGTTCCAATAGAAACTGTAAGTCGAGCCGGTGCGCGAGATTCCCAATGTCCCAGGAATTGTTACGCCACTTGCTGGATTTGGAACATTTGTAAATCCCCAAGCTGATCCATCAAAAACATTGACCGTGTGGGCACCCAAAATCCCGTCGGAGATTTGATAACTGCGATCCAATAGCGTACCTGAACTCGCCGTGTTTACTTCCAATTGGACTTGATGTACTCCACCAGAGAAACTGGCATTTGAAAAAGTAACTGATATGGTAAAATCGCCAATCTCCGGAAATTGATTCATGTTAAGGCTGAGTTTCGCTGTCTGAAAGCTGCCGTTCCCTCCATACACTTCTACTCCTGTCGCATTCGTAGCATAATTAAATGTTCCGTAAGCATTGATGAACGACCAATAGTTTGTATCAAGCCCGGTTGAAAAGTCATACGTCCAAGTACCCGCAAAAGCCGAACAAGCAAGCATCGAAAGCAAAGGGATATGTACACAAAGCTGCTTCATATGTTTGTCCTTTCTTGATTGGCTTTCAATTAACGCATCCCTCAGAAAATTAACAAACATTTATAGTTTGCGCGATTTCAGCACAAGTTTAAAACAGGGGTGGTTTTGGATGATAATCGTTTGGAATAATAAAAAAGCCGGGCGCTCCTTACGGTGCGCCCGACTTTGGGATTGTGAAGTGATCGCTTACAGGCTCTTGCCGACTTTGCGGACGAGGTCCACGGTGCGGCAGCTATAGCCCCACTCGTTATCGTACCAGCTCACGAGCTTGAAGAACTTGCTGTTCAAACCAATGCCGGCCTTCTTGTCGAAGATGCTCGACAGAGGGCAGTGGATGAAGTCGCTGCTGACCACTTCGTCCTCGGTATAGCCGAGGATGCCTTTCATGTAGGTCTCGCTGGCTTTCTTCATCGCGGCGCAGATTTCCTCGTAGCTGGTCTCTTTCACGGTGCGGACGGTGAGGTCCACCACGCTGACCGTCGGGGTCGGAATGCGGAAGGCCATGCCCGTCAGTTTGCCTTTGACTTCGGGAATGGCGAGGGCAACGGCTTTCGCCGCGCCGGTGCTGGAGGGGATGATGTTCTGCGCGGCGGTGCGGCCACCACGCCAGTCTTTCTTGGAGGGGCCGTCCACGGTTTTCTGGGTTGCGGTGTAGCTGTGGACGGTGGTCATCAACCCTTCCTCGATGCCGAAACCTTCCTTCAGCAGGACGTGAACGAGGGGGGCGAGGCAGTTGGTTGTGCAACTGGCGTTGGAAATGATGTGGTGTTTCTTGGCGTCGTACTTCTGGTCGTTGACGCCCATGACGATGGTGATGTCTTCGTTCTTGGCCGGGGCGCTGATGATGACCTTCTTGGCGCCGGCGTCAATGTGGCCTTTGGCCTTGGTCGCGTCGGTGAACAGGCCGGTGCTTTCGACGACGATGTCCACACCGAGCGCTTTCCACGGCATGGCGGCAGGACCTTCCTTGATGGCGAGGCATTTGATCTTGATGCCGTTGACGACGAGAATGTCGTCTTCAGTGGCCGTGGGAGAGGACTTTTCGCTGGTCACGGTGCCGGGGAAACGGCCCTGGACCGAGTCGTACTTGAGCAGGTATGCGAGGTTGTCGGCGGGAACGATGTCGTTGACGGCGATCACGTCAATTTCCTTGCCGAGCAGGCCTTGATCGCAAATCGCTCGAAACACCAGCCGACCGATGCGTCCGAATCCGTTGATACCAACTTTGATTGCCATTGTATTGTTCTCCTTTTGCTACTGGGGTTGTTGTGCAGTGGGGGCGGATGCTACCAAACCCTCCCCCACCGTCAAACGAAAAACTCCGTCTTTTTCAGGCCCAACCACGAACCTTGTACACGGCCAGGGCGATCAGTTCGCGGAAAATGGTCACCTGATCCTTGAGCCGGGCCCAGAAACCGTACCGCAGGCTGGCAAACCGGAACTTCGCCTCCGCGCCAATGTCGTCGGCATAGAGACCGCGCACGTTGGTGAACCCAACGCGGCGGAAGGTTTCCACGGCCCGTCGCAGGTGAAACTCCGAGGAAACCACCACCAGCGGTTTGTGGAGCGCTTCCGCGCCGAGAAGCTCGCGTGTTTTGAGCGCTTCATCGCGGGTGCCCAGACCACGTGTCTCCATCAGGATCCGCTCGGCGGGAATGCCGCGCATGACCAGTTCGTCGCGCATGCGACCAACGCTGGCCCGTTCGGGCGGGATGTCGGCGGGCAATGAAACGACAAATACAGTGCCGGTCAGGGCGCGTCCGTACTCCGCCGCATAATAGAGGCGGACCAGCGTGGTGGTGCTGGGGATGCCGCCGCCGCCGAGCACCACAACGGCATGCGGAGGCTCCGCGGGTTGGAGTTGGGCGCAGGTCAACCAATCGGTAAGCCATCGGGGCGGCCCGGTGAAGGCGACGAGCAGTTGGAGGAAGAACAACGCGGCGGCCAGCCGGATGATGAGGCGGAAAGTCCGTTGTAGTTGGGACATCCAGCCGACCATCAGATGAGTTCGGCAAAGGCCGAGCCGAGGTTCAGGATGAGATCGTTGGCCAGCATGGCGCGTTCGCCCCAGCGCTCGCAGGCGAGGTCGCCCGCCCGGCCATGCACAAACACGCCCGCGCGGGCCGCATCCAGCGCCGTCAATCCTTGCGCCAGCAGGGCGCCGATGATACCGGTCAGCGCGTCGCCGACGCCGCCCCTGGCCATGCCGGGGTTGCCGGTGGAATTGATCCAGAGATTGGTGCCCGGTCCGGTCACGACGGTGCCGGCGCCTTTCAGGACGAGGACGACGCGGTGTTGTCGGGCAAACTGTCGGGCGCACTCCCAACGGTTGGTTTGGATCGTGCGGATGGGTTTGCCCGCCAGCCGCGCCATTTCGCCCGGATGCGGTGTCAACACCAGCGGCACTCTCACCGTGTTCAGCAGCGGGATGTTGCGCGACAAAGCGTTCAATGCGTCGGCGTCCACCACCATGGGGCGGGCGCTCTTGGAAATCCAGTCCAGCACCTGTCGTTGTGTCTCCGTGGCCTGTCCCAACCCCGGACCGAGCGCCACGGCATCGTAGTCATCAAGTGTTCCAAACCGGTGTAACGGGCGGGGCATCACTTCCGGTGGGCAATTGGCCGCCACGATCGGATAAATCTCGCGCGGCACCGCTAGGGTGACCAGGCCGGCGCCCGCGCGAGCCGCCGCGTGGGCGCACAGCACCGGCGCGCCCGTGTACCCTTCGCTGCCGGCGATGATCAGCAGATGACCGTAATCGCCCTTGTGCGTGTTTCGTCGCCGCCTCGGCAACAGTGGTTTCACGTCCGTCGCGGTCAACAATTCCACCTCCGAGGAGGTCTCCGCCACGAATTCGGGCGGGAAACCGATGTCGGCAACCTCGATGGCGCCGACCCAATCGGTGGCCGACGGTTGCAACAGGCCGATTTTGGGCAGACCCATGGTCACCGTCACATCGGCGCGGACGCAGACGCCGTGGACCTGACCGGTGTCGCTGTCCAATCCCGACGGCAGATCAATGGCGATGATTTTTGCCGGTTGTTCGTTGATCCAGCGGATGACCGACGCGGTGGGTTCGCGCACCTCGCCGGTGAGGCCGGTGCCGAGCAGGCCGTCCACGATTACCGCCGCCCGCAGCGCGGTCAGTTCTTCAAACCGGGGCAGTTCCAAGACCGGCACGGTGCCGATTTCCTGGAAATGCGCCAGCGCATCGCCGGCGAGGTCCTCGCGTCGGCAGAACAACGCCAACGTCGGTTCGCAGCCCATGGCCGCCAGGTGACGCGCCGCCGCGATGGCGTCGCCACCGTTGTTGCCCTTTCCCGCCAGCAACAGGATGCGGCGAGAGAAGGCGGCAGCGCGGCGGGCGACTGCCAGGCCGGCGCGGTCCATCAGCACTTTGCCGGGTGTGCCGGCGGCGATGGTGCGCTGGTCGAGGGCGCGGATTTGTTCGGTACAGACGGCCTTCATGGCGGGGCACCTTATACAAGCGCCGCCGTAAAAGCAACGTCGCGTTGGAGGAATCGAGCGGCGACCAGAGCTTGCTTCGGGTGCGGGGTTTGTGGTTAGAATCCGGGTGGCATGAAGGCGATTTTGCGGCGCGGTCGAACCTGCTGGCGGATGAGCTGGGCGCGGGAAGCCGGGTTGCTGGTGGACGGGCGCGATTATTATCGCGCGTTGTATCAGGCGGCGCGGTCGGCGCGTCGGTACATTTTGATGGCGGGCTGGCAGTTTGACAGTGAGGTGAGTCTGTTGCGGGGTGATGATCGGCCGGCGGAGGGCGGTCCGGTGCAGTTGTTGCCGTTTTTGGCGGAGTTGTGCGAGCGGAATCCCCGGTTGCGGGTGTATTTGTTGGCGTGGGATTTCAATGTGCTTTACACGCTCAAGCGGGAGTTTCTTCAGGACTGGTGGTTTCGGTGGGGCAGCCATCATCGAATTCAGTTCCGGTTTGACAGCAGTCATCCGGTCGGCGCGAGTCATCATCAGAAGTTTGTGGTGATTGACGGCGGGCTGGCGTTTGTGGGCGGGCTGGATATTGCGGAGGGGTACTGGGACGATCGCCGTCATCAGTGGGACAATCCGCTGCGGGTCACCTCGGCCGGCGATCCATTTGTGCCGCGCCACGATGTGCAGGCGTATGTGAGCGGGTGGGCGGCGATGCGGTTGGCGCGGTTGTTCGCGTATCGGTGGCGGCAATCAGGTGGGGGGCGGTTGTTGTTGTTGCCGCCGCGACGTCGGGTACGGGTGAGTTTTGAGCCGGGCGCGGTGATTGCGTCGCGGCGGGTGGCCATCAGTCGGACGTTTGGGCACACGGTGACGCCGCCGCAGAAGCCGGTGACAGAGATTCGGGAGATGTACGAGGCGGCGATTTTGTCGGCGGAGAAACTCATTTACATTGAGAACCAGTATTTCAGCGCGCGGGCGGTGTTGGAGGCGTTGTGTCGGCGGATGGAGGACAAGCGGCGTCCGCGGCTGGAGATTGTGATGATTCTGCCGCGCCAGCCGGAGGCGTTCATTGAGGAGATCGGGTTGGGGACGACACAGGCAAAGTATCTTCATGCGCTTACCGAAACCGCCGCGCGGACGGGTCATGCGCTCGGCATCTACAACACGCGCGCCGGTGGGGAGAATCCCGCGCGGGGGTTGACGTTTATCCATTCCAAACTGCTGCTGGTGGATGACCGGTTTCTGACGGTCGGCTCGGCCAACATGGCCAATCGTTCCATGGGATTTGACAGCGAACTGAACCTGGCGTGGGAAGCGACACGTCGTCGGCATTGGCCGTTGCGACGGTCGTTGCGGGAGATTCGCGTGAGCCTGCTGGCGGAACATTGTGGGGCGGATGAAGGGCAACGGGCGGAGCTGGCGCGAGTGGAAGGGTTGGTGGCTTATCTGGAAACGTTGGCTGCCGCGCCCAACGGGCGACTGTGTCATCATCGGATCGGCAGCAGCCGGCTCAGCGAGTGGGTGACGGCGTTGACGCCGCATCAGTTGATTATTGATCCGGAGAAAGCGGTGATTGCGGAGCGGTTGGAGGAGATGATGGCGGGCGACAGGGACAATCTTTTTGCGAAAGGGATTGCGCTGTTGAACCACTGGCTGTATCGGCGATGAGCCTTGCGGCCAGTGTCCGGTGGTCAATCTTGCCGGTGCCGAGCGTGGGGAGATGGGAGAGGTGTCGGAGTTCGCGCGGCACGCAAAGGTTGCTCATGCCGCGGGCGCGGAGGACCTGTCGGAGTTCGTCAAGTGTCAGCCGCGGTTCGTTGGTCACGGCCAGCAAGGCTTCGCCCCTGGTCTCATCGGGACGGCTCAGGATTGCCACCTGACAACGCAATCCGTATTGCGGAAACGCGCCGGCCAGGGCTTCCTCGACCGCAGTCAGGCTCACCATTTCGCCGCTGATCTTGGCGAAACGTTTGGCGCGGTCCAGGATGTAGAGAAACCCGTCGGCGTCCATGCGCGCGATGTCGCCGGTGTCGTACCAACCGTTGAGTGCCTGGAAACGGGTGTTGGCTTCGGCGTTGAGGTAGCCGCGCATGATGTTGGGACCGCGCACGAACAGCCGTCCGCCCTCCGCGATTCCTTCCACCGGCTCCAGACGGGCGTCCATGCCGGGCAACAGTCGCCCCACGGAACCGGGCCGGGCGTCCAACGGTGTGTTGACGCTGATACAGGGAGAGCACTCGGTTGCGCCGTAACCTTCAAGGATGCGCAGACCGAACCGCTGCGCCCAGAGCGCGGCGGTGGTTTCCTGGAGTTTCTCCGCTCCGGCAAACAGGTAACGGACACTGCGGAAATCGTAGGGATGCGCCTTGCGGGCGTAGCCGCGCAGAAAAGTGTTGGTGCTGAAGAACACGGTACCGTCGGTATCATAGAGCATCGTCGGCGCCAGCCGGTAATGCAGTGGCGACGGATAGAGGAACAGATACAGCCCCCGCACCAACGGTCCCAGCGTGCCAATGGTCAGACCGAAACTGTGGAACAACGGCATACAGTTGAACACCCGATCCTCATCATGGATGTCGGTCACGGCCAGCAACTGGCGGATGTTGGCCAGCAGATTGGCGTGCGACAGTTCCACCCCTTTCGGCTCGGCCTCCGAACCGCTGGTAAACAAGATCACGGCGGTCTGGTCCGCGGAACCGACAGGCGGACGGGGACCAACCACCACGCGAAACCACGCGCCAAGTTTTTGGCGCCGCCGAATCGCAGCGCGCGCATCCTCCAGATAAATCAGTTCCAGCCCGGCATCACGCAACGGCCCGGTGTCGAACCGGATCCTCTCCAGAAAAGCGCGGGAAGTAATCACCTGTTTCAATCTGGCCAGCCGCGCACAGGCCACCGTCACGCCCGCGCCGGCAGAATATCCCAACAACGCCGGCACCTTGCCAGCCGCCCAGAGACCGAGCAAAACCACGGGAGCGGCAACAACGTTCGGCAACAACACCCCGACACGTTCGGCAGACAACCCCCGCCATTGTTGCGCCAGCAATTCCGCCCCGATGAACAACTGGCGAAAAGTCAGCGTTTTGCGGGAATTATCTTCAAGAACAACCTTTCGAGGTTGGCGGCGCGCCGCCTCCGCGATAGCCGACGGAACCGTCGGCGGCCCAAAGGCCATCTCCACGGCAAACCGCTGCGCCACCATCTGGTCGCGTGCCCACTGGGTCAACGCCGCGCGCGCCCCGGCCGCGGTGTCCGCTGCCGGCACCGGCGGCGTGAGCAGGTCGCTGAAATGCGCCGTAACCGCGGGAAACCATCGTTTCGGGCCGGGACTGGGGGAGCGACGCATTTGCCACGCGCCGCGCAGATAACAAGTGATGACACGCGCGCGGGTTTTGTGCAACAGGAACCCGGTCCCGTCATACAGTTTCATGAGCGCGCCGGTGCGCGAAAGACGTCCCTCGGCAAACAACACCAACCGCCCGCCACCCCGCAGATGTTCGGCAAGACGCTTGAGCGCGTAGGGCGAGCTGGGATCCACGGGAAAAGTCCGTTTGTTGAGCATGATTCGACGCCGCAACCAGGTGGTTTCGGCGGTTTCGCGCGAGACCACAAATTTCCAGTCGCCCTCAAGACAGGCACCCACAAACAACCAGTCCAACCACGAACTGTGATTCGGAATCAACAACACCGGCCCCGGCGCGCGCAATACCGCCTCGTTGTACGCTCGAAAGCGATAACAAACCGACAAACACCATCGCACCCATCTCCTCATGGCGCCGCCTTTCGGAACCTTCGCGCCTGCGCCGCCACGCACCCGGCGCTCACACAACAACCCGGCGCGATCGGACAACCCGCCTCCCGCAACGCCGAGGCTGCCCACCAGTTGCACATTTTGGGAAAGTAAAATTTGCCCTCGGCCTCATAAAACTCCGGTTTGACCCGCATCAAATCCCCTTTCGCATCCCGCCGAAATGTCCTCGCCACAAAACACCGCAGCCGCTCAAACCCCGGCTCCGACAATTCGACCGGGATGATCTCGGCTCCGGCAAAAGCATTGGTGAGCGTGCCGCGAACAGCCACCACCCGCAACACGCTGGGAGTCGGCCAAAACAACGCCTTCAGACTCATCCCAACAGTCGGTCGGTCCGTCGGATAATAGGCGGCGTCGCCCCAGCCGAATTCAAGATAATCGGCATCTCCCCCAAACTCGCGCTCCATCACCCGGTCGGTTCCCACAAACTCGGCCCGCGACAGGGCAATCCCCGTGTGCCAACCGTGACTAATGACATGAACAGTCTTGACTGGCGCGCCTGGCTCCGGCGGAAACAACCCCCGGCGCGGCGCCGCACACCCCACGGCCAACACCACACACAAACAGATTCCGATCTTCCACTTGCCGTGTTTCATGACCGAACCTGCTGCCACCTCATCATTCCTCGAAAAAGACACTTTGACAACCCCTGTTGCGCCGCGACCTGTTCAATCTCTGCTTGCCACACAACCCGTCCGCACGGTTGCTGGTGTTAGAAGCTTGTCCGATGGAGGAGAGACGGTAACCAGAAAGGCGCAACCCCAACCAATCCAGAAAGGCGTGGAGCCGTTGCGCCAGAGATCATCACCGTCTCCGTATCCTGTGTGCTCAGCCTAGAAAGCCGCTTCACGGATGTCAGGCAACCGAAACAATCCATCGTCGCCGAAACCTTCCGCGTCGGTCAGCAACTCTACCGGCAGGCGGCCACCGCCTACCGGGACGGTTGGTTGGCGGCGCACGCGAATTGTTACGTGGCCATTCGCTGGCGGGAGCGCGCCCGGGTAACGCCGCTGGGAGAGCTACCCTGCCGGTGCGCGTGGTACGAGCAGATCGGCTGATGTCGTTGCGCTGGTTGCAGAGCCATCGGCGCAACTGGCAACACTGGTGGAACCGAACTTGCCTGAGCACCGCAAAAGCAAATCCGGGTTGGGTCACAACCGACAATTGACAAACACTACCCGCGAATTCTTCCCATTCGAAAATTCCATTGCACCTAGTGGACAATTTTTATATTGTGCGCCGCACCGCAACGGGCCGTCGTGGCGGAACTGGCAGACGCGCTGGACTCAAAATCCAGTGGTGCTCAAACACCGTGTGGGTTCGACTCCCTCCGACGGCACCAACCGTTTTGTTGCGACCGTAAGTTGTTGCAGCGCAAC
>CAZISE010000059.1:0-14507 GCA_964541945.1 uncultured Verrucomicrobiota bacterium
GCGGGGATCTCCTCAGATGGCGAAATCCTCGTATTCGGGGCGGACTGTCTCTCGCGGTGGTGCCAGCATTCCGGCGGCGACGGTGGCGTTGGCGCCGGGTTCGATGAGGATGAAGGAACCGGTCAGCCGGTTGGTGACGTAGCCGTCGTAGAACAACGGTTTGGCGGTGTGCAGACGGACGGCGCCGATGTCGTTCATGGTTAGTTCTGTCGCCGAGGGGTCCGGCTCGAACGTGCCGATGTCGAGACGATGCTGGATGTCGGTGACAATCGCCTGGACGGTATGGGTGGTGTGTTTGAGGAGGTATTTTCGGCCGGGCTGGAGCGGGCGCGGATGCATCCAACAGAGACGGGCGGAGAGGTCTGTGCCGGCGCCGGGAAGATTCTCGCAGCCGACGATCATGTTACCGCGGCTGATGTCGAGGTCGTGTTCGAGGACAAGGGTGACCGATTGCGGGCAGAACGCTTCCTGCCGTTGACCGTCGCCGGTCCAGATTTGTTTCACGGAGGTGACGAAGCCACCGGGCAGGACCATGACCTTTTGTCCTGTGCGGACGATTCCGCCGGCGATCTGGCCGCTGAGGCCGCGAAAATCGTGCAGGGCAGGATTAGTGGGGTTGTTGGGGCGGTTGACCCATTGGACGGGGAACCGGAGGACGTCGAGGTTCCAGTCGCTGGCGACATGAACGGTTTCCAGGTGCGCGAGCAACGTCGGGCCTTCGTACCATGGCGCGCGCGGCGAGGGGGTAACGACGTTGTCACCGTGCAGCGCGCTGATGGGGATGAACTTCACGTCCTTGATGTCCAATCGTGGCAGAAACTGCTCAAATTGATCGCGGATTTCGTCGAACCGGGACCGGCGCCAGTCCACGAGGTCCATTTTGTTGATGGTCACGACCAGATGTGGGATGCGAAGCAGCGAGGCGATGCAGGCGTGGCGTCGGCTTTGTTCGATGACACCGGCGCGGGCGTCCACGAGGATGATGGAAAGATTGGCCGTGGAGGCGCCGGTGACCATGTTGCGGGTGTATTGGACGTGGCCTGGTGTGTCGGCGATAATGAAGCGGCGGCGCGGCGTGGCAAAATAGCGGTAGGCCACGTCAATGGTGATCCCCTGTTCCCGTTCGGCCCGGAGGCCATCGGTAAGGTTGGCCAGGTTGACCTGGCCGCCGCCGGTGATGTCGGCGCTGCGTTGGAGCGCGGCGAGTTGGTCTTCCATGAGCGATTTTGAGTCATAGAGCAATCGCCCGATGAGCGTGGATTTGCCGTCGTCCACGCTGCCGCAGGTGTTGAAGCGGAGAATGTCAATCGGATGCGTCATGGCTCAGAAGTATCCCTCTTTCTTGCGGTCTTCCATGGCGGCTTCGGAGGTCTTGTCGTCGGCGCGGGAGCCGCGTTCCGAGACGCGGACGGCGGCGATTTCGGCGATGATGTCGTCCACGCTGTCAGCGGGCGACTCGACGCAGCCGGTGCTGGTGATGTCGCCAATGGTGCGGACGCGCACGGTCAATTCGCGGACTTCCTCGCCGGGTTTGGGCGGGACGAGGTCGTTAACCGGCAACCACTGGCCGCGGCGGCGGACGCAGCGGCGACGGTGACTGAAATAGATACTTGGCACCTCCAGTTTTTCCTGTCGGATGTATTCCCACACGTCCGTCTCCGTCCAGTTGGACAACGGGAAGACGCGCATATTTTCGCCGGGGTTCAGGCGCGTGTTGTAGAGGTTCCAGATTTCCGGGCGCTGGTTCTTCGGGTCCCACTGGCCAAAACAGTCGCGGAAACTGAAGAAGCGCTCCTTGGCGCGGGATTTCTCCTCGTCGCGGCGGGCGCCGCCGACGCAGCAGTCGAATTGAAACTCTTCGATGGCGGCCAGCAGCGTGGGGATTTGGAGTCGGTTGCGGCTGATCTCGCCGGGCGTCGGCGTGGCGATGCCCCTGGCGATGGCGTCCTCGACCTTTCGAACGATGAGTTTGGCACCGAGTTGAGCGGCACGGCGGTCGCGAAATTCGTTTAGCTCGGGGAAATGATAGCCAGTGTCAATGTTGAGCAGCGGCATCGGAATATCAGAGGGACGAAAGGCTTTCTCGGCGAGTCGAAGCAGGCAAATGGAGTCTTTGCCGCCGGAAAACAGTAGGCAGGGCCGCTCGAATTCGCCTGCCACCTCGCGCAACACGTGGATGGCTTCGGTTTCGAGGTATTGAAGATGATCGAGATGATAGTTGGACGGATTCATGTGTGGAGACCGCACTCGCGTTTCTCGTCGCCCTTGGCCAAGTCGAAATAATCCCACTCGTTCGGCAGATTGTGTTCCCGCAAATACGCTTCCATGTCGGCGTCGGTAAGGTCGAACACCGGGCTGACTTTGAGCACATTGTATTTGGCGTCGTGCATGACAGCCTTGAGCGTGGCGCGGTGCGGGTTTTGGACGCGTCGGATCGCAGTGAGCCAGACATCCGGTTTCAGTTCGCGGATGGCCCGCTCGAACGGCTCCAGTTTCATCGTGGCGCTGAACACGTCGGGCGAGGTCTCGCCATGGACCGCTTCCCAATGCGCCGCGCTCAGCCGCGGATGATAGATTTTCAGGTTCAGGTTCAGCAGTTTGGTCAGCCGGTCGGCAAACCGGTAGGTGGCGGGTCGGTTGAAGCCGTGGTCCACCCACAACACCGGGATGTCCGGCTGGACCTGCGTTGCCAGATGGAGAATGACCGCTTCGTACGGGCGAAAGTTGGTCGAGACAATCGTCCGTCCCTGCGCCACGGCCCAGCGGGTGAGTTCGAGCGGGGTCACAGTGGGAACTCCACAGCGCGCGCCGCCCAGTCGCCGAATCGCTCGCCGGGCAGGCGTTCGTTTTTGTAACGCGCAAACAACGGCCTCAATTCGGCAATGATGTCCGCGTCTTTGACCCTGTCACGGTACAGACGGTTCAGGCGCGTGTTGGCCTCGTTTCCACCGAGCCAGATTTGATAGAGGCCCGGCGATTTACCGACAAACCCGATCTCTGCCGTGTACGGGCGGGCACAACCATTGGGGCAACCGCTCATGCGAATGATGATTTCCTCGCCACACAGACCGACCTCGTCGAGTAACGCCTCGATACGCGTGATCACCCCCGGCAAATACCGTTCCGCCTCCGCAATCGCCAGACCGCAGGTCGGCAGCGCGACGCACGCCATCGAGGCGCGCCGCAACGGGCTGGCGTTGCCGTGCCCGTCCAACAGACGATCAATCGCCGGTTGGTCAGCGGGCGCGAGGTTGGCGAGGATGACGTGGTTGCCGGGCGTGAGTCGAATCTCGGGCTGAAACTTCTCTACGACGGCCCGCAACGCGGTTTTGAGTTTGTCTTTGATGCGGCCGGTTTCAACAAACAAGCCGAGAAACAGACGCCCGTCAGCTTGACGATGCCATCCAAAGGTGTCGCCCTGTTTCGTGAACTCAAACGGACGGGCTTTCTCCAATTGGAAACCAAGTCGGGTTTCCAGTTCCTGTCGGAACCAGGCGATGCCTTTGTCAGCCAACAGGTACTTCAGGCGCGCATGTTTGCGGTTCGCGCGGTCGCCAAAATCCCGGTGGATGGTCAACACGGCTTTTGCCACATCCACCACGTTGTTGGCTGGCAGGAAACCAACCACATCAGCCAACCGGGGAAAAGTCGCCGGGTTGCCGTGCGAGCGTCCCATCCCGCCGCCGGCGAGGAGGTTGTAACCGAGCAACTGACCGTTGGCATCGGCAATGGTGATAAACCCACAGCAATGCGTGAAGATGTCCACGTCGTTAAGCGGCGGAATGGCAAAGGCGACCTTGAATTTGCGGGGCAAATACGTCTTGCCGTACAGCGGGTCGGTGAAGTCGGCATCGGGCGTCACTTGAACGCCATCAATCCAGATCGCGTGGTAGGCCGGGGTACGCGGTGCCAGCGCCAGCGCGACCTGGCGGGCATGCTGTCGGACCTGCTCGGCCAGGCCATCTATTGCCGGCGCGGACGGGGACATGACGTTGCGAGTGTTGTCGCCGCAGGCCGCCAGCGTGGTCAACAACGCATCGTTCACGCCTTTGATCAACTGACGAAGGTTGCTTTTGGCGACGTGGTGAAACTGCAGCCCTTGCCGGGAAGTTACCCGAAGCGTGTTGTTGCCATACCGGGCGGCAAGCTCGTCGAGCGCCAGGTACTGCGCGGCGCTGAGCACGCCGACGGGGATGCGTACACGGACCATATAGATGTATTTTTTCGCGCCGCTTTTGCGAAGGTCGCGGTCTTGTTCCTGATAAATGCCGTGCGATTTCAGGAACACGGCGTCGTCGTCGCTAAAGCGGTCGGATTGCGGGTCGGCCAGGGCCGCGGTGATGGTGCCGGCCAGTGTGGGGCAACGTTGTTTGAGTTCTTCAGGATTCGTGGTCATCAGATCTGGTAATCCTCCTTTGGCGGTACGCGCCCCAGGCTGATCCGGTTCCAGGCGCGTTCATGCAGGTAATAGACACCGATTTTTGCGAAGAATTCGACGAAACCAATCGAGACCGCGAGCTTGATCTGGCCGGTGACCAACCAGGACACCACCATGGTGCTCACCGTGCCGGTAATCCGATACGAAACGGCCTTCAACAAACTCCGATGGCTCTGCTCGCTCACGCCCTGCTAGGCCATGGCCTTGCGCAACGCCTGATCAAGGTCGGCAATAATGTCGCCAACATCCTCAATGCCGATAGACAGGCGGACAAATTCCGGCGTGACACCGGTACGGGCCTGTTCTTCCGGCGTCAATTGCGAGTGCGTCGTCGAAGCGGGATGGATAATGAGCGATTTGGCGTCGCCGATGTTGGCCAGGTGGCTGAACAGCTTGACGTTGTTGATCAATTTCACGCCGGCCGCCGCGCCGCCTTTGATGCCGAAGCCGACAATCGCGCCGGCACCGTCGGGAAGATATTTCTTCGCGTTGGCATGATGCGGATGACTCGACAATCCCGGATAGTTCACCCACGCCACAGCGGGATGTTTTTCCAGGAACTTCGCCACTGCCAGGGCGTTCTCGCAGTGGCGCGGCATCCGCAGGTGCAACGTCTCGATGCCCAGCAGTGTCAGGAACGCCGCAAACGGACTCATGCAGGCCCCCGTGTCACGCAGCCAGTGGGTACGGATATGAGTGATGTAGGCGATGTTGCCGATGGAACGAAGGGCTTCCTCGAAAACCACACCGTGATAGGCCGGGTCGGGAGCGCAGAACTCCGGCCATTTCGCCGGGTTGTTCGCCCACGGGAACCTGCCGCTGTCCACCACGGCGCCGCCAACGTGGACGCCGTGCCCGCCGAGGAATTTCGTGGTCGAATAAACAATAATGTCGGCACCGTGTTCGATGGGGCGGAACAGCGCCGGGGTCATCACCGTGTTGTCAACGATCACCGGCAGACCATGTTGATGCGCGATAGCGGTGAGCTTTTGGAAATCCGGCACATCGTTCTTCGGGTTGCCGAGCGATTCGAGATAGACCGCGCGGGTATTGGCGTCCACGAGCTTGCTGATGTCTTCGGGCTTGTTTGAGTCGAAGAACCGCACCTCAACACCGAGTTTCGGAAATGTCTGCGTGAACAGCGTCCACGTGCCGCCGTACAAGCTCGTGGCTGAAATGAAGTTCTGCCCGGCATGGACAATCGTCAACAACGCCGCCGTGATGGCCGCCTGACCGCTGGCGAATACGAGCGCCGCGGCGCCGCCATCGAGCGCGGCGAGACGTTTTTCGAGCACGTCGTTGGTGGGGTTCATCAGGCGGCTGTAGATGTTGCCGAATTCCTTCAGGGCAAAAAGGTTGGCGGCGTGTTCGGTGCTTTTGAACACGTAGCTGGTGGTGGCGTAAATCGGCACGGCGCACGCTGTCGTCGCGGGGTCCGGTGCCTGGCCAGCATGCAAAGCGAGTGTTCCGAGATTTTTGGTTGTCATGGTTTTGTATCCTTTTGGTTCTTTTTGTTGAAGCTCAGCTCTCAAACAGCGTGGTCGAGAGATAACGTTCTCCCGCGTCGGGGAGAATGACGACGATGTTTTTGCCGGCAAACGACGGCTCTTTGGCCAGTTGCGCGGCGACCAGCGCGGCGGCACCACTGGAAATACCGCAGAGGATGCCTTCTTCCCGCATCAGGCGACGGGCGAATGTAATGGCGTCCTCGCCGCTGACCTGCTCCACACGATCAATCAGCGACAGATCCAGTACTTTGGGAACAAACCCGGCGCCGATTCCCTGGATTTTGTGCGGCGACGGTTTCGGTTCCTGCCCGGCGAGTGTCTGGCTGATGACAGGGCTTTCTTTCGGCTCGACCGCAACGGAAATAACCGCTTTGCCGCACGTTTTTTTGAGGTACCGGGAAATGCCGGTGATTGTGCCCCCGGTGCCGACGCCGGCGACGATGACGTCCACCGTGCCGTCGGTGTCGTTCCAGATTTCGGGGCCAGTGGTATGTTCGTGGATGGCGGGGTTGGCCGGGTTCTCGAATTGTTGCGGCATGAAATAACGAGCGGGATTGCTGTTGACAATCTCCTGTGCTTTTTCGATGGCACCGCGCATTCCTTTTGTTCCGTCGGTCAATACCAGTTCGGCGCCGAGGGCCGCGAGGACGCGTCGGCGTTCGATGCTCATTGTTTCCGGCATGGTCAGGAGAACCTTGTAGCCGCGCGCGGCGCCAACAAAGGCAAGCGCGATGCCGGTGTTGCCGCTGGTCGGCTCAACGATGATGCTGCCGGGCTTGAGGAGACCGCGTTTTTCCGCGTCCCAAACCATGGCAGCACCGATACGGCATTTGACGGAATAAGCGGGGTTTCGTCCTTCGATTTTGGCGAGGACCGTGGCGGAGGCGCCGTCGGTGACGCGGTTAAGCCTCACCAGTGGCGTGTGTCCGATCGAATAGGAATTGTCGGTTGAAATTCTCATGGTGACGGTATCTTACACATGTTGGAAAATATTGCAAGAGTAAAATTATTATCTTTGGCAAGATAGTAAAGATTCAAAGAACACCCATATTTCAACCTGTTTTTCCCACTGTGTTGAATCGAGTCAAGCGACGCCGAGAAGGCGTCAGGCAGCGCTCTTGGCCGTCTTTTTGTTGAGGATCGGCTCGCGTTCGCCCTCGACCACCGCCCGATTGATGGTGACTTCGGCGATGTCGGTGCGCGACGGAATTTCGTACATCAACTCCAGCATCAGTTTTTCCAGCAAAGAACGCAATGCGCGGGCGCCGGTTCCTTTTCGGAGAGCTTTCTGGGCGAGCGCGTGAAGGGCGTCCTTGGTGAAGTTGAGGTGAACGCCTTCCATGGCGAAGAGTTTGGCGTATTGTTTGGTCATCGCGTTGCGCGTTTCGGTGAGGATGGAAACAAGTTCGTTCTCGTTCAGTTCGCTCAGCACCGAAACCACCGGTAAACGTCCGATAAACTCAGGGATCAAACCGAATTGGAGCAGGTCCTCCGGCTCGACGTGGGAGAGCATTTCCGCACGTCGTCCGGAGGGGATTTCTTCCTCTGCACGACCGAATCCCAGGACATGTCCGCCGGCGCGGCGTTGGATAATTTTGTCCAAGCCAATAAACGCGCCGCCACAGATGAAGAGGATGTGTTCGGTATTGACGCGGATGTATTCCTGATGCGGGTGTTTTCGTCCGCCTTGGGGCGGCACGTTGCAAATCGTGCCTTCCAGGATTTTCAGCAACGCCTGTTGCACGCCTTCCCCGCTGACATCACGGGTGATGCTGGGTGAATCGCTTTTACGACTGATCTTGTCAATCTCGTCAATATAGACAATCCCCAGTTCCGCCCGTTTCACGTCGTAGTCGGCCGCCTGCAAGAGGCGCAAAATGATGTTCTCCACATCTTCGCCGACATAGCCAGCCTCGGTCAGCGTGGTGGCGTCGGCAATGGCAAACGGCACGTCGAGAATGCGGGCCAGTGTTCGGGCCAGCAAGGTTTTGCCCGAACCGGTCGGGCCGATCATGAGGATGTTGCTTTTTTCGATTTCAACGTCGTGAACCGTCTCGTCCTGCTGAATGCGCTTGTAATGGTTGTGAACCGCCACGGAAATGATTTTCTTGGCCTGTTCCTGCCCCACGACATATTGATCGAGTTGGCGTTTGATTTCCGCCGGTTTCGGGACGTTGAGGCGGGGGCCGTTGTTTTTGCGGGGCGACGGCGGGGCCAGTTCCTTGTCGAGGATACTTTTGCAAACGGCGATGCAGTTGTCGCAGATGTACACGCCGGGGCCGGCGATGAGTTTTTTGACCTCGCCATGCGTTTTCCCGCAGAAACTGCACATGGTCAGGTTGGTCGGACGCGCCACGACAAACGGCTCCTAGCTGTTTTTCTTCTCGCCTGGTTCCCGTCGTGATTTGACCACATCATCCACCAGCCCGTAGTCACGCGCCTCGGCGGCGGACATGAAAAAGTCGCGGTCGGTATCCTTGGCGATGGTTTCGATGGGTTTACCCGTGTGAAGAGCGAGGATTTCGTTGAGACGGTCTTTCAGGCGCAGGATTTCCTTGGCTTGAATGCTGATGTCGGTGGCCTGTCCCTGGACACCGCCCCATGGTTGGTGGATGAGGATGCGCGCGTTTGGGAGGGCGTAACGTTTGCCTTTGGTGCCGGCAGCCAGGAGGACGGCGCCCATGCTGGCGGCCTGGCCGACGCAATAGGTTGTCACGTCGCATTTTACGAATTGCATCGTGTCATAGATGGCAAGGCCCGCGGTGACGGAGCCGCCGGGGGAGTTGATGTAAAGATTGATGTCTTTGGTGGGGTCTTCGGACTGAAGGAACAGAAGCTGGGCGATGATAAGGTTGGCGATGGCATCGTCAATGGGGGTGCCAATGAAGATGATGCGATCTTTCAGCAGGCGAGAATAGATGTCGTAGCCGCGCTCGCCGCGGCCGGTCTGTTCGACCACCATTGGAACCAGGACTTGGGCTTTTTCCATGAGCAATCTATTTATTGGGTTGTTTCGACCTTAGCATTGGCGAGGAGGAAATCAAGGGTCTTGGCGACGCGAATCTGGTCCTCGATCTCGCCGAGGGCGTCGTGTTCGGTCAGTTGCGCTTTCAGTCGTTCGGGCGTGGTGCGATGACGTTGTGCCAGTTCGGCGATGCGGTTGTCCAGTTCATGTTCTTCCACCTTGATGTTTTCAGCCTCGGCAATGGCGTCCAAGATGAATGAAGCGCGCAATCGTTCCCTGGCACTTTGGGAGGCGAATCCGAAGATGTCGTTTTTGCGTTGTTCCAGTTCCTCGCGGGAAACGCCGCGCATGGTGTTTTCGCGGACCACGTCGTACACGATGTTGCGGGTTTCGGCGGCGATGAGTGATTCGGGCAGGTCAAACTGGACCTGTTTGAGGAGGTGCTCCACCAATTGATCACGCAACCCGGACTGCGTTTCCGCCTCGCGTTGGCGCGCGATGGCGTTGCGAACCTGCTCTCGGAGCTTGTCGAGTGATTCTGCGCCCAGTTTCTTGGCAAACTCCTCGGTGACTTCGGGTAGTTTCTTTTCTTTGATGCTGACAATGTCCACGAAGTAAGTGGCTTTTTTGCCGGCCAGCGCTGGCTGCGGGAAATCAGCGGGGAAATTGATCAACACCTGTTTTTTCTCGCCTACAGTTCCGCCCAGCAACTGGTCACAAAAACCGGGCAGGAACGAGTCGGACTCGATCAACAACCAAAAATCACGATGCTCCCCCAACCCTTTGGCGTCGGGAACCAGTTCGCCAATGGGTTTGCCCTCCGCCACGCCACTGTAGTGAATCACGGCAAAGTCGCCCGTTCGCAGCCCGCGCCCTTCCACCGACACAAAATCGGCTTGTTCCTCCCGCAAGGAGTCAAGCATCTTGTTGACGTCCTCGTCAGTAACGGGTGTTTCTTTGCGTTTGACAGGGATACCCTTGTAGTTGGGGAGCGCAAAATCGGGTGCCACATCCACAAGTGCGGTGTACACCATCGGTTGGCCGGGTTGATGTTCGATCTTCTCGATCTGGGGGGCACCGACCACACGCAGTTTCTGCTCGGCAATCGCCTCGCGGTAGGTGTCGGGAATCAACTTCTTGCGAACTTCGTCGTCAATCTCCCTGGCATAACGTTTTTCCACCATCGGTTCGGGGGCTTTGCCGGGGCGGAAACCGGGCAATTCCGCGAACCGTCGAAACTCACGCAAAATTTCCGCGCGCGTGCCGGCCACACGCTCGGCGCTGATTTCAATGCGCAGTTTCCTGCGACACGGGCCGGCCACTTCTATACTCACCGACATGATGCTGTTCTCCGTTCTTGTTGACTGGAAAAAAATGGAGCGAGCGAAGGGATTCGAACCCTCGACATTCACCTTGGCAAGGTGACGCTCTACCAGACTGAGCTACGCTCGCTTCCGTTACGACGGCGTGAAAAATACCAAATTGTCCCTTGACTGCAACTAGAAATTTTTCCAATTTCGAAACGTGAGATTTCTCTTATTTTGTCTGGCTGCGCCGCTCCTGTGCGCCGGGGACCTTCAAGAGTTCTTCTCCGACGACGCTGGCATCTGGAAGCTCTCCCCCTCCCAGTTCATGCTCGCCCTTCGTGAAGACGGGTTTCGCTGGCAATCCGCCAACCGCCAGGACCTAGCCCGTTCTGCCGACGAGTCTCTGCGGTTTGCGGGCATGAAAGTCTGGGAGGCCAGAGCCGCTTTCCCCACCGGCACACTCGCCGAAATTACCCTCTCCCTCTACAACCGGGGAGACGCCGGCTGCCTCGAACAAGATGACTTCGAGAAATTACTGGCAAAAATCCAACAAACCCTCACCACCTGGTGCGGCTCCAAAAGCATCCCCCTCCGCCAACAGGAACGCACCGGCAACATCATGCTCTGCCACGAAGCCTGGGTCAAAGGACCGCACCGCCTCGACCTGACCTGGTCTTTCACGCCGTCGCGCAATGTCGAGGGTACCACGGTACCGTTTCGCCCGGAATTCATTCGCCTGAGCATCACCCCGTTTGACCCAAACAACCCGCCGCGCGCCGGTTTCCAAACCACGGGCGCCACCAACCCCACTCGCCTCCTCACCGTGCTCGATTTCCGTGCCCGCGTAAAACGAGAACCCAATGGCGACATCGTCATCACCGACATCCCGATGGTCAACCAGGGCAAAAAAGGCTATTGCGCCGCCGCCGTCATGGAGCGGGTACTCCGTTATTTCGGGCGAAATGTTGATCAACACGAAATGGCCCAAATGGCCAATACCTCCTCCAAAGGCGGGACCACCGCCACCGGCATGACCACCGCCCTCCAACGCATGGCCGAAGAGCTACGCGTCAACCTGCAGACCCACATCCGCTTCAACGAAACCGACTTCGAGAAACTAATAACCGACTACAACCGCATGGCCAAAAACGCCCGCCAACCGGAAATTACCGTAAAAAAACAGGGCGAAATCAATCTCGCCGAAATCTATGAAAAATTGGATCCGCAACTCCTCAAACAAACGCGTCTCCGCCGCGACGCCGGCAAACAACAATTTACCGCCATCATCCGCAAATACGTCAACACGGGTTGCCCGCTGATCTGGACCGTAATGGTCGGCAAAGTGCCGGAATCGCCGCCCATCGAAGGCCACGGCGGCCATATGCGTCTGATCATCGGCTACAACGACCGTACGGCAGAGGTGTTGTACTCCGACACCTGGGGACCGCGCCACGAACGGAAACGAATGCCGCTCGACGACGCCTGGACCATCACCTTGGATCTCTTCACCATCGAACCGCGCAACGTGCGATTCTGAAAAAGAGTGCGGGCGAGAGGACTTGAACCTCCACGGGTTTCCCCACAGGATCCTAAGTCCTGCGCGTCTGCCAGTTCCGCCACGCCCGCAACCACTGCGGGATCAGTACAACATATTTCCCGCCCTGTGGCAAGCCAGGCCATTTGGACCTTCCCCGGTTTTTAGAAGGAACCAAAAACCTATTTTGAAAGGGAAGAAGGCGGGTTTGCGGCTGCAACGCGGACACTCTCGTCCCCATTCTGACAACAAGACTCGCCATCCGTCGCCAGCGCGTCGTCATGAAATGCGAACACACCAAAAAAACGTTTCGCCACCGCTGTCACGCGACTGCAAAGCACGACAAACTTGAGCGTTTTACCGAACCACACCAGCGCGGCGAGATATTTCAGCCGCTGGTCATTGGGCGCACACGGCAGGCGGTGACTTTCATGTCGGTCAACATCAGCAATGGTTCTTCGCCAAAGCCTCTACCCACCACCCCAGTCAACGTCTCCTCGCCTCCGGACAGGCGCACGAGTTTGGTCCGGTCTTGGTCTCCACGAAAACGGCGCGCATTCCTCCCGGATCGAAGCGATGCGTCTCGTACCGCTTCGAATAATCTGGGACGCACTGCAAGTTTGATGTATGTGTGAGGGAGAATCTGGGCAACGGGTGACCGAGGAAACAACAGCAGAAGTTGACGGCGAGGACAGCCGGTCGTGGGCCCAAGACAGGATTCCAGACCGCCCCCCTCCACCGACAACCCGCACGAGTAGGATTCAGCCCGATGCGCAGTACCACAAATGTGGTGACAACACCACGCTTTGTCTGCGGATGGGAAACCGTCGCCGCTTGTTTGGAATTGTCACTACGCCAAACCGTCCACGGCGCGACCGATGGTTTGGAACATTTGGAAGAATGTTCGGCCAACGGTTACGCGAACTTCAGCGTAAACCCTCGAACGCGTCATACAAAAACGATTGACAACCGGAAGGCCGCCGCGCATCTCGGCGACGTGCTCGGCATCCGCAGCGGCGCCGGCTTGGCGGCGCGCGAGCAGGTGAAGACGCCGCGACACGGCGACATCTCATTGAAAGCGTTCAACGCGCTTGCCAAGGAAGGTCGTTGGGTAAAACAGGACGCCCGCTGCGCAAGATTCACGTCGCGCCCGGAAGCGAAAGTGCTCGCCACGTTTGAGGACGAAACGCCCGCTGCGCTCGAAAATCGTTTCGGCAAAGGCCGTGCCGTCACGTTCGCATTCGGCCTCGGCCTCATTGCCAACAATCTGACCGTGCCGTCGCTGTATGTGTAGTGGTCGGAGTCGTTGACCGCACTCGGCTGCCGCAAAGTGTTGGACACCGGCACATGGTTCATCGAGTCCGGCGCGTGGCACGACGATTCCGACAACCGTCTCGTCATCCTCGTCAACCACGACACCGAGCATCCGCAGTACGTCAAGCGCCCCGACGGCAAGACTGTTCGCCTCGATCCTGGTCGCGCCAAGACAATCCTGCTGCCCATCCGATCGCAGGACAGGTGGCCCACCGTTCCACTACGGCACGTTTTCCAGATAGACGCCGTCTTTGCGCAACTGGGCTTGCAGCTTGCGGATGTCGAGCTGCGCCATGTCCACGCCGGCAGCAAGCGCGAGCGCGGCACAGGTGCCAACGCCCTGCCCCATCACCATGCAATGACTTTGCAGACGGACAGAAGCGTGCGCCTCGTGCGTCGAGGAAGCGCAACGTCCCACCACGGCGAGATTTGGAATCGTCGGGTTCAGGCACATACCGAGCGGAATGTGGTAGCTCTCGCCCGGCGGCAACATCATGTCCGGTTTCTGCTCGCTCCATGTAGTGTAACCGGTGCCTTTCGGGTCGTGAATGTCAATCATCCAGAACCCGTATCCGATGGCGTCGGGTTGTTTGACAGCTTTCAGCACCATCTCTGCCGTGAGCGTTTTCAGACCACGAATCCGACGCGACTCACGGACACCGATGCCGAATCCCATCTGCGTCACCCGTGCCTTTTCAAACCCCGGCATCTCGCGTCGCCAGAGGTCCACAATCTGATAGACGTGATCGCGCGCTTCCATCGAGAGTCGCGTCAACTCTTCCTCATCCAGCGGATTGCCCGTGGCAGGAACCATGTTGTACGGAACGTGATTCGGGCCATTGCGCAGATAGTGTCTGCACGAGCCTTCGTTAAACTGCGGAAACTTCCCGGCGTCGCGCAACTCCTTCATGCGCGCGAAGACCTTCTCGCGCACTTCCGGTTTGGCAGCCTTGACCATCTTCTCGTCCACACCGCACAACTCGAACATCATCGTCATCCCCTGCACGCGCCCATCACTGGCGCGCCCGAAATCAAACGGTAACCCCGCATTGGCGGCCACGTCACCATCACCGGTGGCATCAATAAAGATTTTCCCGCGCACGAGTTTGCGTCCCGCCTTTGTGTCCACGAAAACGGCGCGCATCCGGCCATTCTCCACGAGCGACTCGACGACGTTGAGGTTGCAGATTACACGCACGCCGGCGTCCTTGAGCATCCGCCAAAACACGACGCGCATTCCTTCGGGGTCAAACCAGTGCGTTTCGTGCCGTTTCGGAAAATCTGGATACCGCTGCATGAAGCTGCCGGCTCGCTCAATGGCTTCCTGCACGAATCCGAAGATGACCTGTTTCTTGCGGTCGCTGGTGTGCCAGATGTTGACGAGCGCGTTGGTGGCCATCCCGCCGAGGCTCGGCCAGCGTTCCAGTAAAATGACTTTCGC
>CAZISE010000060.1:0-13252 GCA_964541945.1 uncultured Verrucomicrobiota bacterium
AACCAAAACCCAAAGCAAACCGGAAGCAAAAAATGTGCTGTTGTAAACCGGTGCGTCCGGCCTACTTACAACCACAATCCCCATCCCACTCAAAATGCAATCGCCCTGCATCCTTACGGACGAACGGTTGACCGTTGGGCTGTCACGGAGTATGCTTCGCCGCTCTTACGATGAGAAAACGCAACATCAACCGAAAGAAAATTGAGCAGGCGGTTCGCCTGTTGCTGGAAGCCATTGGGGAAGACCCAGAACGAGAGGGGTTACTGGAGACACCAGAACGGGTGGCGCGGATGTACGAGGAGATTTTTGGTGGCGGCGAGGAGGACCCGAAGGAGAGTCTGGCCAAGCAATTTGACGAACAGCATCACGAGATGGTGTTGGTCAAGGACATCCCGTTTTTCTCGATGTGTGAACATCATCTGATGCCGTTCTTTGGCAAGGCGCATGTGGCCTACATTCCCAACGGCCATGTGGTCGGTATCTCAAAGCTGGCGCGGGTGGTCGAGGCGTTCGCCCGCCGCCCCCAGGTTCAAGAGCGCATGACCAGCCAGATTGCCGACATGATCGAACAGGAATTGAAACCACAAGGGGTCGCCGTCGTTTGCGAGGCCGTGCACACCTGCATGACGATGCGGGGCGTGAAGAAACCCGGCGCGACGGTCGTGACGTCGGCGATGCGGGGCGGATTCCGCAGCCGTATATCCACACGCGCTGAGGTGTTGGCGTTGATTTACGGGAAACCCTCGGTTTGATGAAAAAGGTGTTCATTAAAACCTACGGTTGTCAGATGAACGTCCGCGACAGCGAAGCGGTCGCGGCGTTGTTGGAGCAACGCGGCTATGTCATTGTCGAGTCGGAAGAGGAGGCTGACGCGATTCTGCTGAACACCTGCAGTGTGCGGGACCTGGCCGAGCAGAAGGCGTTGGGCAAAATGACCGCGTTGGCGGAACGAAAACGGGCAAAACCGACGTTGCGTTTAGGGTTTATGGGGTGCATGGCACAGAGTCGGGGTGCGGAACTCACGGACAAACTGCCGTTCGTGGACCTGGTGGTTGGGACTCAACGTTTTCACCATCTGCCGGAGTATTTGGATCGTTTGTTTGTGGAACAAACCCCCATCATGGATATCGCGGAAGAGCCGGGCAGCGAATCCGCCATCAAAGAGCACCAGCGGGGCGGCGTCACGGCGTTTGTGAGTATCATGCAGGGTTGCAATATGCCATGCACGTTTTGCATCGTTCCGCAGACCCGCGGGGCGGAACGTAGCCGAGGAGTCGAGGAGATTGTCGAGGAAGTTCGGCGGTTGGTGGAGGAGGGGGTCAAGGAGGTCACGTTGCTGGGGCAAATTGTGACCAGTTACGGGCGCGGGTGTATCCCGAAAAAAGAGGGTAAATCGGCATTTGTGCAGCTTTTGGAGGCCGTGCACGAGATCAAAGGGTTGGAGCGGATTCGTTTTACATCGCCGCATCCAAAAGGGTTTGGGGATGATCTGGTGGCTGCCTATCGCGATTTGCCGAAGCTTTGTGAGCACGCCCATCTGCCGGTCCAGAGCGGTTCGAACCGCGTGCTGAAAATGATGAAACGCGGATACACGCGGGAGATGTTCCTGCGGATTGTGGAGAAACTACGGGCGGCGCAACCTGCCATGGTTTTTTCTAGCGACATCATTGTGGGGTTTCCCGGCGAGACCGAGGAGGATTTTGAGCAGACAGCATCGCTGATGCAGGAAGTGCCGTTCGAGCAGGCCTACATCTTCAAGTATTCGAAGAGGCGCGGAACACCGGCGGCGACGATGGACGGGCAGGTGCCAACGCCGATCAAGGAGGAACGGAACCAGCGATTGTTGCAGATTTTGAACGAGACGGCGGCACGGAAGAACCGCGAGTTGGTGGGGCAAACGCTGGAAGTGCTGGTGGAAGGTCCCAGCCCGAAAAATCCGCAACGCCTTTTTGGGCGGACGCGAAGCAATAAAGGAGTTGTTTTTGAGGGCGACGTGCGGCACAAAGGTATGTTATTGCCGGTGCGGATTGAGCGGGCGACCGCTGTTACCTTGTATGGCACACCGGTCATTCACGAATTATGACTCGATTGGCAATTATCTCAACGATGGTAGGAGTGGCCGTGATCGCGCTGCGGTTGCCGGGGGTATTGTGGCCGGCAAAATACCGGGCGTTTGCGGTGAAGTTTCCACGATCAGTGTTGTGGGGGCGGATTCTCATTGGAATTGTCTCGGC
This sequence comes from uncultured Verrucomicrobiota bacterium, assembly GCA_964541945.1. Lineage (GTDB taxonomy): Bacteria > Verrucomicrobiota > Verrucomicrobiia > Palsa-1439 > Palsa-1439 > CAIKAP01. Next base: position 2,235 of record CAZISE010000060.1, read on the forward strand.
GATTGTCTGGGTGGTCATGTATCGGGCTGCCAGCGAGAGCGACGAGTGGCAATGGACGAAACCGTTGATTGTGGTGGGAGTGCCGGTGGCGTTTGGGCTGGTGTACTATTACGGTGTGCATTATTTGGCGCTGCGGGCGAGCGCGGCTCTGCTGTTGATGTTGGCGAAATTGATGGTAGACGCCGCCGATTTGAGTGTCTCGCCGTTGCGACTGTTCATTACGGTGTTGGCGTATTTCTGGGTGATTGCGGCGATCTGGATGACCGTGGCGCCGCATCACATTCGGGACCTGATCGGATGGGCGACAGTGGATGATCGCCGGTGCCGGTATTTATGCTCGTGGGGTCTGGTGTTGGGAGCGGTTTTGGTGTTTCTTGGGGTATTCGTTTATTGAAGGGGAGGTTACATGTATGGGAAAACGATTTCTTTCCCTTTTGTTGGCGGGCATGTGCATGGGATGGGGGTGTAACCAGAGTAAACCGCCAGCATCGTCTGCGACTCCAGTGATCGAGAAGCCGTCGTTCGAGTCATGGCGGGCAGAGTACGAACGGATGTCGGCGGTGGTGAAAATTGGTATGACGGAAGCCGATGTCACAAAAGTTTTGGGTGAACCGAACGGAGTTCAAAGCACGGTGGGAGTAACGGGGACGAGTGTGAAATGGTTTTACAACCTGCCCGAACAACGCCGGTTCAAGGTGCGATTTGACGAGAACGGTCGGGTCGTGGCGGCGGAATTGGAAACTTCCATGAAAGTTGCGGGTTAAATAAAATGATATGACCGACGACCAAAAAGGTCTCCGAGACGAGACGAACTCTTCAGGTGCGAGAAATGTCACGCTTCACCTCTCACGGGTGGCATTGTGCTGGTTGACACTGGCGTTGGTTGGGCCATGGATGGTATGGCTGGTGGTGATGTGGCCGCAATGGGGCAAGCAATGCAAAGAGGCATGGGGGATTGAGGAGGCAAAAAACAAGGGGTTGATACATCGTTGCAAACCCGGTCCGTGGGGAGACCTCGAATTCACCCGTATTGCGATTGAGCCTCCCGAAGCTTTTGTCGCGTTGTCATTTGATCCCGACAAAAAAATCCAATGGGTTTTACCCGGATACACACTGGAGAGCGCTCGAAAATTGTGGAATGATGTTGGGCTGACGCCCACGCAACAAGAAGCCCTGGCCGCTGTTACTCGTTGGGATGCGACAAGCCATCAAGTGATCGTGGTGCCTGAACGGGAGTTCTTGTTGAACTTGGACAGTAATACGCGCGGGCGGTTGTACCCTGTTTTGGGGCAATTCCCTGAAAATCATCTTCAGGCGCATCCATACCGTTTTCGGGCCAATGCGATGGAGGAATGGTTTGCGGATAGCGGGTTGTCGGATCACACCGTTCAGTTGATCAAGAAGATGTTTTATTTCCGTGGCGCGTCCGTGCTGTTTGCCGACGAGGAAACATTGCTGCCCTTGATCAAAACACCGGCAGAACGGCTTCGCGCCATCAAAACCTTGTCACGCATGTCCACATTGCTGGTGAAACTACGGGTCGCCCCCGACTCGAATCTTGATGAACTTGTCAACTATTGGGGGCGAGGCCGACGCAGCAAGGACATTCGCCCCTTGTTGAGTTCTCTCCCCAAATTGCCAGAAGGATACCTCGTGGACCTTGTCCATTTGCTCCCATCGTTTGCCCGCAAACGGCTTTACACATATCCAAATCCCGACGCCGATCAGAACAGCGGGCGGGAGGATTGCCACTGGACGACCTTGAATTTCTTCAACGACACGCCGGACAACCGTTTCCTGTCGGTGGATGAAGTCCGGAAGTTTGTCGAGACCGAGTGTTATCCCGTTTTGGGCGAGCCGACATTTGGTGATTTGGTCTTTTTGATCAACAAAGAAGGTGTGGCGCCGCATTCGTGTGTGTATATTGCTGACGACATTGTTTTCACCAAAAACGGCCCCGAACCATATGTGCCATGGATTCTGATGGAACTGAGCGATGTACAAGCGATCTACTACACCGATCCGCCGCTGGAAGTGAAATTTTTCCGACATAAGAACCTGTGAACCAACCCGTTGAATCCAATCGCCCGCCCCGTATCCTTGTCGTTCGCGGTGGCGCTATCGGTGATTTCATTTTGACGTTGCCCGCCATCGGCGCACTGCGTGGACGCTGGCCCGACGCGCATATCGAGATTCTCGGTTATTCCCATATCATTGAATTGGCCCGCGGCCGATACTACGCGGATGCCGTTCGTTCCATCGAGGCAAGGGCGATGGCAGGTTTTTTTGTGCCCAACGGGCTGTTGGATGCGGCTCTCTCAGCCTATTTTCGCAGCTTTGATCTGGTCGTCTCTTACCTGTTTGATCCTGATCATATCTTTGCCGATAACGTGCGACGATGCGGCGCACGGCAGGTGATCGAAGCGTCCCCCCGTCCTCACTCGGCGCATGCAGCCGAACACTACTGCAAACCGCTGGAAACACTCGCCATTTATGTCGAAACAGCCGTACCGCGCTTGTTTTTGACCGAGGAAGACCGTGCCGCGGCGGGCCGATGGCTGGGGAACCGCGGCACGGAACCGCTGGTGGCGGTGCATCCGGGTAGTGGCAGCGACCGCAAAAACTGGCCGGCGGAGAAATTTGCCGTCGTCGCCCGCTGGCTTGTGGAGAAAAGAGGCGCCCAATTGCTGGTAGTGCAAGGCGAGGCCGACACAACGGTGGTCGGCGAGTTTTTACGCCTGATCAAGCCGCAAACGGCACGAATCGCTGTCGGCTTGAATCTCGTGGAACTGGCGGCATTGCTGGAACAATGCGCGTTGTTTCTTGGAAACGATTCCGGTATTACCCACATGGCCGCCGCCGTGGGGATCCCGACCATTGCCCTGTTTGGTCCCTTTTCATTTCCCATCTGGAAACCGCGGCCGTGGCGGGCTGAGGTACGGGTGATTGCTTTTGGAGATGAAGATGTGACGCGGGTTTGCCAGGCCGTGAATGAATTGTGGCCGCCACAGAACGTTGTTGACTGAAGTCGTTGCCATGCAAGGCAATTGCCTTGACGATACGTCGTCCTGCCACTAGATTGTCCATGCCGCTGAGGGTAAAAGAACATGCGCGATCGTAAACTGGAGAAGAACATCGCTCGGTTGGAATCCCTTATCGAACGCTGGAAACAATTGAGCCAATATTTGGATCGTGGTTTCCAACAGCAACCGATTGATCCGCAGGACGAGGCCGCATTTTTGGAATTGAAGAGCAACATCGCCCGAGAGTATGAACTGATGATGACGACCCTCGGCCCGATGGCGGATCGTAACGATAAGGTACTGCGGCTGTTGAATGTGGCGCCAAGCCTTCAATCGCTGCGAGAATTGGAAGAGGGTATGGACAAGAAGGTGGTGGCTGACTGGCATGGTGTGTTTATCGCCATGCAGGCCCTGTTGGGACGACTCAGAGGCCGACAGGCTTCTCTGGCCAATGTCAGTTCGTTGCGAATGGGGATGCTGCGGGTGTTCGGAAATCCATTGATCCTGCTGCTGTTGCTCGTGGCAGCGGGATATGGCGTCTATGCGTTCATGGACGAATGGGTGCCAAGAATAACTCATTTCATGGAGCAAACAAAACAATGAATGTAACAAAACGTGATTTGGTCGTGCGTATCAGCAATGATACGGGACTCATCCAACAAGACGTTATGACCGTGGTACAAAAGACCCTGGATTATATCACCGAGGCACTGGTCAACGGTAACAATGTGGAACTGCGCAACTTTGGCGTCTTTGAGGTCAAACTGCGCCGTCCACGTATCGGGCGTAACCCCAACGCGCCCGGCTCCGATGTCCAGATCCCCGCTCGCGCCGTGGTCAAGTTCAAACCCGGTAAGGAAATGCGCGAACAGGTGCTCGCCCTGACCGAGAAGCTTCAGACCCCCAACACCTAAAGACCCACCGCAACCGACCCCTCCTCACGGGAGCACACTCCGGCGCACTGCCGCGCGCCACCACAAATGAGTACCATGCAACCACTACCCGGTTTTCGTGATTTTTATCCCGAAACACTGGCCGTTCGCCGATACATCTTCGGTAAATGGCGCGAAATGGCCCGCCGCTACGGATTCCGCGAATACGACGGCCCGCCCCTCGAACCGCTGGAACTGTTCACGTTGAAATCCGGCGACGAAATTGTCGGTCAACTTTTCAACTTTGTGGACAAAGGCGAGCGAGCCGTGGCATTGCGCCCCGAAATGACGCCAACCTTGGCCCGCATGGTGGGCGCCCGACAACGCGACTACAAGAAACCACTCAAATGGTTCGCCATCCCGCAACTGTTTCGCTACGAAAAACAACAGCGTGGACGCCTCCGGGAACATTTCCAGTTCAACGCCGACATCCTTGGCGAAGCGGATCCGGCAGCCGACGCCGAACTCGTTGCCCTGGCCATTGATACACTGCGCAGTTTCGGCCTGACCCAGGAGGACTTTGTCGTTCGTGTCTCCGACCGACGGGCTTGGCAACGATATCTGGAGTCGTTAGGAGTTCCTGCCGACCAGCAGTACGCCGTGTTCCAAGCCGTGGACAAAATGGAACGCGAGCCTCTGGAGAAAACCCGGTCCAAAATCGCTGCCGTCACTCCCAAAGTGGATGACATCCTGGCATTTGCCGACGCGAAGGAGACAAAAGACGAACTCCGCTCCATGTTGAGCGCGCTCGGCGAACTGGCGTCGTTCTGCGAAGTGGACTACAAAATCGTTCGCGGCCTCGCCTATTACACCGGCATCGTCTGGGAGATTCACGACCGCAAAGGCGAACTGCGCGCCATCGCCGGCGGCGGGCGCTACGACAACCTGTTGAAACTGGTCGGCGGCGTGGATATGCCGGCGCTGGGATTCGGAATGGGCGATGTGGTGTTGGGGGAACTGCTCAAGGACCGCCACCTGCTCCCGAAACCGGATTGGCAGTTGGATTGTTACGTGGTCATTGCCGAGGAAACACTGCGTGCCGCCGCGCTGGCATTGATCCATCGGTTGCGCGACGCGGGAATCAGTGTGGATTACGCGTTGACTCCCGCCAAAGTCGGCAAACAATTTCAAAATGCCGCGGCGCTGGGTGCGCGATTCGCGGTGGTGGTCGGCCCTCAGGAATGGTCTGTGGGCGAGGTCAGAGTCAAAAAACTCGCCACGGCCGTGGAAATCCCTGTAAAACTCACTGAACTAACAGCCTATTTGAAAACATGAAGAGAACACATCACTGCTCCGAATTGCGCGCCGAGCATGTCGGCGCAAAAGTCAGCCTCTGCGGGTGGGTCCACGTCCGACGAGATCACGGTGGCATCGTTTTCATTGATCTGCGCGACCGCGAAGGACTTACCCAGGTGGTGTTTGATCCCGAACACAACGCCGCCTCGGCCAAACTCTCCCACAACCTCCGATCCGAATACGTGGTACAGGTCGAGGGCGTGGTCCGCAAACGCCCCGCCGGCACGGAAAACCCCAAACTCCCGACGGGCGAAATCGAGGTTCTGGCGCATTCCCTGACGATCTTGAATCCAAGCGAGACCCCTCCGTTTCAGATTGACGAAACGGGCGGCAGCCAGGCCGGCGAGGACCTCCGTCTGCAATATCGTTACCTGGACCTTCGACGGCCCGCCATGGCAAAGAACCTCATTTTACGCCACAAAGTGGCAAAAGCCGTGCGGGATTATTTTGACTCACACGGTTTCCTGGAGGTCGAAACGCCGATCCTCTTCAAAAGCACCCCGGAAGGCGCGCGCGAGTACCTTGTACCGTCGCGTGTCAATCCCGGCAAGTTTTACGCCCTCCCACAATCCCCGCAACAGTTCAAACAAATGCTGATGGTGGCAGGCGTGGACCGTTATTTCCAACTCGCCAAGTGTTTCCGCGACGAAGACCTGCGCGCCGACCGTCAACCGGAATTTACCCAGATTGACGTGGAGATGAGTTTCATCACCCGCGAAGACATGTATGCGCTGATCGAAGGACTGTTGGCGCATGTCTGGCAGGTGGCACGCGGCGAAAAACTCCAGACACCATTTCCCCGTATGCCCTTTATCGAGGCCATGGAACGCTTTGGCAGTGACAAGCCCGACACGCGGTTCGGGATCGAATTGGTGGACTTGACCGCGGACTTCGCCCAGAGCCAGTTCAAAGTGTTCCGCGCCGCCGCCGAATCGGGAGGCGTGGTCAAAGCCATCAACGCCAAAGGACTGGCCTGCGTCACACAGGGACAGATTGATTCGCTGACGGAAATGGCAAAAAGTTTCGGCGCCAAGGGGCTTGCCTTCATCAAGGTCGAAGGCGGCCAATGGAAATCGCCCATTGTAAAGTTTTTCAGCGACGCCGAGAAAACGGCATTGACCGGGAAACTGAAGATCGAAGAGGGCGACCTGATTCTATTTGGCGCCGACAAACGAGAGGTCGTCTGGGAAGTGCTGGGACGCATCCGTCTCGCCGTGGCGGACCTTCTGAAGAAAGAAGGTAAACTCCAAATCCGCGACAACCAGTGGAACTTCCTCTGGGTGGTAGATTTCCCCCTGATGACATTCGATCACGAGTCCAACCGCTACGTTTCCTCACACCATCCGTTCACCGCACCGGTGACGGAAGACATCCCGCTGCTGGACAGCGATCCCAAACGAGTGCGCGGCCAGCACTATGACATTGTCCTCAACGGCGTCGAACTGGGCGGCGGCTCCATCCGCATCCATCAGCCCGATGTGCAGAAAAAGGTCTTTGAAGAGGTTCTCCAAATCCCGCCCGAAATTGCCCGGACACGATTCGGTTACATGCTGACCGCCTTCCGTTACGGCGCGCCGCCGCACGGCGGAATCGCGCTCGGATTTGACCGCCTCTGCGCCATCCTCTGCGGCTCCAGCAACATCCGCGACGTTATCGCGTTTCCCAAGACGGCCAAGGCGGTGGACTTGATGACCAACGCCCCGGCGGAAGTCGAACCGAAACAACTCCGCGACCTGCACATCAAACTCGACGTCGAAACCTGACCCGACAACCTACCGGGCTTCGTCGGGGGCGGCCGGTTTGGCCGTCTTAATATTGGTGGTTGGCTTGTTGGTGGAAGTGGCCGATGGCGGGGTTGTGGAAGCCGGTTTGGCCGGAACAACGTTGGTCTTCGGAGACGCGGGTTTCTGCGTCGGTTTTGTGGTTTTCGACTCTGCCGGCGCCGTCACAGAGGGCGGCGGAGGCGTGTAGGTCTTTTTCGAGAGAGAAGCATACTTGGCAGGAAGCCCGGCCGGCGCTCCCTCAAGCCAGCGAATGGCCAGCACACTCACGCCGGGACGGAACGATTCGGGAAGAAACCGGTTGACCTGGGTGAGACGTAACTGGGCGGTTTCAATCTTACCGCTGGTGCGGGAACCGTAGTTGACTCCGAAAAACATCTGGCCGTCCACCAACACAAGTGCCTGGGCGCCGAGTTCGCGAGCTTTCTGAACCAAAAGCGGCATGTGTTGCTCTTCGGGCTGTGCATAAAATGGGCTTTCAATGCGAAGTTCACATACGATGTCATAGGGCACGGGCGGCAGCGAATTGAAGATGGGCAGGTCGTATTTGACGTTGACAATGCTGCCTTCGAGGACGGGCCAGTTCTGTTGTTCACCGACATAGGGGCGGACGACGGCCGTGGCGCAGCCGAGTGCCAAAGACAGGGGTAATATCAACAGAAAGTTCTTCATGCTCTATACCTCATGGCTGATGTTGCTTTCCTACCACTCACCGATACCGCTACGCATAACACAAGTGAGGACAACTTGTGAAGCGCAAAACTTTCAGCTCCCCAAAGGGATATTACGGAGTGGCGGGGGCGGGCTGGCTTTTGCGACGTGGCCGACGCGCTGGTTTCTCGGCGGTCAGCCGGCTGATCACGCCCATTTTGCGGAACTTTTGGTAACGGGCTTCCAGTAGTTCGGAGGTCTTGAGCGATAGAAGTTTTTCCAAGTGTTTGAGAATGCTCCGTTTCACGGCGGCTGCCGTGGTGTCGTAGTCTTTCTGGGCGCCGCCCAATGGTTCCGGGATGATTTCGTCCACAACGCCGAGTTCCAAGAGGTCTTTGGCGGTCAGTTTCAGAGCCTGAGCTGCCTGCGGAGCGTTGGTGCGATCCTTCCAGAGAATGGCAGCGCAACCTTCCGGGGAGATGACGGAATAATAGGCGTTTTCAAGAATCAACACGCGGTCGCAGACTCCGATACCGAGGGCGCCACCGCTGCCGCCTTCACCGATGACCACGGCAATTAACGGTGTCTTCAACAGCATCATCTCGCGCAGGTTGACGGCAATGGCTTCGGCAATGTGGCGTTCTTCAGCCCCGATGCCGGGGTAGGCACCGGGGGTGTCAATGATACAGAGGATGGGGAGATCGAATTTCTCGGCCAATTGCATCAGGCGGAGGGCCTTGCGGTAACCTTCGGGATGGGCACAACCGAAGTTTCGCATCAAATTTTCCTTTGTGTCACGGCCTTTTTGTTGGCCGATGACCATAAATCGTTGGCCTTCAATGGTGGCGAATCCTCCGACGATGGCGTGGTCGTCAGCAAACCGTCGGTCTCCGTGCAATTCGATGAAATCGGTGGCGATTCGCTGGAGGTAATCGAGGGTGTATGGCCGCCGTGGATGCCGTGCCAATTGGACCCGTTGCCAGGGGGTGAGTGTGGTGTAGATATGTTTTTTTGTGGCTTCAAGTTTTTCCTCGATAGCCTTGATTTGCGCCGACAGGTCAATTTTCTGTTCTTGCGCCTGTTTGCGCAGCGAATCGAGGGTTTGTTCCAGTTCGACAACCGGTTTTTCAAAATCCAGTGTGAAAATTCTCATGTTTTTTCAATTAATCATGGATGGTAACAGGAGTGCCTGTTGGCAACAACACATACAATTCAGCCACATCGTCGTTGAGCAGGCGAATGCATCCCGCGCTGGACTGCTGGCCGATGGAGTTGGTTTCCCATGTGCCGTGGATGCCGTAACGCGGGATGTCCAGCCCCAGCCAGTGTGTGCCGAGAATGTTTTCGGGATCGCCAAACGGAATGGTCCGCCCGTCCGGGCGATACCAGGGCGGTTTTTCGATGCGGCTCACGATTTTGAATTCTCCCGACGGGGTACGATTGAATTGACCCGTGCCGACCCGATAACGTTTGAAAAATTTTCCGTTGTCGGTGACGGTCAGGGTGTTGGCGGTCTTGCTGATCAGCACGGCGAACTTACCCTGGTAGATGCGGAGACGGTCGCCCACGCGAATCATGTCACTGGTCCGTCCGTTGGATTTCTTGATCAATTCAATGGTGGTGCCAAACTTTTTGGCCAGTTTACCGAGGGAATCGCCTTCCACAATGGTGTAGTCCACTTTTTCAGGCGCCGCAGCAGGGGTGAACACAATCTGCGAGTTCAGTTCACCCAACAAAGTCAACACATTGTCGGGCGCATTGGTGGTGGCAGTCAGTGGCTGGAGTAGGTCACGGGCATCCGCAAGTTTCCCGGCCGCCTTCAACGCCAGCGCCTGTTGGAGGATCATCGCGGTCGGATCGGGCGCGGGCGGCGCGTTGGTGGCAATGGGGGCGGAAGACGGTTCTATTGTTTTCTCCACGGAAGGGACGGCTTGGGTGGGGGAACGGTCACAGCCGGTCAACCAGAAGCAGAATGATATCAGAAAAAGAAGGGCCGATTTCATGTTTGAAGGTCGCGCACCACCAGCGCCATGGAGGGATAACGGCGGTTGACGTCTTTTTCGAGGCATCGCAGGATGACCCGCTCGATGGTGGGAGGGATGTCGGGGAGATAAGCGTGCAACGGTTTAAGGTGGGTATTGAATTGGGTGTATTTTTGTACCATCTCGGCGCGGCTTTCGCCCGTAACCGGTTTCCGCCCACAAAGCATTTCGTATGCGGTGATACCAAAAGAGAAAATATCGGCTCGTTCATCCACCGGCTCGCCAAAAATCTGTTCCGGCGCCAGGTAGGCGAAGGTACCGGAAAGCACCTTCGCCCGTTCGGGCTGAGAAGGGCGGGGAATGGCAAGGTCAAAATCGGTGATTTTGGGTTCCATGTTCCCCGAAAGAAGGACATTTTCCGGTTTAAAATCCATGTGGAGAAAGCCTTTTTCGTGAACATGCGCAAGGCCCATTGCCATGCCAAGTAGAAGCCGACGACGCTCGGTGGCCAGAACCGGGTCGTTACGCAGGATGCGGTCCCGAAGGTTACCGCCAGTGGCGTATTCTAACAACGCGAACCGTTGACCATCGTGTTTTCCATACTGGAAAAGACGGATAACATTGGGATGATTGAGCCGGTTGAGCACTTCACAGCCCCAGCGGAAACGACGACTGGAACGCCAACTGAAACGAAGATGCGACAAAAGCACCCGCAACACAAACTGGTGCCCATTGGAATCGCAAACAAGATAAATATCGGCCATCCCACCGTGAAGCAGACGCTCCAAAACGGTGTAACCGGCAAACGTTGTTCCGTTGGCTAGCATATCGTTGCGGCAACGGTAACCAACCCCCCCTCGTTTTGCAACGCTAATGCTTGCCACCATAATTAGCAAAACTGAGATGGATCCCTTTGACTCAAACTCATCCGGAAACCCTCCTGAGGGTTATCATGGCACAAACCAAATGAACGATTCCTGTAAAGATGTCCGCACGGTATTCGTGACGCACCACGAGGCGGCGAAACCATTGCAGCTACGCATTCGTCCGCTCGATGATCCAACGCCGGACATACCGCTGCAACTTGCGTCTATCTTGATGCGTCACCCGGTGGTGGTTGCGTCGCGCCGGAATGATCGGCTCAACGCTCGAACTGATCAACAAGCGCCGTAGCAGATTGCTGTCATACGCCCGGTCGGCCATCAACCGCCGCAAGCGCCGCCGGCCCCGCCCGCGATAGCTCGCCGCCAAGGTGCGGTCCAACAACTTCACCTCCGCCAGCGACACAGCCTCCACCGGCACGCCCAACGGCGTGCCGCGACCATCCGCCAACACCATCCATTTCGAGCCTTT
>CAZISE010000061.1:0-12508 GCA_964541945.1 uncultured Verrucomicrobiota bacterium
GGTGTAAGGTGTGTAAGTGCCACCGTAGGTGAGGTTGACAGCGGCGCCGAGGAAGGCGTTGGAAAGCCCGGCGGAGGCGAAATCCACGTTTTCGTTAGTGTTGGTGGCCAGCAGGGCAATGGCGCCGGTAGAGGCTTTGTCCACGAACCATTCGAGGTCGTACTGGTACGAAGAACCGGTGTAATTGAGGGCAAGGGCGCCGTTTTTGTTGATGGTGATGACGCCGAGGCTGGGACGCGAGCCAGAATTGAACTGGAGAACGCCGGCATTGATGACAGTGCCGCCAGTGTAGTTGTTGGCGCCGGAGAGGATGAGGGTGCCGGTGCCTTCCTTGGTGATGGCACCGCTGGTGTTGTAGGCGAATGAAATGGGGCCTACCAACGCATTGGAACCGCCGCCGCCGACGATGTTGACAGTGAGAACATCGCTCTCCTGATAGTCCACACCGGCGCTGGTGACGAGGATATTGGTGATCTGACCGGTGGTGAAGTCCACCTGGGCAATCGCTGTGGCGCCTTTGCCGTTGCCGCCGGTGATATAGACAAACGGAGTGCCAATGTAACCGCTGCCACCGTTGCTGACAGCAATACTGGTCACGCCGTAACCGGTCGGGGCTTGGAGCACCTGGGCGATGGTAATGGTCGAGTTGGTGGTGTCAATCGTGCCGCCGCCAGAATAAACGTAGGCAGCGCCGCCGGTGTTGAGGCTGAAGAAGTTGGGGTTGTTGGTGTTGGCAACTGCCCGGAGCGTGCCGCCGTTGAAGTTGAACTGGGCGTTGCCGGAAGAAGCTTGATAGATTCGGGAGGCTACGATGGTGCCGGCGTTGAGGTTGACAACGCCATTGCTGTTGTTGGAGCCGCCAAAGATATTGATGCCGTTGATGTTGTTGGTGGCAATGAGGACAGCATTGCTACCGAGCAGGTTGAGGAACCCATAGGCGCCGTTGTTGCCAAACACGTTCAAGGTGACCGGGTTGCCGCTCGGCCCAATCAACGTGCCGTCGTAGAGGTTGATCGCGCCTTTGCTGTTGGGCTGCCAGCCACCGGCCAGGAGCCAACCGTTGGTGGCGGTGACGTTGACAAGACCGCCGTTCAAATCAAAAACGCCGGTGTCGCCACTGCCAGTACCAGACCCGACGGCGAGTTGGCCAACGGTCAGTGTGCCGGCATTCATCTGGTAGTAGCCGTAACCACCGTTGAGACCGAGCGAAAGCACATCGGTGCTACCGGTGGCAGGGGAGACGATGACATTGCCGCCGTTTTGGATGACGACGCCGGTGTTGTTGGTGTTGCCAACATACAACCGGTTTGCCGCAAAATCATTTTGGAGGACGAGCACGCTGCGACTACCGGACAGCGAACCAACAACGGCGTTGCCGCCGAGCGATGTGATGCCAGCCAAGGTAAGCGAGCCGTTGGCAATGCTCAGGGAACCGCTGCCACTGATCGGCACGGCAAGGGTCATGGCGTCGGAACGGTTGTAGATGAGTTGGCTATTGTTGAGGATGGACGATGAATTGATCCAGCCGGAAGCGCCGCCGTTGCCGAGTTGGAGCGCACCGGCGAGGATGTTGGCAACACCGGTGGCATTGATGTTGGTGGCAAGGACAACCGTGCCGCCGCCGCCGTTGCCAAAGGTGGCGGTGCCGCCGTTGATGGTTTGCGCGGCGCCGATGATGAGGGTGCCGCCGCCGCCGCCGAGGAAGTAGCCGGCAGCGCCGGGGGTGATGGTGCCGGTGTAGGTAACGGTGAGGCCGGAGGCAGCGCCGAGGGAGATGTTGGTGTAAATGCTCATATTGAGGTTTTCGGCGTTGTTGGCCAGCAACGCCAGGGCGCCGGTGGAGTTGGTGACGATGCGACCATCGCCAAGCCAGCCGTTGACAGTGGTGTAGGCGCCGGTGACGATGAGAGTGCCGTTGGAGTTGATGGTAATGAGTCCGGCGGTGGGAAGGGCGGCGGCGGAGTTGAACTGGATGGAGCCGGCATTGATGACAGTGCCGCCGGTGTAGGTGTTGGAGCCGGTGAGGATCAGGCCGTAGGTGCCATATTTATGGAGGGCGCCGGAGCCGGAGATGGCGCCGCTGTTGGTGGTGGTGTTGCTGATGAGGAAGTTGTTGGTGGGCGCCAGCAGAAGCATGGAGCCGGTCAGGATCACGGTGCTGTTGTCGGTGTTGAGGGTGCCGCCATTGAGGACCCAGTTGTTAGTCAGGGTGCGGTTGCCGTAGATGCGGAAGGCGCCGCCACCGTTGATCTGGACGGTGCCGAGGCCGAGGTAGCTGATCTGAGCGCCGAGCGTGCCGGCGTTGACGAAGGTGCCGGCAAAGTTGCTGACGGTTCCGTTCAAGTAAGTTTCCTGGTTGCCAATCTTGCTGAGGTAGAACCCGCCGCCGTTGAAGGTGCCGAGGATGTCCCAGCGTGAACCGTTGCCGCCGATGGCGGAGGAATTGGCGAGGGTTACGTTGCGGACACCGGTGTTGACGAGGGCGAGGCCGCCGGAGTTCTGGAGGGCGCCGGCGGTGCTGGAGACGCCGTAACTGGCAAGGATGATGACGTTGGTGACTTGATCGAGTCGGTTGCTGTTGAGGTCAAGGGAACCGCCGTAGTTGACAACGGCGAGTGGGACGCCGGCGGCGGGTGCGCCGTAGGCATTGGTAATGGCGAGGCGGACGGTGCCGTTGTTGATAACGATGCCGCCGGTGTAGGTGTTTTGGTTGGAAAGAATGAGGATACCGGTGCCGGCTTTGCCGAGGGTGCCGGGGCCAGTGATGAGGCCGGTCTGGGTAATGGTGTTGCCGACGGTGTTGAAGATACCGGTGGTGCCGCTGGAGAGGAGGATGGTACGATTGGCATTGAGAGTGATGCCGGCATTGATCATGAGGGTGCCGGTGCCGCTGAAGGTGATGTTGGTTCTGGCCGAGGTGGGTACAGCACCGAGGGCGGAGTCGGCGGTGATGACCACAGTGCCGGCGTTGATGAAGAGGCCGTTGGTGTAGGTGCTGGCGGCGGCGTTGAGCGCAAGGGTACCGCCGCCGGCTTTGGTGATGGAACCGGAACCGGCGATGGGGTTTGCGTACGTCTCGGTAATTCCGTTGTCGAGACCAAACACAAGAGAGGAGTTGTTGGTGATGGAGGCGCTGGCAAAGCCGGTCGCGTTGCTCAACACGAGAGTACCGCCGCTGATGAGGGTCGGGCCGGTGTAGGTGATGTTGCCGCCCACCAGCGTCAGGGTGGCTGCGCCGGCTTTGGTGAGGGCGAGGGTGCCACTCTGGTTGCGGATGTAACCGATGCCGAGACCGTAACCGGTGCCGAAGATGCTGTTGACGGTGTCGTTGGAGACAATCAACAATCCGGTGCCGGTACCGCCGGATTCGAGGTTCTGAATGATTTGGCTGAGGCCAAAACCGGAGTTGCCGATAACGGCAACGGTCTGGGTGGACCCGTTCAGCTCGAATTTGGCATTGTTGTTGGTGAGCATCAACACGGTGTAGGGCGCCAATTGTTGGTTGGCAGCCAAACGCAGGCGTGTGTCGCCGCTGCCGAGGATGGTGACGTTGGTGCTGCTGATGGCGCGGCCGGTGGTGTTGCTCAAGATCACCGAGGCAGTGGAGTTGCTGCCGGTGATAAGCGTGTCGCCCGTAAAGGTGCCGTTGCCGGTGAGCAGAAGGGTGCCGTTGCCGATCTTGGTGAGACCACCGGTGCCGCTGAAGCTGTTGGTAACGATGACCACGAAGGCGTTGCTAACGACGTCGAAGCCGCCGCCGTTGGCGCCGAGGGTGACAACGTAGGGATTGAGGTTGGAGATGGCAGCACCGGTGATTTGGAGCAGGCCGCCGTTGAGGACGATGGCGCTGGCGAAGTTGATGTTGGAATAACTGCTGATGGAGAGTTCGCCGCCGAGAATGGTGGTCGCCCCGGTGTAGGTGTTGGTACCGCTGAGGGTGAGAGTGCCGGTGCCGGTCTTGATGAGGCCACCGCTGGTGTTGGCGGCTACGGTGATGGCGCTGGAGTCCACGATGTAATTGGTGTTGCCGCCGCCAACCAAGGTAACGGTCGGGGTGCTGGTGTACCCGAAACCGGGGCTGGTGATGACGATGCCGGTCACGGTGCCGCTGATGGAATCAAACTGGGCGTAGGCCGTGGCGCCGGTGCCGCCGCCCCCGGTGATTTGGACAAAGGGCGAGCCGATGTAGCCGCTGAGCGGGCTGATGGCGATGCTGGTAACGCCGCTGCCGACAGGAGCCAGCAACGCGACGGGGATGGTGACGTTGAGGTTGGAGGAGTCAATGGTGACGCCGCCGGAGTAGAGGTTGACGAAATTGGGGGCGCTGGTACCGCTATTGATGAGGTTGCCGGCGGCGCGAGCGCTGAGGGTGCCACCGTTGAAGTTGACGATGGCCAGAGAGTTGCCGTAGGTGCTGCTGCGGGTGATCTGGTTGGCAAGGAGGGTGCCGCCGTTGAGGTTGAGGATGGCAATCATATTGGAGCGGTTGGCCATGCTCATGGCGCCGGCAACAGTCGCCGTACCGCCCTGCATGTTGAAGATGGCCAGGCCGCCGGAGGCGGCGTTATCGCTGGCGTTGCCGATGTCCACGTTTCCAGAAGAAAAGAACGTGCCGCCGGCCATGTAATAAACACCGGTACCGCCGCGGCTGAGTTGGAGGCCACCGCCATAAACGGTGCTTTGTCCGAAAGAGCCGCCGTATTGGGCCTGAATACCGATAGCGGCAGGGTCGCGTCCGATCTGGGTGTAACCCATGTTCGAGAGGGTGCCGCTGGTCAGTTCGTAGTAGCCGTAACCGGTCATGCCGATGCGACCATCACTGGCGGAGCCATCCCAGTTCAGAACCATGCCGCCGCGTTGGTACACGGCGCCGGCGCTGCCGGCGGCGTTACCGACGTAGAGCCGATTGGTCAACGCAGCGTTGTCCTGGACGACGAGAACGCCTTTACCGGCATCGCCGATGTAGAGAATGGGCCCGGAAACGTTGTACGGCATGGTGGTGGACGACCAACTGGCATTGCCGCTGAGGGTTAACGTGCCAAAGTCGGAGGCAGAAGTGCCGATGCGGACGGCGTTGTTGCCGACATAGACAGTGGCGTTGCTGCCAAGAGCAAGTGTGCTATTGGCAACAGTGATCGTGCCGAGCGTACTGTAACCGTTGCCGCCGAAAGCGAGAGTGCCGGCGTTGACGGTGGTGGTGGTGGTGAAGCGGTTGGTGCCGTTGAGCGAGAGCGTGTAGTTGGTACCAGTCATAATGAGCTGGCCAAAACCGATGACGCCGGCATTGACGGTGACAGCGCCGGTGCCGGTGCCGCCAAAGGTGGTGTTGTTAGCCAGAACCAACCCGGCGTTGAGGATAACATTGGAAGCGCCGTTCTGCTGGAACTGGGGTAATGCGCCGTCGCCGGTGGCGAAGACAAGGTTGTTGCCGGCAATGGTAACGGCATCGTTGTTGAAGATGAGCCGGTTGAGGATGAACCCATAACCACCGGCGCCGAGGTCGCTGAGGACGTTGTAGGTGAATCCGCCGTTGGCGAAGGTCACAGTGTAGTTGGTGATGCCACCGCTGACGGGGCCGCCGGCACCGGTTTCGTTGGTCCAATTGCCGCCATCGCTCCAGAGTCCGTTGGTGGGACTGATCCACCAGAAATTGGTTTGCGCAAAAATACTCGAAGCGCCGAGCAACAACCCGGCACAAATCTTCCCCAGCAAGTTGGATTTCATGGCCTCCGCCTTTCTTCGGTTGAAAGACGAGCGACATAATATCTAAACTGCCCGGTCAGGTCAACGCAAACTTTGCCGCCAAGTGTGATCGAGCGCATTGAACACCACCCCCCTGGCAGCAAGGGCAATGTGTTGCAGGGTGCGAACCCTGTCGCGCAAGCATCTGGCCGTATCACTGAGAAATCCGGGCTTCGGCTCGATATCCCGAAACGACACGGGGAATCGCGCCTTACAACAAGGATGACAGTGTCAAGATACGCCCGTGCAATCAAAAGTGGTGGGCAGCGTGTTCTCTTGCACGACCAGCTTCCAGCTTGTCCACCTATGGAAGCGCCTCTGCGCATTCCGTCCAGAACACGAATTGGGGCACGGCAGGAAACTTACTCCACTTTGGTTGTGTCCCTACCCGTGTTAGGTCTGACAACGCCAGCGGCGGAGCGCCAACAGGGCGAGCAGCCCCATGCCAACCAAGGCTCCGGCGCTCGGTTCGGGCACAACCGTTAGCTTGACATCCTGATTGTCCGAATCCAACCAGAGATAACCGTCCAGACCGCTGTTGCCGATGTTGGTGAAGTTGGTTCCGCTGCCCAGTGTCGAGCTGCCGTAGCTGAGCGCGTCAAACAACGTGTAGGTGCCAACGCCAAACCCGCTGACGGCGCTGAGGACAAACCAGTTGGTCTCCATCCCGGTGAACGCGAGCGAGTTGGTCACGATCACAAGGTCGCTGGCACCGGGCGCGCCAAGCTCAAAGGCGAGTTGGACGCCGTTGGTCAACGTGAGGTTGCCGACGGTCAGTGTGCCAACCGAGTTGCCGGGATTGAGTGTGCCGCCGTTCATGATGACGTTGCCGAGGACGGTGCCACTGCCTTTGAGTTCTTGTCCGAGGAGCGGCAGCCCGGCGGCGGTAACGTTGAGGAAGGTATTGGAGTAGAGTTCGAAACGGACGGTGTTGGTCATGATGGCGGAGGCGCCGAGGGTGAGGGTGCCACCGGTGATGGTGGTCGGGCCGGTGTAGGTGTTGGTACCGGTCAGGACGAGGGTGCCGCTGCCGAGTTTGGTGAGGCCGCCGCTGGTGTTGGCTCCGATGTCGGCAATGACACCGAGGTTGGTGCTGTTGGCGGCGTTGCCGTTGCCGCCGACCAGTCGGACGGTTGGGGCGGTGGTATAACCTTCGCCGGGACTGGTGACGACAAGGCCGGTAACGGTGCCGGTGGTGTAATCGAACAGGGCGATGGCGGTGGCATTGCTACCGTCGCCGGAGATGGCGACATACGGGGCGCCAACGTAGCCGGTGAGAGTGCCGCTCCAGTTGAGGTTGGTGACGCCGTTGCCGGAGGGGGCGAGGAGGTTCTGGGCGACGGTGACGGTGAAGTTGGATGAGTCAAGGAAGGCGCCGCCGTCGTACACATAGGCGGCGGTGACTGCGCCGGCGCCGCCGGCACCCGTCCCCATGATGGTGCCGTTGGCGGTGGCCTGCCAGAGGCCGCCGTTGAAGTTTACGATGGCGGTACCGCCGCTGACGTTCTTGTAGATTTTGGGGGCGAGCAAGGTGCCGCCGTTGAGGTTGAGAATGCCAAGTGTGGTGCCCGCCTGGTTCAGAAACACGCCGGTAGAGCCGATGTTGACAACCGAATCGCCCGCGATGGTGACTTCGCCCCGGCTGCTACCGTTCCAACCGACGCCCATACGGTTGGCTTGGGCGTAGCCGCTAACGAAATAGAACACGCCGGTGGTGTTGCCGCCGAGGTTGTTGGCGGCCACGAAACCGTAGCTGGTATTGGTGACGATGATGCTGCCGCCGTTTTGGTAGATGATACCGAGGCCGGCGCGGGCTGCCTGAACCCAACTGGCATTGGTCATGGCGCCGCCGGTCATCTGGTAGAATCCGTAGGTGTTGTTGGAGGAGACGCCGGTATCGAATTCGCCGATGACGGACACGGAACCTCCCGTGTGGTAGAAGGCGCCGACGCCCGTGGTGTTGTTGCCAATGGCCAGCCAGCCGCTCACTCGGACCGTGCCGCCGACTTGATACCAGACGCCGGTACCCCAGTGGCCAATGGTTAGTGAGCCGGCGTCGCTAACGCTGCCGCCGTACTGGTACATGGTGCCGCGGGAGCCAGCGTTGACGCCGAGGTAGAACCAGCCGCCGCTGTTAGTGACGCCGCCGTCGTAGTGATAGTAGGTGCCGACACCGTCGTCGCCGAGGAGGATGTCGTTGACGGTGGTGAAGCTGCCGTTGGTGTGATAGACGATGCCGGTGCTGCCCGCATTATTGGCGATGCGGACACGGTACATGGGACCGAAGGCGGCGTTGTCCTGGATGTTGAGGATGCCGGTGCCGGACTGGCCGATGTTGAGGTAGCTGGCGGTGCTGGTGGATCGGACGAACCGGCTGTTGCCACTCAAGGTGAGTGTGCCGATTTCTCCTGCCGCAACGCCGATGTAATCCTCGACGTTGCCGGTGTTGGTGAACACGCTGTTTCCTGCCATCAGCAAGGTACCACCGCGGATGTAGAATTGGCCGTAGTCGAGTTGGACGGAGTTGTTGGTCCAAAGCAACGTGCCCGCACCCGCTTTGGTGAAATAGGCGCCGCCGGTGATGTTGTTGGTTTGTACCAACGTGTGTCCTGCATCCGCGATGTCGAAACCGCCGTTGAAGATGTTGGTCCAGTTGATGGTGTAGGGGTCGAGGTTGGTGATGGTGGTACCGGTGATTTGGAGCAGGCCGCCGTTGAAGGTGATCGGGCCGGTGGCGGGCAGGTTGGTGTAGTCTCCAATGCTGAGGCAACCACCGTCGAGCAGGGTGCCGCCGGTGTAGTTGTTGGTGCCGGTGAGGGTGAGGGTGCCGGCACTGATAAGGCGGAGTGAGCCGTTGCCGGTAATGGTGCCGGCAAAGGTGGTATTGGTGGTTTGGGAGACAGTGAGGATGGTGTTGCTGATTTGGAGCGTGGTATCGGGCGTACCACTGAGGGAACCGATGTACGGGCCGAGTGGCGCAAGGGTGGACAACGGCAGGAGGTTGGTGGACCCGTCCGGCAAAGCCATGCTGAGTTGGATATATTGCGCACCGGTGACTTCGTTCATGGCAATCACGACCTGATGGGTACCGGCGGTCAGTGTGACGGAGTTGTAGTAGTTGGTGGTGCTGGCGGTGAGATGGTTAGTGACGATCAGGCCGTCAATCCAAAGCACCGAGGCGTCGTCGGAATTGAGACCGAAGACATAGGTGCCGTCGGTGGGGGCGTTGAAGGTGCCGACCCAGCGAACCTGGTAGTTGTCGCCCTGGTAGGCGGGCGGGAAAGCGGTGGCACTGCTGAAATCGAAGTTGGTGCTGTTGAGTGGGCCGTTGTACATCTGGCCGACGTTGGCGCTCCCCAGGACATAGGCCAACTGGTAGGGGCGCGTGCCGTAGTTGGCGGTCGAACCAGCCAGTGAGTAGTACTCGCCGACGATGCCGGTGCCGGCGCTGATGGCGGTGACGACGGCGCCGTTGCTGAGCGCGAGGGGGGCGTTGAGGACGACGTTGCTGAGAATGGTCGTGCCGTTGTTGGCAAAGGCGCCGCCGGTGAACAACTGGTTGCCGGTGAGGACGAGGGTACCGGAGCCGATCTGGGCGAGGTAGCCGGCGCCGGTGGCGATGTTGCTGAAGGTGTAGGTGTCGGTGCGGTGGAGGGCAATGGTGCCGGTGTTGTAGAGGACGATGTTGCCGGTGCCGGGGGTGCCGCTGGCGGTGTTGTTACCGATTTGGAGAATACCGTTGGTGACGACCATCGCGCCGGTGAAACCGGTGTTGTCGGTGGTCAGAACGAGGGTGCCAGGGCCGGCCTTGATGAAGACGCCGGTGCCAGTGAGGTTGGTGTTGAGGGCGACGGTGTGGCCGGCGGTGGCGATGTCGAAGCCGCCGACGAGATAGGAGGAGTTGAAGGCGAGATCGTCGAGGTTGGTGATGGCGGTGCCGAGGATTTGGAGGAGCCCGCCGTTGAAGGAGATCAAGCCGCTCGAAGGGAGGTTGTTGCGTTCGCTGATGGCGAGGCGACCACCGTCAATCATGGTGCCGCCGGTGTAGTTGTTGTTGGTGCCGGTGAGGGTGAGGGTGCCGGCGCTGATTTTGCGGAGGGTACCGTCACCGGTGATGGTGCCGGCAAAGGTGTCGTTGGTGGTTTGAGAGACGGTGAGGATGGTGTTGCTGAGCACGAGTGTGCTGTCGGCGGTGCCGCTGAGCGCGCCGATGTAGGTGCCGAGGGTGGTGAAGTAGGACATGGGGATCGGGTTGGTCGGGCCACCGTTGATGGAGAGGGAGTTGGTGAGGTAGTAGGAGCCGGTGCCGTTTTCGAAGCCGATGACAATCTCATGTGGCCCGGCGGTGAGGTTGGTGATGGTGCTGTACACGGCTGTCAGACCGGAACTGGGTTTGTTGGCGGCGAGCACGCCGTCAATCCAGATCGCGCTTGAGTCATCAGAGGCAATGCCGAAGGTGTAGTCGCCGTTGGTGGGCGCGTAGAAGGTGCCGATCCAGCGGATGCTAAAGTTGTTTCCGCTCACGGCAAAACCGGCACCGCTGGTGCCGAAGTCGAAGTTGGTGCTGATGCGGCTGCCGTTGAACAACATGGTGGCGTTGGCACCGGCCACCTGGATGGCGAAGTCGGTGAGGTTGGTGATGGGGCGTGGCGCCTGATAGTTGGTGTAATACTCGCCGACGAGACCGGTGGCATTGCCGGTGACGATAACGGTGGCGCCGTTGGTGATGGCGAGCGGGCTGCTGAGGGCGGTACCGTTGCTGAGGATGAGAGTACCGTCTTCGACCCGTGTAGGGCCGGTGTAAGCGTAGTTGACGCCGGCGAGGACCTGAGTGCCGGAGCCGATTTTGGTGAGGCGGAAGGTAGTGCTGTTGGTTTGGAAGATGTTGCCGCTGAAGACAGCGGAGAGGTTGCCGTTGCCGAGAATCAGCCCGGCAGTGCCGCTGCCGCCGCTGCCGAAAACGGTGCCGCTACCGGCGAGAGCGCCTATGGTTTCGATGACGTTGCTGACGCCGTAGAGGTAGAATTGGGCGTTGGGTCCGACGTTGACGAGGGCGGTATCGCCGATGCTGTTGATGTTGCGGTCCACCCAGAGTTTGCCGCCGTTGATGATATTGATGTCGCCGGTCTGGTCGGAGCCGGTGCCGCGGAGGATGATGCGGTTTTGGTACTGGTCACCGCCGCCGGGGCCGTCCACGGTGATGGAGCCGGCGCCGGTGAGGAAGCTGGCGATGCCCGGGGCGTTGTTGGCGCCGGCATAGAGGTAGAGACCGGCGTTGTTGGCGACGCTGATCAGTGAGCTGGCGAAACCGGTGGTATTGGACAACACGAGCAGACCACCGTTGACAAGGGTCGGGCCAGTGTAAGTGATATTGCCGCCGACGAGGGTCATTGTGGCCGCGCCGGCCTTCGTCAGGGCCAGCGTGCCGCTCTGGTTGCGGAGGTA
Source organism: uncultured Verrucomicrobiota bacterium (assembly GCA_964541945.1). GTDB lineage: Bacteria > Verrucomicrobiota > Verrucomicrobiia > Palsa-1439 > Palsa-1439 > CAIKAP01. Next base: position 11,188 of record CAZISE010000061.1, read on the forward strand.
GCCGTTGAAGTAGCTGTCCACGGTGTCGTTGGAGACAATCAAGAGGCCCGTGCCGGTGCCGCCGGATTCGAGGTTTTGAATGATGCTGTTGCCGCTGCCGTAATTGGTCACCACGGCAACGGTCTGGGTGAATCCGTTCAACTCGAACTTGGCGTTGTTGCCGCCGAGTTGGAGGATAGTGTAGGGAGCCATCTGTTCGTTGGCGGCGAGGCGGAGACGGGTATCGCCGCCGCCCTGGTTGATGACGTTGGTGGTGATGACGGCGTAGCCGCTGACGTTGCTGAGGATCAACGTGCTGGTGGCGGCGCCGGTCAGGATCAGCGAGCCGGTAAAGGTGCTGGCACCGCTCAGGGTGAGGGCATTGGCGCCCGCTTTGGTGAAACTGTAACCATTACCGCCGTCGCTGATGGCGCCGCTGATGACGACGTTGGAGGGGGAACTGACGGTGAGAACACGGTCGCCGGTCAAGGTCCACGGGCCGGTGAAAGTCAACAGCGGACCGCCGCTGGGAATGGTGGTGTTAGCATCAAATCGAACAGGATTGGCAATGGTGACGGGGACGGTGGAGCCGCCGGTGGAACAGCGGAGTTGACCGCCGGCCAGTGTGAGGGTGCCGGTACCGAACGGCCCGGCGGTGGGTGCGCCGTCGGGGCCGGTGGAGCCGTTGTAGAAGACAACATACGCTCCCGGCAGAATGGTGGCACCGCCGGAGTAGGTGTTATTGGTGGCGTTTTGTTGGAGGACGACGTTGCCGGCAAACCAGATGGCACCGGTTTGGCCGGGCAAATCTATCATCGTGCCCTGCATTCGGAACCAGGCAGCGGAACCGCCGTTGATGGTGCCGCCGTTGTTGCCAATAGCGATACCGCGATTGGCATTGAGACTCCAATCATTGGTGATGCCGGAAATCAGGGTCCCGCCGTTGAGGACGATATTGCTGGGCGAATAACTGGCAGGGGCGGCACCAAGCCCGGAGTCGGCAATGATCCGTAACTGGCCGCCGTTGATAATCGTGCCGCCGGTGTAGCTGTTGGCGTTGCTGATGGTGAGGGTGCCTGCGCCGTCCTTGGTAAGCGTGGCGGCGCCGCTGATGGCGCCGGCGCCGGTGAAAGTGTAGTTGCTGGTGGAGTTGACGATGACGGCGGTGGGACGAAGCGTGCCGACGAGGGTGACGGTGTTGGTGGCGGCACCGGCGTCGGTGAAGTTGACGGTGTCGAAGTCGTAATAGAGATCGGGGCTGGCGCCGTTGAGCCAGTTGGTGGAGGTGGCGAGGTCCCAGTTGGCGTTGGCGGTTGGGTTCCAAACAAGGCTGGCGTAGCTG
>CAZISE010000062.1:0-11295 GCA_964541945.1 uncultured Verrucomicrobiota bacterium
AGGGCCCGCGTTGGTGTCAATGTTCAGGCGCACCATTTGGTCCGCTTCTGTTGGAAGCCAAGAAGCTTGTTTTTCAGGCATACAACCAAGCCCACCAAACGGCACTCATCCTTTCAATCTGAATCGTTCCGGCTAAGAGAACGAAGTGTCATTGGTTTTACAGCGTGTTGGCACAGTGGGCGGTGGTCGGGCGATTCCTGCACATGGGTTGTGCGGGACAGAGGGGTACCGGAACGAGCCATGATTGTCTTTGGAAATGTAAAAGTTGGTGCGGACTCGATTTTTTCGAGGGGGCTTCTTCGGGGTTGCGCGGGGGGAGACTCTAAGGTAAATAGCTGCGACACGAGAGGATTAATTCATGAAGATTTTTTTGGATGGCAAATATGTGGACGAGTCCAAGGCGAAGATTTCGGTCTTTGACCATGGGCTTTTGTATGGTGACGGTGTATTTGAGGGCATTCGCGTTTATAACGGGCGGATTTTTCGTCTTGATGAGCATTTGAATCGGTTGTTTGCCTCGGCCAAGGCGATCATGTTGAAGATTCCGATGACCCAGGAAGAGTTGGTCGAGGCCTGTTGCGAGTGTTGTCGCAAGAACAACATTCGAGATGGCTATATTCGTCTGGTTGTTACCCGCGGTGTCGGAAACCTGGGATTGAATCCATTTCACTGTCCGAAGCCGACCGTGTTTATCATTGCCGACAAGATCGCGTTGTATCCGGACGAGGTTTACAAGAAGGGGATTGAATTGATCACGGCGAGCACTCAGCGGGTGAATCCTGCCGCGCTCAGTCCGGCCATCAAGTCGTTGAACTATCTCAACAACATCATGGCCAAGATCGAAGCGATCCACGCGGGCACCATTGAGGCGATCATGTTGAATTCGCAGGGTAACATTGCCGAGTGTACGGGCGACAATATTTTCGTTGTGCGCGGAGGACAGATTGCGACGCCGCCTGTTAGCGATGGGGCACTGATTGGCATCACGCGCGGAGTGGTTTTTGAACTAGGGGCGAAGCTGAACATTCCGGTTCGGGAAGCGCATTTAACACGGTATGATTTGATGACCGCGGACGAGTGTTTCATCACGGGATCGGCGGCGGAGATTGTGCCGGTCGCGACGGTGGATTGTCGGCCGATTGGCACCGGTAAACCGGGGCCGGTGACAACGCGGTTGATGGCGGAGTTTCACACGCTGACCCGTTCAGAAGGAACGCCCATTGCGAGGAAATGAGTGTCTCCCATGCTTTGTGACATCTGCAAGAAATCCGAGGCGACGATTCACCTCACGCAGATTGTGGAGGGGAAGATGTTCAAAATAGATCTGTGTGCGGCTTGTGCCAAGGCCAAGGGCGTGCAGGAGGCGGCGGGATTTTCGATCGGAGATTTGCTGGCAGGGTTTGGGCCATCGGCGGAAGAACCGCAGACGGAGACACCGGGGCTTCGGTGCCCATCGTGCGGGATGACGCAGGCGGATTTCAAAAAAATGGGGCGATTTGGTTGTGCGGAGTGCTGGGAGACCTTTGCGGATGGGTTGAGCCAGTTGTTGAAAGCGATGCACAAGAGTGACCGCCATCTTGGCAAGGTGCCGAGCCGGGCAGCGCACACGTTGGTCATCAGCGAGAAGATCAAGGATCTTTCTGCGGAACTCCAAAAAGCCATCCAGGGAGAACAGTACGAGGCGGCCGCGGCGATTCGCGATCAGATTCGATCGCTCGAAGCGAAGCTGAAAAGAGGCCAGACATCGACATGAACGTGGACGAGTTTTTGAAAAGCCCGATGGACTGGGTGGAAACGGAGGGGCCGCATCGGAAGATTGTGATGTCGAGCCGTGTGCGGTTTGCTCGCAATATTCGGGGGTTTGCGTTTCCGGGTTGGGCAAAGAAGGCGGAGCGGCAAAGGGTTTTGGAGGTTATCCGTCCTGCCGTGGAGCAACTGCCGGAGATGGCGCGTTGTTTCAGTGCGACGATGGATAACCTGGCTGCCATTGACAAACAGGTGTTGGTGGAGCGGCATTTGATCAGTCGAGAGCATGCTGCCAAGAATGTGGGCAGTGGGGTGGTCATCAATGACCTGGGAACGATTTCGGTGATGATTAACGAGGAAGACCATCTGCGTATGCAGGCGTTGAAGTCCGGGCTTCAACTCAAAGGGGTTTTCAATGTCCTCGACAAAGTGGACACGGAGTTGGAGGAGCATCTGGAGTATGCGTTTTCGCCGCGTCTTGGATATCTGACCGCCTGCCCGACCAATGTGGGGACGGGGATGCGGGCGTCGGCCATGCTGCATCTGCCGGGGATGGTCATCAGCGAGCAGATCAACCAGGTTATTCAGGCTGTCAGTAAGCTTGGCTTGGCGGTGCGCGGTCTTTATGGCGAGGGAACCGAGGCGCTTGGCAACGTATTCCAGATCTCCAATCAGACCACGCTGGGCGAAAAAGAAAGCGATGTGACTGACCGCCTCAACAAGGTGGTGCTCCAACTTATCGAGCATGAGGAAAACGCCCGTCTCAGTCTGCTTGAGAAGAAACCCCGTTTGGTGTACGATCAAGTGGGACGCGCTTACGGGATTTTGACCAATGCGCGTACGATGAACTCAAAGGAAGCGTTGAACTTGTTAAGCCTGGTTCGCATGGGAGTGGAAGTGGGGATGTTCCCATCCGCTGTGCAGATCACAATGGATGAGTTGTTCATTCTTTCCCAACCGGCACATGTGCAAAAAACCGCCAACCGTAAGTTGACCGCGGAAGAACGTGATGCGGTACGAGCGGACATGATCCGGGAACGCTTGAAGAACCTGGAGCGGCCGCGCGAAGAAAATGCGGAGTCTTCCCCCAACGGCCCGATGAAAACAGTTTGAGGTATTACAATGGAAATGAGTAACTTCACACCGCGGGCGCAGCAGGTGCTTGCCCTGGCCCGCAAAGAAGCCGACCGCTTCAATCACAACTACGTCGGTACCGAACATTTGTTGCTTGGTCTGATCAAACTCGGTCAGGGCGTCGCCGTCAATGTCCTCCAGAAAATGGGGCTTGATCTGGAGACCGTCCGCATGGAAGTCGAAAAACAAATCGGTACCGGTCCCGAGACGAAAATCATCGGCAACATCCCGTACACGCCGCGGGTAAAGAAAGTTCTCGCGCTTGCCCAGAAAGAGGCACGCCAACTCAACCACAATTATGTTGGGACAGAGCACATCCTCTTGGGATTGCTACGGGAGGGCGAAGGCGCCGCCGCTCGCATCCTTAAATCGCTCGACGTTGATATTGAACGCTGCCGCAATGAGATCCTCAAGGAACTCGATCCGAATTTCATGCCCAGCGAAGGCGGTCTTGAGGAAGGGGAAGCCCAACCCCCGCAGAAAGGGCAGGGGAAGACCCCCGCCTTGCGGATGTTCGGTCGTGATCTGACCGAACTGGCTCGAAAAGGCGAGCTTGATCCCGTTGTTGGTCGCAAGGATGAGATTGAACGTGTCATTCAGATTCTCTGTCGCCGCACCAAGAACAACCCTGTTTTGCTTGGCGAAGCCGGTGTTGGCAAGACCGCCATTGTGGAGGGGTTGGCTCAGGAAATTGCCAAAGGCAACGTCCCGGAAATCCTTCGCGATCGTCATGTGATCACCCTTGACCTCGCGCTCATGGTTGCCGGCACCAAATATCGTGGCCAATTCGAGGAACGCATCAAGGCGGTCATGGAAGAAATCAAGCGCGCCAAGAACGTCATCCTTTTTGTGGATGAACTTCATACCATCGTTGGTGCCGGGGGCGCCGAGGGGGCCATGGATGCCAGCAACATCATCAAACCGGCCCTGTCCCGCGGCGAGTTGCAGGTCGTTGGCGCCACCACCATGAACGAGTATCGGAAATACATCGAGAAAGACGCCGCGCTGGAACGACGGTTTCAAACAGTTGTCGTCGAGCCGCCCACTGTGGAGCAGACGGTGGAGATTTTGAAGGGGTTGCGTCCGAAATACGAAGAGCATCACAAGGCGAAATTTAGCGACGAAGCACTTGCCGCCGCTGCCCGTCTCTCTGACCGTTACATTACGGGGCGGTTTTTGCCCGACAAAGCAATTGATGTGCTGGACGAGGCCGGTGCGCGAGCCCGCATTCAATCGTTGACCCGCCCGCCCGAGGTGCAGGATAGCGAGCGCGAAATCGAACAACTAAAAGAACAGAAGGAGGCCGCCATCAGGGCGCAAGATTTTGAGTTGGCGGCTCGTTTACGCGACAAAGAGAAACAGGCGCGTGATCGTTTGGACGCCATTATGACCGAATGGCGCAAGGTTCGCGATGCCAAGTCCATTGTCATTACCGAAGACGACATTCTTCAGATTGTCGCCAAATGGACCGGAATCCCCTTGAATCGCATGGAGCAGAAGGACGCCGAGAAACTCCTGCGAATGGAAGAGGAATTGCGCAAAACCGTTGTCGGACAGGACGAGGCAGTCATTGCCATCAGCAAGGCGTTGCGACGCAGTCGGGCCGACCTCAAAGACCCGACCCGTCCCATTGGTTCGTTTGTGTTCCTTGGTCCAACCGGTGTTGGCAAAACGTTGATGGCTCGTGCGCTTGCCGAGTTTATGTTTGGCGATCCCGAATCGCTGATTCAGCTCGACATGAGCGAGTACATGGAGAAATTCAACGTTTCGCGCCTCATCGGTTCCCCGCCGGGGTATGTCGGTTACGAGGAGGGCGGTCAGTTGACCGAGAAGGTGCGTCGGCGCCCCTATTCGGTGGTGTTGTTTGACGAAATCGAAAAAGCCCACCCCGACGTGATGAACATGTTGCTCCAAATCCTGGAAGACGGGCATCTCACGGATTCCTTTGGGCGCAAGGTGGACTTCCGCAACTGCGTCATCATCATGACTTCCAACATCGGCGCCGAAACCGTCCGCAAGGGCGCGGGACTCGGATTTGCTCCATCCAAGGAGGAACACACGTACGAGGAAATGAAGAGCAAGCTCCTCGACGAGGCCAAACGCGTTTTCAAGCCCGAATTCATGAACCGCCTCGACGACATCATTGTCTTCCGCAACCTCAACAAGTCGGATATGAGCCGGATTGTCCAACTCGAAGTTGCCAAAGTCAAAGACCGCCTCAAATACAAGGAGGTCGAGATTGTCCTTACTCCTGCGGCGACCGAGTTCCTCATCGAGAAAGGGTATGACCCGCAGTTCGGCGCGCGTCCTTTGCGGCGGGCCGTGGAGAAGTATCTCCAGGATCCATTGGCCGAGGAGATCCTCCGTGGCAACATCAAACCCAGCGAGACCATCGAGGTCGCTGTTGCCGAAGGAAAACTCACGTTTCATCAAGTCGCTGCCAGCGCAAGCTGATTCGAGGTGGCCGATCCGAGGGGCTTTTTGCTCGACTCCTCCTCCTGTCCGCCTATACTGAACACCTCAAAAGGAGGAATCGTTCATGCCCGACGAACTCAAGGACGCCTCTGCCGCGATGCTCCGCGACACGGATGTCGCCGCCATTGACAAACTGCGCGATACCTACTCCAACCTTCGTGCCGAGCTTGGCAAAATCATTATCGGCCAGGACAAGGTCATCGAGGAACTCGTCATCGCCATTCTCGGACGCGGCCACGCGCTGCTGATGGGCGTGCCGGGTCTGGCGAAAACGTTGCTGGTACGCTCTCTTGCCGACACGATGACGCTGAAGTTCAGCCGCATCCAGTTCACCCCCGACCTCATGCCCGGCGACATCACCGGTACCGAGATCATCCAAGAATCCTCGACACCGGGCCGACGCCAGTTTGAATTCGTCAAGGGGCCGATCTTCGCCAACATCGTGTTGGCCGACGAAATCAATCGTGCCCCACCCAAAACGCAGGCGGCCTTGTTGGAGGCCATGCAGGAACATCGCGTGACCGCCGCCGGGCGCAGTTATGAGTTGGCGCCGCCGTTCTTCGTGCTGGCGACCCAAAACCCCATTGAACAGGAAGGCACCTACCCGTTGCCGGAAGCGCAACTGGACCGGTTCATGTTCCTCATTCACGTGGATTATCCCGGTGCCGACGAAGAAAAACGCATCGCCCGCGAGACAACGGGCAGCGGCACGCCGACACTCCAGAAACTTCTCACAGGCGATCAAGTGCTCGCCATGCAGGAATTGGTGCGCCGCGTGCCCGTGCCCGATCACGTGTATGATTACGCGGTCCAACTTGTGCGACGCTCGCGGCCGCCGTTGCCGGAGTCGCCCGACTGGATCAAAAACTGGGTCAGTTGGGGCGCCGGACCGCGCGCCGTGCAGTATCTCATCATCGGCGCGAAAGCCCGTGCCGCGCTCTACGGCAGCTACATGGTTCGTCAGGAAGATGTCGAAGCCGTGGCCGGTCCGGTGCTGGTTCATCGTATCCTGACCAACTTCCATGCCGAAAGCGAAGGCGTTACCAGCCGCGATATCATCAAACGCCTCATGGAGGAAACCGCGCCGGCCGCGTGACACGCCGACGGCGGCGCGAAACCCTGCGGGCTTCGCGCCCTACAAAAAACATTGTAGGGCGGGCAGCCCAACGGGTTGCCCGCCGACACGATGACGGCCATTCCCTATGACTCCTCAATCCCAACGCGAGTTTCTCGATCCCGGCGTGCTGGCGCGGCTGTCACGCCTTGAGCTTCAATCGCGCTGGCCGATGGAAGGTAACATCGCGGGCCGCCACAAAAGTCCGCATCGCGGCGCTTCGGTCGAGTTCGCTGAGTACCGCAAATACGTTCCCGGCGATGACCCCCGTTTCCTCGACTGGCGTGTCTATGCCCGTCGCGACCGGTTCTACCTCAAGGAATTTGAGGCTGACACCAATTTGCGTTGCTACCTTGTGCTCGATACCAGCGGCTCGATGGCCTACGCGAACAAGTTCTCGCTGGCCCGCAAACTCGCCGCCACGCTCGGTTATCTCGCCATGCAACAAGGCGACGCCGTCGGCCTTGTCGCTTGCGGCGCGGGCATCACCACCGACATTGCGCCACGACGCAAACCGGTCCACCTGAAAAATATTTTTGACGCCATGGCCGCCGCCAAACCCGACGGCGAAACCGGTTTGGTCTCCGCGCTTCACGCGGTCGCCGAGAAAATCCGCCGTCGCGCTTTCGTGGCTGTGTTTTCCGATTTGTTCCACGATCCGGACGAACTTCTTCATTGTTTCCGCCACATCCGCTTTCGCAAACACGATCTCGCCGTCTTCCATCTGCTTGACCGCACCGAGGTGGACTTCAAGTTTGACCGTCCGATTCGCTTCGTGGACATGGAAGATCAGTCGGCCATTGTCGCCGAGCCGGGCGTGATTTACCCGCGTTACCGCGAGGCGCTCGACGCTTATCTGGACAAACTGCGGCGCGGTTGCGCCGAGTTCAAAGTGGATTATCGGTTGGTGATGACCGATGCCGACTACGAGAAGGTGTTGGCCGACTTTCTTCTGGCCCGAATGCGGACATGAGTTTTCTCCAGCCATATATCCTTTGGGCGCTACCGTTGATGGCGATTCCGATCATCGTGCATCTGCTCAACCGGATGCGCTACCGCACGATGCCGTGGGCCGCGATGATGTTTCTGCGGATGGCCACACGCCAGTCCACGCGCCAGGCGCGGCTCCGCGAATGGCTCATTCTCGCCTGTCGTGTTCTTGCCGTGGCGGCGTTGATCTTTGCCATCGCCCGTCCTCTCGTCGGCGGTTGGCTCGGCTGGGCAATGGGCGCCGCTCCCGACACGATCATTCTATTGCTCGACCGTTCCGCCAGCATGGAATTGCAAGACCCGACCACGCACCTGAGCAAACGCGCGCTTGCGTTGCGCCGGCTGGCCGAGGCGGGCAAAGAATATGTTGGCTCGTCGCGGTTCGTGCTCATCGAGAGCGCGCTTCGCAAACCGCAGGAAGTCGCCAGTCTCGCCGCGCTCGAATCGCTCTCCACGACCGCGCCGACCGACACCGCCGCCGACATCCCGGCGTTGCTCGACGCGGCGCTCGATTACATCGTTGCCAATCAGTGCGGTCGCACGGAAATCTGGCTCGCCTCCGATCTCCAACAATCAAACTGGCAACCGGAATCGCGTCGCTGGGAAGCGGTCCGTACTCGATTTGGTTCGCTCCAACAGGACGTGCGGGTGCGGTTGTTGGCGTTGACCGAAGTCGTGCCCGACAACATCGCCGTGGCGATACGCGAAACGCAGCGACGCCGCACCGCTCGCGGTTATGAGCTGGCGATGACCGTCGAACTCACCCGCAACAACACCGGAACACAGAACCTTCCCCTCGTCGTTGTCCACGAAGGCGCCCGCTCACTGCTGAATGTCCAACTCGAAGGGCAACGACAAAGCGTGCAGGTTGCGCTTGATCTCGGCCAACGAAAAACGGAAGGCTGGGGCTGGATCGAGTTACCCGCCGACGCCAATCCGCGCGACAACACCGCCTATTTCAGCTACCCGGAGGACCTTCACCTGAAAACGGTGGTTGTTGCCGAGAACGACGCGGCCCGCCGTGTGTTGCGAATCGCGGCAGCACCCGCGCCAGCCGTGTTGAATGAATCGGCAGACACCGTCGAGCCGGGCGCGCCGCTAAAATTGGGCGACGTGGCAATGTTGGTCTGGCAGGCAGCAGTGACGAATGTTGTCCGTGACTTCGCCGAAAACGGCGGCGTGGCGGTTGTCTTTCCGAGTGGCACGAGCGAAGAAGGGAAGTTCCGCATCACGACGTGGCGGCGCACCGACGGCCCGTTAGCGAATGCGAAGGACGGTCGGATCTTGCCGCTCGCCGAGTTGGCCGTGACGCGACGCGTGCCGTTACAGGTGCCCGGTACAGTGCTGGCGTCGTTTGAGGACGGCAAACCGTTTCTCGTGAAGCAACCGCTTGGCAAAGGCGCCATTTACTGGTGCGCAACGCTGCCGGTGCGCAAGTGGTCGAATCTGGACGACGGCACCGTTTTGGTGCCGATGCTCCAGCGCATCCTTCAGGAAGGCGGTCGCCGTCTCAGCAAAGCCGACAACTCCGAAGTTGGCTCCGTCGTTGGACAGGCGTCTCGCCTGTCTGTGTCTCAGGGTCGCGTTTCGACCGATGCCGGCGTCTATCAGATCGGCACGAAAATCGTCGCTGTGAATCGTCCCACCGCTGAAGACGAACCGGACATGATTGATGAAGCAACGGTGCGAACGGTGTTTGGCTCGGTTTCCTTTCGCATGTTCACCGAGAAGGGCGGCGCCACCGCGGCGTTGCAATCGGAAATCTGGCGTTGGTTCATGGTGGCAATGATGGTTTTCCTGACCGGCGAAGCGGCGCTGGCGCTGCCGAAACGCGCAAAGGAGCGGTCATGGGCAAGCTGAGTTTCGGGTTGTCATGGCCGTCGGCCATCATCGGCGTTGCGCTGGTCGCGGTGGCGGCCTGGTTGTCACTCCAACACTGGCGCCGACACGGGGCACGGCCAATGGTACTGGGCTTGGAAGTGTTTCGATGGGTGATCGTCTGTTTGTTGTTTTTGACGTTGCTGCGACCGGAGTGGGTGAGCTTGTTCAAACCAACATCGCCGCCGGAGATTGTGGTGCTGTGCGATTCCTCGCGGAGCATGACCACCCGCGATGTGGTGAGTGGCAACGATGTATTGTCGCGCGCCGACTGGGTCCAACAACAGCGCGCGACTCCGCCGTGGAAACCACTGGAGAAACGCTACCAAGTCCGCGTCGAGGAGTTTTCTCCGATGCCAACCAACACGTCGGCAGAGGAGGGCACCGACATCAACGCGGCGCTGGACGGCGCGTTGAATCGCTCGAAAAACTTACGGGCGGTGGTGTTGCTCAGCGACGGCGATTGGAATCTCGGTAAGTCGCCCGTGGCGGCGGCGACGCGGTTACAGATGGCCAATGTGCCGGTCTTTGCCGTTGCGGTCGGCAGCGACCGATATTTACCAGACCTCGATTTGGTGAGCGTGGCGGCACCCGCGTATGGTCTGCTCGGCGAACAGGTTTTTATTCCGTTTACCGTGCAGAGTCATTTGCCACGCGAGATCAACACAACCGTGTCGTTGCTGGACGGCGGGATCGCGGTGGCGCAAAAGAAAGTGACAATCCCCGCGAACGCGCAGGTGCAGGACGCCGTGTTTTGGTTCCCGCAACGCGAGGGACAAACAACGTTGACACTGCGAGTGCCGGCCGAGGCGGAAGAGATCAATCGCGACAACAATGAGCGACGGTTCCAGATTACCGTGCGGCGCGAGACCCTGCGGGTGCTCGTGGTGGATTCGTTGCCGCGCTGGGAGTACCGCTATCTTCGCAACGCGCTCTCGCGCGATCCGATGGTGGACTCCAAGTGCGTGCTGCTGCATCCCGACTTGAAGCCGGCGGATGGGAAAAATTATCTCGCTCAGTTTCCGAGCACCAAAGAGGCGCTCTCGCCATTCGATGTGGTGTTCCTCGGCGATGTGGGTATCGGCGAGAACGAATTGTCGGCGCACGACGCCGAGATGTTGAAGGGACTGGTCGAGCAACAGGGCAGCGGCCTTGTTTTCATCCCCGGTCGGCGCGGACGGCATTTGTCGTTCGAGGGGACGGCGCTGGAGGGCTTGTATCCGGTGGTGCTCGATAAAACGCAGCCCGAAGGCGTGACGTTGCCGACGCCGTCGCAGTTGCAATTGACGCGACTGGGACGTGGTCATTGGCTGACGATGCTGGCGAACTCCGAGGAAGCCAACGCGGCGGTTTGGCAGCAGTTGCCCGGTTTCTGGTGGTGCGCCGGCGTGGTGAAGGCGAAGCCCGGCACGGAAGTGCTCGGCGTCCACGAGACGCAGCGCAACCAGTGGGGCAAACTGCCGTTGCTGGTGACGCGCGCCGCGGGCAACGGCAAGGTACTCTTCCTCGGCACGGATTCGGCGTGGCGCTGGCGCGCGGGTGTGGAGGATTTGTATCACTACCGGTTCTGGGGACAGGTTGTGCGTTGGATGAGCTACCAAAGGCACCGCGCTTACGATCAAGGGTTCCGCCTCGCATTCGGTCCCGACAGTCCGTCGCAAGGCGAGACAGTTTTCCTAACCGCGACCGTCTTTGACTCCGGAGGAATGCCGTTGAGCGAAGGTCGTGTGACCGCCGAGATCAGCGCGCCGAACGGACGCAGCGAACGGTTGACGTTGACGGCGGTGCCCGGTGGCTGGGGCGTTTATCAGACATCGTTTGTACCCCAACTTTCCGGCAAGTTCCGTGTCAAACTCCAGTGTGACCAGACGGGGCGCTCGATGGAATCCGAACTGCTGGTGCGTGGCGTCGTGCGCGAAGAGGTCGGCAAACCGGCGCAGATCGAGGTGTTGCGCGAG
>CAZISE010000063.1:0-11231 GCA_964541945.1 uncultured Verrucomicrobiota bacterium
GCTGGATAAATTTTTTTATAAAGCAATACAGTGTTATGCTTGCATAGCTGTTTTATGACACTGCCTTAACTTTTGAATTTTCTCTAGTAATGTGAATGGTATTTCCTGCCATTACCGGAGCAAGCAGTTCGAGTGCTTTGGGGAAAATGGCTGTGTTCAGAACTGATAGTTCTTCACTGTTAAAATTTGATAACACATATCCTGCAATATCGGTATGATCGGGGCGTCCAATGCCAATGCGGAGACGCCAGAAATCCGGCCCGTTTAAGTGCTGGTTCATGGAACGGAGTCCATTGTGTCCGCCGAGGCCTCCTCCAAACTTAATGCCAATGTATCCAAAGGGAAGTTCCAGTTCATCGTGCACTACAAGCACTTCTTCTCGTGCTATCTGATAGTATTTAGCTATTTCCTGAACGGCTTCTCCCGAAAGGTTCATGTATGTTTCTGGCTTAATGCAGTACACTTTGCCTCCTGGGGTTTCAAATGATGCCCAGCGTCCTTTAAAACCGCGCTTCCAGGAAAGGTCAGAAAATTCTTTGCAGGAATCACAAAAGAGCCATCCTGCATTGTGCCTGTTGTTACGGTATTGTGTGCCCGGATTTCCTAAAAACGCAATGAGTTTTATAGTGGTATTCATACTGCTCCCGGTATTTATTTGACTCATAATAGTGAAACAGTATACAATTCTTTCGTATTTTGCAATAAAAAGGGGTATCTGATGGCAGTTGTAATGAAAGGAAAATCACTGAGTCCTACGACGCTGGAAATAGTGCATGAGTCAGGAACTACATTTAAGCTTGTGGCTCCAAAAGACAATGGAGGAGATGGCTCTAGTTTTTCTCCAACGGATATTTGCGCAGTTTCATTTGGTGCCTGCGCGACAGTAATTATGACTATGTTTGCTCATAATAAAGGTATTCCTGTAAAAGAAATTAGTTTTGAACTGCAAAAAGAGATGGCTGCGAATCCAAGAAAGATCGCAAAAATTATAGTGGCATATACCATTAAGGGTGACATATCAGACGAAGAGTTTGAAAAACTGAAAAACGCCGCACGCACCTGTCCGGTCAGGATGACATTCTGCGATGCGGTAACGGTTGAAGAAACCTTTACGCGTATTCCGTAAAACAATCAGCCTCCGGAAACGAGATGAATAGCATCAACGGTGTCTCCATCGTGGATGAGCGTTTCGGCCCATGCGTCTCGCTGTATCAGGTTTCCGTTGCGTTTTACAATAATTAGCGGAAATGACCACTGTTTATACTCAAGTAAGTCTTTGACGCTGATTTCTGTGTATTCAGGCAATTCAATGGTTTCATTGTTTAGTACGATGCGCATACGTTTCCTCGTTACTGTAAAGTTCAATAATTTTTGCCACGGCTTCATTTGCCTGCATCGCTGCCGCAATGCCAACGCGCGGCGCCAGTGGCGGGTTATTAGGTGTGACTTCAGCAGTTTCATCGCCAATGATAATAAGATTGCCGCTTGTTCGGACTTTCATCCCCGATGAATTTCCAAACCCCGCAAGACCGGTGGCAGTTATGAGCGGTTTTTCAGGGAATAATTGCATGCAGGTTTCCAGAAACATCAATTTTGTTTCTGCTGCATCAAAAGCTTCTATGAGAATATCACAGGAAGCAAAAAGACGGGGTATCGATTCTTTTGTCACTGTTTCTACAAAAGGTTTTACGGTGACATGCGGATTGATAGCGCTAATCGTGTCTTTGAGCGCAGTAACTTTGTGTTTCCCAACCTGATGCAGGAAAAAGTACTGACGGTCAAGATTGGCTTCCGACACAGTATCAAAATCGGCGATAATTAGTGTGCCGATATTGCTTCGTGCAAGTGCAACAGCGCAGTTTGAACCAAGTCCTCCAGCACCACCTATGCCGACTGTAAATTGAGAGAGGATTGTCCTGATAGTGTCTCTATCCATGGTGATAATATAGCAAAATATACTAATTTCAGGTACTATAGTGCTGAGTATAAAGTGCGCACAGTATTTACAGTAAGCGTAATGAAGGGAAACTATGAAACTACAGACAATATGTGATGTCTTGCAGGCTGATATTATTACCGGAGAAGCATTGCTCAATACAGAAATTATGAGCGCGTGCGGTTCAGATTTATTGAGCGATGTTATGGCATTTGCAAAAGATTCTTCTGTACTGTTAACTGGTCTTACTACATTGCAAACGATACGTACTGCACATTTAATGGATATAAGTGCGGTGATTTTTGTCAGAGGGAAACTGCCAACGCAGGATATGGTCGATGAGGCTCAAAAAAATGGGATGCTGCTTGCTACAACAAAACTGAGCATGTATCTGGCATGCGGTAAGCTGTATGAAAGCGGATTAAAGAAAGGAAGCATGTACGGAGAGTAAAAAACGCTTATTTAAGTTATAAAAAACTTGCATAAACTATAGTAAGGCAAAACGTTATGTATTAAAAAAATGAGTTTAAAAATGAGGGACGGGTAATAGTTCAGAATGGTTAATGTGCGTACTTTGATAAATCTATTGGAATTTCGCGCTGTTTTTCAAATGAATAGAGGATTTTGTATCCTGCTTTAATTTTTTCTTTAAATACATGCTGAATGTAGAGGTTTTTCTCATGTTCTGTGGTAAACCCTTTTGTTCGTTCTCTTCCTCTGCCGGCATTTTTTCTCCAGTTAGTGGTTACGGAATACGGATAATCCAGTAACCTATCGCGGTCGTGGATTGTATATATGTAGACAGCATTCTCATCAATTAGTTTATAGAGGGTTATCAGCATACTATTAGTATCGGCATAAAGTGAATCGCATTGAAAATTAACGAAAAATTTGACAAAACTTGATATTCCAATTATATTTTGATAGATTTGCTGTCATTCTCATCATCGCACTATATAGAGGGATAAGTATTTTGAGTAAACATGGTTTCCCAGGCATACATTTTTATGACCAAGACTTCGTTGATATCTATGATAGAACCTGGGCGCTTATTTCTGACTGCTGGATAACTCCGCCAGCACCAGCCGGGTTCGGTTCCAATCGTTTTTTCTATTACCCTGAAAGCCCGGTTTTGGAGCAGGATGCACAGATTTTTGCTTCCTTTTTCCTTGTTTATTCAAACCGATTATACTCGTGTTCAAATGGCTTAGATGCGCTCTATGCAAAGCAGGAACCAAATGGGGCTATACGTGCTAAATACGATATCAACAGCGGTGCGGTTATAAAAGATAAAACTAATCCCGAATGTCTTGGATTGCCGCTGTTTTCATGGGCAGAATATAATATTTTTCATAAAACAGCAAATAAAAAGCGCGTAAAAGATGTTATGCCTATCCTTCGTAAATATTATACGTGGATAGAAGAAAATTTTAAAAAAGAAAATGGTCTTTACGCGCCGCCGCTCACTGCTACCGGACTCTTTAATCTTCCCAGAGGAAACTGTGTCTATCCGGTCGATTTTAATGCAGTCATGGCTATTAATTCATTGTACATGGCGGCACTCGGTGATATCCTCAACGATAAAGAGATCAGTTTTATCTATAAAAGAAACTATTTTTCATTAAAAAATCGCATCAATTCGATGATGTGGAATGATGAAGATAGTTTTTACTACGATCTTGATGCTTCTGAGACTCAGATTAAACGAAAGTATATTGGAGGATTCTGGCCGCTTTTAGGTGAAATGCTCAACGAAGAGCGTGCTGGAAGACTCATTCAGCATCTATCAAATCATGCTACATTTGGCTCGGAAAATCCATTCCCAACGCTTTCGATGGATGATCCTGAGTATGATAAGCGCGGCATGGGATGCAAGGGCTCGGTAATACCAGCATTTACCTACATGATAATCAAAGGCCTCGAAAAATATGACCAGTGGGAAATTGCCCGAGATAGCGCAATTAGGCTGCTCTATTTTATCCTCGATTCCATGCACACGAGTGAGAATACTTCCGGAAAGATGCTCGTGTGGGAGGCATATCAGCCTCAGAATGAGGGAAAGGCAATTTATCCGGATTCAGATTCCTGGCCCAGGCCGCAGTATTTTCATTATGTAGGATTAGCTACCATTGCTATGATGATAGAAAACATCATTGGGCTGTCGGTATCGCTTCCGCGAAAAACCGTAGACTGGAATATACCCAACCTTGAGGTGATGGGTATTGATAACCTCAGCCTCAAGCGAAACATGGTAACAATTCTTTCTAATAAGAGCGGCCGAGGATGGGAAATCCATATGGAATCTGAAAAGCTGTACTACTTTACTATCAACATTATCGGGAAAAAGAAAAAAACACTCCCCATTCCTTCCGGTAAATGTTCCATGCTGATAGATAAAATCTAGCAGGCACGGCTAGTGCAGACAATTAGTATTTATAGTTTCTTTTTAAATGCTTTGACAGGTGATTCGGAGCTGTTGAGGAGCATTGTCTCTATAATTGTTTCAGCGGCTTTTGGCTGGGCAATGCTCAAAGCATTTTTCTTAAGCTGTTCATAGAGCACTTCGTCCTGTAAAATCATATCAACTTTATAGCCAATAGTGAGCGCATTATCCGGAAGCAGGCCTGCTCCGTTTTCAAGAATAAAGTAGGCATTATACGTTTCCTGGCCCGGTATAGGATTCCAGATTATCATCGGGACTCCAGCGCAGAGACATTCACTGGTTGCAAGCCCGCCAGGTTTTCCAATAAAGACTTTTGCCATATGCAGGTAATCGTGCATGGCATTGGTAAATCCTACAATGGTGTATTGATTCCGCGGTTTTACTTCTTCAATATGTGCTAAAAGCTGTTTGCGCAATGATTCGCTTTTACCGCAGATTATTACAATGTGACAGCGGGTTTGGATGTTTTCGAGAATTCTCAAGATATCCTTTGCGGGCATAATACCAAACATGCCTGCTGAGAGGAGCACAATGGGGATCGCAGGATCAAAGTTATATTTTTTAAAGAGGTCTGATGTATCCTCTGGAGGAATAAAACTTTGCATTACAGGGATTCCGGTAACATTGATTCTGTCGAGCGGAATACCGTACTTATTGAGGTGTATTTTATTTTCTATTTTAGGAACAAAATACCGTGTAAAAATATCAGTTAACCAGAGTGCATGAATATAAAAATCAGTTACAACAATTCCCAGATTTGCATGCAATCTATCCTGCATGATGAGTCTTGAGACAATATCTGCTGGGGTGAAGTGAGTGCAAATAATGAAATCAGGATTATAGGCAAGAATTTTTTTTACGAGCGGCTGTGCATGAGCCTTTTGAATATCAATGCCAAACTGAGTTTTTTTCCATGGCTTATCCATGTTTTCAAAACCCCAAGCCCATAGATCCGGAGCATACTGAACGGCTTTAAGGTATCCTTTTGAATAGATGTTTCTAAGAAAAAACGATGTATACTCGAGAGCATCAATATGGAGTACTTCTTCAATAAGCTGGTTTTTGTGACATGCCTCTTCCAGAGCCTGTGCTGCTCTGACATGTCCGCTGCCAACGCTTGCAGAAAGAATTAGTACTCGTTTTTTCTCCATGCAAAAACTCCTCAATTTATGATAAGCACAAAAGCTATTTTCATTGTATACTGATAAGTATGATTATACAATGCTGGGAAGAAATTGAGCGCAGGCTTTTGCAGGATTGCCGTATTTTTAAGCTGTACTCTGTACTGAGAAAATCTCGTGAAGGCAAAGAAGGAACTTTTTTTCTCATTGATTCCTTTGATTGGGCTGGTATCATTCCCGTTGTAGAAATGCCTGAAGGTAGAAAATTTGTCATGATACGGCAGTTTAGACATGGCACGAATACTGTATCATTGGAGTTTCCGGGAGGTATTGTAGAAAAAGGAGAGGATCCTTCACTGGCAATAGCTCGTGAACTTGTAGAAGAAACAGGGTATCAGCCGGAAATGATTGTCCCGCTTGGAGTTTTAAACCCAAATCCTGCGTTTATGTGCAATCATTTTCATGCGTTCATTGCGGAGAATTGCAAATTGGTTCGTCCTCAGTGTCTTGATGAACATGAAGAGATAGAGGTTGTGCTCATTCCTGAAAAAGAAGCAATCGACATGGTAGGCGGAGAAGATGCTGGCCATGCATTGATGACAGCATCTTTGTTTTTTTATATGCGGTATCGAGGCTATTCGCATTAACACTAATAGCAAAACGGCTGTCGCTTACAGACAGCCGTTTTAGTTTTTCTGTTGTGCTAGAGATGTTGTTTTACAACCTCTATGACTTCGGGAAGATCCATACCGAGTTTTTTGAGGTGTTCAATGGTTGGAACTCCCTGGTTATTCCATCCGCGGCGTTTATAGACAGCATCAACGAGGCTTTCGTACTGTTCTAATCGATATTTCCGCATAGCTGCAATTTTTTCGGCTGTACTCATGGTTTCAGGGTTCAGGTTGAGCTTTTCCCGGAGCTGTTTATCGTAGCGGTCTTTTCTGGATTCATATTCTTCTGGAGTTACAGGACCCATAGCTCGATACGGCGGATAATCTTCATTACGGAGTCCATGCCCCATTTTGAGGTTAAATACTCGCTGGAAGTTATAGACACGTTCACTCTGTACAATTAAACCATCCCAATCGAGCGGTTCGCCTGTAATTGCAGTATAGAGTTCGCAGTAGTTTTTCACATGATCGGGAACTTTGTTCGGTTCCGGCCATTTTGCATTATCTGCTGGTTCAATATCGTTCCAGGGAAGTTTGCAGAGTCCCTGGAGACCAAACCAGGTACGGAACATGGGGAAGTAGTGCAGCGCGTCAGCTTTTTTCTCAAAGGTCGGGAGCATGTTGTTTACCATGTCCATAAAAATGAGCCATGCTTCATCATGCTGCGGACCCTTGTTGGTGAGGTAGTATCCGCCTTGCTGAGCAAGCGACTCTTTGGAAATATATTGAGACTGTTCGAGTCCCTTTCCATGAAGTGCAATATCCTTCATGTACTGAGGATCTGCGCCATAGGCTTTTACAAAATATTCAGCCAGATATTTAACACCTTTGCCAACAAGCTTGCCGAATTCGGTACCTTGAGCCATCTTATGGAGAATTTCGCAAGCACCTTTCCAGTTGCCCCAGGTTAAATCAACGCCTTCGGTTTTCGATGCATCGATGATGCCCTTTTCCCAGCATTCCATGAGGAAACCGGTAATGGTTCCAAAGCTGATGGTGTCAATACCGTATGTGTCACAATAAAAATTTAATTCGAGGATGCCTTCGGGATCATAGCAGTAGATATTGGAACCTACGCCAGCAGCGGTTTCGTATTCTGGTCCGTCAACACAAACCTTTGTGCCTTTATAGGGACCTGTTTTAAGTTCAAAGTTATCGACGGCATGAGCGCAGGCAAGCGTACAGCCATACCAGCAGCCATCGGGAAGTTTTTGGCTAAAAAGCTTTTCCCATACCCAGCTTGCAATTTCTGGGCCTTTAGGATCCTGTCCGTACTGGTGATTTTTAGTTGGCAGGAGATCATAGTCGTTCATAACTTCCATAAGGTGTGCGGTTCCCTGGCGGCGCATTTTGCACTGCTTATCATCGTTTACAATGATTTCTTTATGCAGCTTAAGACCGATGCGCTGTACAGCGGCAGGATCTGCTGCATCATTAAGGTTCTGATGAACACCTTTAAAGTGGACGACTACAGCCTTGATTTTTTTATCACGGAACACCGTGCCGATACCGCCGCGGCCTGCTTGCTTAACACGAACGCCATTTCTTCGTTTATCCCAGAGGCTAAAGTTTAAGAGTCCAAGGTACGTATGCTCTGCTCCGCGTCCTGAAGAGACAACGGAAACAGCCTGAAGATCTTGTTCGTCCTGAGCAAATGCGCGGGTAAGCTCTTCCGCAAGGAGATGTGTGTCGCCAGGGAGATTTTGCGGAGCTTCGAGTATGCGTATTAAGCCTGTATTGCTGTCAATAAAGACAATGACGTCTTTCTCTGCTTTTCCCTGAAGCTCCAGCGCATCCCATCCGCCAAATTTGAGGTAGGGACCAAAATAGCCGCCCACGTTTGAATCGATGGGGACTCCGGTTGTAGGAGACAGTGACACAACAAGGCTCTTGCCGGAGCCAGGATAATTGGTGTTCCCGCAGATAGGTCCCATAGCAATGTTGATTTCATTTTCGGGATCATTCCACCGTGTTGTCGGTTTGACTGCATCCCAGAGCAGCTTGAGTCCAAAACCTTTGCCGCCAGTAAAGCGTTTTTTCATGTCTTCGGAAACGGGTTTTTCTTTAATCTCACCGGTTCCAACATTGATATAGAGCGTTCTCATTGCATAGCCGCGGTGTACGGCTTTTGGTGCAATTGTGGTTTCCTTTAATACTTTAAACTGTTTTCCAGCATTGAATTCCATTATTTGTGCTCCTTTCGCAAATGAGCGGTAACTTCGATATATTCTTTTGCCTGAGGGCTTTCTTCTTTTTCTGCAATTTCAAGCGCATCGGCAGGGCAGGTTTTAGCACAGGCACCGCATGCAACACATTTGAATGGAGTTGACTGGCCGGGAAAATAACGCATTGCATTGATGGGACACACTGCAACGCAGGCAAGACAGCCAACACAGAGTTTGCTGTTAATCATAACAACGCCTTGTGCGTTAACGGTTATGGCTTGTGTGGGGCATTCTTCAACACATTTCCGGCATTCTTGATCGCAGGCTACAAGATGGTATTTCCCAATACCTTGCTCCTGTACAACTATGCGTGATTTAGCTGGATTATCTTCTTTAAAATACAGTTTTGAACAGGTGCTGGTACAAGTCATGCATCCAATACATTTATCATGATGCAATTTAAGATATTTAATCACAGAGGCGCCTCCTTTTGCTAACGTGCTTAAGCGATGACATTATAGTACAAGAATCCTGAGACTGCAACTCTAGCTCTATGCATTGAGTTGTATAAATATCCAGTGCAAAGCGCTAAGTGATAGAGTAAGTGATGATATGCTGGCTATGATCGGAAAACTAAAACGTCTAGCGCAAAGCTAGCTAAAATACTTGCAGTTTCAAACAAAAAGATTTTTGATATAGACCCCATATTAGGGCCTTTAGTATCATGATTGTAGCCGCGTCGATGCATTGAGTATAATTCATACGATACGATAACCGCAGTAATTGTAGCGAGCGGTAGCACAAGACCTGGTACATATGCAAAAGCAGAAAGCCAGTACAGGGCACCGAGCCATAAGAGCTCAAGCGTATATATGATATAGGGGGACAGGTTTTTTCCTACAAGTATAGCTAGCGTTTTTCTTCCAGCTGCTTTATCGCCAACATAATCACATGCGTTATTGGTTGAAAGAATCGCAGCTATGCTAAACGATTGCGGCAGTGAAACAAGAAAGGCTTTCGCACTAAATGTCCCAGTAAAAATGTAATTGCAGAGCACAAAAAAAACGGTTCCTAAAAAGCCCCCGGCAAAAAACTCACCCCACGGTGTAAACGAAATAGGCCGTTTGCCCGCTGAGTAAAAAAAACCAACTAAGAGGCAGACGGCACCAATCACGATGACCGGAAATCCTCTCACGACAGCAATAATAATACCGGGCACGAGAGCGATTAACCAGCACACAATGCTTGCAATAAGAGCAGATCCTGGGGACACACCTTCATGAATAATTACCTTTGCATCTTCTTTATTGAACTTGGGATCATCAACATTGTGATACCAGTCAAAGTATGAGTTAAAACCGGTGGTTCCCATATCGACAAACAACGCTGAAACAAAGGTAAGTATGACAAGATACACGGGGACAGATCCATGTGTCCAGAATGTGTAAGCAAGTGCAAGTAAAAACGTGCTTACAGAAACAATTTTCGTGCGTATTTCTACAATAAACAGGAATTGTTTAAGTGTCATAAAAATAGTGTAAGGAACTTGTGATAATTGTGCAACTCCAGTATTATGATAGCAGACCTTTTAGCGGAGGATACAATGCATATTATAACTCATACAATTAAACCAATGATTCCGGAAAAACTGCAGCCGCTTGATGAGCTTGCTCACAATTTGTGGATTTCCTGGAACTTTGATGCAATTATGCTGTTTATCAGGCTTGATTATGATGTTTGGGCTCAGTCAAACCAGAATCCGGCCAAAATGCTCGGTATGGTGTCGCAGGAACGGTTTGAGCAAATGGCAAATGATGATTCATTTCTTGCAGCCCTCAACGACGTATACAGCCGGTTTACTGCATATAAAAATGCTCAGCCATGGTATAAAGGGAGCTATAAAGATACCATAGCCTATTTTTCCATGGAGTATGGCCTCGATTCCTCATTGCCAATCTATTCAGGCGGCCTCGGTATTCTGTCGGGTGACCATATGAAAACCAGTTCCGATATGGGACTCCCCCTTGTCGGAGTAGGACTTTTGTATCGGCAAGGGTATTTTAAGCAGTATCTCAACCCCGATGGATTTCAGCAGGAAGATTATCCGGAAAATGACTGGTACAACATGCCTGTTCATCAGTGCAATGATAAAAATGGCAATTCTGTTAAAATTACCGTTGAAATGGCTGGTTCACAGATAGTCGCAAAGGTATGGGAAGTAAAAATTGGAAGAGCATCGCTCTATCTTCTGGACACTAATATTGAAGAAAACAGCCCCGAAAACCGGACTATTACAGCAACACTGTATGGCAGTGATAAAGAAATGCGGATAAGGCAAGAGATGCTGCTCGGAATCGGAGGAATTCGCGCGCTGCGGGCTCTCGGTATCAATCCTGCTGTTGCACATATCAATGAAGGTCATGCAGCATTCCTATCGCTCGAGCGGATACGCGAACTCATGGATAATGAAAAGCTATCGTATCAGGAAGCGCTGCGGGCAGTGCAGATGACCACAATATTCACAACACATACACCTGTCCCCGCCGGTAATGAGCGGTTTGGTATAGATCTAATAGAAAAATATTTTAAGTCATGGGCAGATAAGCTTAGGCTTCCTTGGAAAGATTTTCTTGCACTTGGCCGGGAAGACCCAAACGATGATGCCGAACCCTTTTGTATGACGGTGATGGCGCTCAAGCATGCATATTATGCTAATGGCGTTTCTGAACTGCATGGACATGTGAGCAGATCCATGTGGAAAAATCTGTGGCCGGAACTCCCTGAGCCGGAAATACCCATTGGTCATGTAACGAACGGCGTTCATCCGAGAACCTGGATATCATATACCATGCTGGAACTTCTCGATAGGTATTTTGGCCCGCGCTTTTACGATGA
>CAZISE010000064.1:0-11068 GCA_964541945.1 uncultured Verrucomicrobiota bacterium
GAGGATTTCCTCCTGCGTTGTGCGGCGCGGATCGAGTTCGGCCGTGAGAACGCCTTCGCGCATCACCAGCAGCCGGTCGCTCAACGCCAGCAGTTCCGGTAATTCCGACGAGATGAGCAACACGGCTTTACCTTCCCGCGCCAGCCGCACGATGATGTCGTGAACTTCCACCTTCGCGCCGATGTCAATGCCGCGCGTTGGCTCATCCAGAATCAGAATCGCCGGCGCGGTCAAGAGTGATTTGGCAATGACAACTTTCTGCTGGTTGCCGCCGCTGAGAGTGTTGACCGTCTGGTTGCGGTCGCGCGCCTTGATGGCGAAGGCGCCGATCTGTTCGTCGGCAATGCGGTTCTCGGCGCGATGATCAATCCGCCAGCGGCGCAGGCTGGCCAGCGTGATGTTGTGTTTGAGCGACATTTGCGGCACCAACCCGAACTCTCGGCGATCTTCGCTGACCAACGCGATGCCGCGCGCCAGCGCGTCCGACGGTCGGCGAATGCGAACAGGCAGACCGTTGACGAGAATCTCGCCGCTGGCAGCAGGCGTCAGACCGAAGATGGCATGAGCGAGGTCGGTTCGGCCCGCGCCCATCAATCCGGCCACGCCGAGGATTTCGCCCCGACGCAGGGTGAAGTTGAGGTTGCGAAATTTGCCGGGCTTGGTGAGGTTGCGGACTTCCAGCACAACATCGCCAGCGACCTTGACGGAGCGAGTCGCTCCCGCAGAAAGCTCGCGTCCGACCATCAACGCGATCAGCTTTGATTCATCGAGTTCGGCAGCGGGCAACGTGGCGACGTGTCGGCCATCGCGCAGGACGGTAACGGTGTCGGCGATGCGGAACACCTCGTCCATTTTGTGGGAGATATAGATGATGGTGATGCCATGTTGTTTCAAACCGGCGATGATAGCAAACAACGCCTCGACTTCGCGCTCGGAAATGGCCGAGGTCGGTTCGTCCATGATGATCAACTCGGCCTGTCGCGCCAGCGCCTTGGCGATCTCGACGGTCTGCATCTCCGCAACGCTTAACTCGCGCATCCGTCGCGTTGGCGAGAGGGTGACGCCGAGTCGTTCGAGCAATTGGGCGGCCTCGCGGCGCATGGTGACTTTGTCGAGCCAGCCGAAACGGTACGTCGGTTCTTGTCCCATGAAAATGTTTTCGGCCACGGTCAGGTCGCGGAACGGCATCAGTTCCTGATGAATCATCGCCACGCGGCCGTCGCACCGAATCTCGCCGGAATCGGGCTTTTCAAGGCCGCTGACAATTCGCATCAGGGTGGACTTGCCGGCACCGTTCTCGCCCATGAGGGCGTGGACGGTGCCGGCGGCGACATCGAGCGAGACGTTGTCGAGCGCTCGCACGCCGGGGAACGACTTGGAGAGATTTCGGACCTGGAGCACGGCAATCAGTTACCACAGCGTCAAAGTTGTCTTCAATGAATTACGGGTGGCGATGCGCTAGTGTTGATGTTGTTTGCGCCATTGGGAGGGCGGAATGCCCTGTTGACGTCGAAAGTATCGCGCAAGATGTTTTTCGTCGGGTAATCCCATGGCCAGAGCAATTTCGAGGATGGACAGGTTGGTGTTCCCCAGCAACCAACAGATGCGCGCAATGCGGGCTGTGGTGATTTGTTCGTGGATGGAGCGTCCCAACGCACGCTGGAACCGGTCGTACAACTGTCGTTCCGACACTCCGACATGACGCGCCACCTCGGAGACCTGCAAGGGTTGGTGGGCGTGGGCATTGATGAAGTGAACCGCGTTGGCCACAAATCGGTCCTCGATGGCCAGAATGTCGGTGGAGCGACGGACCTCCACGTGCGTGGCGGAGACGATGATTTGTTGTTGTTCGACTTTTTCTCCCGCCATCAGTCGCGCCAGCAGTGCGGCCGCTTCGAAACCCGCCTGCTCGGTATTGAGTGCCACGCTGGAAATCGGCACGCCCGCGAGATCGCAAACCAGACGGTCGTTGTCCACGCCCAGAATCGCCACGTCTTCCGGCACGTTCAGTCCCGCAATCTCGCACGCTTCCACCAGATCGCGGGCCCGGTCGTCCGTGCAGGCCATGATGGCGATCGGCTTCGGCAATTGTTCCAGCCATTTCGCCATGATGAACTGTTCCCGTCCCCACAACCGGTTTCGCTTGGCGCGCGGTGGTTGGTAGTGATGGACACGGAACCCCGCCTCGTGGATAACCTCGGTAAAACTCGCGGCACGCCGCCCCGACCAGAACATTTCCTCCAAACCGCAATAACCGAAATGGCGAAACCCGCGTTCGAGAAAATGGCGGGCGGCCATTTTCCCGATGGCTGCGCAGTCGGTCATGATGCAGGGCAAGGTTGGCTCCAGCGTCATGTGGCTGGCCACGATCACCGGTACCCCCAACGCCAGAATCTGTCGCATTTGGCGTTGATCCAACTCGCGGGTAATTACGCCATCGAAACGCGCGCGTTTCAAGTCGGCCAGGTGCGGGCTGATCTGACTGCCGCTGTGATAAAATTCCGGTCGCGTCCGAAACAGCCACGGCCCGTGGATACGAGCGTATTTACTGATCCCGCGTAGCAGCCCACGACCGTAGGCGCGGGAATCTTCGATCCCCAACAGAATGCTTGGGATGCGCTTCATGGCATTGCCGGCTGTATCCGCAAAACCCCCGTGGCGTCAACCGAAAATGGCGGATGAATTGCAAAAAATGGCGTTTACTTTGGTAACAAGGATTCGGCATATTTCACGCCGATGACGCGCACCAGCCACCATAACGGTGAAACCCGACCGGGAGTAGTTTGGGGGGGCTGCCGACACGGGTCGCCACTGGCGGTGTTCTTCTCGCTGTTCCTGAGCGTCGTGGCATTTCATGCCGTTGCGGAAGACGCGAAGGACTGGACGCCACTCTTCAACGGCAAAAACCTCGATGGCTGGAAACAACAAGGCGCCGGCATCTTCAAGGTCGAGGACGGCTGCCTCATCGGCACGCAAACCGATGGCAAAGGCGGCGACCTGTTCACGACCCGCGAGTTTGACAACTTCGAATGCCGATTCACCTACAAAATGAAATGGCCTGGCAACAGCGGCATTTGGTTCCGCGATAAATATCAGTTCGACATCCTCAAATACCAGAAACCCGTGGCTTTTAGCGGCTCGATCTATTGTCCCGGCAAGCTGTTCCTCACAACAAACCTCGACGAGAACATCGAGAACCGCCACGGCTGGAACGAAGGCCGTATCTTCGCCAACGGCGACCACCTTGTCGTCTGGCTGAATGGTAAAAAAGTTGGCGATTGCCGCGACAATACCTTTGCCAAAGGACGAATCGGCATTCAGGTCCACGGCGGCGAAAACGCCAAAAACATGCAAATCACCATCCAACGCATCGAAGTCCGCCCGCTGACCACCGGCGAGACTCCGAAAGATTGATTACCACCAAAGGAGATAACCCCATGACCACAGCCAAAATCATCCAACTCGCATTTGAACAGGGCAAAGGAATCCTGCGCCTTGCCCCCAACTGGGTGCCGCGATCCTTCTGCGTTCCCGGCCGCCGCATCAAACTGCATCCCGACGACTACTACGCGCTCGGTGGCGCTCGCGGCGGCATTGACGAACGCTGGTTCTCCTCCACCACGCCTGCTGAGAACGGCCCGCTCACGGGTAAAAACGAAGGACTCAGTCAGGTCGTTTTTGAAGACAAGGGCAAGGTTCATCAAGTCCTGCTGCGCGATGCCGTGGCCGAGTTGAAGGGCAAACTCATCGGCGACCGCCTTTGGAAAGAATACAAATGTTGGCCGATGTATTCCAAGTTCTTCGACAACAAAGGCGCCCTGCCACATCACATCCACCACCGCGACCAACACGCCGCCCTGACCGGCCAGAAAGGCAAACCCGAAGCCTACTACTTCCCGCCACAGGTCAACAACCATGGCGGCGATTTCCCCTACACCTTCTTTGGATTCGTCCCCGGCACCACCAAAGACCAGGTTCGAAAATGCCTCGAAGATTTCGTGAAGGGCGACAACAAAATCACCAGCATCTCCCAGGCCTATCGCCTCGACCCCGGCACCGGCTGGGACGTGCCTCCCGGCATCCTTCACGCCCCTGGCAGCCTTTGCACTTACGAACCGCAAAAAGCCTCCGATGTCTTTGCCATGTATCAATCACTTACCGGCGACGCCATCGTTCCGTCCGAGTTGCTCTGGAAAGACACGCCGAAAAACCGCATGAACGACGTGGACTGGCTGATGGAAGTGATTGACTGGGACCTCAACGTGGATCCGTATTTCCGCCAGAAACACTTCATGGCGCCCAAACCCGTCAAGCCGCTGGAGGAAATGAAGGCCGACGGCTACATCGAAAACTGGATCTGCTACAAATCCACCGCGTTCAGCGCCAAGGAACTCACCGTGCTGCCCGGACGCACCGTCACGATCAAAGACAGCGGCGCCTACGGCTTCATCATGATGCAGGGCCACGGCAAACTGGGCGTGTGGGACATCGAAACCCCAACACTCATCCGCTATGGACAACTCACGCACGACGAGTTCTTCGTCAGCGAAGCCGCCGCCAGGGCCGGTGTGAAGATCACCAATCCGTCCAAGAGCGACCCGATCGTGATGCTCAAACACTTCGGCCCCGACAATCCCGATCTGGTTGTCGAATAGGAAAACAGGAGGAAGCACCATGAACAACTTCCCCAAACTTCACAACGCGATGTGGCCGGGACTGGTCGGCAAAGGCAGTCCCGGCGCCGAACCGTGTATTGACCTCGACACGATGCTTGACCTCACCGCCAAGGCGGAAGTCAATGGCGTCAAGTTCGATGGCGTGGACATCTTTCTGTTCGAGCCGCACATCAACATTGACATCAGCGATGACGGGATTAAGGCGCTTGCCGACAAAATCAGTGCCAAAGGGCTGACCGTCGGCTCCGTCGTCGCGCCGATCTGGCCGCCCACGGGCGGCGGCTCGGCCATGGGCAGCGAGGAGGACCGCAGGAAATTTGTCGAGCAGGTCCGAAAAGGCTGCCGTATTGCCAAAAAATTCCGCGAACTCGGTGTTCGTCCCTACGGCGTCGTGCGGATTGACACCGCTTGCAGCGTTACCGACTGGGAGAAAGACCCAAAGGGCAACACCAAGCGCATTGTTCAGACCTTCAAGGAAGCCGCCAAAGTCGCCAAAGATCACGGCGAGCGGCTCGCCGCCGAGGGTGAGATTTGCTGGGGCGGACTCCACAGTTGGAAATACGCGGTCCAACTGCTTGAAGAAGTCAACATGCCACGCGTCGTCGGATTTCAGGCCGACATGGCGCACACGCTGTTGTTCATGCTCGGCTACAACGCGCCCGAACACCGGCTCGTGCCGGAGAAGTTCAACTGGGAACCGGACAAGTTCCACGCCGCGATGAAAAAGATGACCAGGGCGCTGCGTCCGTGGACGATTGATTTTCACGTCGCGCAGAACGATGCCACCGTCAAGGGTAGCGGCACGCACGACAAGACCGGTCGCCACTGTTTGGCAACCGATCCGAACGGCAAACTCAACATCCCGCGCGACGCCGGTTACTGGCTGCGCGACGACAACGGCAAGGTCACCCGGAAGATCAAAAGCATCTGCTGGGACGGTTGCATGTTCCCGAACGATGTCATGATGAAACAGGAAACCTGGAACAACATCCTCGCCGCCATGATTCAGGTCCGCGAGAATCACGGCTGGCGGGAGTAATCCTTTCAGAGGAGGACAATCACAATGAAACAACTCAATGTCGGTTTGATCGGTTGCGGCTTCATGGGTCGCACGCACTCCAATGCCCACCGCAAGGTTGGCAACTTTTTTAAACTCGATTACCAACCGGTGCTGAAGGCCATTTGCGACGTCAACGCGGAAAAAGCCAGTGCCTTCGCCCAGCAATGGGGCTTCGAGTCCGTCGAGACGGACTGGAAGAAACTCATCGCTCGCGACGACATTGACCTGGTGGACATCTGTCTGCCGAACAACCTCCACAAGGACGTGGCCATCGCCGCCGCCAAGGCCGGCAAGATGATCATCTGCGAAAAACCGCTCGCCCGCGACGGCAAAGAAGCCGAACCGATGGTCAAGGCCGTCGAGAAAGCCGGCGTGCCGAATCTGGTGTCGTTCAACTACCGTCGCATCCCCGCCGTCACGCTGGCCAAGCAACTCATTGACGAAGGCCGGCTCGGACGGATTTTCCATTATCGGGCGAAGTTTCTTCAGGACTGGACGATCTCCAAAGACCTGCCGCAGGGCGGCGACGCGCTTTGGCGGCTGGACGTGAAAGTGGCCGGTAGCGGCGTGACGGGCGACCTGCTGGCGCACTGCATTGACACGGCGCTCTGGCTCAATGGCAGCATCACCACCGTCAACGCCATGACCGAGACGTTTGTGAAGGAGCGCAAACATCAGTTGACCGGCAAGGTCGAGAAGGTCGGCATTGACGACGCCTGCGCGTTCCTCTGCCGGTTTGCCAACGGCTCGCTGGCGACATTCGAATCCACCCGCTACGCCCGCGGCCACAAGGCGCTCTACACCTTTGAGATCAACGGCGAACACGCCTCCATCTTCTGGGACCTCCACGATTTGCATCGGCTCCAGTGGTTTGACCACCGCGACGAAGGCCGGGTTCGCGGCTGGCGTTCCATCCACGTTACCGATGGCGATCATCCCTACATGAAGAACTGGTGGGTGCCAGGACTGACCATCGGATACGAACACAGTTTCGTCCATCAGCTTGCCGATTTCATCCAGGGCATCCAAACCGGTAAACCGGCCAGCCCGACCTTCCGCGAGGCGCTCGAAACCCAATACGTTTGCGATGCCGTGCTGAAATCCGCCAGGACCGGTCGTTGGGAAAAAGTCAAACAGGTAAAGGCGCAATGAACCGTCGCACTTTTCTCAAAACGGCGGCGAAGGCGGGCGTGTTACTTGCCGCGCCGATGGTGGTCCCGTCTTCCGTGTTGGGTCGGGGAGGCACGGTGGCGCCGAGTGAGCGGATTGTGCTCGGCGCCATCGGGATTGGCAACCGCGGCTCCTATGTGCTCGGTTGTTTCCTCGAAGAAGAAGACGTGCAATTTGTTGCCATTTGCGATGTCAGAGAATCCCGTCGCAAGGCGGTCAAGGAACGGGCCGACCAGAAGTACGGCAACCACGATTGCAAGACGTACCGTGACCTTCGCGAATTGCTGGCGCGCCAGGATATTGATGCCGTGCTCATCGCCACGGGACCGAACTGGCATTGTCTGGCGTCGGTTCTGGCCGCCGAAGCGGGCAAAGATGTTTATTGCGAGAAGCCCTGCACCAAAAACATCGCGCAAAGCCTGATCCTGGCCGAAACCTTTCGACGCACGGGCCGGATTTTCCAGGCCGGCACGCAACGACGAAGTCTGCCAAACTTTGAGTTTGCCGTGGAACTGGCTCGTCGGGGCAAACTGGGCAAACTCCAAACCCTCCATGCCCATCCCGGTGGGCTTGGCACCGGCATGAGTGGCTGGGGGCCGGAAGAACCGGAGCCGCCAAAGGAAGAAGCCGACTGGGACCTCTGGCTCGGCCCCGCCGCATGGCGCCCGTATAACGCCGCCACGATGCGCAGCGCGTTCGGATTTGAAAAAGGCGGCGGTCTTGTCGGCGGCGGTTGCCTCGAATGGGGATCGCATTGCGTGGACCTTTGTCAGTGGGCCAACGACGCTGATGCGACATCGGCCATCGAGTATTGGCCGGAAGACAAGGAGTTGCACGCTCGTTACGCCAACGGCGTGAAACTGGTCATGCGTAACGACGGCTGGTTGCCCAACATTGGCTCCTGTCCGGTGCGATTTGAAGGCACGAACGGCTGGGTCGAAACCGGCGACAACGGCGACCTCTACACCAGTTCCCCGGACCTGCTCATTGGCCGACGCGCCAAAGTGGCCGGTTATCCCGCGAACTTCCACGTCCGCAACTTCCTCGACTGCGTCAAATCGCGTTCCCAACCGCGCGCCCACGCCGACGCCGCCTGCTGGGCGCACATCACCTGTCACGCCGCCAACGTCGCGCTTTTCCTCAATCGTAAAGTCACCTTTGACCCGGTGAAATGCGAATTCCCTGGCGATGCCGTGGCCAATCGCCTGCGCTCCGAAGCCTTGCGCGAACCGTGGAGGATTTGAACCATGCTATCCCTTCTACTCGCTGCCGCACTTGTCGCCACCCCGGCGGACGGACAGGACCCTCAAAAACTCGTCGCGGTCCTCCGTTCCGACGCGCCACCCGCCGAAAAAGCGATCACCTGCAAACGCCTCGCCGTTTGGGGCAACAAAGAAGCTGTCCCAGCGCTTGCGCCGTTGCTGGCCGACGAGAAACTCGCCTCGTGGGCACGCATTGCCCTCGAAAACATCCCCGACCCGGCCTGCGACGCCGCTCTCCGTGACGCCGCGGGCAAACTCCAGGGCCGATTACTCATCGGCGTCATCAACTCCATCGGCGTCCGCCGCGACGTCGTGGCAATCCCGACGCTCACATCGAAGCTCAAGGACGCCGACCCTGATGTTGCCGCCGCGGCTGCCGTCGCGCTCGGCAAAATCGGCAGTCCCGCCGCGGCAGCCGCATTGACGCCGCTGTTGACCACCGCCCCAGATCGTGTGCGTCCCGCGGTGGCACAAGGCTGCATCCTGTGCGCGGAACGGTTTCTGGCGGATGGAAAATCTTCCGAAGCAGTGAAACTGTACGATGCCGTTCGCGCCGCCAACATCTCGCCGCAAAAAACGCTCGAAGCCATTCGCGGCGCGATTCTCGCCCGTGGCCCGGAAGGATTGCCACTGCTGGTTGAGCAGTTGAAATCGCCCGACAAAGCCTTGTTTGGCATGGGACTGCGCGTGGCCCGCGAGATTCCCGGCTCTGCCGTTACCCGGGCGCTGGTGGCTGAAATGGAACATTCCGATCCCGACCGCCAAGCCTGCCTGCTGCTGACACTGCTGGACCGCCGTGATACCGAGGCGTTGCCGTCAGCGCTGCGTCTGGCCAAGAGCGGCCAGCGCAATGTGCGACTGATTGCCATTGGCGTACTCGATCAGTTGGGGAACGCCGCCGCTGTGCCGGTGTTGCAGGCTGCTGCCGTCGAAGAGGACGTGGACATCTCGCAGGCAGCCCGCTCGGCGTTGATTCGCCTGCCGGGCGCCGAAGCGGATGCCGCCGCGGTGGCCATGTTGAAACAACCCCAAGAAGATGCCCGTCGCGTTGCCATCGAACTGATCGGCGCCCGACAAATCAAGAGCGCTCTCCCCGCCCTCCTGCAGGTCGCTGAGGATGCCAACGCCAATGTCGCCAGAGCCAGCCTCAAAGTGATCGGCGATATTGCCGGTATCACCGAAATTCCCGCCCTGCTGGCTCTCCTGACGAAAAACCGTGACATCGCCTCCATCGAAAACGCACTGGTCGCCATTTGCGCGCGACAAACCGACCGCGCCGCCTGCGCCGACAAATTGCTTCCGTCCCTCTCCCAGGCGCACGGCCAGGCGAAACTCGCGCTGTTGCGGGTCCTTCGTGCCACCGGTGGCCCGAAAGCGCTCGCCGCCATCCGCGCCGCCGCCAACGAGGCCGACCCCGAAGTGAAGGAAACAGCACTGCGCGTTCTGTGTGATTGGCCGACGCCGGAAGCGCTGCCCGACCTGGCCCGTCTTGTCCAAACCGCCACCGACCGCAAATGGAAAATCCTCGCCCTGCGCGGGCAACTCCGTCTGATCCCACAGCAGGACACCGGTCCCGCGCAAAAACTGGCGTCCCTGAAAGAATTGACGCCGATGATTGAACGCATTGAAGAAAAACGTCTTCTGCTCGCCGCGCTCGGTGAAATCCCCACCGCTGACTCCCTGGCCCTGGTGACAACATATCTGCGAGATAACAGCCTCAAACAGGAAGCGGCCATCGCCGCCGTTGCCGTCGCCGAAAAAATTGTCGGCAAACACCCCGCTGAAGTCGCCGAGGCCATGGCTCTGGTGGACACCAAGGACAAGAAACTCGCGCAGAAAGCCAAACAACTCCAGGCACAGGCAAAGAAAAAATAAAAAATAATCCGCTCTGCCCATCGCTCACGTTTCTGAAGAACAATCCCTTGCGGCGAAGAGGATAGGCTCATTTGCCTTTTCCTACGGTCGCCAGAAAGGGAAAGGACATACCGGTTCAAGATAGTTGGTTGGCAGTGACCTCCGTTTGGGGCAATAACGATTGGTGGGATACCAAAACCATCTACCACCATCCACGAAGGTTGTTATCATGGTGCGCTGTGACAGTCTGTTCAGCCAGGTCATGTCGCTCATCCAACGCCGCCTTCAACTCCTTCAATCATCCCATGGTCAAGTACCGGCGGGTACCCCATTGGATCCCCACCACGTGCCGCAGTCGCGCTGCCACCAACATCAACGCGCTCTCCCCATCGGGAAACGCTCCCACCAGCCGCCTTCGTCGCCGAATCTCCCGATTTAACCGCTCCAACAGGTTGTTCGTCCGCAATGACCGCCAGTGTTCCGTAGGAAACGCATCATAGCTCAATGTTGCCGCCATACCCGCCGCCACCAGTTCCTCTACCTTTCCGAGTTTTAACTTGCGCAGCTTCGCTCCCACACTTTCCCGCTCGGGACGGCGGTCACACGGTGTGGTTACACCACACGCCGTTGCCACTTTGCCCCCGGAAGGAACTCCGCCAGATGCTCTTGCAGTGGCGAACGCGGCAAGCTCGACGGCGAGCGCATCCGCTCGGCAAACTCCGCCAGCACCGTGGCATCCGCGGTGTCGGTCTTGCCCAGGTGACCTTGAGCGCATGAGAAGTCGCGGGCCTGACACGGATTGAGCACACTGACAACGTGTTGGGCTTGATGTAAGGCCTCGACCGGAGCGCATTCATAGCTGTCGGTGGATTCTCAGGCAACGTACATTTGGGGGCATTGCGCCATCCACTGGAGGCAGTGGCACAGGCCGCTGGGGGAAACGGCGTCGCGGCGGTTGGTGGGCGTCGAGGCCACAGAACGATCTTCAAATGGCCTGTTCCGGTGTGGCAGAAATCGTTTTGGGATGTGCAAATGCGGCGAGGGAA
>CAZISE010000065.1:0-10856 GCA_964541945.1 uncultured Verrucomicrobiota bacterium
GTGCGCCCGGCCTACTTACAACCACAACCCCCATCCCACTCAAAATGCAATCGCCTTGGGTTGTACGGTCTATTGATCCGTTCCAGCGTATCGCTCTGAATTATCGCTTGATTCACGAGAACGCTACAACCAATTGCTGCGACGCGATGAGGTGCTGTTGGTAACCGTAAAAAACTTTGTTTGCTGGGGACGTAAGTGTAAAATGCGGTTCGATGAATCTGCCAAATCGTTTGACAGTGTGGCGCATTGCGTTGACACCGGTGTTTGTGTCGGCGTTGTTGCTTCCCAATTTCCCGTGGGGCAAAACGCTGGCGCTGGGCATTTTCATCGTGGCCAGTATCACTGACTGGTATGACGGTTGGCTGGCGCGCACACGAAATCTGGAAACGGCCTTTGGGGCGCTGCTGGACCCGGTGGCCGACAAGATTTTGACTTGCGCGGCGTTTATTTGTTTTGTGGAACTGCGCGACCAAAATGGCAATGCGCTGGTGCAGGCGTGGATGTCGCTGGTGATCGTGTCGCGCGATTTTTTGGTGACGGGACTGCGTCTGGTGGCGCGCGAACGCGGAGTTGTTCTTCAGGCCGAGCAGTTTGGCAAACACAAGACCGCCTCGCAGATGATCGCCATTATCCTTATCCTCACCGGCCTGGCGGCCCGGTCGGAATGGAGGTCGTTTGGATTTGACCCCACTCGTTTCGACGTGGTGTTTTCGACGGCAGTTTTCTGGCTTGTTCTTGTCACGGTGGTATTGACGGTGTGGTCAGGCTGGAACTTTTTCTGGAAAAACCGTGAGTTGGTGCTTCAGGATGCGTGAGCGTCTGATTCGGTGCCTGGCGACGGGATTTTATTCCGGGCTTGTACCATTTGCGCCCGGTTTGGCGGGGTCGGTTGTTGGTCTCGGTTACTGGTGGTTACTGAAATGGTTTGGAAGCACTTGGTATTGGCTGATTGTCGTGTTGGTTGTGTTGTTTGCCGTCTGGTGTAGCGGTATGGCAGCGAAAGCGATGGGGCAGAAAGACCCGTCGTGTGTGGTCATTGACGAGACGGCAGCAGTGCCGGTGGCATTGGCGGGATTGGACGGGTGGTGGTGGATCGTGGGGTTTGTATTGTTTCGTGTGTTTGATGTCTGGAAACCGCCTGGCATTCGCCAGTCGCAGCAGTTACCCGGTGGCTGGGGGATTGTGGCGGACGATTTGCTAGCGGCCGTTGCGGCCTGCGGTCTGACACGAGTTATGGTTTGGTTGGCGGCACGTTGACGTTGAGCGAGGCGAGAAACGTCTCCAGTTGCTCCACATCGAAGTCGGCAAGAACCCGGTCGTTTATGACGATGGTGGGGACATATGGCTGGCCAGAGAGGCGTTTCATCTCCTCGTAGGCGGACGGATTCTGAGCGACGTTGATCTCGACAAAGGGAAGACGACGCTGCCGCAGGTAATTTTTGGCTTCCTGGCACCAGCCACAAAGGGGTTTGGAATAGAGTTTGATACTCATATTTTTCTTGTGCGACGGCAACGAACATCGCACACTCCCGCCGAAACGCAACCCGCGAGTTCAAAGGAGAAATATCCAACAATGAAAATTCTGGTGTCGGATCCCATTTCAGACAAGGGTGTCGAACTGCTCAAAAATAACCCAGCTTTTCAGGTGGACAAAAAGATTGGCCTCAAAGAGGACGAACTCTGCGCCATCATCGGCGAATACGACGCGCTCATTGTCCGCAGCCAGACCAAGGTCAACAAGAAGGTGATCGAAGCGGCCAAACGCTTGAAGGTTATCGGTCGCGCCGGGGTTGGCGTGGACAACGTGGATGTGGACGCCGCCACCCGTCGCGGCATCATTGTGATGAACACCCCCGGCGGCAACACCATTTCCACCGCCGAACACACGTTTGCCATGATGATGGCGATGGCCCGCAAAATCCCGCAGGCCCACGCCTCCATGAAAGCCGGCAAATGGGATCGCAAGAGTTTCGAGGGGACTGAACTGTTTGGCAAAACGCTCGGTGTGATCGGCATGGGCCGCATCGGTAGCGAAGTGGCCAAACGCGCCGTCGCCTTCGGCATGAAAGTGCTCGCCTACGACCCGTTCCTCAGCCCCAGCCGGGCCAAAGCGTTGCAGGTCGAGATGGTCGAAGTAAATGACATCTACAAACAAGCCGATTTCATCACCGTTCACGTTCCGGTCACCGAGCAAACCAAGGGCATGATTAACAAAGACACCATCGCCAAGATGAAAAAAGGTGTCCGCATCATCAACTGCGCCCGTGGCGATATCGTGGTCCAGAACGACCTCTACGAGGCACTCAAATCTGGCAAAGTCGCTGCTGCCGCGCTCGACGTGTACGAAAAGGAGCCGCCTGTCAATCTGCCGTTCCTTGAATTGGACAACGTCGTTCTCACTCCGCATCTTGGCGCATCCACGCACGAAGCGCAGGAATCGTGCGGCACCGAGATTGCCGAGCAGGTCGCCGAGGCGCTCGGCGGCGGCACCATTCGCAACGCCGTCAACATGCCCTCCGTTGACGCCAAGGTTCTCGCCGCGCTCCAGCCCCACATCGCGTTCGGCGAAAAACTCGGACGCCTCCTCGCCCAACTCGCCTCAAAACGCATCGAACGGCTTACCGTCGAATTCTTCGGCAAAGCCGGTGAACTTGAAACCGGGCCGATCACCCGTGCCGTTTTGAAGACCTTCCTCGAAAACGCCGAAGGCGGCGATGTCAACTACGTCAACGCTCCGGCCATTGCCCATCAGCTTGGCATTCATGTCGAGGAAATCAAGAGCACCGACCCGATTGACTACGCCGAACTGATCACCGTCCGCGCCCAAGCTGAAGGCGTCAACGTCTGCGCCTCCGGCACCTTCTACGGCAACAACCCGCGCATCGTGCGCATCAACGGCATGCCCGTCGAAGTCGTTCCCAACGGCGTGTTGTTCATCATGCACAACCAGGACCGTCCCGGCGTGGTCGGTTGGATCGGCACCATCATGGGCAAACACGGCATCAACATCGCCAGCATGAGCCTGGGCCGCGACAAGGAAGGCGGCACCGCGTTGACCGTGCTCAACCTCGACAGTGCCCCGTCGTTGGAAACTCTCGCCGAGATCAAGAAAGACAAAGACATCCTCGACGTGAAAATCGCCAAGCTGTAGCGGCGGTTTGTGACCGCCGATACGTTCAGACTGCCCCCGGCAAGGTGCGACTAACAGTGGTGGGCAAAATAGCGTCCCCACCACCTTGGCCCTCGTCCGTACACGACGCGGCAGATGGAAAAACGGATTCCTTCTTCTCCGTCGTTGCGACAGAAGGTCAGGATGAAGGGGATTGGCGCTTCACTCACTATTGCACCCAAAAAGTACAAGGTGTTTGACGAAGTGAAACGTTTGGTGCAAGAGGTACGTTGTGAACTCAAAGTGCTCAGTCCCTACGATTCCCATCGACCGGCTCATTTCATGGGAAGATTGGCTGGCCGTGCGGAAATACCGACGCCAGTTGTGCGAGCGCGGCGCGCCCAAAGGCAGTCAACGCCCGCGGGGGGCCGCCGATTGTTGTCTGCGACGTTTGTTTGACGGGAAACGCGGCTTGCCGTTCCGCAAGACGGAAGAGCCACGGGGATGAAGCTCACTCCTGATCAGAAACTTGCCGGGGTGTTGGTGCCGGTGTTCGCCTTGCGCGGGAGCGGTGATCTTGGGATTGGCGACACGGTGGCGGTCAAAGAGATGATTGACTGGTGCGCCCGGCACGGGTTTCGGCTGTTGCAAATGCTGCCCATCAATGAAACGGGGCCGGACCATTCCCCGTACAATGCCATCAGCGCACTCGCACTCGATCCAACCACTATCGCCACGACACCGGAAACCTTGTCGGGACTGTCAGAAGACCATTTCCGTCGGATTGTTGGTGGGGTGGACACCGTCGGGCCGGTGAACTATCGCAAAGTAAAAATGTTGAAACAGGACCTGCTTCGTGCCGCGTTCCAGTGCGGTGGCGAACGGAAGGAAGTCGCGGCCTTTGCCAGAGCCAACCCGTGGCTGGAAAACTACACGCTCTATCGGGCGTTACTCGACGAGAACAATGGTAACGACAACTGGGAATCATGGCCGAAAGAACAACAATCCCCGGCCTCTGTCCCGTCTGCGCTGTTGCGGAAATTGGAGGAACGCCGTCGGTTTTATGCTTATGTGCAGTGGGTGGCGCACGAGCAGTGGGCGGACGTGCGCCGACATGCGGAGGAACGGGGCGTCGCGTTGATGGGCGACATTCCGTTTGGGGTGAGCCGCACCAGCGCCGATGTTTGGGCGAATCGGGAGTTGTTCGACCTGACCTGGAGCGGCGGCGCGCCGCCGGAAGCGACATTCCAACCCGATGCGTTCACGGCGCAGTGGGGACAAAACTGGGGCATCCCGCTCTACCGCTGGGAAGCGCATCGCAAGGAAAAATTCGCCTGGTGGAAACGTCGCGTCCAACAAACCAGCGCCATTTTTCATCTGTTTCGGATTGACCACGTCCTCGGTTTCTACCGCATCTACGCGTTTCCCTGGCTGCCGCGTGACAACGGGCAGTTCACCGGGCTGACCGCGGAAGAGGCGAAACAGAAAACCGGCGGTAAACTCCCGCGGTTTTTTCCGCATCCCGACGACACACCGGCGCACAAACAGGCCAACTGTAAACAGGGCGAATCATTGTTGAAAATGATTCAGAAAGCCGCCGGGCACACCGTGGTAGTGGCCGAGGACCTCGGATGTGTGCCGGAGTATGTGCGTCCGAACCTTCTCAAACTCGGCATTCCCGGCTTCAAAATCCCGTATTGGGAACGTAACCCCGATTACACCTACGCGGATGGCGCGACCTACCCGCGTCTGAGCATCGTTACCCCTGCCACGCACGACCATGATCCGCTGGTGGTTCGCTGGCAACAGATGTGGCGGGCGCACGACGAGGCGCGGGCGCGGCAGGACCATCACAATGCCTATCTCACATGGCTGGAGTTACAGCGATTTGCGGGATGGGCGGGGCACAATACCGAGAACATCCCCCGCGATTTCACGCCCGAACTGCACAAAGCGTTTTGCCGTCGGGTGCTGGAGTCCAATGCCTGGCTGGCCGTCTTCATGATCACGGACATCTTTGCCCAGCCGATCCGATTCAATGTCCCCGGTTCCTTTGCGGAAAGCAACTGGTCGGCCCGACTGGAAAAAAAAGTAACCGACTGGGACAATGACCCCGCGCTTTTCGAAAAAACGCGGATGTTCGAGCGGCTTTTGACGGAGACGCGCCGCTGCTAAATGGCTGCCAGCACTTCGGCCGCATGTCCTTTCGGTTTCACGGCGGGAAAGATTTTCCGGATAATGCCGTCGGGACCGATGATGAAGGTAGTGCGGACGATGCCCATGTATTTTCGTCCGTAACGGATCTTTTCCTGCCAGACGCCATAGGCTTCGGCAATTTGATGATTCTCATCGGGCACGAGCGCGAACGGCAGCTTCAACTTGGCGGCAAAGTTGGCATGTGACCGGGCCGGGTCCGGACTGACTCCGAGCACGACGACGTTCTGGCGGGTCAGTTGCGGATGGGCATCCCGAAACTCGCAGGCCTCGACGGTGCATCCGGGCGTGTTGTCCCTGGGGTAAAAATAGAGAACAACGGTTCGTCCCTTGGCGGCGGTCAGTTCCGAGAAGGGGGGAGCTTTATCGCCTTCCTTGAGTGGTTTCATGGCATTTGACTCCTATGCGGGGACAAACATCGCCCAATTCGCACCGATTGCAATCCGGTTTGCGGGCGGCGCAACGGCGGCGTCCATGCCAGATCAACAGGTGCGAAAAGTCAATCCAGTCCGATCGCGGCACCAGCTT
The DNA here is from genome assembly GCA_964541945.1 of uncultured Verrucomicrobiota bacterium. Classification (GTDB taxonomy): domain Bacteria; phylum Verrucomicrobiota; class Verrucomicrobiia; order Palsa-1439; family Palsa-1439; genus CAIKAP01. The sequence goes on from CAZISE010000065.1 coordinate 5,852, forward strand.
GATCAACGTTTGTTCCACCTTTTTCGGGTCGCGGTGCCGCGTCAGGCCGAGCCGACGGGACAACCGCAACACATGAGTGTCCACCACGATCCCCTCCGCCTTGCCGAACGCGACGCCGAGCACAACGTTGGCGGTCTTGCGTCCGATCCCGTTGAGTTTCACCAGTTCGGCCAGCGTATCGGGCACCTGGCCACCGTGTTTTTCCGCGATCGCGCGACAACATTCGCGAATGGATCGAGCTTTGTTGCGGAAGAAACCTGTGGGACGGATGAGCGCTTCGAGTTCACCCGCCGGGGCAGTGGCGAAGTCGGCGGCGGTCCGGTATCGGGTGAAAAGGGCGGGAGTGACTTGATTGACGCGCTCGTCAGTGCATTGGGCGCTGAGGATGGTGGCGACGAGCAGTTGGAGCGGGTTGTCGTGGCGAAGGGCACAGCGGAAATCCGGGTGGGTTTTACGGAGAATGGCGATGATGCGCAGGATGCGTTCGGACACTTTGAGCTTGGCAGCGTTCATGGGGCGGAGTATATCACACGGCGCCGTTTCGCAAATGACGGCGGAAATCGAAAAGGAGAATACTCATCATGGCCCATGTTGTCACAGAACCTTGTGTCGGTTGCAAGTTCACGGATTGCGTGGAGGTGTGTCCCACCAACAGCTTTTACGAGATAGACGACCGCGTGATCATCAATCCCGACGAGTGCATTGATTGCACCTCGTGTGTGCCGGTTTGCCCCGTGGCGGCGATTTTTGCCGAAGGCGACGTGCCGGAACAATGGAAGAGCTACATCGAATCCAACCGCGCGCAGATGGCAAACGCGACGCAGATCACCGTCAAGAAAGAGCCACTCGGCAAGGGACTGCCGAAGTGTCAGCCGAAACAGTAATCATAGCTACCAACCACCACAGCCGTCGTTGCCCGCGCAGCGGCGGCTGTTTATTTTCAGGGCGACGAGGTCATTGGCTGGTAGGTGGGCAGGTAACGATAGTACACCTCCAGCATCAACGTAAACAGCGCGGTCGAGTACACGGGTGGACGATTGAACTCGGTTTCCTTGCTCAGGGCGGGCAGGTCCCAATGGCCATCGTCGGCCTGGCGTTCGACCAGCGCCTGTCGGAACTGGGTGTTCCAGTATTCCCAATAAACTCCGCCGGCCTGGAACATGGCCTGGGTCAGGTAGTACCAGAGATAGGCGACCATGCCGAACGGCGCCTCGGTTTTTGCCCAGTCAAACCGTTGTTGTTTGAGTTTCTCCAGCGATTCCTTCAGGCGGGGATCGGTCCCGCGGCCGAGAAACATCTGGCTGAGAACGCCAATCGAGGTGGTGGTGGAACCGCCGCCCGACGGACGGTCGTAACCAAAAACACCGTTGCGATACATGTTCCAGAAAAATTCCGAAGCGGCATCCAGAGAGGTTTGCGGCACAGAAATCCCCGCCAGACGCGCCGCCACTAGAGCCTGCACGCACCAGCCAGAAACGGAGATGTCGGCGTCTTGCGACAAGAGGCTGTATCGCCATCCGCCGATGTGGCGGGGATCGGGTTTCGTCGTCTGTTGTGCTTTCAACAACAGCGAGACGCATCGTTGGAGCGGCTCCCGTAATGACGGTGAGCGGCTCATGCCGTAGCCCTCGGCCAGGGCGTAGGTCACGATGGCCTGTTCATACACATTGGCGTTGGGATCATAGCATGTCGTCAGGTATTTGAATGCCCGGTTCAGCGTCAAACCGAATTCTCCCGAATCTGGTGTTTCGCCGTGTCCAAGAAACGCCAGCGTGGCCAGCCCGGAAATGCCAAGCCGATAAGGTCCTTCTCCCCAACTCCCATCGGGAAGTTGGTGTTCTTTCAGCCAGCGTAACGCGGCCACAACAGCGCGTTCGGCCTCGTCCGCGCCTTGATGCTGGCGGATGGCTTGCGCCCGCTGCGCGCCAAACCGCTGACCGAATCCCTCGTTGCCGCCAGCGCCGGTCCCGAAACGGCCGGTGCCGTCGCCTCCGAACGGTGCACCCACGCCGGTGGGCGCGCCTTCCGGGCGCGCCAGATGCGCGAGATTTTCGCCGACGCGGATGCCGATGACCTCGCCGACGGTTTGATTGGCCTGACGGGCTTCGGGTGAGAGGATGGTCATCTTGTACGACGGGGGAAGCATCGGGCCGCCGCTGCCACCGCTGCCGCCGCCCTTGTACTCGAATTGTCGCAGTGGCACAAACGGATCAAAGTCCATTTTTGGAGGCGGCGCCGGGTAGGTTTCAAAAATGGCCGTGATGACGGGCAACGCCACGGCCATTCGCAAGGAGGCGAACAACACCAGAAGCCCGGCATGAAATAAAACCGCAGCCAGCAAAAAACGGGTCCAACGCGATGGCGTGGTCCGCGCCTCGCGGTTGTCGCGGGTAATCACCTCGACCTTTCGCAACCGGAGCGGCCTGACGCCGCGGCGGGGAAGTTCCTGCGACCGCCGTTGCGCCGGCGGTTCCAACCGCAGAGGCATTGTTTCCCGTCGTTTTGTTGAAAGAAACTGCATCGGCGGCACCACTGTACGCGGCAGGAAGCGCGCCGACAAGTGCGCTACGAGGTTGAGTCGCCACGCATTGTCCGGGTGAAGTGGCAGGATAACCGTTTTGCTCGCCATTTGTCGCAACGGACAAACGGGAACTTCAATGGATCACTCTGCGGTTGGAATGGGGCGTATCTTGACACTGCCACCCTTGATTTGTAGGGCGCGATGCCCCGTGCCGTTTCGGGGGCATCGCGCCGAAAACTGGATTTCCAACGGCACGGTGCGATGCCTATACGACAGGTATCGTGCCCTGCAACATATTGTCCTTGCTGTCGGGTGGCAGTGTTCAGATGCGTCCATTGGAACGGCGCCTACAAAGTCCCGATTGAATGAGAGGGTTGGGAGAAGCGCAAAGCGTTTGACGCCGTTTTCCAATCACACTTCCATGACAATGTCGGGCGGTTCATCCGCGACAGAACCGTTTTGGGACTTCGGCAAACTTTTCAAACCTCGTTTCTGCGTTGGATCAGTTCCTGTTCCCTGGTTTCCCGTCTGGTTCACTGCGTATGCTCTCGACGCGGGTCATCACAGGGGTGAGTTTTTGGAAGAGTCGCAACCATTCCCGCCAGAGGGCCTGGGGCAGAGTGATGCGGTTTTTGCGTTGCAGCGCGTCGTATTCTGCAAGAGTCTTTCCATCATAATGGCCGAGCCAGCCACAGGCGTATTCCCGCGACGCCAGCAGAAATGTCTCCAGTTCCTCCCCACTGCAGCTCAGCGGAAACGTTTCCTCAATCACCACCGGCTTGCCCACCGCATAGGCACGCAATTCCGCCATGGCTGCGCCGAGTTTCCCGCTCACGGGATAAATGTGAACGCTGAGAAAATCCAACGACGGCGCCACTGCCGATGGCGTGAATCCCGACCACAACCACAAACCGACGGTGATAAGATGCTGGCGGTCATGCTTGCGAATGGCCGCCGAGAGGGTTTGGATCCAGCGACAAGCGACCTCCTCCTTTGTTTGCCTGCCCGGATCGAGCGAGATGAACTGCACAAAATCGTATTCACCAAGCAGGTGTCCTGAATACCAGCCGCCGGTTTCCCGTTTCGTCGGCGGAGAGACAGGCTCGTTCATCAGGTCGTAGCAGAAGATCGCCGGGCTTTTGGCGCAACGCGCTGCCACCGCCTCCCAAAACCGTGCCTGGGCTGCCCATCGCCCGTCTGCGTCGAGTTTGTCGTACCACGCCGGCACGTCTTTTGGGCGGTAACAGGCCAATCCGGTCACGTCGAGGTACAGGCCGGTCTGTTCGGCCAGTGCCACGAGCCGTTCCAGTTGCCGTAACGCCGCCTCGTTGGGTTTGTCCGGGGCGTCCATGAACTTGCCGAATTGCAGGTGAATGCGGACGACATTGGCCCCAAGCGCTTTCATCTCGCGGAAATCCTCCACCACCGTCCGCCAGTCGGTGTCCCAGTAGTCCTCGATCAGTCGTCCGTTGTTGCCGCAATAGTTGTGTCCCCACGGGCGAAACGGCCTGCCGGACGGTTCGCGGACAAAATCGCGTCCGGTGGCGGCGACGCGGATCGGTTCCATGCGCGGGATGGTGGCGCAAGCACTGAGCAGACAGCAGGCGAGCAGAGCGATGGAGGCGGCGTTCATCGTCCGAGAGCCATCATGCGTTCAATCGGCACGAGGGCGCGGCGGCGGATGTCTTCGGGCAGCGTGATTTCGGGAGCGAGGTTTTCCAGGGCGGCGACACAGTTTTCCAGCGTGTTCTTTTTCATGTACTCGCATTCGTTGCAACTGCATGTGTCGGTCGGCCCGGCGATGAACGTTTTGTCGGGTAGTTCCTTCTTCAGGCGGTGCAACATACCGCTTTCGGTGATGATGAGGAACGTTTTGGCGGGAGATGCCTTGCAGTAGGCCAACATTTTTTCGGTGGAACAGACTTCGTCGGCCATCGAGCGGACAATTGGCAGACATTCGGGGTGGGCGATGATTTTGGCGTCGGGATGCGCGGCGCGGAGTTGACTCAACGATTCGGCGGTAAACTTGACGTGGACATGGCAGACACCGGGCCAGAGAAGCATTTTGCGGCCGGTTTGTTCCATGACCCACTGGCCGAGGTTTTCGTCGGGACAGAACAGGATTTCCTTGTCGCGAGGGATGGAGTTGACGACTTTGACGGCGTTGCCGCTGGTGCAGATGATGTCGGATTGCGCTTTGACGGCGGCGGTGCAGTTGATGTAGGCGACGACCACGACGCCGGGATGCTCGGCTCGCCAGCGGGCGAGGGCGTTGGCGTCGCAGGAATCGGCCAGCGAGCAGCCGGCTTCGAGGGTGGGGATGAGAACGCGTTTGGTTGGATTGACGATTTTGGCGGTCTCGGCCATGAAATGGACACCCGCAAAGAGGATCACATCGGCATTGGTTTCCCTGGCTTTGAAGGCGAGGCCGAGGGAGTCGCCGACGTAATCGGCGGCGTCCTGGATGTCGCCGGTCTGGTAGTT
>CAZISE010000066.1:0-10718 GCA_964541945.1 uncultured Verrucomicrobiota bacterium
CCTTCGGTGACCAATTGCTTATCTAGCGGATCATTGTCATAGGCCCTGTCGCCAAGCAAGGATTCGGACATTTCTTTTCATTGTGATGCGGTACGCGCTACCCACAGAATGCCGTTGAACACGGCACGGCTGTCCTTCCACGGACGACTACAGCCGTCCTTACGTCGCGGTAAGGGTGGTAGCAGACCGTTGAGTAGTTGCCACTGTTCGTGGGTCAAGTCTCTCTTCCACATACTGACCTCCTTGTAGATCAGGATGTATCATGGCCAAATGCCATTTATGATGACCGGTTCTACTGAAAACCGTCGTAAGTTTTTCGTGGTTCTAAATCCAGATGGATGGATTATCGAAGTATCGAAGGGGGATTAGGATCCCCGCGAAAACCGTTGTTTATCGGCGTTTCAACGTTCCCGGCAAGGGGGCACGGGATGATTGGCACGCCCGGAGGGACTCGAACCCCCAACCTTCTGATCCGAAGTCAGAAGCTCTATCCAATTGAGCTACGGGCGCGCCGTTGGACGGTAACGTGCCATTTTCGCGTCACGGAGTCAACGCCGCTTGTGTGACTCTCAACGGTTCGCAGCCGGATTCGGAGCCAGCACCGCCGCCAGGGCGACAGCGCGCTCATAGGCGGTGTGGGGAACGATGTGGTCGAGTTCCTCCGACAACAGGACCGCTTCCGTCAGGGGCGCAAACGCCTGTTTGCGCGGCAAACTGCAAACGTCGGCCAGCGTCGCCGTTGCGGTGGCAACGTGTCCGGCAAAATCCTTGTGCAATCGCACCACGGCGTCCTCGGCAACCAGTTCCACCGATTCCAGGCCAACGGCCGCCACGTCCTCGCCGCGGCGTTCCCGGATGAGCACGCGATCGAGGACCTGGCGGGGAGACCAGCCGAGTTGCGCGGCCACCCAACCGGCGTAGAGCATCGCCCGTAACAGCGCACCGGCGCCGCCGCCGTGCGTGATCGTTACCCGACGGATGCGCGGGAGCGCGGCGCGGAAGGTCGGGTCGTCGAAACTGTCCGCCGTCAGTTTCCGCCACAGGGTCAGGCGCGCCCAGTTGAGGTCGGCATAGACGGGGCGTGTGGTCTGGGTGATCTCCGCTGCCAGCACGGGTAACCAACAATCGGCGTTGGGCCAGGTGGCCGTGTCGAAAACGAAACGGTCGGCCACAGGGCGGAGCCGCTCAAAAGGCGCGGGTTGCTCCAGAAAATTCTCCCGCCACCAGAGCACGGTGGGCAGGTCGCCTTCCAGCAGCGAGAGCACGGTGGACGCCAGTTGGTCGGTGGCAGCGCCGGTGGCGTGAAGGGAGATTTGCTCGCAACAGACGGGTTTGCGTCCGCCGCCGGCGGGATGGCAATGAATGCCGAGAGCGGCGGTCAATGATGGTTCTCCCGGCTCGGCAAGCAGAGTGATGGCGCGGCACGGGTGGCGGCCGGTCAATTCGCGGATGAGAACGGTGGCACGGTCGTGGTCTTCGGCGGAAGCGCACCAGACGACGAGGTTGAACAGGCAGGCTCGTGAGACGGTTTCGCTGTCCTGTTGCCAGAGAGCGCGGAGCCGTCTTTCGATCCGTGCGGCATCGGCCGGCATGAGTTCGGCGCCGCGAGGGAGCGTATCGAGGGACGGATTCAAGGTCGTCTCCACGCGCGCCCGTCGCGCGCGAGCAGTTCGTCGGCTTCGGGTGGCCCCCAGGAGCCGGCTTCGTAGGGGGCGGGCGCCGTGTTGGTTTTGGTCCAGCCGTTGCGAATGGCGTCGGTGATTGCCCAGGCGCACTCGACTTCGTCGCCGCGCAGGAACAGGGTCGAGTCGCCCGCGAGAGCGTCGTACAGGAGCCGTTCGTAGGCGTCGGGGGCGTTGGCGCCGAAGCTGCCACCGTAACGGAAATCCATTTTCACGGGTTGGATGCGGAGCGCCGTGCCGGGCACTTTGGCGTTCATGCGGATGGAAATGCCCTCGTCGGGCTGGATGCGGAGCGCGAGCACGTTGGGTGACAGCGGCGCGGTGCTGGCGGCGGCGAAGAGGACATCGGGGAACGGTTTGAACTGGACGGCGATTTCGGCGACCTGTTTGGGGAGACGTTTGCCGTGGCGCAGGTAGAAGGGGACGCCGGACCAGCGCCAGTTGTCCAGGTGCAATTTCAACGCGACGTAGGTCTCGGTGACGGAGTCGGGTGCGACGTTTTTTTCCTCGCGGTAGGCGGGCACGGGTTGGCCGCCGCTGGAGCCGCGGGTGTACTGGCCGCGCACGGCGCAGGCGGCGACCTGAGAGGGGGAGAGTCGGCGGATGGCGCGGAGCAGTTTGACCTTTTCGTTGCGGATGTCCTCGGCGGCGAGCGAGGAGGGCGGTTCCATGGCGGTAAGCGCGAGCAATTGCATCATGTGGTTGGTCACCATGTCGCGCAGTGCTCCGGCCTGTTCGTAAAAAGCGCCGCGTGTTTCGACGCCGAGGGATTCGGCGACGGTGATCTGGACGTGATCCACGTACTTTTGGTTCCAGAGCGGCTCGAAAATGGCGTTGGCAAACCGCATCGAAAGGATGTTTTGGACCGTTTCCTTACCAAGGTAATGATCAATGCGAAAGATTTGCGACTCGGCGAACACGCTGGTCAGGACGCGGTTGAGTTCCTGCGCGCTTGCGAGGTCGGAGCCGAAAGGTTTTTCGACAATAATCCGTTGTGGCCCGTGTCGTTCCGCCAATCCGGCGGCGCCGAGCTGGTGAATGATCGTCTCAAACTCCGAGGGAGCCGCCGCCAGATAAAACAGTCGCCGCCCATCCGTGCCGCGGTCGCGGTCGAGCTGTCGGAGCCGTTCTTGCAGAGTCGCGTAGCCTTCCGGCGCGGCAAAATCGGCCTGATGATAGAAGATTCCCCTGGCAAACTCGTTCCAGACGGCGGGATGAATCCGTTCGGTTTCGTTCGGGGCGCTGAAGCGGGAAAACCGTTCAATCCCTTCGCGCATTTCCGCGCGGAATTCCTCGTCGGTTTTGGGCCGACGCGCGAACCCGATGACCGCGAACCCGGCGGGAAGTTGACCTTCGTGAGCGAGGTTGTAGAGCGACGGCAGGAGTTTTCGTCGGGTCAGATCGCCGGTGGCGCCGAAAATCACCAGCGCGCACGGCTCCGGCGGGCGCCTCGAAATGACGCCGTCCCGGAAAGGGTTTTCGGTGAACTGGGTTTCCATGCCCGGTGGGCGCACCCTAACACAGCAGTCTCCTCTCGTCCAGCGTGCCGCCTTGCAGGACATGCTTCCAGGTTGTCCACGTCGGAATCGCTTCCGACACCCCGTCCACACCATGAATGTTGGCAAGTTGGAAGCATGCTCTGCTTTCCCCGCCACTTCTGATCACACCCGCTTTTTGCAAAGGAGGTCTTTTCAGTCGAGGCTGGCTTTCTGGAGCACGATGACCTCGGCACGGGGACCGGTGGCATTGACGCGGGCCACTTGGTATCGCACCCGGCGATAAGGCCCCTCATGTTCCAGCCAGACCACGCCATCGTACTGACGCGCCACGATGACCGACGGAGGTGGCGCGTCGGTTTTCACGGATGGCGACGGGACGGTGCGGCGGGCGGCGCCCGACAGCGATAGCAACAGGACGATCACGCTCGCGGCGGCGCCCAACGCCAGCCACCACGGCCAACGCGACGGCGGCGCGGGCGCGAGTTCGTGGCGGATTCGCGCGCGGGCGCGGTCGGAGAGGTCGCGCGGGCGCAGCGATTTCAATTCCTGTTCGATGGGGTCAAACTCGTGGTTCATTGGCAAGGCTCCGTCGCAGCGTATCCAGCGCATACCGATAGCGTGACGCCGCGGTGTTGGGCGGGATCTCCAGTGATTCCGCGATCTGTTTGAAGGTCAATTCTCCCCACAGTTTCAAAATGACAACCTCGCGTTGTTCCTCGGGCAATTGTCGCAACGCCTCTTCCAGCAACCGCGCGCGGTCGGGGTCGTGGCCGTTGCGAGCAAAAATCGAGTCCGGCTCATACATTGCCTCCGCAGCCTTCGCCTCGCGGGCGGCACGCCGCGCGCCGGCGCGTTGGAGGTCCTGGGCGGCGCGTTTGACCGCCGCAAACAACAACGGCAGGGGCGCGTCCGCGCCATGCGAACGCCAGACGCGGACGAAACCGTTTTGGACCGCCTCCTCGGCGTCGGCGTGACAGGTTGTCCACTGTCGCGCATACAGCAGCAGCGACGGGCCGTGTTGGTCAAGCAACTCGTTCCAGTCCATGCGTACCGCCGGAATGTAGCACGGGGTTACTTTGTCTTCGACCTTGCTTTGGGAGTCGGATCGGACAAAGTGGCGGTTTTCTCCATTTCCTGGAGTTCCGTTTTCAGCTCATCGGAGAGTCGGGCGCGTTCCTCGTCGGTGTTGACCGGGCCGTTGAAGAGCGTCTGTCCGTCCTTGCCGACGGCGGTAAAATGTTTCTGGCCGTCGGTGCAGGTCAATGTGAATGTGCCGCGCTCGTTGTTTTTGACGTACACCCTGGTGGTGGTGGCACTCTCGTTGAGCGTAACGGAGGTGCTGACGGTCGCGCCGGGTTTGACCTGCGTGACCATGTTGGTGGCAATGACGATGTTGGTGGCGATCCCGCAGCCGGAGCCGCTGACGGCCGCCGCAATGGCGCCGCTGAGGTTGGAACTGACCATGACACTGATCTGTGGCAACACCTTGACCACGTTCGAACCGGCGGTGCCCACCACGAGTTGGATGGCCCTGGCAATTTCGTCCGGCACACCGGCCATGGACTGACTGATTGTTACCAATTCCGGCGTCATCGCTTCAGGGCGTTCACCCAATTTGACGGTAATTTTCTTACTCTCGCCGCCGCGAATGACGGTTAGCGTGACGGTGTCACCGGGTTGGTGCGCGCGCAATAACGCCTGCAACTGCGGGGGGTTGACGAGAATCTGGTCGTCGAGTTTGTGAAGCACGTCATTTTTCTGAAGCGTTTCCGCAGCGGGGCTTTTTTCGTCCACAAACTCAACCAGCAACCCAACGCCCGGCGGTAATTTCAACTGCGCGCCGAGCGCCTCTTCCACGGAGGCAGTTGTCACCCCGAGGTACGCCACCGTCTTTTCGGCGGCGCGTCCCGTTGCCGCCCAAAACAACACGCCCATCACAGCCATGGTTACGATCGTTCTCATCGTTGTGGTTCTCCTTCACCAACCATATCGTCGCCGGAAGGAAATTTTGTCTGTGGTGTTGCGAAGTTCCCTTTTTCCATGTAGTTTCTGGCGGTATGGAGAAGCATACGTGGAGATTCTTCCGGGCCGGTGGCTTCGATCAGGTCAAACTGGAAACCGGCGCTGACCTCGTTCACCTCGACCAACTCGACCAGAAGCTTTGGGTTGCCCTCGCTTGTCCGACACAGGGACTGGAGTTCGATGCGAAAACCCTCGCGTGGATTGACACCGACAAAGACGGGCGTATCCGCGTGCCCGAAATCCTCGCCGCTGTGAAATGGACCGTGTCGCGCCTGAAAAACCCGGACGATCTCTTTGCCGGACGCGATTCGCTGCCACTGGCTTCCATCGCCGACCCGCAAATCCTCGCTTCTGCCAGGCAGATCCTCGCCAATCTCGGTAAACCCAACGCCGACGCCATCTGCATCGAGGATATCACCGATACCAACCGAATTTTTGCCGCCACCCGATTCAACGGCGACGGCATCATTCCCGCCGACGCCGCCGAGGATGACGCCACAAAATCCGTGATCAACGACATTATCGCCTGTCTCGGCCCCGAAACCGATCGCAGCGGCAACCCCGGTGTGAATCAGGCCAAGCTCGACCAGTTTTTCGCCGACGCCGCCGCCTTTGCCGACTGGTCTCGCAAGGCGGTCCTGCCGTTTGGCGATGACACACCCGCCGTGGCCGCCGCGGTGCGTGCCGTCCGAAAAAAGGTGGACGAGTATTTCACCCGTTGCCGGCTTGCTGCCTTCGATCCGCATGCGTTTGAAACACTTTACCGGCAGGAGACCGACCGGCTCGTGGCCGCCGGCGACCTCGCCGGACTGCCGCTGGCGCGCATTGAGGCGGGACGTCCGTTGCCGCTGACCGAAGGGGTGAACCCGGTCTGGGCCGACGCGCTGGCCGCGTTGTCGCCATTGACCGGCGGGAAAACCTCGTTGACCGAATCCGAATGGACGGCCTTGTGCGCGAAACTGGCTCCGTATGAAACCTGGTTGGCCGCCAAAGCCGGCGGCGCTGTCGAAAAACTCGGCATCGCCCGCGTCCAGGAAATCCTTGCGGGCAACGCGAAAGAAACCATCGCCGCGCTTCTGGCCCGTGACCGGGCGCTGGAGCCGGAGTTCAACGCCATCGCCGCGGTGGAAAAACTCGTCCGTTTCCACCGCGATCTGGCGCGGTTGCTGGACAACTTTGTCTCGTTCCGCGATTTTTACGGGCGCAAGCACAAGGCCGTCTTCCAGGCCGGCACGCTCTACCTCGATCAGCGCAGTTGCGACCTCTGCATCCGCGTCGAAGACATGAGCAAACACGGCGTGATGGTCGGGTTGAGCCGCTGTTACATTGCCTACTGCGAATGCGTCCGCAAAACCAGCGGCGAGAAAATGACCATTGCCGCCGCGTTTACCAACGGCGATTCCGACAACCTGACAGTCGGACGCAATGGCGTCTTTTACGACCGCCAGGGACGCGACTGGGACGCCACCATCGTCAAGATCGTGGACAACCCGATCAGTATCCGACAGGCGTTCTGGGCGCCCTACAAAAAGTTCGTCCGCATGATCGAAGAACAGGTCGCCAAACGCGCGGCAGCGGCGGAAGCCGAGGCCGACGCCAAACTTTCCACGACAGCCGCCACGGTTGCCGGTTCCCCGACGGCCAAGCCGTCGCCCGCCAAAAAGATAGATGTCGGCACGGTGGCCGCCCTCGGCGTGGCGGTTGGCGGGATTACCGCGGCGCTGGGCGCGTTGCTGCAAACGTTTTTCGGGCTGGGCATCTGGATGCCATTGGGCATTGTCGGGCTGGTGTTGGTCATCAGCGGCCCCTCGATGTTGATTGCCGGATTGAAACTGCGCCAGCGCAACCTCGGTCCCCTGCTCGATGCCAACGGCTGGGCCATCAATGCCAAGGCCAAAATCAATATCCCCTTTGGCAGCGAACTTACCCGCATCGCGGTTCTGCCTCCTGGCGCACATCGCGACCTGGTGGATCCGTTTGCCGAGAAAAACACCGCGCGCAATCGTCTCATCCTGTACGGGATTTTGATCATCGTGCTGGTGGCGGGCTGGTATTTTGGCTCCCTCGAACGTCTGATGCCCGGTGTGTTGCCCCAATCCCCCTGGGTACAAAAACACCGGTAAACTCCAGCGGTTCATCTCTTGAGGGCGTGATCAGAAGAGATGGTCAAGGTGAGCAAGCTTTCAGCTTGCCCAAATTCATGTTGTGGGCGGAGTGCCAGAGGCGCTTCCGTAGATGGACAAGCTGGAAACAAGTCCTACGATGCAGCACGTTATTTACCAGCTTGATCGCGCCTGTCTCTTGACAAGCGTTCGATTTTCTTGCAGGGTTGTGACGGGTTTGTAAAGGGAACGACACTTGGGAGGTGTTTGCTCCCGTTGCTTACCAAGGAGAAGGGAAAATGAACACCATTGATACACAAACAAAACGTCCAACACATGCCCAGATCGCCACTCGCGCCTACGAACTGTTTGTCCAGCGTGGCGGCGCCCACGGTTCCGACGTGGACGACTGGCTTCGAGCCGAACGAGAACTGCTGGCAGCAGCGGCCGCCAGTAATGCCGTGAAAACATCCGCACCGGTTTCCGCCAGAGAGGAAACGGCTGCCCCCATCAAGGCCCCGGCCGCCAATGGTACCGCTGGCAAACAAAAGACCGGTGCCCGCCAAAAGAAAAAGAGCCTCGGCTGATTCAATCAGCCAACCTGATTATTTCTTTCGCCGCGGCAGCGCGTGGATACAGGCACCGTGCACGGCGTGAGCGGCTTCCATCCAGCTCTCGCTGAAGGTCGGATGCGCGTGAATGGCGCGTCCCACCTCGGCCACGGTCAGTTCGCTGCGGATCGCCAGCGTGGCTTCCGCAATCAACTCCGTCGCGTGCGGCCCGACGGCCGCCGCGCCCAGTAGTTGCTCGGTCGCGGCATCGGCAATCCATTTCACAAATCCGGTTGTCTCACCAGCCGCCAGCGCTCGGCCAAGCCCGGCAAAACGGAACTTGCCGGTCAGAACGGCCCGGTTTTGTTTCCTTGCCTCCTCCTCGGTGAGTCCGACAAGCGCTACTTCCGGCGCGGTAAAAATAACGCCGGGCACAAGCGTTTCGTAGGCGCGCGGTCTCTGTCCGCAGGCGGTCTCGGCGGCAATGACACCCTGGGAGGTGGCGTTGTGCGCCAACTGTGTCCGCCCGTTCACGTCGCCGACGGCAAAAATGTTGGCGACATTGGTCCGGCCAAAGTCATCCACCGGAACGAATCCCCTGTCGTTCGTTTTTACGCCGGCATTTTCCAGTTTTAACCCGTCCGTCACCGGTTGGCGTCCGACCGACACCAGCACCAACTCCGCCGCCTCCGCTTCCTCTTTCTCCAACGGCTTGCCGGTGCGAATTGTGATGCCGAGGTTTTTTTCCATGTGGTGACGAACTTCGCGCCGCACGTCAGCATCGAGCAACAGCAGAATATCGTCGAGCAGTTCTACAATCGTCACCTTTACGCCGAGCAACGCCGCCATGCAGGCCAGTTCGCAGCCAATGTAACCGCCGCCCATCACGGTCATCGAGGACGGCAGACTCGTGCGGTCCAGAAACGCACGGCTCTCAACAATACGGTCGTTCCGGGGCAAAAATCCCGGCACCACCGATGTCGAGCCGGTGGCGAGAATGATTTTTTTGGCGCCGATCCGAATCAATTCTGTAGCACGTGCTACAGAATTGATTTTGGACGGGGCGATTTCAAGGGTGTGTCGGTCAATGAAGCTGGCCTGGCCGGTGAATTGTTTGACCCCGTGGCCGGTGAGCAACTGGCCGATGCCGGTCCGCAATTGGGTGACGACCTTGTTTTTGTGAGCGCAGAGCGCGGCGTAGTCCACGGTCGCGCCGGCGATGTTGATACCGAACTGGCTGGCGTGTTGGATGCGGCCAAACAGGTCCGCCCCGGCGATGAGCGCTTTGGTGGGGATGCAACCCCAGTTCAGGCAGGTGCCGCCGAGTTGTTCGCGCTCGACGATGGCAACCTTCGCGCCGAGTTGTGCGGCTCGGATGGCCGCCGGATACCCACCCGGTCCGGCGCCAATGACGACGATGTCAAACATTTCCATAATCTTTTCTCCTGTAATCACCGGTTTTGTGTCTGCGTTTCTATTACCCGTGCGAACTCGTAAAAGACGCGGCTACGACGTGAGGCGTTTCCATAGTTCGATGTCTTCCAGTTTGGCTTTGATGGCGTTGATAAACCGGGCGGCGAGTGCGCCGTCCACGAGCCGATGATCGCTGGAGAGAGTCATTTTCATCATCTGGCGGATGACGATTTTGTCGTCGTGCACGACGGGTTGTTTCATCGTGCTGGCGACGGCGAGGATGGCGGCTTCGCCGGGGTTGATGATGGCGGTGAAGTTTTCGACATTGAGCATCCCCATGTTGGAGATGGTGAAGGTGCTGCCGGTCATTTCGTCGGGAGCAAGTTTGCCGTCGCGGGCTTTGGCGGCAAGCTCCCTGGCGCGGGCGCTCAATTCGGCCAGTGTCAGTTCATCGGCGTTACGGATGACCGGCACGACAAGCCCTTGTTCGAGCGAGACCGCAAGGCCGAGATGTACCCGGCTGCTCCAGTGGATCGTCCGACCGTCGGTGGAACTGTTCAGCTCCGGGAACTCCTTCAACGAGAGGATGACAGCCTCGGCAACGAAGTCGGTAACGGTATAGGGCGCACCGGCTTCTTTGAGCCGGACGCGGAGCGCGATCAGTTCGGTCATGTCGGCGCTGACGGTGACGTAGAAATGCGGTTGGGTCACGACGCTTTGCGTGAGGCGCTGAGCGATAACCTGCCGCATTTTACTCATCGGCTTCGGTTTTTCGGCAACGGCGCGCTCGATGTCGGCCACGTTGATGCGACCCTCCGGGCCGGGCGCGACGGTCAACAGGTCAATCTGTTCCCTGGCAGCAAGTGTTTTGGCAGCCGGGGTGACGCGAAGGCGATGGTAGCCTTTTGCTTCGAGATAGGCGCGAACGTCTTTCTCGACGACACGACCGCCGGGGCCGGTGCCGGTGATTTTGGTCGGGTCAATGACACAGTGTTTGGCCAGCGCGCGGGCGCGCGGACTGATGCGGAAGACAGCGGGCGGCGGCGGTGGGACGAGCGGGGGAATGGGCGACGATGCTGGCGCGCTTGTGTCAAGCGCGGGGGACGGCGTGGGTTGTGGTCGTGGCGCTGAGGCCGCTCCCGCTTTGGGTTCAACGGCCGGTGCGGCCGGTTTCGGAGCGGCGGGTGTGGCAGGTGCCGGTGGCGGAGGCGTTGCCGGGATCTGTTCGCCCGGGTTGCCGAGGTAGCCGACGACGGTTTGCACGGGAACCATAACGCCGGGCTGGACGAGGATTTTCAGGAGTGTGCCGTCGGTGAATGCTTCGACTTCCATGACCGATTTGTCGGTTTCGACGGTGAAAAGGATGTCGCCCTTGGCAATCTTGTCGCCTTCTTTTTTGCGCCATTCGACAATGGCGCTTTCTTCGGTCATCTGACCGAACTTCGGCAT
>CAZISE010000067.1:0-8022 GCA_964541945.1 uncultured Verrucomicrobiota bacterium
CTTGGACATATCAGGTCGGTCTGTGGTTCTGTTGTTGCAGGGGCTTTTAGGGTGATGCGTTTCCCTTCCTCTCCCAGTGGGGCGATCTCGACGATCCGACGGATTGGTTGTTCAAAACACAGGCAAACCGTTATGCCATCGGTGGCGCTGGGTAACCGGCGAAATTCGAGGCACAGGTAGAAGTTTTGAAGGTCAAAACCATAGCGAAGAACCTCCACAATTCGTTCGCTCTGATACATGGCGCTCATGGTGCGAGACGGCTCGTATATGCCTGCCCCACTCCATTCATAAAATGATGTCTGTTTTCCATCAATCACCGGCGCCAGAATGTCGGACGGTTGTCGAGACTCGTATCGCGTCTCAGAACGGCAAATCGGCACCTTTAATGCGTCGGGGACTGGTGCATCAAGGAAGCGATACACATTTTGCAGGTGCGTTCGGAATAGTTCGTCGAACAAGAGATCATCTTCGGTAACAAACTGGTCTCCATACCACCAGAACCAATCGCTACCTTCTGCGGCGTGAATTTCCGCCAGGGTTTTCCGTGACAGTGACGGGTCCATGTTGCCTTGGTTAATTTGTGCCTGGAGAAAGTTCCGTGTTTCTCCTAGGAGTTGCCATGCACGATTATCCTCCTCGTCACCAATCCAGATATGGAAATCAGCGTTGATCCATGAACCCGTGTAAAGTTTGCGTAACGTGGTACGAGGCGGATGCTCTGTGAAGTATTCGTGAAAGGTTGTTGTTTTCAGGTGGTGTCTTGACGCGATTTCCTCATAAAGCGCCCGCAAAAACGCTTCGCCTCCATCAGGGAAATATTCCCATGCGTTTTCGCCATCCAAAACGATGGCGCATATCTGATCCTCACCCGTTGTGTGTAGGCGAGCGATTTCGTCCAACTGTCGAACGATCAGTTCGGCGGCGGCTTGTGGTGGGTTGCGTGAAGCGGTAAACCCGATGAAATCGCTCAGCATTCGCTCTCGAAAGACCGCAAACACCGATGCACCGTCATGCTCCACGTTGAACCCGTGGAAAAGTTGATTTCGCTCAAACCTGGCAGTGGGATTTTCACTTGCCATGCTGCGCCAAAGAATCTCTTCGTCGGTTACCATCCACTCGAAGTTAAGTTCCTTGAGCACGGGGATCAACTCGGGGCATACAGAGCCTTCCGAAGGCCATAATCCATGTGGGGGAACGCCGAAAACCGTTCGATGGTACTCGCGCGCCTCTTCCAGTTGGGCGCGGACATCTTCGGGGTGTGAGAATGTTGGCGGCAACCGGCAACCGGGCATCGGACGACGGGCGAACTCGCTGTTCCAAACCAGTGGAAGGATTGGGTGGTAAAAGGGTGTCGTGGAAATTTCGACTTGTCCGCGATCGGCGGCTGCTTTGTATCGCGCGATTACATTTTGAAGGATCTGCTGTTGGCAGCGAAAAACCGTTGCCTTGTCATCCTCGCTGAAGTCACGGCCTTTTTGTTTCAGTTCGGCGATTTCGGGGTGCAAGTGTTGTGCGGTATAGCCGAACCAGGTGAGGTGAAACCAGACTTGGAGATCGCGATACTCCTGTTCGCTGAAGCGGGCGGCAATTCGCGGTATTTCGTCGGGATCGAACTTGAGACCTCTTTTTTGGAGCAATGCCCAGTAGCGGCCAAACGGCTTGATCATATTGTCCCAGTTTGCTTTGAAATAATGTTCGAGCAGAGCACATTTCTGTTCCAAGGTGAGGTCGCTGGCCGGAGTGACCGCCAACTCGTGCCACAGGTCGCGCACCTCGTGTTTGGCGAGCATTTCGATCTGGCGCAACAGCACGGGGGTAAGGTTGAAGGTACATCGGAATTTGGGATATTGTTCCACCAGCCAGATCATATCGAGATAGCCTTTGGTGGCATGCATACGCGCCCACGGCATCAACGCAACCCCGCGTCGGCGGTCCACATAATGCGGCT
Organism: uncultured Verrucomicrobiota bacterium; assembly: GCA_964541945.1. Classification (GTDB taxonomy): domain Bacteria; phylum Verrucomicrobiota; class Verrucomicrobiia; order Palsa-1439; family Palsa-1439; genus CAIKAP01. The sequence goes on from CAZISE010000067.1 coordinate 1,949, forward strand.
GGTGCATGTGCCAGAGGAATGCAACGTGCAATGGCATGTGCCATGCCTCCCGCGGTTCAGACGACTATTTCGCGCAAGTACTTGGCCGCGTCTTCCGGCGGCGTCGGGTTGATGAAAAAGCCCGATCCCACTTCAAACCCGGCGATCAAGGTCAACCGCGGCAGAATCTCAATGTGCCAGCGATAATCCATGTCAATTGTCATCCAGTAACCTTGTCGCGGGCGGCGTGCGGGGGCAGTGTGGAGAATGTAATTATATTGGGGGTAGTTCAACGCTTTGGCGAGTTTTTGGAGGGTGATTTTTAGCGTTTCCGCCAAAAGCATTTTTTCATCCTCTCGGATCTGATGGAAGTCCGCCGACTGGCGCCGCGGCATAATGGTCACCTCGAACGGAAAACGCGATGCGAAGGGGCAGAACGCGACAAAGGCGGAGTTCTCATAAACAAGTCGTGTTCCTTCTCTGAGTTCTTGTCGCAGGATGTCCTCGAAAATGGAGCGATCTTTGTACTCAAAATAATGTTTTGCGCCTTCCAGCTTTTCCCGCACATGATTAGGGGTGACCGGGGTAGCAATGAGTTGTGAGTGTGCATGTGGCAGGCTGGCACCGGCATCGCGTCCGTGATTTTTGAAAATCAGGATGTAACGAAACCGCGTGTCGCGCAACAGGTCTGTCATCCGAACCTTGTAGGCTTCCAAGACACCGGCAATTTTTTCCACTGGCAACTGTTCCAAACGCGCGTTGGAATTGGGGGTTTCAATGATGACCTCGTGCGCGCCAATGCCGTTCATCCTGTCGTAGATCCCAATTCCCTCCTTGTCCAGATCGCCTTCCACCCGCAAGGCAGGAAAACGATTCGGCACCACACGCACATTCCATCCAGGGGTATTGGGTTTGCTATGCAACGGGCGATCTGCGTAAATCTCCGGCGGAGTCAGGTGTTCATTACCCTCGGCAAAAGGGTCTTTGCTCGGATCGATTTCGTCTTCCTTGGGGTGCAACAAATACTCACTGGGGCGTTTTCCCCGCTCGGTTGCCATGATCACCCAGCGACCGACAATTGGATCTTTACGTAGTTCAGGCATTCGCGGTTTTCCTCTCCTTGGCTGTTGTGGAGTCACTAATACCAGTCCCAATAACATCGGTCAAGGAAGCGGGTGCTTGTGTTTTTCTCTTTACCCTCATACAGTGCCTCCCCGAATGACTGCAGAGGGAAAACTTTTTATCGTGGCAACCCCGATTGGGAATCTGGAAGACATCACCTTGCGCGCTCTGCGCGTACTGCGTGAGGCCGATTTGATTGCGGCCGAGGACACCCGTCGTACGGCGACCTTGCTGGGCCACTACGAAATACGCAAGCCGCTTGTCAGTTACCATGAGTTCAACGAAGCCCGACGAACAAACGAACTTTTGCAGAAGCTGCGCGATGGTCAGTGTGTCGCCCTGGTTTCGGACGCGGGGATGCCGCTTTTATCTGATCCCGGTTTGCGTCTACTGCGGGCGGTGCTGGAAGCGAATCTCCCGGTCGAGGTGATTCCTGGGCCTTCGGCGTTGACGGCAGCGCTGGCTGTTTCCGGCATGGCGACTGTTCCATTTCTTTTCCATGGTTTTTTGCCTCACAAATCATCGCAACGTCGCCGTCTCCTGGCGCAGTTGGCTCCCCTACCCTACACGCTGGTGTTTTTTGAGTCCCCCTATCGCATCCAGAAGACTCTGGTCGAAATTGAAGAATCGCTCGGTGATCGCCAGGTTGTAGTGGCCCGCGAATTGACCAAAAAATTTGAGGAGATCCTTCGCGGACGGGTCAGTGTCCTGCGAAAAAGTCTTGAGAAGCGTACCATCAAAGGGGAAATTACATTGTTAGTGGAAGGTCAAACTCAATGAGAACCTGCATCTATCGGATATTTGTCTCCGCCTGTGTTGCCGTTCTGGTGCTGGGGTGTGCCACCCGCGGGCGTACGGACGCGCCTCGCATCATGGAAGTTACCCGCACAACCTACAAGAAAAATGTCCCCGTCGATCAGCAACGCGAAGAGTTCTACGTCGTTTGGACGGGCGACAACATTACCCAGGTCAAGTTTGAGTATCGTCAGGTCAATCGCCCCAACGAGGTATTTGCCCGTTCCTATGTTCCCACCAAACGACGGTGGTACGTCTTCGAACTACGTGGTGCGGAGTTTGAAGAAGGTGGAAAAGTGTCTGCCTGGCGAGTGACCCTTTGGCGGGATAACCAAATGTTGGCTGAACAAAAATCCGCCTTGTGGTGACTGTGCAAACCGTCCTTGCTCAGTTTGACGCAGTGGTGCGCGCTAAACCCCGTCGGGTGGCCATTTACTGGGGCGACCAGCGCATTCGTTATGGTGAGCTTGCCGCCAACATCGTTCGTTTCGCGGCCAACCTTCAGTCGAGATCCCCCTTTCAACCGCAGGAACGCATTGGAGTGTTCGTCAAGAATTGTCCCGAGTTTATCTATCTCCTCTACGCGATCCTCAAGTCGGGTGCCGTGGCCGTTCCCATCAACACCTTCCTCAAACCTCCCGAAGTGCAGCACATCATTGACGATTGCCAGATCAGCACACTCATCGCCTGTGATCAGCTTCATGAAACTGCCGCGCAAGTGAAACGGGTTCGTCTTCTTTCGCTGGCCGATCTGGATCGGCCAGCGGCAGCGAACCCTCGTTTTGTAGAGCCGCGACTCGACGATCTGGCCGTCATCATCTACACCTCAGGAACCACGGGTAAATCCAAGGGGGCCATGCTGACGCACGCCAATTTCGCCGCCAATGTTCACAGTTGCATTCGTGTTCTGGACAAGACCGAGAGGGATCGGCTCACTCTTCTGCTGCCGATGTTTCACAGCTTCATGTTGACCGTCTGCATTTTCACGCCCCTCTCCGTCGGAGCCGGTATCGTTCTCATCAAGTCCGTCCAGCCGTTCCATCACGCCGTCAAAGAAATCATCCGCGCCCGCGCCACTATCCTTGTTGGTATTCCCCAGCTTTTCCAAGCAATGGTCCACGCGCATGTACCCTTTTACGTTCACTGGCTCCTCAACCTTCGCCTGGCCATTTCCGGGGCAGCTCCCCTGCCCTGTGAAACCCTGCAGAAATTTGCGCAAAAATTCCGTTTCCCCCTTCTTGAAGGCTACGGCCTCAGCGAAGCGGCTCCCGTCGTCTCATTCAACCCCATTCGCGGCGTCCGAAAACCCGCCTCGGTTGGCCTTCCCATCCCCGATGTCGAAGTAAAAATCTTCGATGAAAACGACAAGGAACTACCTCCTGGCGAAGTCGGGGAAATCGTTGTTCGCGGCCCCAACGTTATGCGCGGCTACTGGAATCACCCCGAAGCCAATGCGGAAACCCTGCGCGACGGATGGCTCCACACCGGCGACATGGGTAAGAAAGACGCCGACGGTTACATTTTCATCGTGGACCGAAAGAAAGAAATGCTCCTGGTCCACGGCATGAACGTCTATCCCCGCGAAATCGAGGAGGTCCTTTATCAGTTTCCCGGCATCGCTGAGGCTGCTGTAATCGGACGATCTTTTGAGCGTAAAGGGGAGCTGCCCGTTGCCTTTGTCTCCCCCACCCCCGGAGTCACACTCAACACAAAAGCCATCCTTCGCCACTACCACGAACGACTGGCCGAGTACAAAGTTCCCCGCGAAATCCGCATCCTCGACAAACTCCCCCGCACTGCCACCGGCAAAATCACCAAGCTCGAACTAAAGAAGCTGATCTAAACAGCCGATGGAGTTCCCAGATAAGAGGGAACTTTTATTTGGACTGCGCGTTGCCTTGTCCGCCCGCGGCATTGCGAAACGGACAATTGGCAGGACCAAACGGACAAACACCCGCGCCGCGGGCCGGACCAAAGTTCTGTTGCACTTGTCCGGCTTGATTCGTGCCACCCAGACAGGAACCGTCACGCAGCCGCGCACGGATTTGCTGACCGCGACCATTCCCGTCACCAGGATTGCCGGGCAGACCATGGCGGGCGCTGGCCACGGATGCAGCAGCAAGAATACCGAGGGTAACAACAACGACTGTCATATAGAGTTTCATAGACTGTTTCCTTTCATCCACTATACACCGCCGCACCGAAAAACGTCACAAGTGACCCATCTCGGGCGAATGGTGTATAATATTTGGAGATGGAGAAAACCGATGCCATGTTGGTAGAACAATGCCTCGCAGGGCGGCTTGAAGCATTCGACGAACTGGTTGGACGTCACCAGGATGCCGTGTACAACCTGCTGCTGAAGCTAAGCGGTGATCATACCGAAGCCGCCGATTTAACCCAGGAGGCATTTGTTCGCGCCTATCGCAAGCTGGATGGTTACGATCCTCGTTTCTCTTTCAAAAACTGGGTCATTACCATTGGGGTCAATCTCGCCAAAAATCGCTTTCGCCACTTTGCGCGCCGGCGACGGATCGAAATGGAGGCCGCCTCCCCCACTCCATCGTCACCGTCACCCCCGGATCCGCGACTGGAAGCTTTGGAGGCGGCGCTCGGCTTGTTACCGGAGAAACTTCGCCTACCACTATTATTGCGACACGTCGAGGGATGTTCCTATGCTGAAATTGCCCAGATGCTTGGCATCGGCGTTAGCGCCGCAAAAATGCGTGTCATGCGCGCCAGAGATGAACTGGTGCAGGAGATGAACCATGAAACCAAACACGCCTGACGAACGTATCCACAATGCGCTCGACGGCACCAATGTGCCGCCACCTGATTCCGAGACTGCCGCAATCTTGCGCCAGTACCAGGAAATCCTCGCGCCGCTGGAACGCCATCGCGCGGCGGCACCGCCAGGACTGCGCACTCGCATTTTGTCGCAACTGGAACCTCATCCACAACCTCGCTGGCTGCCATCGCTGCACCAATGGTGGATCCCTGCCCTCAGCGGCGCCGCAGCGATGTTGCTGGTCGCAATCGGTTGGTGGCACTGGAACACACGAACTCCTCTGGTCAACGTCCACTTTGAATTACACGCTCCCGGCGCGCGCCAGGTCGAACTGGTCGGCTCCTTTAACCACTGGCAGCCCGGCGCCATTCGACTTACCGGCCCCGATGCCTCCGGACACTGGACTGCCACCGTCGCGCTCCCCGAAGGACGGCACGAATATCTGTTTCTGGTGGATGGCCAACAGTGGGTAACCGATCCTTCGGCAACTGTAGTTCGCCCGGACGGATTTGGCCACGTCAATGCCATTCGCGAAGTAACAAGAGAGGGCACAATGTTATGAAAACCGTTTGCCTGTTACTTGCTTTGGTCACCGTCGGTATCTGTGCGGAACCGTCGGTATTACAACAAGCGATGCAGGAAGGGTTACCCCTAGGACCCTTTCGATCTCTGATTGCCGAGGCGCAAGCCAAACAGGTTCCCCCGTCGGAGTTGGACGCCGCATTGCAACGGCGGTTAACCGCCCTGCGCGCGGCGAAAGCAATAATCCTTGAGTGCGGCTACGGAAAATGCCCTGCACCGCAGCAACAGGAGTTGATGGTTGCCGTGGGGCGCGCGATGGAAAGTCGAGTGCCTACCGAGGCATTGCGCCAGGCACTGAAAGCGGGCGAAGGCTCCCAAACCATGCGACTCCAGGCGGCGGTGGAGGCGGGTGAAACGCTGAAGCTATTGGGACTCGACGATCCGACAGTAGGAACGTTGATGTATGATTTTGTTGTCCGCAAGCTGGGACGCGGTGAAATTTTACGCGCCGTCCAGTTCGTCAGTCAGCAATATCGTGCAGGGATTCCCGGCCCTACCATTCGAGATCAACTTTGGAATAACACTATAACCAACCAACCGCGTACAGGTGGTGGTGGCACCTCTTACGGAAAAGGACGTGGCCGACGCTAGCATTGGTGCCTTCAACCATGCCTTGAACGCTGGGGTGTGGATTTACACACAGGACCGCATCCTCAACGATGAAAAGTGGCATGGAGCGAAATTGCGACAACCAATCAGAGTGACCAAACCGCAATCCGAATGCTGTCACTCTATTCGCTTATGATCCTACCTCGCTTTGATGGGCACCTTGGGAGAGGTGCGTTATCAACAGGAGTTATTATGCCAA
>CAZISE010000068.1:0-7259 GCA_964541945.1 uncultured Verrucomicrobiota bacterium
CCATGTACAGCACGTTCGAGCCGCCAGGGATATGGTTGAACAGGTTGGCCGAAGATCCCGTTCCGAAACCGTCGAACATGATGAACACGGTGCTCTGCGCCATGTTGCTGGCGGCCGGGTTGTTGATATCCGTGATCAGGAAGCGTTCGATACCTTCCCGCAACCGGTAAATCGTGTTACCCCCGCCATTACCATAGCCCGCGAACGCGCTGTCCAGTTGAATATCGCTCTGGGCGGCGTTCTGCACGCTGCTTAACTGTGAGGCATCGTTGTTGGCGATAAGCGGCACCACGCCCGGCGTGGCGGCAAATTTCTCCAGGGCCGCGCCAACCTGGGCGGGCATGGGAGCCGTCGCCGGAATCGTGCTGAAATTACCGATGGTCAGCAACTGGATGAAGGGGAAGGTGTTCAGGGGGAGGCAGATTTCCGGCCGGTCGATTACCCAGCCCAGGTAGAAATAGGAATTATCTATTTCTTCCGGATAGCAGGGCATCCGGGGGTTGCCTTCCGGTTGTCCTTCCGGGTTCCCGGCCTGGTAGTACATGTCCCGCTGGTGCGTGCTCAGTTCCGGATCGGAGGGGCACAAAACGATATTCAGATCCGTCAGGTATTCAGGGTATATGGCCGCCAGTTGCGGACCGGCTGCCAGGCCATTCCCGATCTGCGGATTGCGGAACACGCAGTCGTAGTACACCTGCAGGGGCGGGAAGGCGCCTTTCGCCTCGTTGGAATACATCTTGAAGACCAGGCCCCACTGTTTCAGGTTGTTCTGGCAGGACGAGCGACGGGCCGCCTCGCGGGCCCGGGCCAGCGCCGGCAGCAGAATGGCCGCCAGGATGCCGATGATGGCGATGACGACCAGTAATTCGATCAGGGTGAATCCATTTCGTGACTTCATCAGGGGTTCCCCCCGTTTTGTGTTTTATGGTATAACCAATAACCTTCCATAGCAGGAGTGTAGCACAAGAAAATCCATCTGTCAAGGATTTCGAGAAAAACCTTGCGGGTACAGGTGGAGAAGACGATCAATCCGCTGGAGGCCGTCCCTGTTCGTTCCGCTATGAGTTGACACCGGTGACCCACTCGCCCAGATATTTCTCCTGTTTTGGCCCTGATCGATCACTTGAAAAGGGGATATGGACAGGGAGATCTAATAAAAGAAATTTTTCTGCCGATGAAACATGAACTTCAGTGGAGACCAGCTCGGGCGGTGATGCCGTATGCCCCATGGTTTTGACACAGAAGCCGCAACGTTCCTGGGGATCCCGGCTAACGGGCCCACTTCCCAAGGTCAGGGATGTTGCCTGGATACCCGGTGTACTGGACACCGATTGTTTTCCCTTGTCGATGTTTTAATAACGACGGTAGAAGGGAACGCCGATTTACGAAAAAACTAGGCCCTTTCGCACGCGCGAAAGGGCCAGACGCCCGTCAACCGTACCTTGTACGGAACCTCACCTCGAGACGCCCGCATGGATCTGGCGCCCTTCCCTGAGGAATCAGAGGTGAATGCTTGACTGGTTTCTGCAAAAAGCATTCCAAGGGTGCGTGTCATGGTACAAGGTTATTTTTCATGGATATAACCTGAAAAACACGCGCGGTGAACGGGTTCAGCGCGACAAAAAATGTCACGAAACATCCAAATTGGTTGATCAAGGAGGCGGGTGGCCATCGGCCCTTTCACAGAAAAAACTAGTTTTTCTTTCTGGCTTTTTCGATGGCCCTGGACACGGCGGGGTATTCGGGAGCGCCAAGTTCCACGGCCCGTCGGAACAGCGTTTCCGCTTCGGCGGCATGCTGCCGGTCCTTGGCCAGCCACCACGCCAGGTTGACCATCAGGCGGGGCTGATCTGGATGATGTTCCAGGGCCTGGCGCGTGATACTAACGGCCAGGTCCTGTTGCCCGAGCCTGTCTAGGGTAACCGCCAGGGCAAGGGCGTAGTCGGGGTTGTCCGGATCAGCCTGAACGGCCTTTTCCAGGAAGGTCCTGGCGTCCCGGTATTTTTTATGTCGCAGGGCGTTCACGCCCAGCGCGTACCACCCGCCGGGCTGTTCCCGTTTGTTGAGCGTGGCGTCCAGGACCAGGGCTGCAAGTTCTGCCAGCCGCATTAAGCCCTGCTGGAGGGGTTGTCCCCCGGCTACCAGCCAGCGGTCCACGGCGTAGGTGGCCTTGGCCAGTCGCGGCGAGGTGATATTGGGCGTCATGCGACGGGTTGGATCGCCCAGGGGACCGAACGCGTTGGGTGGTTCTGCCGCAATCAGCCATTTCCCCTTGAACGTGGTTTTTCCGGTGCTGGTGTCCGTCTGGACTGCCTGTACGACCGTTACCAGTTCTCCCTCCGGCCCGAACAACCCATATTTCAGGGATATATCGACCACTTCCGCGATACCGTTCCCACGCAGGTCCCGCAGACGTTTTCGGTCCGCTTCCCGGCGCTCCTGGGGATTCCGGATATCGTCGGGTGGCTCCACCTTCACGCGGTTTACGCCGTTGACTCCGGCCATCTTCTTTGCGATGGCTTCTTGGAACGTTACGGACTGGTCCAGGGTTTCCAGGACGGATTCCAGGCGTTTCCGGCTTTCCGCATCCTGCGCGGCGGTAATGGCCGCGCCGATGACCGTGGCAAAGGAACCGGCGATCTGCATGGTCTGGCGGACGGGAGATACCGCCACCACCATCTCTGGAGGGAAGCACCTGAAGGACCATGCCTGCAGACGGGCCTCGTTCCGGGATCGTGTGCTCGCGCACGCGCCTAGGAAAACCAGGGACATTGTGATGGCGGACAGCGTGGCTACCATGACCATCTGCCGAGTTCGGCGGTTGTGGCTCCCGTTCATCCAGTTTCTCCAGGCAATTAAAGAATTCTCGCGGTTATTCCGATAACCACTCTAGCAGAAGCCATTGGGACAATGGCAACAAGGAGAGCGGTCACATGGCCATTACCATCAGGACAACAGATGTCATAACGCGGCAACCGGTATTGCCGGTTGGCCTGCAGAATCGGACGCCGCTTATTCCACGGCCCATGGAAGCACCGAAGGCACCCAAGGGTGGTGATGTGCTCCAATTGGGGGCTTCAGGCAGGCCGGACGAGAAGGATAGCCTGCGGATCGTCAACGAACGGGCCATGGAAAAACTCCGGCAGGTGGTGGCTCAGGCCCGGGCTGATCTGGGGCTTCCGGAAGACGCCCAGGTGGACCTGTCCCCGGAGGCTACGGGGGATCGGATTGCTGATTTCGCCCTGAAGTGGTTTACCCAGTGGGCGAAAAACAACAAGGTAGAAGACAACGAAGAGGGCCGAAGCCGGTTTGTCGATTTCATCGGCAAGGCGGTCCAGCAGGGTGTTAAAGAAGCCCGCGGGATTCTGAAATCGTTGAACGCGCTGAATCCGCAGGTAGACACCATGATCGACAAGACCATGGAACGGGTACAGGCGCGTTTCGACGATTTCATCAAAAACGGAATGTCCACTGCCCCTCAGAACGCGTGAGGGGACCGTGGATCAGTGATAACGTTCCACTTTTTCCGGCTTGCCTTTCTGGGGAATGAACCAGAGGTTGTTGCCGGCAATTTTCAGGTTGACGGAATACTCGTTGCCCGCGAACGTGGTGGAAACGAAGAGCCGATCCCCCTGGATCCACCATTTCCCTTCAATGTAATCCATCCCGATCAGGGTTTTGGCCATCGGATGGAAAGCGTAATAGATGCCGCCGGGTTGCAGCGTAACCTTGATCTTGTATTGTTCAATCATGATCATCCATTCTGACCCCACGAGGTTGGCTTCATTAAGCAGGGGGGGATCCAGAATCTCCGGTGGCCAGCCCTCGGGCAGCCCGGCCGGTCCCGACTGGGCCGCGGGGGCGTTGCCTCCGCCGGCGTTCGTGGCCATCGTTTTCGGTCGCACCACCTGCATGATCATGGGAGCGGCCAGCAGGGCGATGACGAGGACCGCGAAACCGATCAGTAACTTGTTGTTCATCGCGACAACCCCTTCTTCCTGTTTATCCTCTACCATAACATAACACAAATCGCACCTTGACCGTGTTTTGGAAATAAAAATTTTACATCGTGTCGCCAAAAATCGAGCGGAAGAGATTGGTACGATCCCGAACATCCGATTATGATGTTGTGGCGCGTCCGTCGTGTAAAAGCGCGGATCCGAAGCACTGGAGGACAACATCATGTTACGCCAGAAACTGCTGCATCCTCATATCCTGGAAGCACTGGCTGGCGCGGGACACGGTTCGCGCGTGCTGATTACCGACGCGAACTATCCCGCGTCCACGATGCTGGGCGAGAACGCCCAGCTCGTATACCTGAATCTCGCCCCCGGCCTGGTCACGGTGATTGATGTGCTCAAGGTACTGACATCCGTGATTCCCATAGAAGAGGCCGCCGTGATGGAACCTGCCGAAGGCCCGGAGCCGGAGATCTTCGAGGAATTCCGGGCCCTGTTGCCCGGGGTGCCGATTGTCGGATACGACCGTTTCCAGTTCTACGAGGAAGCGTCGGGGGCGGACACCTGCCTGCAGATCGTAACGGGAGAACAGCGGATATATGCCAACCTGCTGCTGACCATCGGCGTGGTGATGCCCTGACGGTCAGTCTTGAAATTTCTGATTTTAGGCGGAAGAAACTCTTGACAGACCGGCTCAACCGTGATAAAATGGCATCAGATACCCCGTCCATCAGGGCGGTAAGGATGGAGGTTTACTCCAATGGCTGATGACAGGAAAAACGATGGTGTGAACCGTCCGGAAGACGACGGTCTGGGTAATCTGCCGCCCCTGAGCGATTTCGATTCGGGTGGCGCGTTCGAAAGCCCGGAGTCCCAGTTGCCACCCCTCGCTCCGTTTGAGTCCCAGGGGGGCACGGGGGGCAGTGGCTTGAGCGGGTTGCCGCCCCTCAGCGACCTGGACGTGGAAACGCCTAACCCGGCTGGTGGCGCCATCAGGCCGGAAGCGATGCAGGGCGGGTTGACGTCTTCCTTCGGGGTCAGCCGCGGCGGAGCGGGATTCCAGGATCTCGCGGCCGACAGCGACTTTTCTCCGGAAACACCGGATATCGGTCCGGGTCCCGAACCGTCGTTGGACACGCCGATTTTCGAGAGCGCGTTCCAGGCGCCGACGTCGGACCTCGGGTTTGGAACCCCCACATCCTCCCAGCCAACCCAGACCATGGAAACGCCGGTGTTCAATGAAGCCGATCTGGGCGGCGGAGACGACGTGTTCGGGGAAGCGCTGGGTGGCGGACAGGCGCCGATAGGCAGCGCGACGCCTACGCCGGATTTCGGGCCCGATACCGGCTTCGGTGGGGGCATGGACTTCGGAGAGGTGGCGGGCGCGGGCGCGGCGGCGGTCGGCGCGGCGGTGGGCAAGCCCTCCGGCGGGCCATCCGGGCCCAGCAGGCCGGCGAAGACTGGAAAGGGTGGCGTGCCCGCCTGGCTGGCCATGCTGCTTATTCTCATCGCGGCGATTGTGGGCATTTTCGCGTCGCCGTCGCTCAGTGAGTACGTGCCGTTCATCCCCAACCCGATGGCGAAACAGGTGGACCAGTTGCAGGGCCAGGTGGCGTCGTTGCAGAAACAGATCAACGAGTTGCGCACGGTGAAACCGCCCGAAGGCCAGTTGGAGGTCTCGGAGGAAAAGGTGCAGCAACTTCAGAACCAGATCGTGTCTAAAACGCAGGAACTGGAGCAGATCAACAGTCAACTGGACTCCACCAGCGCGACGTTGCAGGAACGTCAGCGGCAGGTACAGCAACTGGAACAGCAGGTGGCCGAACTCAACGAGGAAGTGGCCAACGCCCAGGGTACGTATGAAGACCTGCGGAACGAAACGGCGATTATCCAGGCCCGCCAGCGTGGACTGGCCGCGGAGGTGGACCGGCTGACGGCGTACGTGGGAGACCTGGATGAGGCCAATCGCAAGCGGATGGCTACCAGGGACGCCCTGCAGCACGATGTAGACCGGTTGCTGATCCACGTCAAGGAGTCCAGTCCTCTCACGCCCCAGAAATACGATCATGCGGAACGGTTGAAGGCGGTGGAAGCCCTGCGGGAACAGGTGGTTTCCAGCCAGTGGGTTACCCCGGAAATCTTGGGAGCCTATACCTCGCTGTACCTGCGCGAACTGGAGATCGCGCGGTCCAACGAATATTTCTTCGCCAAGATCGAAGTGACCGGCGAACTGGGGGTGAAAGAGAAGAAATGGGCTGAATGCCTGATGCGGGGCAACTGGGGCGTGTACTACCGCACCCTGGACGGCAAGAACGTTGGCGTGTTCGAAAACCTTGGTACCGTCGAGACACCGCGTTGGGGCCTGCGTGAGAATCTGCCCGAAGAAACCCGCGCCGGCATCGAGGCCGCGGTCATCGCGTCCCGGGTGAAGGATTTCGAAAACAAGATCAAGTTACTGGCGGAACGGGAAAAAGCGGATCAGGGTGCCACGCCCTGGCAACTGAACTACAATTCGCTGCAGTAAGCCGTTATGTCACATACTGGAGAGCCGGCCGGGTTTCCCGGTCGGTTCTTTTTTTGTCGCGGAGGAAGATCGGGGCGTAATCTGTAAGTATTGCGTCAGGGAGTAGATATCCATGAGGGAACAGTGGGATCGTTTTCTAGGGCTGGTTGGCGAGGCCATGGCCCTGCGGCGGGTAAAGAGCGTGCTCGAATGGGACCAGGAAGTCAACATGCCACCAAAAGGCGCGCGCGCCCGGGCGGAACACCTGGCCGTTATCGCGGGATTGGAGCATCGCGCGTGGACCGCTCCCGTGCTGCGGGATACGATCGCGAACCTTGAGGCCCGACGGAACGAGCTGGATCCCGAATCCGCGGCCATGCTGCGGGAGACGGCCTGGGAGGTAGACCGACTCTCACGACTGCCTGAGGACCTGGTGCGCGCGTTGACCGAAACAGCGAGCGCGGCATTTTCGGTGTGGGTGGAGGCGCGTCGGCAGGCTGATTTCGCGTTGTTTCAGCCGTATCTGCGGCAACTGGTGGGGCTGAACCGTCAGAAGGCGGATTGCCTGGGGTGGGAGGAATCTCCGTATGACGCGCTGTTAGAAGAATACGAACGGGGCACGACCCACCGGGCGGCGCGCGAGTTATTTGAGGCGCTTGTGGCGCGGCAGGCGCCCCTGGTGAGCGCGATCGTGGACCGGCAGGAGGCGGAAGACGCGCCCCGGACCCTGGTTGGCGGTCCCTGGCCGGTCGACGCGCAACGGCGGCTGACTGAAGCGGTGCTCGCGGACATGGGCT
>CAZISE010000069.1:0-6136 GCA_964541945.1 uncultured Verrucomicrobiota bacterium
CCATCCGCGCAAAGGCTCTGCCCTTCCTTGATGCATTGCGCGACCCGTTCGGGGGCCATGTACTCTGGCCGATTAAATTCTTGGTGGGCAAACGCCGCTGCCTTTGCGCGGATTCGTTCCACGCCTCCCATCCAGGAAAAATGCCATCCACCATTGGGAACCGTGTGGTAACCGCAGTGGCGAAGTTCGTTGGCCAGCGTAAAGTCCCGATAGTACATCAAGCGCGTTCCATACCAGGTGGGAGCGTTCACAAACTGGCAATTCAAGAAGTACCCGTATCGTTCCTGTTCGAACTTCCAAACATAGGGATGAAACTTGCGAAATTCCCGCCGTAAAACACGGTTCATGGCAATCCATTTTACAATGCGATGCGCCATGCGTTCGCCAAGTCCCACCCTGTATTTCATGGTGCGAGCCATTTGCTGCACGGTGCGTGCTCTCGGAATCTCGTCGAGGTCGGAAACCAGGATCAAATCATCAGGTTGGCATCCGATCAACCCGCGTCCGATACAATTGCGCTGAAAATTCTCCAGATCCCAAGGATTGGTGGAATCGGGCATATCATTCACCACAACATGGATAATCCGTTCACAAAATGGCCTGAATGATTCTTGATTTTCCTGGTAATATAGAGGTTTGGGTTGGTTGGTATGGGTACGCGTGGCCTCCACCAAAACAAACCGGTCAACGACACTTGCAAGCTCGTGCAGCCGCAGTTCCAGCAACTCCAGCTCGTTGAAAAATGTAAATGTGTCGTATATCATTCGACAAGTCCTCTCCATGCCGCCTCGATGTCATCCACCCGTTTCTCCCAGGAATGTTGCTGTGCCAACGCAAGACGCCCGGAAGCCGCAGCGGCGTTCTCTGTGGCCATAGCCTGCTCGATTTGTGCAATAAAACCGTCCGCATCCTCCGCGACCCGAATGGCATCACCAAATACCCGCAGTCGGGGAATCGGCGTCGCTACCACGGGTTTCCCCGCAGCCAGATACTCGTAAGCCTTAATCGGATCACAGGCCAATACAAACGGGGAGAGATGAAAAGGAATCAAACACACATCGCAGGCGGCCAGATACGCTGGCAATTGGTCGTAGGGTCTGGGACCCAAGATGTGAACATTGGGGAGATCATGAAGAAGAGTAAGATCACTGTGAACACTCCCGATGAGCGCCAACTGCCATACAGGACGTTTTCGTGCCACCTCCGCCAAAAGCTCGATGTTAACCCACTGCTGAATTGCCCCAACAAAACCGAGCAACGGATGCGAGAGACGGGCGAGTTCCTCCGGACACACCAACGCTCCGCTGGACGCCTGAGCGAAGTGGGCGATATCGGCGCCGTTGGGAACCAAATGAACATTGCCGTGATGCGGAGCGAGCTTCTCAAACAATGTCTCGCTGGAGGTGAACACGAGGCAGACTTTGGACAACAAGCGGGCTTCGTACTCCTGAATGATGCGCGCCAAACGCGGAGACAGGTCCGCCAGTTCATCGCAACAGTCATAGCAGGCAAGGCGTTCTCCCATTCCCCCCACCAACGCTTCCGCCGGCGGATAACAAACCCACAGGATCGGTTGTTCGCAGTTCCAACGCCGCATCAAATGGCGCAGCCACGGACGTAACAGCATTAGCCAGATTCGGTTTAGGCGGGGATAACGTCGTAACGAGAACGGTACCATTGGGGTAAAAACAACGATATTGGGAGCTGCTTCCCAGCCACCGAACAATTGGCGCCATCGTAATTGTCGCCAGTGACGCATCAATCCGAACAGGTCGCGTGGGGACTCAACATACAAAATGCGGTGGTGCGCGGCCAGACGCGACATCAACTGCTGGTGACGTTGCCAAAGCCCCGTCCATGTGCAGGCCCAGACACAAAGAATCGGTGGGGATTCATTCATGCGAAGTGACCTGCGACTTTTCTTGCCGCGCTTCTTGTAGCATCCCGACATATCGTTGAAATCGTCCCCAAGCCCGCTGTCGCTCGCACCTCATGCCGCAGGCGGCAGTCAGCGTCAGGCGCAAACCCGTGACCATCAAGCGCGGGAGAATCCATGTAAAAACGTCGGGGCGTTTCTGGATGTAATCGCCTCGGCCCAGTTTGCGATTCCGCGCCACATAGGCCGAAGGAGTCAGGCGTGTCATGTTGATCTCGTGAAGTGCCTGTGCCTCCGGCATGTAGCCGAGACGCCCTCCCACGGCCAATATTTTGTCTGCCAGGTCGTGGTCTTCGCCGAAGCCCGACGCCCCTGGACCGAGCCGCTCGTCAAACAGTCCCACTTTCACCAGCATGTCGCGTCGAACCGCCATATTGGCGCTGACAAGTTTGTCGGGCGACTTGTCGTTCTGGCACTCAACCTGGGGGAGCATTTCCGGATAGCACTCCAGTAAGGCCTGGAGTTTTGGGTCTGTGGTTGCTTCACGGGGCAAACCGACAGGCCCTTGAAGCGCGTCACAGTCGCTCTGGCGGCAGCAATCCCAGACCCGCAAAAGATAATCAGGTTCCACCGTCACATCGTCGTCGAGAAACACCACCCACTCTCCCCGTGTCATTCGGACTGCCGCATTGGCGGCACGTGATTTTCCCGGCTTCTCAACTCGAATCACAAGTCGCGACTCGCTTACCGCGGACCATTCGGCAAGGAGTTGGGGTGTTTCGTCGGTGGAACCGTTGTCGGCGACGATGATTTCGTAGCCGACCGGCGGAGCAGTAAGCGCATCAAGGCGCTTCAACAGCGCCGCAAGGCTGCGCGCGCGGTTCCGCGTCGTGACGACCAGCGAAAACGTCGGTAAATCCATCGTGCTCATCGGGAACTGTTACGCGCCGTCCGGGCATCTCGTCTGCCATCCGTGACGAGGAAATTGGTGCCAGGGGAGGGAATCGAACCCCCGACCAACCCCGACACAAGTGTCGGGGCTGCTCTACCGTTCCATCCATGCCAGAACTCGCGTCGGATTCTTCCAGCTCTTGAATATCCTCTCTTGTTGTCGAGCCTCATTCAATGTGGCGAACTGTCGGGAGCCGACGAGAACCCACGGTGCATCTCGCGTTGTTGTGTAGGTGTGACCGCGTTCATGTTCTGCCAATCGTCGAGACAGGTCTGTCGTTGAGCCGTAGTAGTAACGCCCCGATCGTGACCGCAATATGTACACCCACGCGCTCATCTTGAAAATTGGTGCCAGGGGAGGGAATCGAACCCCCGACCAAGGGCTTATGAGTCCCCTGCTCTACCGCTGAGCTACCCTGGCACCTGCGTGACGCGCACAGAGTAATAACCTCTTGCAGAATTGCAACCGTTTTTCTTGCATGAGAGGCCAAGCTTGACTCCAACACCGAAACAGCACAATCATCCGCCCAATCTCATGCGACCGCTGTTGTCCATCATGAAATTCGGCTGGCCCTACCTGCGCCGGTACTGGCGACGGTTCCTTCCGGGGTTGTTATTGGCGATTCTGTGCGGGCCGGCCAACGCCATCATGGTCTGGTTGATCAAAACCGTTGGTACCCGGTTGGCGCCGTCCACTCTTTTGTCTTCTTCCTCCGCCACCAACGGGATTTTCCGTCAACTAGCGGAGATGCAAACACACCTGATGCAGTGGCTTGACCCGTGGTTGCCGTTGATGGGACGCGCGCTGGATTGGCGTCAAATCACCGGTGGTATTCTGTTTCTGGTTGTGCCGGTGTTATTGCGCAGTGTGGTGACCTATCTCAGCGGTTATTGTCTGAGTTGGGTCAGCGAACGGGTTGTCAACGACCTGCGAGCGGATGTTTTCGCCAAGTTGAACAGTCTTTCCCTGGATTTTTTCAGCCGCTCGACGATGGGCGATCTGATCACCCGCATCGGGGGCGATACGGCCGCCATTCAGGCCGGGTTGCGAATCGGGTTTCTCGACACGATCAAAGAACCCGTTACCCTGCTCAGTCTGTTGATTGGACTTTGTCTGGTGGACTGGCAGTTGACACTGGTCGCCGCCGTTTTTCTTCCGGTTTGTTTTTATCCCATCCAATATCTCGGCCGAAAGGCCCGCCGCGCCACCAAGGGCGGCCTGCAGGCCAGCATTTCGCAGCACAGTCAACTCGTCGAGGCGCTTTCGGGCATTCGAATTGTCAAGGCATTCGGGTTGGAAGAGGAACAACTTGCCCGCTATCGCCTGCTTGCCCGCGACCTCATCCATCACGGCATGAAAAACGTCCAAGCCTACCAACTGATCAATCCGCTCATCGAGGTGATTGCCACTCTCGGCTTCGGCGTGCTCGTCGTCTGGATTGTCGGCACCCAACGTCAGTTGCCCGACATGCTCGCTTTCCTCACTGGCGTCATGATGATGCAGGCGCCTCTCAAACGGATCGCCAACCTCCACATGACCTTCCAAAACGCCAGCGTCAGCATCGAACGCCTCCAACACATCTTCGCCGAACAGCCTACCGTCAAGGAATCTCCCACTCCCAAGCGCCTCCACTCCTTCCAAAACGAAATCCGATTCGAAAATGTCAGCTTTTCCTATGGCGACCGCTTGGTCCTTGAAAACATCAATCTTCTCATTCCACGCGGCATGAAACTCGGCGTCGCCGGTGACAGCGGCTCCGGCAAAAGCACTCTCGTCAACCTTCTCTTCCGTTTCTACGACCCAACTCGCGGGCGCATCCTGCTCGACGGGGTTGACCTGCGCGAACTGGCCGTGGCCGACCACCGTAAACTCATGGCGCTCGTCAGTCAGGAAATCGTTCTCTTTGACAAAACCGTCGCCGAAAATATTGCCCTCGGTCGTCCCGGCGCCACGCGTGCCGAAATCGAAGAGGCGGCCCGACACTCGTT
Organism: uncultured Verrucomicrobiota bacterium; assembly: GCA_964541945.1. Classification (GTDB taxonomy): domain Bacteria; phylum Verrucomicrobiota; class Verrucomicrobiia; order Palsa-1439; family Palsa-1439; genus CAIKAP01. The sequence continues at coordinate 4,817 of CAZISE010000069.1, forward strand.
TGCCTACGATTTCATCCAACAGCTTCCACATGGCTTCGACACGCGCATTGGCGAACGCGGGGTCACCCTCTCCGGCGGTCAGCGCCAACGCCTCGCCATCGCTCGCGCTTTTGTCCGCAACGCGCCCATCCTCGTTCTCGACGAAGCCACGGCCTCTCTCGACTCACAAGCCGAGGCCGAGGTTCAAGCGGCGATCGACCGCCTCGCGGAAAATCGTACGGTCATCACCATTGCCCATCGCCTCTCCACTCTGGCGACAACCGACCGCATCGTTGTCCTCCGCGAGGGAAAAATCGTCGAAGAAGGCAGTTTTGAGGAGCTTCTCCGCCAAAACGGTGTTTTTGCCTCCATGGCCCAACGCCAGGGAATCCACGCAAGGAGTCTCTCATGATTCTGTTGCTCGGAGCCTCCGGTTACATCGGATCAGCCTTTCGCCGCTACTTCGAAACCCATCGCCTGTCGTGGCGCGGACTCGACATCACCGAACTTGACTGCACCAACCTTGAAGCCCTCACCGCCTTCCTTCGTCGCGAACACCCCTCGTTCCTGATCAATGCCGCCGGCTACACCGGCGGAGCCAACATTGATGCCTGTGAACTCCACAAAACCGACTGTCTGCTCGGCAACGCCGTTCTGCCCGGTATCATCCGAGCCGCCTGCGAGCGCGTTGGTCTTCCGTGGGGCCACGTCTCCACCGGCTGTATCTACTGCGGCAAGCGCCCCGACGGCACCGGTTTCCGCGAGAATGACCCGCCGAACTTCACTTTTCGACAAAACAACTGCAGTTTCTACAGCGGCTCCAAAGCGCTCGGCGAAGAGGTGTTGGATGGAGCGACAAATTGTTTCATCTGGCGTCCACGCCTCCCGTTCAACGAAATGGACAACCCGCGCAACTATCTGTCGAAGATTCTGCGATACGACCGACTCGTGGATGTCCGCGATTCCATCTCCCAGCTTGATGAATTTGTCCGCGCTTGTTGCGAGTGCTGGCAACAACGCGTTCCCTTTGGAACCTACAACGTCACCAATCCCGGTAGTATCACCACCCGCGAAGTGGTTGCCCTCATTCACAAAACCGGCGTCAGCACCAAACAGTTTCAGTTTTTCGAGAGCGAATCGGAATTTCTGAGCAAAGCCGTCAGAGCGCCGCGTGCCCACTGCATACTCGATTCCGGGAAACTCCTCGCCACCGGTATTCGTCTCACGGAGATCCACGAAGCCGTCGAAACCGCTCTCCGCCGATGGACAAGCGCCTGAACCTTCCCATCGTCTCTCCCCACCGTCCACCTGCCCTCTTCCCCACCCTCATTGGAACTTCGT
>CAZISE010000070.1:0-5131 GCA_964541945.1 uncultured Verrucomicrobiota bacterium
CGCCGCTGGCGCCGTCATTAATCGGCGCTAAAAACAGCAAGAAGACATTTGACCGTTGGCCTGATACGGGGTTAGATTCCTCCCGCTTTGAAAATGGCGAGGGTGAGTGTCATTTTGTTGCTTTTGTTGTCCATGCTGGTCGCCGCGACGGCCTCGGCGGCGAGCGTTACGTTGACCAATAGCGATGCCTTCAATTTCAGTTCCTTTGATACCGGGTTGAACTGGAGCGATGGCCAGGCTCCGACCAATCTCAACGACTATTTCACCGGCCCGTTCATGCTTCGCACGCCGACCAACAACAGCGATTACACGTTTCAGGGCAATTCGCTCAGCATTGACAGCGGCGGCCAGTTGAACATGAAAGGGACTGGCGTCATCACCATTGCCAACCTCGTCCTCAACGGCGGAACCATCGCCAACGGCATCGGCGCGGTGATCCTCAACGGCAGCATCAACGTGGCCGCGCCCTCGATCTTCGACACCCAGGCAGCCGGACGAACCATCACGGTCAACGCCGCCATCAGCGGCAACGGACCGTTGACCTTCATCCTCGGTGGCCTGACGCGGTTGAACGGCTCCAACAGTTTCACCGGCGGCATGATCCTCAACGGTAGTTCGGTGGCGATTACCAACGACTTCAACCTCGGCGCGCCCGGCAGCGGTATCACCTTCACCAACGGCGGTACCCTCATTGTGACCAACAGTTTCGTCCTGAAAAACCGGGACATCCTCTTGAACGATGGCGGCGGCAAAATCCAGGTGGAAACGAACTCCCTCACCACCCTCACCAACGTCATCAGCGGCACAGGATCGCTGATCAAACTCGGCGCCGGCACGCTCACCCTCACCGCCGCCAACACCTACACCGGTGAGACGATTGTCAGCAACGGTTTCGTCGTCCTCGCCAACAGCGCCGCCCTCGGTGCCACCAACGGCGGGACAACCGTGATCGGCAGCGGCGGCTCCAACGGCAGCCGGCTCGTTCTGAGCAACGGCGTGACCGTTGCCGACGCGCTCTCTCTGATTTCGGTCGGCACCGATCGCGTTCGCATCGTCAGCGTCAACGGCACCAACACGATTTCCGGCCCGATCAATTTCTCCTCTCCGGGAGCGGTCAATGTGACCTTTGATGTCGAAAGCGGCAGCGCGATGGTCATCACCGGCGACATCTCCGGCACCGGCAGTTTCGGCATTCGCGGCGCCAACGGCAACGGCACACTCACCGGCAGCGTCAATATCAGCGGCGATTTCTTCAAAACCGACGGCAGCACTTGGACGGTCGGTGCCCCCGGCAAAACCTACAGTTGGGTCAACACCCAGATCGCCGTTGGCACCATCCGCCTCGGCACCGACAACGTCCTGCCTGCCACCACGTTGTTGACCTTCGGCCAAACCGGCACCAACAACGCCACCCTCGACCTGCGTGGTTTCAACCAGATCGTCAGCGGTCTCATCACCCAGGGAATCGGCAACCACATCATCACCAACACCGGTGCCCTCGCCACCTTTACCGTCAGCAACAACGCCGCCCGAACTTTTGCCGGGCGCCTCGGCGGCCCGCTCAACCTCGTCAAAACCGGCACCGCGCTTCTAAACCTCACCGGCACCAACACCCACACCGGCGCCACCCTCATCAATGCCGGCACCTTGTCGGTCAACGGCATCAGCCTCAACAGCCCCATCACCGTCGCCGGCGGCGTCCTCGGCGGCACCGGCATCGTTGCCGATGTCACCATCGCCAACGGCGGACGCCTCAGCCCCGGCAACTCCGTCGGCACACTCACCGTCAGCAACCTCACCCTCGACCCCGGCGCGATGCTCACCTTCGAGTTGGGCGCGACAAACAACAGCGATCTCGTCGTGGCGCTCGGCACGTTGACGCTAAACAACCAGGACTTCAGCAGCTTCACCTTCACCACCAACGCCGGGTTTGGCATCGGGTTGTACACCCTGATTGACGCCGTGACGACCAGCGGCGCGTTCACCGAAGTCACCAGCACCAACTTCTTCGGCTACAGCGCCACGCTTGCCCTCGGCGGCACCGACGGCAACGACCTGACACTCACCGTCGTCCCCGAACCCGGCGCCGGGCTGCTGGTCGGCGCGGGCCTGTTGGCGATACTCGTATGGAGGCGGTTTCGCGGAGGTTCATCATGCTGAAACGGTTGTTCTTCCTGCTGTGGCTGTCGAGCGCGATCAACATCTCGGCACAGACGAATTTCTACTGGACCAACTCCACCAGCAGCGTCTGGAGCAACAACGGCAACTGGACCAACGGCGTCCCCGCCTCCGGCGGCGACACCAATTACATCCTGAACTTCGTCGCCACCGGTGCCTACACCGCCTCAAATGATTTTCCAGGAACCTTCACGTTGAACGGGCTGAACTTCCTGGCCGGCACAGTCACCCTCGACGGAGCACCCCTGCTGTTTGTCAGTAACGGGACGACGTTGCCCGTCATCACCAACTCCAGCGGCGCGGTCGCCTACATCCGAAACGACCTCATCCTCGGCACCAACACCATCTTTTCCACGCCAAACAGCATGACAGTCAGCGGCGTCGTCAGCGGCACCGGCGCCCTTGTCAAAATCGGCGCCAACACCCTCACCCTGACCGCCGCCAACACCTACAGCGGCGGCACCTTCATCAACACCAGCGTCGTTACCATCGCCAACGGCAACGCCCTCGGCACCGGCGCGGCCTCCGTCGCCAACGGCGCACAATTGCAACTGACCGGCGGCATCACCGTCACCAACGCCCTTACCCTCGCCGGCCAGTTCGGTACGTCGGGCGCCTTGCAGGGCGCCAACGGCAGCAACGTCGTCACCGGCCCCATCACACTGGCTTCCGACATCCGCCTCAGCGTCTCCGTCAACGGCGCCACTCTGGCCATCAGCGGTCCCATGAGCGGCAGCGGCGGCTTCGCCGTTCGCAATCCCGACGGCGGCACTGGCGTCATCCTCCTGCTCACCAACAACACCTATGCCGGCGCTACCACCGTAATCGTCGGAACATTACAACTCGGTGTCACCAACGCCCTGCCCACCGGCACCGTCCTCTCGTTTGGCGCCAACTCCTCCGCCGCCGGGCGGTTCGCCCTCACAGACGTGCTCGGCAACAACCAACAATGGGCCGGACTGGCCACCGTCAGCGGCAACCTCGTCCCCAGCACCCTCACCAACAGCCTGCCGACTCTGGCCACCATCACCATCAACCAGACGGCCAACACCACCTACAACGGCGCCATCGGCGGCAACATCTCCCTCGTCAAACAAGGCACCGGCACCCTTACTCTCACCGGCACCAACACCTACACCGATATCACCCTCATCAACGCCGGCGTCCTCGTGGCCGGCCACAGCAACGCCCTCGGTGCCACCACCGGCGCCACCACGGTCAACTCCGGCGGCATCCTCACCCTCGGCAGCAACGTCACCATCACCGGCGAAACCCTTACCCTTTTCGGCACCGGCGGCGACAACTACGGCGCCCTCCAGGCCTCCGCCAACTCCACCGGTACCTGGAACGGCCCCGTCATCATCGGCTCCAACGCCGGCACACTTGCCCCGCGCCTCGGCGGCCAGGCTGGCGGCGTCCTCGTCATCAACGGCCCCATCACCAACGGCGGCGGCTCTGATCTCTACATCAGCGCCCGCAACATCGTCATCCTCGCCGCCACCAACAACGCCTATACCGGCCTCACCGGCATCGTTCGTGGCACCCTCAAACTCGGCGCCGACAACGCTCTGCCGACCGGCACCATCCTCGACGTGGATGCTGCTGCCACCGGTGCCGTTTCCGAAGACTCCTTCTTTGACCTCGGCGGATTCAACCAAACCGTGGCCCGTCTCCAACGCAGCGGCGAAGCCTTCGGCACCGGCGGCAGTGTCATCACCAACACCGGCCTGTTGGCCACCCTCACCGTCAACCAGTCCGCCAACACCACCTTCAGCGGCAACATCGGCGGCGCCCTCTCGTTCGTCAAAAACGGAACCGGTACCCTGGCGTTGAGCGGCACCAACACCTACACCGGCTCCACCGTCCTCAACAACGGCGTCCTCCAGTTCAACTCCACCGTTGCTCTCCCGATCAGCGCCACCAATTTGTTTGTGCCCGCCGGCGCCGCGCTCGCGGCCGGCTATGCCATGGATCAGGCATTCCTTGCCCGCGTCAGCACCGGTTCTGTCGGCGTGGTCGCCCTGGCAACCAACAGCGCCAACAACCTCGACTTCAGTGCCGCCACGGGCGCCAACCTCGCCAACGTCAGCCTCGGCGCCGTCAGCGGCGTCTGGTCCTACACGGGCAACCTTACCCCCTTCGGCTCCACCTACCGGCTCGGCGGCGGCGGCGGTACCCTTTTGCTGCCCAACAACGGCGCGCTTACCGGCGCCAACAACCTGCAGATCAGCGGTTCCGGCGTTGTCTGGTTGAGTGGCACCAACGACTTCAACGGCGGAATCACCATCACCGGAGGTTCGCTTCTGTTTGCCGACGACACCGCTCTCGGAGCAATCCCCGGTTCGTTTGCTCCCAGCAACATCGTCGTCAACGGCGGCACCTTGGGCGCCAGCGGCAACGATGTCACCCTCCACAACAACCGCGGCATCGCCGTCGGCAGCAACGGACTGGCCTTCGCCACCACCAACATCCTCCGCTACGCCGGTGTCATCAGCGACCTGACAGGCCAATCCGGCGTCGTCACCATCGCCAGCTCCGGCGTTGCCGTTGCGCTCAGCGGCGCCAACACCTACAGCGGCGGCACCCTTCTAAACGGCGGCACCCTCGCCATCGCCGGCGTTCGCGCCCTCGGCACCGGTCTCGTCTCATTCAATGGCGGCAATATCCGCACCCTCAGCGGCAACACGGCCACCGTCAGCAACAGCGTCCTGTTCGCGGCGAACACCACCGTCGCACCTGGCGGAAACACACTGACGTTTGTCGGAGCCTGGACCCTCACCAACGGAACCCGCACCCTCACCGTAGAAGCCCTCACCGTCCTCAACGGCGCCATTGGCGACAACGGCAACGGTTACGGTCTCACCAAAGCCGGCGCCAATACTCTTATCCTCAACGGGGCCAACACCTACACCGGCCCGACCACCATCACCGGTGGCACCCTCACCCTCGGCGC
>CAZISE010000071.1:0-3127 GCA_964541945.1 uncultured Verrucomicrobiota bacterium
AGAGCATGCGGCTGTTAACCGCAGGGTTGCAGGTTCGAGCCCTGCCCGCGGAGCTAAAACCCCGATTTTTCGGGGTTTTTTGTTTTAAATTCTTCCATCTATAAATAAATGTAACTTAAATATTAAATTTATTTACTAAAAACTTAAAAATTATGTAATTATTAAATCTTAATAGTTATAATTATTGACTATTTTTTACATTGCAAATTTTTATTGATTTACTTATTTTAGATGACCATTTTAAATATAGTAGGATATCATTATGAAAAATTTTGTTCTTCTCTTTTCATTAATTATAATTTTCTTCACAAACATAAACTATGCTCAAAAAGATGTCCCTGCAAATCAAGTTGTTCCATTAACAATAAAAGTTTTAGCATTAAATAAATCCTTAAAAGGAAATATAAAAATTTTTGTTATTGGTAACGATGCAATTGCAAACGAACTTAAAAAAAATATTGGAAATACAATTGTTGCAGCAACCATTAGTGATGTAGATGCTGGTAATGATTTACCCGCTGATAAATACGATATAATTTTCCTATCTAATGCTGCAAAAGTTGGTGCTGTAAAAACTTATGCTAAACAACATAAAAGCTTAACAATTACCAACAAACCTCAACTCGCCTTTGATGGAATAACATTAGGTTTTGGTTTAGATGATGATAATAAACAAGTAATATTTCTTAACTTATCTTCATCTAGTGAACAGGGTATGGAATGGAACCCAGCTATTTTAAAAGTTGCTCAAACAATCAAAAACTAACTTAGGGTTTAAGATGTCAATTAAAACAAAAAACTTAGTTCTTCTCGCTGGCATAATATTTGTTTTCTCTATCGTTTTAGCCTTTTATGCACCTAACAAAGCTAGAGAAATGGCTAAAGATATGATTATTAGAGATGCTGGTTTTATTAGTAATATTTTATCGGATAATTTATCTCTTGGGTTACAAACAGTTATCATAGATAATGGAGCTGCATTAGATCAGGCTCTTCAATCCATCAATAATGGAATTTCTTCAGAAGGAAAACTTAAAACCATAAATGATATTGTAATTTATGACAATAACATGGGTTTTGTAAAATCACTAAGTGGTTCAAAACCTACTTCTTCTACTGCAAAAACTGACAAGCTTAATATGGAAGAAACTGACCATGAAATTATTAGTTTTATGCCAATGAAAGATCAATCCAATTCTATAATTGGTTATTTACAAATTAATTTTTCGAAAGCTTTCTTTGAAAGTAAAACGGCTGAATCTCAACAAACATTTATATTAACTGCTATTGTAATTTTACTAATAAGTTTAGGTTTAGGATATTATTTAATAAATAAATTTGTTGGAAATATTAAGCTTGCTACCGAAGTAGCAGAAAAATTATCTCACGGTAATCTAAATGTAACTATTAAAGCAACTAGTAAAGATGAAATAGGACTATTATTAAATGCAATGGATAGCATGTTTCATACAATTAAAAGTCTTGTTTCAGATGTAGAGATGCTTTCTAATGCTGCAATTGATGGTAAATTAAATATAAGAGCTGATGCTAGCAAGCATGAAGGAGAATTTAAGCAAATTGTAGCTGGATTTAACAAAACTTTAGATTCTGTTGTTAATCCACTTAATGTTGCTGCAAATTACATAGAACGTATTGCAAAAGGAGATATCCCCTCCCCTATCAACGATAATTATAAAGGTGATTTTAATGAGATTAAAAATAATCTTAATTTATGTATCACCACAATGAACAATTTGACCGGCGAATTAAAGACCTTGAACGATGCTGTTAAAAAAGGAAGAATTGACATTAGAATTGACGACTCTAAATTTACAAATGCATTTAAAGAAATTGCAAACGGAATTAATTTAACCGTAAATACACTTACCGAACCAATATATAAATTATCAGAAGCAATTTCTGCTACTGCTTCTGCTGCAACTCAAATTTCCTCATCTACAGAAAGAATGGCATCGGGCACTAATGAGCAATCTGCTTATATAAATGAGGTTACTGCTGCTATGGAAGAAATGACCAGAACAATTTTTAGTACAACAAAAAATACTTCATTTGCTGCAGAATCCTCTAAGCAATCAGCAGAAAAAGCTAAAGAAGGTGGTATGATTGTAAACGAGGTTATTTCCGGAATGGATAAAATTTCAGAGGTTGTTGAGCAATCTGCTAATAAAATTTACGTTTTAGGTGAAAATAGTGATAAAATTGGTGAAATTATACAAGTAATAAATGATATAGCAGACCAAACTAATTTACTTGCGTTAAATGCTGCAATAGAAGCCGCTAGAGCTGGAGAACAAGGAAGAGGTTTTGCGGTTGTTGCTGACGAAGTTAGAAAACTTGCAGAACGCACAACTAAAGCTACAAAAGAAATAGCTGGAATGATTAAACAAATTCAAATTGATACTAATCTTGCTGTTGAGTCCATGAAAATAGGCACAAAGAATGTGGAAGATGGCAAGATGCTTGTTAATAAAGCTGGTTCAGTATTAAAACAAATTATAGAAAGCTCTGAAAGAGTTACTGATGTTATTGTTCAAGTTGCTGCAAGCAGTGAAGAACAATCTGCTACAAGTGAAGAAATAGCTAAATCAATTGAAACTATAAATAATGTAATAAAAGAATCCACAAATGGAGTTTACCAAATTGCTCAAGCAGCAGAAGATTTAAATAGATTAACAGAAAACTTGCAAATCTTAATTGACCAATTTGACTTAAATAATAGTCACAAGCAAATAAGCAGTTATAAAAGATTAAATTAATAATTATTATGCCTCAAAATTAAAATATTTTGGGGCATTTTTTATAAAAAATATATTTTTTTCTTGCATAGTAACAGAATTTTTATTATATTTACAATCTCAATTAATGATTGTGTTCTTAAAAAGAATTAAAACTCGGGAGCTTAGCTCAGTTGGTTCAGAGCACCTGCCTTACAAGCAGGGGGTCATTGGTTCGAATCCATTAGCTCCCACTCTTATAAAAAAAGCCTTGTTTAACTCAAGGCTTTTGTGTTTTAAACTGCCAGTTGGTTCAGAGCATCCCGACACGTCGGGAGGGTCATTGGTTCGAATCCATTAGCTCCCACTCTTATAAAAAAAGCCTTGTTTAA
>CAZISE010000071.1:3227-4537 GCA_964541945.1 uncultured Verrucomicrobiota bacterium
GGGTCATTGGTTCGAATCCATTAGCTCCCACTCTTATAAAAAAAGCCTTGTTTAACTCAAGGCTTTTGTGTTTTAAATATTCTACTTAAAATAACACAAAAAAAATTAGATTTAAATTTAATCTTCTTTATGAAGAACTTCTTGTATCTTTAAAAATTTCTGAAAAAGTTACGTATTCTTATTAAAATTCGTCTTTGAATTCAATTAGATTAAATTATTCACCAAATTACACTAATTTCGTAATAAAAATTTAAATATCTACCAATTCATTATTCGATAAAGCATATCTACATATGACATCTTTAAAATGATAAAATCTAAACTTTCATCATTAAAATTAAAATAATAGTAAATTACTAATAATGTTGTTGCAATAGATATTGAATGTGCTATAACTGCGTGATCTTTTGCTTTACTAAGTATATATAAGTCTACTTTCATATTATTTACTTGAAAAATAGATTCTGACAATAAATCTGTAATTGGTTTAAAGATAATACCCCAAATATTAAACATATGCCCCAATCCATACCGCATTCCAAATGATAAAGTTTGACTGAAAAAATATTTTAATGATGCATGACCTGGCTCTATATCATATTTATTGATAAAATTATTTCTTAAAATCATATAATTACAACTAAGCAACATTGCGTATAAAATTAATAAATTATTTAGATAAATGAAAACATAAACAGAAAAATCAAAATAAATAAAATAAATATTCATTAAAAATAATATTAGCAACAATAAATAATTTAATATCGTAATAATCTTTCTACCATGAACTGAAAGCATCAAATGGAAAAATAATAATACTCCAGCACATACATAAACTGAACATCCTTTATAATTACTTACAAATAATATATTTGTTAAAATAAAAACCAAATTCAAATGCAAATAAACAAATACATGAAAAAATAACCAAATTACAAAATAAGGAAGTAGAGTTAGAAAAAAATGAAAAACTTTAGTTAATAAACTATCAATATTCATAACAATTAATTCAACTAAATAAATTAATAAATAAAAATATTTACTAAAAATTTATTGGTTTTAATAATACATTAATAAAAAATAATCAGCAAGAATTTTGAAAAAACATGGATAAAATTAACATATATTAAGATGCTTGCAAGTGTAAATTAATTTTCTAAATTTTGAATTATAATATTTTTATGCTGAATAAAATAAAAAAATTCTAATTTCTTTTTATTTTTAATTAACTTCTTTAAATTTCTTTCCTACTTTATTAGCATTAATTTCTTAATTGCTGTATAATTGTCGGTTTCTAATTTATAAAAATA
>CAZISE010000072.1:0-4197 GCA_964541945.1 uncultured Verrucomicrobiota bacterium
TGTGGCGTTCGTACAATGGGCGGGCCGAGATTGAGAATCGGGTGTGAGTTGAAACACGTTGCGATGGCGGCTGTTTGCGCGGGCGGCGGTGTGGAGTTGGGCGCAGGGCAAACCGACGTTACGGCTGGCGGTGCGGGGTGCCGAGACAGGGCAATGGTGGCAACAAATCCTGATGAAACTCACCGGTTCGCCCAACTGCAATGCAGTTGGAAGTCTGCAAGCGTAATCCTATAAAATCAGTGCAAAATGCTCCTCAACTGAATCGTCCCGGCTAAGAATTGCTAAAAACCTCTCCAGTCGAAGGAATCCACCTCAAGTTGGCCCTTCCTAACCCTTCCTAATTGGGTAGGTGAACAATTCCTGTTGCGATTGTTGAAAACCCATCATGATGATACTTCAGACACCGTGACCTCACATCAGTCCAAACTGAATCCGATTTGGGCAACACACCCTGAAGGGGCGCCCCCTATCTCTCAAATTACCAGCAGGTTTACAAAATTTGGTGCATTACTTCGGAGTTATAATTGCACTCAGAATCTTGCCGTCCCGCTTCCGAATTCTAATTATTAAATTTCCACCTCTGCGCGCGCCCCCCCAGACCGTGTAGCAAAACACCCCCCATTTCACCCACGTCTGTTCCTGCCAAGGCCAACCACGGCGGCCGCATTCTTCGCGTGCGATTTCTAGCGCTCGTTCTTTGGTTATCATGTCAGTCGTCCATTCCAAGTTGATAACCGAGATAGACCGCTCCAATGAGGCCACTACCTTCGAGCAACACCCCACTCGGAGTGACGTAGCCGTTCACGAACGGATGTCGTAGCCCTTGTAGCAGACTCCCACTCCCATAGGTTTCGGCGATTGCTTCCTCAGTGAAGCGCAATAGCTGCGAGTTACGGTAAGCTCCAACGCCCACGTTCTGACGGAACGTCGCAAGAGGGCCGTTACCTCTGGCTGAGAGGAAGGCATGAACCGATTCGTGTCGAAGTGTTGAAAGCTGTTCGGCTCGCGACAACCCCGGCTGAAGAAAGATATTCCCGTTGGGAGTCGTATAGCCAAGCGTACGAGTTCCAGCCAGCGTCGTATCAGTTGCTGGCAAACGCAGGGCCCTCTGTGCGGTCTCTGGACACTTTTTTAGAATCTCTTGCAGTTTATCCCACCAAAGGGGAACGGTTTCTAGCAACCAAGGGGCGGCGGCAAAGGTATACGCTGCCAGTACAACGGACGGAGCAACCACATCACCCCAAAACTTCGCCTGTTCCGGTGTTCCCTCCCGCGCCATCGGATGCCATACTTCAGCACCAGGAGCGGTCATACTAAGCCCGTCCGGATCAATAAAGTCCACCGGACTGTTCTCAATAAACCGATACAGATTCACATCTTCGGCGTCGAAGCGGAGGGGATCGGTTTGGAGGAAGCGGCCCAACGACGGTGAGTAGAAGCGGTGGCGGTAGTCGTACAAGCCCAGTTCGGCAAGATATTCGCGGCCGGTGAAGAGGAAACGGTTGGTCACGGAGGAGGTAGGTAGTAGATGGTAGGTGGCAGATAGGATGGACGGTTGCCCGTACACGTCGTAGGTGTAGCTCTCGACCACGAAGCCAGTGGAGTCGGTCAACGCCACCGTGCTGCCGAGACCGTCGTGGTGGAAGTAGAAAGCGTCTAGTAGCAGTTCGTCAACCGACCCTTTACACAAAGGTAACAAGGATAGGCTAAAACACATGCAAGTACAACTCAATTAGCACCGACGGCACCAGTATGCCCCAACATAGCGTCACCGTAGGGCAACGAACATAAACTAAAGTCGTTGCGATAACAGACGCAATGACAACATTTCCTCCCGTAGCCAATAGACGCATTCCAAGCCAGTCAGGTATTCGCGTACCCAAACAACCGAGCGCCACAAAAGCAACGCAAAACCAACCAAAAACGGGTAATACCAAGAACAGTGGAATCTGAATACTCTGCGGCATTTTTCTGAACTTTGGATAAATGAGAATGGCGAAAACAGTGACCCACCCGCCTGCCAGTAAACCGAGCGAGGCAGTTAGGATAAAGTTCGATTTCACAATTTCTTCGGACATTGCGAAGCTCTCCTTGCTAGGGCTGCACGAATCGCTTTTATAAATTCTTCCATGTAAGCGATAGTTGCATTGTGCGTGTTCTCCAATGCGTCCCGGTTTCTTGGGTCGTGAGCGTCGTCATACCAGTTCGGATGTGCTCGCCAGTCGGGGCCATATGGAACAGAAGGATCCCAATCACGATGCGCATAAAAGTCCTGTAGGCTGTGCATCCCGCGTCCTAGAGTGTCCAAAGCCGCATCACGATCCCCTTGCAACCATTGGTTTATGGCTCTCTGCATATCCTCATTTGCATGTGTCAGTCGAGAGTCACCCATACCGCGATCGTAATCAAAATGTCGAGAGCTAGCGCCAGTACCAGCACCGTACGGTCCCGTCCCGGATGTCAGGGAATCCGTCCTATCATTTGCCCGCGCAATTCTTTCGGCAATCGTCTTTCCAACGCCAGGCATTGAAGCAATCCAATCGCGTGTACGTTCATAGTGAACATCAGATCCCCAAAGTCCTTGCGGATCCCTGCGGTTGGGAATTCGATTCATACAGTACCGGTATAGATTCGCGTCTCCAGATGTCAGTCGAAGTGGATCTGTTTGCAAGAATCGCCCCAACGTCGGCGAGTAGATGCGGTGACGGTAGTCGTAGAGGGCAAAGTCGGCGAGGTATTCGCGGCCGGTGAAGAGGAAACGGTTGGTAACGGAGGAGGTAGGTAGTAGATGGTAGGTGGTAGATAGGACGGACGGTTGCCCGTACACATCATACGTGTAGCTCTCGACTACGTTGCCGGTGGAGTCGGTCAACGCCACCGTGCTGCCGAGACCGTCGTGGTGGTAGTAAACGGTGTTGGTCTCGGTCACGCGACAGAGGAGTTCGTCTATCACAGGGCCGTGATAGTAGCGCGCCAACAGGTTGCCGGCAAGGTTGCGTTCTTCCAGCAAACTCCAGCCGTCGTAGATCAGGTACGTTGTCACGCCGTTGATCACCCGTTTTACACAACGGTTACGGGCGTCGTAGTAGAACTCGGCCACGACGGATGACGGCCCTCCAGCGGTGCGGATCAACCGGTTCTGGGCGTCGTAGGTATAGCTCCAGTCACCCAACACGCCGGCCACGGTGTTGCTGAGGTTGCCGTTGGCTTTCCGTAGTTCGAACCGATGAAACCGCATTCGCCATTTAATTCAAGCCTTTGGGCAACACGCCCTGAAGGTGCGCCCCCTTTCACTTTCATAGTCGCTTTCGCTCCTGCGTATCATCATCTCATTTCTCGCTTCGTTCGTTGCCCTGAACCGTGAAGTTCTGCTCTATTATGGCGGCTTCGCCCTAACACCAAAACAGGGCTAAAAATTAGAACACAAATTACTGTCGAAGACATCAAGGAAACACCCAGCTTGAAAAACACTCTTTCGAAAACGGTGTTTTCTCCAAAATCGGGCACATTCAAAAACACCATGAGCCCAATCGTTGTAATTATAATGTTAAAAACTAAGCCTCGAAGGCGAAATCGCCAAACTAGGAAAAAACCGAAACACACAACCAGAGATCCCACTAAATACAATAAAATCATGACCACCTTCGCGATCATCGCCAGTTCTTGATGTTTAACACACCTGTTTCTTTCCCATTAAAATATAAGCGGTCGGGACGAAACGTAAACGCACCAACAGTGCTGCTAGGATTGCCATAAACAGTTACGCCTGGAACCGCTTCACTCATTGCCTTGGTGATGTTGGATTCACCATGAGCTGTTTGGCAACCGAGAAGACCAATACGTTGCCCGCCCTCTGTGTGAAACTTATTCCGAAGAACGTCAGCTACCGCTGTGATGATAACTCGCTGATTATTCCCAGCATTTTGATAAAAATATGCTATGCCATTTTGTAACGTCACCCCTCCCTTACTTACGAATGGCTGCGTATTAGGGTTGTTTCCTAAATCTTGGGTTGTTGAATTTCCGTGTCCAAGGAAAAAGATGGCATCAATCGATCCGGGTTTAGCTTCTTCCAAAATCAAAAGTAACTCTTCAATTGTTTCCGCTTTCTTTTTACAACCGTCTATAAAAAGAATTCGAGCCTTATACTGCTCCCCTTGAAAGGGGGCGGTGAATTTGAGAGTCCTAGCAGCAAGA
>CAZISE010000073.1:0-3832 GCA_964541945.1 uncultured Verrucomicrobiota bacterium
GAGTTCCTATATTTCCTTGGTATCCTTGAGCTCCTTGAGCTCCTTGGTATCCTTGAGAACCTTGAAAACCTTGAGTTCCTTGTATTCCTTGATACCCTTGGTATCCTTGAGTTCCTTGATTACCTATATTTCCTTGAGTTCCTTGGTATCCTTGAGTTCCTTGATTACCTATATTTCCTTGGTATCCTTGGGAACCTTGAAAACCTTGAGTTCCTTGAGAACCTTGGTATCCCTGATTTCCTTGAGTTCCTATATTTCCTTGGTATCCTTGAGCTCCTTGAGCTCCTTGGTATCCTTGAGAACCTTGAAAACCTTGAGTTCCTTGTATTCCTTGATACCCTTGGTATCCTTGAGTTCCTTGATTACCTATATTTCCTTGGTATCCTTGGGAACCTTGAGCTCCTTGATTACCAATATTTCCTTGGTATCCCTGATTTCCTTGAGTTCCTATATTTCCTTGGTATCCTTGAGCTCCTTGAGCTCCTTGGTATCCTTGAGAACCTTGAAAACCTTGAGTTCCTTGTATTCCTTGATACCCTTGGTATCCTTGAGTTCCTTGATTACCTATATTTCCTTGAGTTCCTTGGTATCCTTGAGTTCCTTGATTACCTATATTTCCTTGGTATCCTTGGGAACCTTGAGCTCCTTGGTTACCTATATTTCCTTGGTATCCTTGAGCTCCTATATTTCCTTGGTATCCTTGAGTTCCTTGATATCCTTGGTTGCCAATATTTCCCTGATATCCTTGAAAACCTTGATAACCAGTTCCACCAGCTCCATTTGAATTTATTGGTAATAAATCAATCCATTTATTTATACCATCGCCGACTTTAAGAATTTTAGCATCTTTATCCCATACTAACATACCTTCTTTAAAAATTATGTTAGATGAATTTAATTCATCAGAACCTTTAGTATAAATTATTATTCGAGTTTTAAGCTTATTAATTACCAATATTAATATTATTTTTATAAATTTATATATTTAAAATATAAAAATTTTTATATATTTTAAAAAAAAGGGAATACTTTTAATTGTATTCCCTTTCAAAAAAAGACTTTAACTATTTTATTTATTTTGATTTTCAAAATATTTATGTATATTTTCAGTATAGTGTTTTTTTACAACTTCAGAAACTTTATTTGTTATAAGTTCTGAAAGTTCATCTACTTGATTATCTGTCATAATCAAACCTGAAACTTCTCTATACATTTTAATTACACCATTAACTAAAATATTAAAGTCTTTTTCATTTTTATCTATTTTAGATTCCATTTTTGTCAAGATCATTTAATTTATATAAAACATCATACAAAAAATCTATTCTTGTTTTTTTATCAAAAGTACTTAAATATAAAACTGTTTCAAATAATCTTTTATTATAAACTTCATCTTCATCTTCATCATCTTCATAATCTTCATCATCATCAAATAAAAATATTTCAAATAAATATAAAATCATTTCTAATAAATAATCTAAATCTTCTATATAATTTTCTTCATTAGCTTGTTCAAACAATAAAATTATTTCATTTATTAAATCTTTATACTCTAAATAAAGATCACTATCAATATCAGTAATTAATGATTTTGTTTCAGATAAAATTTTTTTCAAACCATTTTCAAATAATTCTCTAATTGCACTTTCAGATGATTTTTCTATAGACTCAACTAAATAACAATTTTCACAATTATCTGTGTATTCAAATAATTCTATATACTTAAATAACATTTCTTTAATTTCTTTTAAAGACATTGTTTTTGAAACATTATTAACTATTTTAGTAATTTTTAAATTTTTCATTTTATTTATCCTTTTTAATATTTTATTTTTATATTCTTAATTTAAAATAAAGTTTATTGTTTCACTTCTTTTTTAGGTCGTCCTCTTTTAGATTTTTTTACTTCTTTTTTGACATCCAATGTTTTGTTATGTAAATCTTCAGTATATTTTTTTAAATATTTATGTCTATTTTCTTTTAATTTACCAGGTAATACAATCTTTTCTAATGGTGTATCTTTATCAATTATCTCAATTTCAATATTGTTTATTTTAATTACACTTATTTCCATTTTTTCCTCATAAATTTTTAAAATTCTTTTAATTTAAATCCAATTTTTGTTAAATATTTAAATTTACCATCTTCAAATACATATAAATAATCAAATCCATTATTTTTAAAATAACTTATGATTGAATCTAAATTTTCAAATGTTGTATATTTTTCAATAATATTATTATAATAGTCAGTATCTTCATAAGGTTCAAGTTCATCTAAATTTGTTGCCAAGTATGGTATATCACCTTTTTTAAGAAGACTATCCATTTTTTCTTCTGAACACCAATATCTTTTCAATGTATTACCAACACCATCTAAATAACCATCATAATGACAATAAATTCCTTTAACTTTACCATCTTTTTCTAATTTAGAAATCAAACTTTTTATAGCCATTTTCATTTCATACATTTAAATTATTAAATATGTTAAAAAAAACATAATAATTAAACCACATAAAATTATTATATTTTTAGTTTCTTTTATCTGTTTTTGTTCATCTATTTCTATTAAATAGTTTCTAACTGCTTCTTTAAATAATTGATTATCTAAAAAGTCTATTTCACTATGTAACTGTTCAATATAATCAAAATTTTTCATTTTCTAAAACCTTTTTATTATTGAATTTTTATATATTTATTTTTTTATAAATTATATGCTTGTTTGTTTTTTTTAAAATTTAATTAATTTTTAATTTATTTCCAAATATAAATTTTAATATAAAATACTATTTTTTTGTTATTTTTGATTGCCATCTAATAAATTCTTGGTATTTGATTTTTGATATGTTTTAAATTTATTTTTATTAACTTTGGTTAAATATTCAATCATTTTAAAATTTATTTTTATATTTTAATTCCTTAATTTTATATTAGTTTTTGATTTTTGTTTTTAATTATAATACAAAATTAATAAAAATATCAATACGAAAAATTATTTTTTATTAATTAATATTTTTTTATTTTACAAATTTCTTAATTTTATCTTCAAACTCTTCTTTAGAATACTTAACCCCTTTAATCCAATATTCAACTCTACCATTTTTATAAATAATGGCTGGCCCATTTAGTCTATTATACTTCCCTTTTGTATACCAATATTTATTACCACTCGCATACTCAGCCGCTGGTAAATCATTTTCTCGATGTAATTTTCCATTTTGATACCATTCCTTAGAACCATTTACATACTCTATTGCTGGTAAATCTCCTTCACGATGAAATTTATCGTTCTTATACCAACATTTATTACCATTTTCATCTATAACTAAACCATTTTTCATTTTTAAAAACTCCTTTATTTTCTTTTCAAATTCTTTTTTTAAAATACTTAACTTCTTTAATCCAATACTCAACTTTACCATCTGCATATATAACTGTAGGTCCTTTTAATCGATATCTTACATTATTCATCCACCATAATTTGTCACCATTAGCAATTTCTATTACTGGTCTATCAAAATCGCGATGAAGTTCACCTTCTTTATACCAGAATTTATCACCATTTTTATTAATAATTAAACCGTTTTTTCAATTTTTGTTTTTAATTACAATACAAAATTAATAAAAAAACCAATACGAAAAATTATTTTTTGTTAATAATTAAAAAAAAATACAAATAATAAATAACTTTTAATAAATTACAAAATATATGTATTATTGATGATATTTAGGATATAAGGATGT
Source organism: uncultured Verrucomicrobiota bacterium (assembly GCA_964541945.1). Taxonomy (GTDB): domain Bacteria; phylum Verrucomicrobiota; class Verrucomicrobiia; order Palsa-1439; family Palsa-1439; genus CAIKAP01. The sequence continues at coordinate 3,747 of CAZISE010000073.1, forward strand.
TTGGGGATATAAGGATGTTTAAGATATAAGGATGTTTGAGATATAAGGATGTTTGGGGATATAAGGATGCTTGAGATGTAAGGATG
>CAZISE010000074.1:0-3746 GCA_964541945.1 uncultured Verrucomicrobiota bacterium
AACTGACAATTCTATTTTTGGAAATCTACTGACAATTCTACTTTGCTATAACATGTTGGTGTTCTGTTTAGATATTTCTGGTTAGATTGAGAATATGTTGTTTTTCATTATTGGAAATAGTTGGATCCTTGGTAATCCTTTTCACGTATTTTTGTAATATCGGCATAATGATTTGCTTGATACTCTGATATTTTTTATCTTCGTCTTTGTCGGTAAGTTCTTTGTCTCGTCGAAGTTGAAGCTCTACTAATGGTTCATGCATATCTGGATTGTTAGCGGTTTGTGTTATGAGGATATCCGGTAGGGTAGTCATAAGAACATTGATGAGTGCAAAAATATTTTTTCGCTTTTCTTGTATTTCAATATATTGTTTGATGAATTCCTGATAGAAGAGTGCTGCTACTAGCATTTCCCTGTCTATCTCGTATTTTGCTTCTTTTTTTCTTGCTGCTTGCTGGAGGATATATTTTCCTTCGCTTTTTGCATATTGTACATATTGTGCACGCATGATTTCATAATTGATACCTAATTTTTCTCCTAGGACCTGGATGTAATGATCTTGCATGGCACTGCTATGGATATTCAAAATGAGATTGAACATCATGTTTAATACTTTCTGTTTGTCGATAGGAGAGCTGAGATCGAATTTTTTCTTCATATTCTGGAAGATGACCAAAAATCCATCCTGACTCTTTTTTCGTTCTTCATCGAATTTTTTCTTACCATCTGCCGTATTTGCGAGTTCATCGATATCCTTGAATCCTTCCGGCAACGTGATAATTTTTGGAAAGAGATTGTTTTGATATGCTAATGTCAATGCTCTCAGACTAGCTTCCTGTCCTGCATCATCACTATCGAATAATAAGAAAAGATGTTCCGTGAATCTCTTGATAAGTTTGAGATGTTCCTGAGTTAAGGCAGTTCCACACGTAGCTACTCAGAGATGATATCCGAGTCTTGCAAGTCCGATAACGTCCATTTGTCCTTCGACGATAAATAATGCATTATGCTCTTTGATTTGGTTTTTTGCTCGATTTAATCCATAGAGGAGCTGTGATTTTTGGAATGCTTTATGCTCGGCACTGTTGAGATATTTTGGTTTGTCGTTGGGATTGATGATTCTTGCACTAAATCCTACGATATTGTTCATCGTGTCGTAGATAGGGAAGGTGATCCTATGTCTAAAAAATGCATAGACATCTCCTCCTGTTTGCGATTTTTTCGCTAATGATGCTTCGATCAGATCTTGATCGCTAAATCCTTTGTTTTTCAATTCTTGGATGAGCGCGTAATGTGATTCCGGCGCATAGCCTATTCCAAATTCCTTGATGGTTTTTTCATCTAATTTTCTTTCTTCTTTCAGATATTTTTTTGCTGATGGGCTTGTTTCCAATTGATCTAAGAAAAACTTTTGTGCTAGCTTGTGAATGCGTTTAATTTTTTCTTTTTCGTCTTGTCGATCATTATGCTGTTTGGAGTCTATCTGATATTTTGCAAGATCAATATTTGCCTGTTTTGCTAATTCCTTTGCTGCATCCCGAAAATCTATTCTTTCGATTTCCTGTATGAAGGTGATAACATTCCCGCCTTTGCCACAGCCGAAGCATTTAAAAATTTGTTTACTTGGAGATACCATAAATGACGGTGTCTTTTCATTATGAAAAGGGCAGCACGCTGTAAAATTTGTCCCGGCTCTTTTGAGCGGAACGTATCTATTGATGACATCGATGATGTCGACAGTAGATAAGATATCTTCGATCAGTTTGCTCATACTATTAGTGAAGAAGTAATAATGAAGAGTTGATAGTGATGGTATTTATTTTTTTATGTGCTATTGTGATATTATACTAGCTTATATATAGTATAGGAGAGCATAAAAATATCTTCTATAAAAACAATATTTTCTTTTTTATACTCTACAGGTTATTTGTAGTTGGTTGTAAAACATACTCAAAAATAGTCGTTTTCTTTTTTTTAGCAATTTTTGTATGGATTTGGGATGGCAGTAAATGTAATGATTGAGTATGTATTTACTGATTACTATCTGATTTGTAAGGTAATTGGTATGATAATGGTTCAAGTTGTTTTCTAGGTATTTACGAAAACAGCCGCGAATGACACGACTGTTTTGTTGGTATAGGTAGTTTGAAAGTTTTCCTTGTAGTGGGCTACCCAAAAGCCCGCTCATGATGATGGATGATATAGCTTTGTCTAAAAATTCTTGTTATATTTTTCTTTTTGTTTTATGATTTAATTATATATATTTTTTTTAATAAGTCAATAGTATATAAACAATACATTTTGGGTAATATTTTTAGGTATTTATTTGATGTAGAAGAGATAGAGATTTTCTTTACTCAATTTTTTCGCTATGGTTTGAATGTCTTCGAGTTTCAATTTTTTGTATTTTTTCAAAACATCTTCCAAGGTATCTATTTTTTTATAGATCAGGTATTGATTTCCGAGAAAACTCGCCATCTCGTCGGAGGATTCTATTCCCATCTGAATTTGTCCTTCATTGTATCCTATGGCATTGTCAAATTCTTCTTGGGTGATGTCGCCATTCGCTATCCTTTCTATCTCTTCGTAGATCTTTTCGACTCCGAAATCGAACCTTTTCTTGTCTATTCCTGCTCTAATGATGAAGGTTCCTGTGTCTTCTTGGACCATATGGCTAGCTTTGATATAGTAGCAAAGTCCTTGTTTTTCTCTGATATTTTGAAATAGTCTGGAAGACATATTCCCTCCAAGAATGGTTGCAAGTACATTGGCTGCGTATTTGGTTTCGTTATCTCCCTTAAATCCTGGTGCTGAGATCACTAAATGTGTTTGTTCGTTCTTCTGTTCATAGAAACCGGTGTGTTCTTTAGGCAAATATCCGGTAAATGCCGGTTTTTTTATTTTCTTTTTGGCTGGTAGGCTAGAGAATTCTTGTTCTAATTGGTTTACTATGGTCTTTTTGTCCTTTATTTTGCCGGCGATAACGATGATGAGGTTGTCTTTGGTATACAGGTTGGCTTTGTGCTCAAATAACATTTCTTGGGTAAATGAATTCACGTTTTCCTCAGTCCCTATAATCGGCCGACCAAAGCTATTGTCACCGAAGTAATACGTCTGTCGTTTTTCCATGGTCATGATCATCGGATTATCCTCGTACATTTTGATTTCTTGGATGACGACTCCTTTCTCTCTTTCTAATTCTTCGACATTGAATTTTGCATGATTCATCATATCAGCCAGGACATCTATAGCTTTGTCTATAAATTCTGGAGCACATTTTACATAATATCCAACATATTCGTCGCCTGTATAGGCGTTGGATTCTCCTCCGAACCTGTCTAAAGCTTCAGCTACTGCTTTAGGAGTAGGGTATTTTTTGCCTCCTTTGAAGAACAGATGCTCCAAAAAATGGCTCAATCCGTTTTTTTCTCTGGTTTCATAGATACTTCCTGCTTTACACATGATTTCTATGGTTATGGAATTCGCTTCTTCCATGGGTGCGAAAACGACATCTATGCCTGAGATGTTTTCTATCCTATAGATCATTTTTTATACAAAAATATATAAAGTATAGAGAGGTAGAGTAGATTGCAGTATATGTTTCTTCTTGGGTATGGATTTGTGATAAAAATTCAAACGCAAGTTGGGTCTATGTGGTAGAGGTGAAATAATAAAGAGAAGTGGTGTTTTATTGTGTTATAGCAAAGTAGAATTGTCAGTAGATTTCCAAAAATAGAATTGTCAGT
>CAZISE010000075.1:0-3277 GCA_964541945.1 uncultured Verrucomicrobiota bacterium
GGGAAGAACGGGACCAACGCTTCACCGCGTTCGGCTCTTCGCGGGTCGCAATGACCGTTTTTTGCTCCGACCGGGCCCCCACACCAACCCAATCCCTGAATCCGTCAATTCTTTTTAACCTGGTAATTCAGTTACCTGTATCATTTCGATCACATCTGTCATTTCGAGCGAAGCGAGAAATCTTTTTCTCTGCGCCAGACTGGGGAAAAGATTTCTCCTCACTTCGTTCGTCGAAATGACATAGAGCCCGTCCGTAGAGGGAATCGCCTCCAGAGTAAACAAGGCGCGCCCACACCTTACCGCGTTCGGCCTTCGTTCGTTGAAATGACATAGAGCGCGTCCGTAAAAGGAATCGCCTCCAGAAAAAATGAGGCGCGCCAACACCTTACCGCGTTCGGCTCTTCGTTCGTCGAAATGACAGCGTGTGTTATCCCCGGAGGAGGCCAGCACCATGGAGAAGGGCGGGACCAACGCTTCACCGCGTTCGGCTCTTCGCGGGTCGCAATGACCGGCCGTGGTCTGCCGGATGACAGGCAACTGTTTCCCGCGAAACACCCCCGTTCACCTGGAGCCCGCATAATGCCCACGCGCCAGCCCCCTCCGTGGGGCCATGTGCGAGGACAAGCGCCTATCACATAATGCCCGCGCGCCAAGGCCCCCAGCCAGACACGGAATCCGTGGTACCGTCTACAAAAAGTTCCGCGCGCCGGGACTACGGATGCGGTACCATAACCCGGTTTCTGCCAACGGAAAGGATATTCCCATGCGACTGCTCCAAAATCTTTACCAGGTCGGCGGAGACCTGAACGGCATCACGTGGTGCGGCGTGGACGCGTCTTTCGAAGACGCCAATACCTACGCCGTGCGGACGGGAGACGGTATCGTCCTGATCGATTGCGGTAATGGGGAGACCCTGCCCCAGATTTTCGAGAACATGCGCTACTGGGAACTGGATCCTGGCGATATCCGCGCGTGTTTTCTCACCCACGCCCACCGGGACCACGCGGGGGCGGCCTACCTGCTGAAACAGCGGAACGTCACGTTGCACGCCCACCGGGAAACGGCTCTTGCCGTGGCCGCGGGGGACGAACGCTGCTGCGGATTTCTCTACCATAAGCCGTTCGCGCCGTGTGAAGTCGACGTGGTCGTCAACGACGGAGATCATATTTATATCGGGGATGTGGCGTTCACGGCCATGCACCTACCGGGCCATACCCGGGGATGCACGGCGTGGCTGTTCACCCTGGAAAACCGGAAAATCGTGGCGTGCGGGGACGTGATTGGCACCCTGATGCGCGGGGATTTCGGCTGGGACGGCTCGATCGATTTCGACAAACCGTCGTATATCGAATCGCTTCGTCGTTTCGCCCGGGTAGACACGGACATCATGCTGGCCGGACACGGCCTGTCCTATTTTCACCAGCCCCGCCGCCGAGTGGAACAGGTTCTCGCGAGCGCGCTTTCCCTGTGGCGGTAACTACCGAAGCGTTTTTTTGTCTTCTCCGCCCCACCACCGTTTCCAGAATGGCTTGCGGTCGTGGAACAGGATGGCCAGAAACGGCGGTATGCCGATCAGCATCCCGAAGACCACCACGGGGTAGATCACCCGGTAAAAGGGCTCCTGGTACATCGCGTAGAACGGGTCATTCCGCCCAGCGCCCGTGATCATCGCGTTCAGCGCCAGGTAGGTCAGCGCGATCACGGCGGGCAGCAGCAGCCACCAGGAAAACAGCATGAACGTTACTCCGCCCGCCATGAGGGCCAGAAAAAAACGGGCGTCGTTTTCCGGTATGGCTTCGTATACCACGGTCACGGCGATCGCGGTAAGCAGCATCCGCGCCCACAGCGTGATCACCACCACCGGCCTGGGCTTGCGAAAAAGCCTTTTTTTTCGACGTTTAACCCATGCCCAGGCGCTTTGCCACGTCTTCATAGTCGGGCTCTTCCGCGTAGACTTTTTCGAACTCTGACCGGGCTCGGGCGGGTTTACCCAGGGCCTCCCAGCAGAGCCCCCTTTCGTAACGGATCCCCTGAAAGAGTTCGTCCGGCCGATCCCGATGATAACGGTCGGCCTCTCTCAACACCCGTATCGCCGCTTCCGCCAGGCCCGACAGCCTCAGGGCGCGGGCACGATACAGCAGGAGGGCGGCGTGAATCGTCGATTCGTTACGGATGTGCTCGGTCAGTTCCAGAACTTTTTTCCGGATATCCGGATGGTCTGGGCGGGCATCCAGCAACAGTTCCACGATACCCAGCCGCAGCACCGGATCTTCCGGGTATTGGCGATGCAGCATCCGCAGGTATTCCAGGGCCCGATCGGGCTCGCCGGCATGCTGCCAGGATTCGGAGAGGGCCAGGAGCAGTCCCCGGGCATCCGGCCGGATCTCCGCGTAAACCTGGGGAGTAACGGGCAGCTGCGCCGTTGGGGTCACCCCGTATTTTCGCGCGAGCGCCCCAAGTTCGTCCTGTCGGGCGCATGCCCGTTCCAGGAGGGTCGCCGCGTCCCGGAAGCGTTTCTGCTTCATGGCCACCATCCCGGCCATGAATGCCCCATCCGTCAGCGAATCTGCCAGGGAAAACCACTTCGCCGCCTCGTCGATCTGGTCCGCCAGCACGGCCCGAAGCCCCTTGAGGTAGGCCTGTTCCGGACCCGTTGCTCCGGGCTGGGGCGCGAGCAGGGTGTCGTAGTCCACCTCGGGGGGCGTGTCGGAAAGCGCTTCATCCGCGAGCGAAGCGTTCCGGGCGCGGCGGGTGTAACGGGGCTGATCGAGCCGGGTAGTATAGAAAAGCCCAGTGCCCGGTATGCCCGCGGTGGCCCGGATGCCGCGGGGGCCCCAAGTGAGTTTAGCCCCGCGGGGTCCCACGGAAACGGAGACCCGGAACCACTGAAATTCAGGGAAATTCCCGGCAGGATATGCACGCGTCGCCAGAACCGGAAACCCATGCGATTCCACCCGATCCATGTTATGGCAATCCAGTATACAACTTCAGGAAATAAAATGAATAGGCCTGAAGTTGTAAAGCACAAAAAAAGACTTGAATCTGGACCGCATTTCTGCTAGACTACCAGCGGTGGTAAACATTAGGTCTTTGGCATCTTCAACCAAAAGGAGACTGCAGATGCGCAAAAAAGGTTTCACACTCATCGAACTGCTCGTCGTCATCGCCATCATCGGCATCCTGGCGGCCATTCTGCTGCCGGCGCTGGCCCGGGCCCGCGAGGCGGCCCGTCGCTCGTCCTGCCAGAACAACCTCAAACAATGGGGGCTGGTGTACT
>CAZISE010000076.1:0-3215 GCA_964541945.1 uncultured Verrucomicrobiota bacterium
TAACGGCTTTTCTTTCCCGCCACGGTCTGGCACTTGCGCTTGTGTTGTTTTTTGCTGCGTATTATGTGCGGTTCATCAAGAAACCGGACGGTATGACGCTTTACCCGCTGGCGGCCACCGCATTGTTGGAGAGCAGGTCGTTGGAATCCGTTGCGCCGGGGTTCACATACCCGCCGGTTTTTGCGTTCTTGATGATTCCGTTCGCGCCGATGCCAATGTGGCTGCGGAATCTGGTCTGGTATGCGGTCTTGATCAGCGCAACGGTTTTGAGCTGGAGGATATGCGAATCCCTTGTCGCCACCATGGTGCAAGATTTGTGGAAAAACGCCACGCGGAACTGGCTTCGATTTGTGACAATGATCCTCAGTTTGAAAGTCACCCTGGCTGTGTTTGAAAACCAAGCCTATGACGTGGTTGTTTTTCTTTGCATTCTTCTCGGTCTGAACGGCTTGATAAACCGCAAAGAGGCCGTCGGGGCTTTTGGTTTTGCGGCCGCGGCGGCCCTGAAGGCGACTCCCTTGTTGTTGTTTCCGTACTTACTGTTGCGCCGACGGTGGAAACTGTTTCTGTTTTCGGTTGTTTTCTATCTGGGGTTTTCATTATTACCCGATTTATTTTTTACTCCGAAAGAAACTTCATCAGGATATTTTGCCACGTGGCTTCGGGAAATTGCGCTGGGTATGTCTCCCACAAGGGACAACGAGGGAGCGCCACGACAATGGGAGGAACCCAATCCTTTGAACCAGTCACTGCGCGGACTGTTGTTTCGGATGAGCGACAAGGCGGGGAATGGCGAGGAAAAAAACTACCGCGCGGGCATCGTCTATGGCATCTACGGATTGTTGGTGTTGTGGTTCTTGTTGCGATCGTCGTACATGGAGAACCCATTTGTCCTCGATGTGGCGGTGTTGTTGATCAGTATGCTATTGCTCTCGCCCATGAGCAGCAAATCCCATTTTGTCGTGCTGATCTTGCCCTACATGTTGGCAACCGCAATGGTAATCACGGAACAGAGGTTCCGATGGATAGGAGGCGCGCTGCTGGGGCTGAGTTTTGCGCTGATTACGTTGACGTCCCGCGACATTATCGGCTCGCGCCTCTCTAATGTCTGTTTGTCTGCCGGGTGTGTGACATACGGGACTTTGATTCTGTTGTTTTCCCTTGGCTACATGATGCGGAGTGTCACAAACAAGCCGATGGAGAAGCCGTCGTCATGAACGGCATCCTCCTGTTCAAACTCCGCTACATCGGCGATGTGCTCCTGACGACACCGGCCATTCGTTTGTTGCGAGAGAGTTTTCCCGAAGCACATATCACCATGGTGGTGAACAAAGGAACGGAGGACATCCTCCGTTACAACCCGCATCTGAATCGCGTCTTGACGGTGAACCGACAAGCGGGGAGCCGCGGAACATGGCGGCTGGTACGGGCGTTGCGGGAACAGCGGTACGATGTGTCAGTGGATTTTTTCAGCGGCGACCGGGCGGCATGGTTGAGTCTGTTGAGCGGCGTGCCATTGCGCATAGGATTGGACCGCGGAGAAGGCTTGCGACGGTTTATCTACAATCGTCAAATCCCGTTTCCTCCTGGCGCTCATGTTGTCGAAATGCACCTTGCGCTGGTGGAACAATGCTTGGGTTTGAAGGCCAATGACAAATCTCTGGAACTGCGCATCGGCCCGGATGATGAGGCATACGCGGCAAATCTGCCGCTGCCGTCACAGTCGTTTGCCGTCGTTCACCTTGGCGGACGGTATCCGGTCAACCGCTGGCCATTGCCGCGATGGCGGGAATTGGTGGACTCGCTACCCATGCCGGTGGTTTTGGTCGGCAGTGATCGCGAGGCGGCAGACACCGATTGGATTCTGGCCAACGCCAAGAGGCGTCCGTTGTCTTTGGTGGGGAAAACCACCATCCTGCAACTGGCGGCGCTCTTGAAACGAGCGGGCGTCTTTATCGGCCACGACAGCGGCCCTATGCACATCGCCGCCGCCATGGGGACGAAAGTCATCGCCTTTTTCGGCCCGGAATCCAAGGCGGAATGGTGGCGACCTTGGGGAGAAGGACACGTGGTGTTGCCGACTTCCAGCAGTGTGGCTGATGTTATGGGCGTGTTGCTTCCCAGAGCCTGACGTACTTGATAAAAGTGTAATAAGCGTACAGGCCCGACAGAATGAATCCCTGCAACCCGTCCAAAAAACCCAACCGCAACAGGTACATTTTTAGGAACGTGAATGGCGGACGAAAAAGAAGTTGCCAGATACTGAACCGCCGCCCTTGCTCGGCAAGTCGCCGGGCCATCAGGTCTGAATAGCGATCCATTTTCCCGAGAAACTGTTTGATGTCGCGGAACGGAATCTGAATCACATGCTCCCGCAGATAACCGACTTTGCCATCCACATCAAAACTTTCATGCACAAGATCGCTATCCCGATACCGCATGTGCCGCCGGTGAAAGAACTGCGGTTGACGATAGTCAGGATACCAGCCGCAATGGCGGATCCAGCGTCCGAGGAAAAAATTGCGGCGCGGTACAAAATACGCCACCGCACCGGGACCGCGAGACAACAGCGTCCGAATTTCATCGCGGATTCCCGGCGTGGCCCGCTCGTCGGTATCGAGACTGAAAATCCAGTCGTTTGAAGCGTGCGCGACCGCCTCATTTCGCAACTTGCCGAACGCCTCAAACTTGTGCTGAAAGACTTTGTCGGTAAACTCGGCGGCAATCCTGGCGGTGGCATCGGTGCTGTAGGAATCCACAAAAATAATTTCATCCGCCCAACGAATGCTTTCCAGACAGGCGCGAATGTTCGGCTCGTCATTGTAGCCGATCACAACCGCTGAGATTTTCGGGGTATCCACGGCGGGGAATTCTGGGGGGAGGACAGACCGAAATCAAGCGCGGAAACGCGTGGGGAAATCCTACGAGCAGCATCTGCTCGCTGTCACTCTGACAGCAAGGACAGCGTGTCGCAGGGGGGGGGCGATGCCTGTCGTGCGGGTATCGTGTTGCATTGTCGGAAAATCCGGGCGTCGGCGCGATACCCCGAAACAACACGGGACATCGCGCCCTACAAATCAAGAGTGGCAGTGCGCAAGATGCGCTCCCGCGACGCTAGTGTTAGAAGATTGTCAGATGGAGAAGGAAGGGTAAACAAAACGGCTCAACCCTAACCAATCAAGAAAGGAGTTGAGCCGTTATGTCAGAGACTATCG
>CAZISE010000077.1:0-2842 GCA_964541945.1 uncultured Verrucomicrobiota bacterium
CCGACGGCAACGGCTCAACAACCCGCTTCGAATATGACAATGCCGGCAGACTTGTCCGACGCATCTGGCCGGACGGCTCAGTCATCAGCTATTCATACAATAATCGCGGACTGCTCGAAAAGAAAACCGAAGCCGACAGGACAACCCTCTACTCCTACGACGACTTCAACCGCCTCGTAAAAATCTCCATCACCGGAGGGTTGCGCTTGTCGCAACCGCCTTCCGAGGATGGAAACGCAGTTTCCAGAGATCAAGGGCAGAGTGCCCTTGCCGCCGACAGAGGCAGTCGCTCGAAGAGCGAAACCCTCCTCTCTTACAACTCCTCCGGAAAATTGACTTCAATAGCCGATGAAAACGGCAAGATTACGTTCACTTACGACTCTTTCGGACGCGTTACATCCGAAACCGGCGAAATCGGAACAATTGAATACAAATACAATTCCCGCGGACTCCTCTCGGAGAAGATTTGTTCATTCTCACGCAACGGCGCAACGACGCAAAGCTTCAGAACTGAATACTCCTACGACAACTTCGACAGGGTCGTCCAGGTTTCTTCCCCTGCCGGGACATACAGCTACACCTACGACTCCAAGGGACGGATTGCTTCCCTTTCCATGGCCTCCTCTGTGGACTCTGTGCCCTCTGTGGTTAACTATTCCTACGACAAAGCCGGCCGTCTGGTCTCCAAGAAGTTCAATGACACACCTCTTTGCTCCTACGTCTACGACAAGCTGGACAGAAGAATTAAGGCCGAGGTCAACGGCATCAAATGGGACTACGGTTATGATGAATTCAATCAATTGACCAACGCATCCTCCTCCGATGGCCATATTTACGGCTACGATTTCGATAAGATCGGTAATCGCCTTCTTCGCCGCATTAACGCTGAGGAACAGAGCTACAAATACAACAATCTCAACCAAATTGTTTCTGCGTCATCTGCGCAATCTGTGGAAGAACCGTTTGCCTACGATGCCTACGGCAACCTCATCAAAACCCCCGACGCCGAATATTCCTACGACCTCCGCAACAGGCTCTGCGAAGTCCGCAAAAAGGATGGCACTGTTGTAAAATACTCCTACGATCCTCTTGGGCAGCGAATCAGATCCGAAGAGAAGATTGCCACAAGAGGCGTAAAAGTCACAGAATTTCTGATGTCTGGCATGGTAGAACAAGCGAGACTTGGGCACCCTCTACCCTTGGGAGAGGGACAGGGTGAGGGTGGCAAAGCCATGTTTCATACGCTTGGCTTGGATTTGGCAGGCTCATTGACCGCCACAGGTGCCGTCGGCGCGGTTCTGGCTTCGACGGCGTATAATTCCCCTCTACCTTTGGGAGAGGGACAGGGTGAGGGTGTAATGTCTCAACATTACTTATATGATGGCAACGGCAACATCATCGCCATGACCGATTCTATCGGTGCCATAAACGCCAAACTCTCATACTCCCCTTTCGGCGAACAACTTTCCGGCCCCGCTCTTCCGTTTTCCTTCTCCACAAAAGCTGTGGATTCCTCCGGTCTTTCCTACTACGGCTTCCGGTTTTATAATCCGCAAATCGGAAGATGGATAACAAGGGATATGATTAGAGAAATTGGGGGGCTGAATCATTATACTATATGCAGAAATAACACAATGTTTAGTTACGATATGTATGGATTAGGGTGGTTCTCCGATTGGATTACTAGTATTGGTGAATGGGAACTTGATAATGGAGGCAACTGGATTTTGACTGGAGCGTGGAATCCAACGTCCGAAGAAGTAGCAAACGCTTATGATGGATTTTCAAAAGCAATGAACTGTTGGTGGGAATGTGAGAAAACTATTCATAAATGTGTTTCTGGACAAATACTCATATTAACAGAAGTGGTATCTGGGATAGGTTCTTCACTAGCTGCTCGTGTTCCAAAAACTCGAGAAGAGATTGAAATAGCTTCTAAAATGTTTGGTGGAAATGTCAATCCATTTACCTCATTATTGAGAAGATTGGGAGTTATTTTTGACAGCGATGCAATCGAAAATGCTGGACGTAATTGGGGTAGAAGCGATGCCGCTATTGCGGCGAAGACAGCCTTTATTATAGCAGCATTAGCCGAAGGTGCGATTTCCGTAACTTGTGGTTATAAATGTTCGGAGTAGAAAATGGTTAATATTAACGATAGACAAAAATTGATAAAAATAACGAACGATTATCTATTAGGGATTATTAACAATTTTCAACTTGATGATGAGATATCTACATTGAGGAAGAGTAATGATTTATTGGTGCGTGAAATATCCAAGTCTTTGTGGTATTTTTATGATGACATGAAAAAGCACTGTAATAAAGGACAATACTGTCTGACACAATATAGCCAAAATATTATTTCCAGATGGTTACGTCTATTAAAAACAAATTATGAATTAAACGAGACTAAAACTTCAAGACATAAATCATTTTTAGGTAGGCTAAAAAAAATATGGGAACGCCCCGGATTCTTGACTAATGAGTTTTGGCCTTTTAAGACAGAACATGATTGGTTACAAATATTTGATCAAAATACGTCGTTGAATCAAATAGAGCCAACGAAAGAAGAAAATAGGCACTAGGCCCACCCCGGAGTGATTTAAATATTGGGGAGAACATCGGGGTCTATCCTATGATTTGACAACAAATCCATGAACCTATCCCGGAAACATCGGGGGCATATTGGATTTAACTGAATATTGCCGTTTCATTGCCTTGGTCAAGGAGAGCAGCATTACGGAAAAAGTTATCATGAAGAAAGTCGTAATCCTGATGGCGTCCGCGCTGGCTCTCTCGCTCGGGGGTGTCCAGCTTCATGCGGCGAAGGAGCTGAAGC
>CAZISE010000078.1:0-2744 GCA_964541945.1 uncultured Verrucomicrobiota bacterium
AAAAATAAATACTCATCTTTTGATGAATATGGATAACAAAGTCCTCCTGCCCAGAACTTCTCACTTATATAATTTACAAATCCAGCATATTCACCACGAGCTGCGATTGTAATAGCATTGCCTTCATTATTATACTTATCATACTTACCATAAAAGCCCCTTCCAGAATTCATAACTGGATACTTTCATTCTTCCATTAATTCTCCTGTTTTTAATGTATCTTTTTTAAGAGTTTTACAAACTTTTCCTAGCTCTATAAATTCTACACCATTAGGGCAGTATTGTTGGATGAGTTGGTCTATTTTTGTCATGATAATAATTGTTAATTATAAACTTATCTAAGATCAATATTTTTCATCGTTTTCTGCTTTTTTAAGTAAGTTACTAAGTTGTTCATCCATATATAAACTATCAATAGTTCTTCCTATATCTATATATCAAGTTGTAAATATATTTCCTTCAATCTTTAATTTAAGAAATTTATTTTCGATTATTCACTTTTCAATAAAATCGCTGAGGATTGAAAATTTAAAAATAAGCTGAAATATATCATAAATTCTTAAATTGTATCACTTAAATTCAACCTTTAATTTATCAAAACTTTTTTCACCTTCATGTAGCAGATTATTTCTTAAGTCATATATCAAAGAAAATGTTCTGGCAATTAATCATCTTTCTTTTTCTATATTAGAAGAAGATGTTTTGATAAAATCATTATCTCTTATTAGAATATTGTCCAGATTTTCTCAAAATTCTACAGCAGTTTGTTTTTTATTTCAATTAATTGGGTATAATAGTACTTCTAAAATCGAAGGGATGATTGAGTAATAGAAAAATAAATCATTTTGTTGTTCCAATCAATAATGAATTGAAGATAAGTTAAGGAACTTTTGGTAGCAATCATTATCTTTTAATATTCATTGGCAGAGATATGTTATATCTATTTTCTCTTTATCAATTCCTAAAATATCTTCAAAATTGCCTACCATTTTAAAACTTACATCAATGTTGTTGATGCAATAATGCAGAGGATAGATTATAACATTTTTTAATCAGCTTATATTTTCAGGAATTGTTGAATATAAATTATCACAATCTCGCATACTTCAAAATTTACTTATATATTCAGATTTTACATTACACCAAAAAATATCAAATGTTTTTAAATCTATATGATTCATTCATGGATTTGAAAAATCATAATTTATATGGAGCTTTAAAAGTAAATATAGAATCTTTATTTTATCATCAATATCTTCAGAATTTTCTTTTGTTCTGATAATTGTTCATTTATATTTTAGAATTCATATTCCATCTGCTTTTTTAGGGAATTTTCATTTTTGAAACAGACTTTCTCTAAAAGAATCCACGTAAGAATCTAAATTACTTTTTTCTTCTTTGTTTAATTCTTTACTAAAATCGTAAGTATCATAAAGAAGAATCTCAAAATCATCCATAACCAAACATTTGGATAGGTTTATGTAAGGGAATATACAAACTCGTTTCTTCTCTTCTTTCATATATTTACTTTAAATATAAATAAAAGTAGTCACTATCCTTCAATCTCTGCAATAATCTCATCAATAGATGTTCTCAATTGATTTTGTCTTTGTACTATCTCAGAAATTTTTTTGTTCAACTCTTTGATATCAATGACTTCTTTTGTATTTTTTTGCTCTACATAACTACTTACCGCAATATTGTAGTCATTGTCAGCAATAGCACTATTGTCTACAAGTTTGGCAAAATGATTTCTATCCTCACGAGCGATATAGGCATCAAGTATCTTTTTGCGATTTTCTTCGCTGAGTGTGTTTTTTGCATTGCCTCTTACAAACTCCGCTGATGCATCAATAAACAAAACTTTATTGTCTTTTTTGCTTTTTTTCAATACCATGATACAAGTAGCAATTGATGTACCAAAAAATAAGTCAGGTGGTAGCTGAATTACTGTATCCACATAATTGTTGTCAATGAGATATTTCCTAATTGTTTGCTCTGCTCATCCACGATAGAGTACCCCTGGGAATTCAACAATTGCAGCCGTTCCGCTCGTAGACAACCAAGAAAGCATATGCATGACAAAAGCCAAATCTGCTTTACTTTTGGGAGCTAATACTCCAGCAGGAGAAAAACGAGGATCGTTTATCAATAAAGGATTGGAATCTCATTCCCATTTGATAGAATACGGAGGATTGGAAACTATTGCATCAAAAGGTTCATCATCCCAGTGTTTTGGATGAGTCAGTGTGTCTCCTAATGCTATATCAAATTTTTCATAATTGATATCATGCAAAAACATGTTGATACGACAAAGGTTGTAGGTAGTCAGATTTATTTCTTGGCCAAAAAATCATTGGCGAACATTTTCTTTCCCTAGAACTTTTGCAAATTTCAAAAGAAGTGATCCAGATCCACAACAAGGATCATAGACTTTGTTTACTTCTTTTTTTCCTACGGTAGTGATTTTAGCAAGGAGTTCACTGACTTCTTGAGGTGTAAAAAATTCTCATCCAGATTTACCAGCATTGGAAGCATACATCATCATAAGATATTCATATGCATCACCAAAAACATCAATTGTATTGTCATTATAATTTCCAAGAGGAAGAGTAGCTATTGACTCAAGAAGTTCTCTGAGTTTTTTGTTTCTTTGTTCTACGGTGTTACCAAGTTTATTTGAATTTACATTAAGGGTCTAGAGTAGTTGAAACTGTTTAAATTATCATTATAACCAGTTCATG